>NZ_PPCH01000029.1:0-469 GCF_002913765.1 Campylobacter concisus | reverse complement strand
TGTTGTTTTACCAGCATCTTTGTCACCAGCTTTGTTTTCATCATCAGAAATTTTGCCATCTTTGTTTGTATCTTCTGGGAATTTAATTTCTGGGTTGCTTGGTTTTCTGCTAAATTCGCTGTCAAGTGTAAGTGTAGCTTTTGATGAGTCGCTAACATTGCCAGCTTCATCAGCAAATCTATACTCTGGAGTCTCATATTTTCCATCTTTTAATTTGTTGATACCAACATTAAATGTAGCTTCAAATCTACCATCTTTGATCATCTCATCAGTAATCTCAACAAATTTAACCCAATTACCTTTGCCATCGATTGATTGGATCACATCGCCAGCTTTTACGCTACCATCTGTTGGGATGTCGATAACCCAGTGAGCTTTGCCATCTTTTATAGCAGCTACTTCAGCAACGCTTAAAACACCGTCATTGTTTGTATCTTCTACAAATCTAACTTTTGGATTGCCTATTGTT
>NZ_PPCH01000028.1:0-1611 GCF_002913765.1 Campylobacter concisus | reverse complement strand
GCTCACTCTTGCTCGTCGCATCCACGCAGAAATTTTCGCCATCTATATAGATATCACGCAAGGCATCTATGTTATTTGTCACGCGCCAAAGCAGCATATATGGGTTTTCTAGGTAGTTTTGCATATCTACGACGACTAGAAGCTTGAAAAATTCTCTAAACTCCAAAAGCTTAGAAAAGAGCTCTTTTACAGGGCGATCTTTTTCAAATTTAATCACACAAATAGGCGTTTTACTCTGCTTTTTAAACTGCCTAAGCTCCTTAACATTTGGCGAAATACTTTGAAATTTAGCCAAAAGCTCGTCATTGCTTAAAACCGCAGGGGTAAATTTGCAAAAGTCTTGCGTCGCATCGATGCCTAGCTTGCCGCCAAAGCACGAGTTTGGACTGGCGTGATCGAGCTGATCGCACACACCTTGGCTTATCAGTACACTTTCGCTGCCAAATCTATCAAGCACAAAGTCCGCAAATTTGTCGTATTCTGCTAGCTCTGGTGCATCGCTACCCACAAAGATCGCATGCTTTACAAAGCTCATCTGTCCAACTCCCCAAAACGCGTGCATAGCCTGCTTTGCGTGTGCTGGATAAAGGGCGTTGATCTTGGCTAGGATAAGGTTATGAAAGACGCCATTTTCAGGCATATTGTAGTCAAGTAGCTCTGGCACGGTCGTTCGCAAAAGCGGCAAGAAAATGCGCTCAGTCGCCCAGCCCATATATTTATCCTCAAGCGGCGGCTTGCCAACCACGGTCGCGTGAAAGATAGGGTCTTGCTTGCTAGTTATCGCCGTGACCTCCATCACTGGAAACGGCTCAACTGGCGTATAAAAGCCGGTGTGATCGCCAAATGGCCCCTCAAGCTCGCTCTTAGTCGTATCGACAAAGCCCTCTATCACGTAGTCGGCGTCGTGCGGGACGTAAATTTCATTGGTTAGCGACTTTACAAGCTTTGCTGGCTCTTTGCGGATGAAGCCGTAAAGTAGCAGCTCAAAGACGCCCTTTGGCAGCGGCGCTTGAGCGCACCATATATAGAGTGGATCGCCGCCGATCGCCACAGAGACTGGCATCTTACGACCCGCACGCTTGTACTCGTGAAAGAAATTTGCGCCGTCTTTGTGGATCTGCCAGTGCATGCCAAGGCGGTTTTTATAATAAATTTGCAGTCTATACATGCCTAAATTTTGCAGCGCTCCATCTAGGCTTTGCGTATAGACCTGCCCCATCGTGATAAAAGTACCTCCGTCATGCGGCCACGTCTTTAGCGCAGGCAGGCTCAAAAGATCGGCCTGCTCGCCAATAAATTTGACCTGCTGGCACTCGCCCTCACCTTTTAGCCTTTTTGTAAAAATCTTTCTCATGCTAAAAAGATAGGCCAAAAAGTCAAGCTTCTCTTTAAAATTCTCAGGTTTTTTGGGCTTTAAAAGCTTCTCTATCTCAGCTGCGATCTCATCAGGCTGCACGCCAAATATCAGCTCAAGCGCCATTTTCGAGCCGTAGATATTTGTAAGCACTGGGGCAAATTTACGCCCAGTTTTTTTGCAGATAGGATTTGTAAAAAGTAGTGCTTGTGAGCCCGCGCGTTTGACCTCGATATAGCTAGCGTGCGCGATCTCTA
>NZ_PPCH01000027.1:0-29357 GCF_002913765.1 Campylobacter concisus | reverse complement strand
GGGATAAGGGGACGGCTTCGTGTCTGCTATGCAGTTGCGAGCCTGCGAAGCAAAGCTCGAGTCCCCTTGTCTCCCTTTTGGATAAAAGAGTTTTTAAATTTAAAGTCTGTATTTTTAAAAGAGAAATTTGCTATTTTGTAAATTTTAAAATTCCATTCACTAGCAAGAATTGACTACTAAAATTTGGCTTCGCTTACAGCTTAGCTCAAATTTTAGAGCCGAAATTACTCGTTCATGAAATTTTAAAATTTGTTTCACACTAAGAACATGGCACTTTGGCACTATTGCATATTTTGAACATGTGCCGAAGGATAAAAAGAGTGGGCAAGGTGTACGAATTTCGTATCTGACTTGCATTGCAAGCCTACAAAGCAAAATAGAAGCCTTTACCCACCCCCTATTTTTAGAAAATAAATTTATAAATTTGACCGCTAACTTTTTGATCTACACAAACGAAATGGCAAAAATTTCAGGTTTTGCGATCTTTTTTATCTCTTCTTTTGCCATGGCAAATTCTTTTGCGCCCTCTATTTTTAGCGTGTGCCCGCTAAACTCAAAGCTTAAATTTAACTTCTCACAGGTTATATCAAGTGCCTTGGCTAGTGCAAGGATGAAGCTTAGCCACCTTACACACTCAGCCTTTGGTAATAAATTTTTATACTTTTCAAACTCATAAATATTTTTCTTGCCATTTGTGCCGATGACTGCGGCTATTAGTGTCTTTTGCTCGTGTGAAAAGCCGTAGTTTAGGGCATTTAGTATGATATAGGCTGAGTTTTTGTGATCGCCGTAAAAGCCTATCTCTTGACCGATGTTGTGGAGCTTTGCAGCAATTAGCAGCGTCTCAAGATAGCTCTCATTTAGCCCATGAAGCTTTTTAAGCGCCACAAAAATATCCTTTGCGTATCTTGCCACGGCTTTGTTGCAAGAGAGAATGAAGCGGTCTTGCAGGCTTTTGACGCTTGGGTTAAAATTTTCTGGAAATTTAAGACTTGGACGCAAAAAGTCTTTTAAAAAGACGCCCTCTCTTACGCCAACGCCACTTGTGATGACATTTTTGGCATTTAGCGCCTTGGCAAGGGCTAAAAATATATGTGCGCCCTCTCTAATAGTGTCATATCTATCTTTTTTTATAGGGAATTTATTTAGTTCAAGCACGCTAACGTTTGCGATGCTCTCGATGTAGGCTTGCTCGTCGCTAAGCTTGTAGCAAAAGCCATGCAGTGATGAGAGCGGATATAAATTTTTGCTCATTATGGCCGATGAGATCGCTCTTAAAGAGCCGCCGATGGCTATTAAATTTGGGCACTTAAATCGCTCATCTATCTGCGTCGAGATCTGTGATAGAAATTTGGGTAGTTTGTTTAAATTTTTCTTATCAAAAAATAGCTCTTTTAGCCTAACCGTGCCTATATCAAGCGAGAGGACATCGGCAATCTTGCCGTTACTTATCCTAGCAAGCTCGGTCGAGCCTCCGCCGATATCGATAGTGACACACTCAGCTAGATTGTGAAGCAAATTTTTAGCCGCTATCGCTCCAAAAGTAGCCTCTTCTTTGCCGTCAATTACTTTTAAATTTATGCCAAGTTTTTTTCTTAAAAGAGAGATCAAAACGCCTGAGTTTGGAGCATCTCTAAGCGCTGAAGTGCCGACACATAGGACTTTGGAGCATTTGTAACTTTTTATGATGCTATCAAATTCGCCAAAAGCTTTGATGGCTTTTTGCATTGAAGCTTCTGAAATTTCGTTGTTTGAGCCGTATCCGCCTTCGCCTAGTCGCACTTTGGTTTTATATTCAGCTAGTATAAAAAATGCTAAGCGTGATGTGCGCTCAAATATCGCCATACGCATAGAATTTGAGCCAAGATCGATCACTGCGGTTCTCTTTGCCATTTTTTATCCTTTTAAATTTAAAACGAGGCTTGCAACTGCTCCGTTTGTGTTCTCTCTATTTTTGATAGATATCTCAGCGCCAAGTGCCTGTGCTGCGCCTTTTGCGAGAAATAGTCCAAGTCCAGCACCACCTTTGTTGCCGTATCTTTTAAATGGAGCAAACAAGTCCTTGCTCTCGTCTATGCCCACGCCTTCGTCGGCAACCTCGATGATAAATTTGCTCTTTTCAAGCCTTGAGCTAATCGTAATCGTGCTATTTTTTGGAGAAAATTTGATAGCATTTTGGACGAAATTTTGCACGATGTGAGTTAGTAGGCTGGTTTGGATATTTAGGTTAAAAATTTCAGGTTTTAGATCGAGTGCGAGATTTTTTTCTTCACCTTTTGCGAGCACCTCGTAGTTTTTGCCTAGTTTTTTCAAAAATGCGATCACGTCGGTATTTACTGGCTCTTCAAACTGCGCGCCCTCTTGACGACCGATCTCAAGGACTGAGCCTATCATAGCGTTCATGCCGTTGATCGCTTCGTTGTTTGATTTTAGCGCTTCTATGTATTTTTCGCTCTCGCGTGGTTTTAAAAGTGTCACTTCGTTTTTGGTTTTCATGACGGCAAGCGGAGTTTTTAGCTCGTGCGCCACGCCTACAAAGAGCTCTTTTTGGTATAAAACGAAAGTTTGTATGCGAGCAATTAGCCTATTTATGCTGTTGCCAAGTGGTAAAAACTCGTCTGGCAAGCTTTTGATATCGATCTCTTTTAGAAATTTCTCATCTAAATTTGTAAGCTTGTGACTTAAAATTTTTATAGGTATTAAAAGCATTCTTGATAAAAATAGTGCATAAAATAGCACCAAAAGTATCGCTGTGACATTTACGATTATAATATCTATAAAAATTTCTTCGACTATCTGGCTTTGAAGTGAGGTATCCTTTTCGAGGACTAAGTAGCTGCTTTCATCTAGCCTTGTTGTTAGAGTGGTTATGCTCTTATCTTTTATCTTTTGCATCACAAGGTAGGGCTTCTCACCTTTAAGCTCTCCTGCTTTTACGGTGGCTAGAGTTTTGTTTGGGATTCCTATAGTAAAAGTTTTTAGATTGTTAGGATTGAAATTTTGTGGATTGTTTTTGTAAGCTGTGGCTTGCTGGTTTAGCTCACTAACTACGCTTTGAAAAACGGTGACTCTTATGTAGTGATAGAGCATCACCGAAACAACGGCAATTAGCATCATCGCACCAGATGCTAATTGCAGTATAAATCTATTTCTTAAGCTTTTTTGGGAAAGCAAAATCTATATCCGCGTCTTCTAACAGTTTCTATTGTCGAAATATTTAGCGGTTTGTCCATTTTTTGGCGGATTTGGTTGATAGCGACCTCGATAACGTTTGGAGTTACGAGCTCTGGCTCTTCCCAGATAGCGTCAAGTAGTTGCTCTTTAGATACGATCTGATCTGAGTGTCTTGCAAGGTGAGTTAGTACCTCAAATGGCTTGCCTTTTAGCTCGATGTCGCGACCAAGATATGTGATCTTCTCTTCGTCAGGGTTGATGATAAGCTCGTCTATCTTGATGATATTTGTGCCGCCAAAGCGTAGTCTAGCCTCTAGTCTAGCTACTAAAATATCAAAATCAAATGGTTTTTTGATGTAGTCATCAGCGCCAGCTCTAAGTGCTTTTATCTCGCTCTCTTTGTCGTCTTTTGCAGAAAGAACTACAACTGAGGTGCGTGGAGATTTATGTTTTATAATGTTTATAAGATCAACGCCGTCACCATCTTGAAGCATCCAGTCAGTTAAAACTAAGTCATAGTTTCTGATGCCGATGTAGTACTCAGCGTCTTTGAAATTTTCAGAGCTATCTGTCTGATAACCAAACTCTTGCAACCCCTCAGCAATCGTCTTATTTAGCGTTACTTCGTCTTCTACTATTAAAATACGCATTTCTTTTCCTTAAACTAAAATTTATGGTCGATTGTATCATAAATTAAGAAATATTTCAAGATACTTTAATAAATTTTTAAAAAACAGTGCTGATTTTTGCACCGACGATTGCATTTGGTAAAATCTCGGTTTTTAAAATCTCCATATCTAATCTAGTAAGCGAGCTAAACCTCTCTTTTAGCGCTTTGCAGGTTGCTTCTAGCGACTCTTCTACGCTTTGGAATTTCATCTCATTGTAAAATTCTTTTATAAAATCAGCCACTAAAACATAATCAATCAAGCTAGTTGAGCGAAATTCTAAGCTTACTTTTACCTCTTGCTTTGCAACTCGCTCAAAGTCAAACATCCCGATAACGGTTTGAAATTTATAATCTTTAATGATAGTTGTTATTTCACTTTTCATACGACTTTTTGCTCCTTGCCTGAAAGCAGGCGAACGATATTTGGTATGTGCTTATAAACTACCAAAAATGCGATGATAAGTATCGGTGCGTGAGTGTAAATTTCATCAAGCTCTGGGTGAATGATAAAGCTTGATGCGATGAGAGCTATCAACGCGCATAGCGAGGCTAGAGAGCTTATCTTTAAAAATTTACCGACCAAAAACCAAACGACTAGAGCGATTATTATCTCAACTGGTAAGAAAAATGCGAGCACGCCAGCTCCGGTTGCCACACCTTTGCCACCTTGAAAGCCCAAAAATATAGAAAAACAATGTCCTGCAACGCTTAAAACTGCCATCGTCCAAAGCACGCTTTGGCTAGCTCCAAGCAAAGAGGCTATGATGAGTGGCAAAACGCCCTTTAAAACGTCACAAACTACTGTTAAAATGGCTAGTTTTTTGGCGAGTTTTGGGTTTGTTTGCTTTAAAACCCTTAAAACATTTGTCGCGCCTATGCTTTTGCTGCCCTCTTTTTTTATATCAACATGTCCGAAAATTTTTGCTAGTATGAGTCCTGATGGGATGCTGCCAAGCAGGTAGCTAACGGCATAAAGTATTAAATTTTGCATATTTTACCTTTTAAATTTAAAGAGATATGATATTAAAAAAATACTAATTTTTTTATAAATCATCTCCACAAAAGCACGATTTTTTCGTCGTAGATGTCGCTTTTCTTTGGCGAAATTTGCGTTTCGTTTATCGTGATGTTTTTAACATCGTTCGCCTCTTTTAGTGCATCGCACTCTTGTGCAAATTTCTCCTCAAGCTCGCTTATGGCTAAGCTTATATCATTTACGCTTTGCTCGCTAAGCTTAACGTCGCTTCGCTCTTTTAAGACCTTGTTTGCGCTTCTAGCACTTGATGCGATCTTGCCCGCGTTTTGGCGAGATAAGAGCTTATTGCCAAATATCGCTCCAAATATGCTTGCGCCTATATTTATAGCAGCATCAAGGCCGCTTGTGGTCATCTCTTTTTGTTCTTTATCAAGCTTTGCAAGGGCTTTGTTTAGCTTATCTTGCAAGCTTTTTTGCTCTTTTTCAAATTTAGCCGTGAGTTTTGCGGTTTGCTCCTCTAAAATTTCATTGCACTTATCCTGAAGCCTTATGAAAAACTCCTCTTTTGACTCGTTTTCTTTTGAGTAAATTCCCATCGCTTCAAAGGTGTTAAATTTGAAATTTCTATACAAAAACTCTTTAAAATCTTTCTCTAAAGCGTCAAAATTTTTAGCGCTCGTTATGAAATTTGGCACAGCAGCAAAGCTTGCGCCGCTTGGCTCATTTTCGCTCGCATCAACGTGCATGCCTTCGCTAGCCTCACTCCAGTTTGGCTCTTTGTCGTTTTCACTAAGCTCGTAAAGGTAGCTTGCCTCACAAACGCTGTCTATGCCCTTTTTGGCGTCATAAATTCTCACTTTTGCGCTTGCTAGTAAATTTGGTGTGAGGCTTTTTGAGTTAGCATAAAGCTGCGTGATCGCACTTGAGATGATAGGTTTTGCGCTAAATTTCATCTCGCTTTTATCTACATTTTGGCTGCTTAAATTTTCTTTTTTATCTTTCATCAAATTTGAAATTTGTTCGCGGCTAAGCGGACCTTTTAGATAGCTAAGTGCCCAGCGCGTGGAGATGACGTTTAAGCCGTCCTCGTTTATATTTTTGAGTAAGAAATTTCTTTTGGCTAAATTTGATATGAGATTTTCAAGTGAGGCTTTGTCTAAGCTTGAGCCTGCGATGCCGCTCAGGCCGTCGATCACGCGGGCTTTGTCCTGCGCTGTTTGGAGGCGGCCGATGAACCAAGTGCCGATGTTGCTAAGGCCTTTGTAGTCAAGATCTACTGGGTTTTGCGTGCTTAAGACGCAGCCTAAACCAAATGCACGGGCTTGTTTTAAAAGCGTGAGCATAGGCGTTTTTGACGGCGGATTTGCATTTGGCGGGAAGAAGCCAAAAATTTCATCCATATATAGGATCGCTCTAAGTGAGCTAGTGCCCTCTGTGCCGCGCATCCACGCGATGATCTCGTTTAGTAAAAGGGTGACAAAAAACATCCTCTCAGCGTCATTTAGGTGCGAGATCGTAAAGATATTGCACTTTGCTTTGCCGTTTTCGTCAAAAAGCATCTTTGAAATTTCTAGTCTAACGCCCTGCGTCCAGCCCTTAAAGCTTGGGCTTGCGATGAGTGCGTTTATCTTCATGGCAAGCTTTAGGCGCTCACTGCTTGGATAGAAGGTATCCACGTCAAAAACGCCTATCTTTTTAAACGGCGGATTTGCTATGAAATTTATAAGCTCTTCGATGCTGACGTCTTTTTGCTCTTTAAATTTGCTCTCAAATATAGTGGAGATAAGTAGCTGCTCTTTTGAGCTCATATCCTCTGAACTCATGCCAATGAGTGATAGCACCGACGCTGCGAGCGAATTTATATAGTTGCTAAAAATTTCATCGTCACTAATATTTGGGCAGGCAAAGTCGCTAAGTAGCGCCACACCTATGCCAGCTGAACTTTTTGGCGTGTAGATATTAAAGCTAGCGCTTTCTTTTAAAATTTTTACCCGCTCAAGGTCTTGAAAGCTCGACTCTATGCCGTTTCTCCAAAGCTCGGCCTGAGCGGCGGCAAATTCCTCTACGCTTTGACCTTTGTTTGCAGCCTCTGCTTCATCGACGTATGGTAAAAAATCCTCCGCTCTCATCTGCGGAAAAGTTAGGGCTAAATTTGTGATATCGCCCTTTGGGTCGATGATGATAGAGGGGATGTTGTCTATGCAGGCCTCTTCTAAAAGCGTGATACCAAGGCCTGTTTTACCGCTACCAGTCATACCGATAATAGCTGCATGGGTGGTTAGGTCCTTGTTTTTATAAAAAAATGGCTCTTTGTCTTTTAGTCCGATGTAAAAAAGTTTTAAATTCTCTTGTATGGTTTTCACTGATTGCCTTATTCGTATAAATTTATGCGTGAGCGAAGCTCGTCAAGCGTCTCTTTGACGCGCTTTTGCGTGAAGTCTTTTATCGTTTTGTCATCATCAACTAGCTGCATGCAGTATCTGATGTAACCCTTGTATGCTAGCTCAGTGACAAGTTTTAGCTTTAAGGAGACGTTTTTTACTTCATCTGGTGAGAGCAAGATGTCAAAATTTGCCTCTAACTCTTCGCCGTCTTTAAAATTTGTAGCTTGTGAGCTCAATATACTTATGCCGCCCTCTGAGATGTCGTAAAGGCTGCCAACAAGCTCGCCTTGCTCTCCTTTTAGAGAAATTTTGGTAAAGCGGTTTGGCAAGACGCGCTGGAATTTTCTCTTGTTTGCATGCATGGTCGCTGTGCGTGAGAAATTTGAAAGGGTGACGCTTTTATCGGCGATATTATAGTCGATGATGTCGGCGCGAAGTTGCTTTGAGAAGAAGCTATTTGGCAGGATAAAGCCCTTGCCATCTTGCTTCATGGCTAAAATTTGCATCATATCTACGCGAAAAACGACACTATCTTCTTTAACCTCTAAAATTTCAGCTTCGTATTTTATATTTAGTCCGTCGTATAAATTTAAAAATTCAGGGCGGACCTTGGCGTTTTTCATGCGTGTAAATGTGTTGATCGGATCTTCGTAGAAAAATGAGCCAGTATCGATCATCTCTTTTACTGTTGTCTCTTGATGATTTTCGGCGTTATATAAAATTTCTTTCAACCTTGAGATGGCATTTACAAAGTAGCCCACATAGACTGCATCGTCGCAGGCATGACTAAAATTTAGTGTCAAATTTAAGAGCAAGAAATTTATCAGCTCGTCTTTTGCGTTTAGTTTTGGTATTAGGCTGTTTAAGTCGTCGCGAATTTGTGTGGCATTTGGCTTTTGGATGAGTAGCGCGTCAAAGATACTCTCAAGGCAAATTTTCATCTGCTCGTGTGGCACTACAAGGGTTAGTTGTCTGCAAAATTTGATGCCCTCATCTATAAATTTAGCTCTTAAACCAAGTATGCAATCCTCGCAATTTTCGACAAGTTCTTGCCTGCCCTTAAACTCCATGGGGTCTCCAAAAAAGGTTATTTATTAAAACATCGCTATCATATATAAAGTTATATTAAAAAAATATTTAAATTTGTGTAGAGAGGAAATTTCTAGGCAAAGCTGCCTAGAAATTTGAATAATTATAGTTTGCTTTCGTTGTGTGAAAGGTAGTCAGCAACGCCTTCTGTGCTTGGTTTCATACCAGCGTCACCTTTGTGCCAGCCAGCTGGGCAAACTTCGCCGTGCTCGTTTGTAAATAGCATAGTATCTACCATTCTGATCATTTCGTCGATGTTTCTACCAAGTGGTAGGTCGTTTATAACTGCGTGGCGAACTGTGCCATCTTTGTCAAGCAAGAATGATCCGCGAAGTGCTACACCAGCGTCTTCTAGAAGTACGTCAAAGCCGCGAGCGATTGATTTTGTCATGTCAGCCACGATTGGGAAACGAACTTTGCCGATACCGCCTTTGTTTACTGGAGTCTCTTTCCATGCAAAGTGTGAGAACTGGTTGTCGCAAGAAACCGCGATAACTTCGATACCGCGTGACTTGAACTCGTCATATCTTTTATCAAATGCGATGATCTCGCTTGGGCAAACGAATGTAAAGTCCATTGGGTAGAAAAATACAACAGCGCCCTTTTCGCCGATGTTTTTGTAAAGGTTAAAATCATTTACAATTTGATTGTTTCCTAAAACTGCTGCAGCTGTAAAGTCAGGTGCTTTTTTTGTTACTAACATATTTTCTCCTTAATAATAAATTTTATTGATTGCGAAATTATATCCATAAAAATTTAAATTCTAATTAAATAGATCTAGAAATTTAAAACAGTGTAATTTTAATATGCATTTGAAAATGAATGGAAATTTTTAAAAATTTATAGAAGATATTGTAGAAAATTTATTAAATTTAGAGTTTTGGGTATAGAAGCGGTTAATTATAGATCGCTAAAATTTCTACCACCAAATTTTAGTATTGCCGAACCCCAAGTAAAGCCGCCACCAAATGCATCAAGAAGTAAAACTGAACCATTTTTAATGCGCCCATCCTCGTAAGCATCATTCATCGCCATCGGGATCGAAGCAGAGCTTGTGTTACCATATTTTGCAACCGTTAAAACGCACTGCTCGTCAGTGAAATTTAGCCTATTTTTTACGGCGTCTATTATCCTGATATTTGCTTGATGAGGTATGAAAAAGTCGATATCTTCGCTTTGCATTTTGTTTGCGTGTAAAATTTCTATCACGCTTTTGCTAAGCGTTTGAACCGCTATTTTAAAGACCTCGTTTCCGCTCATGTGGATGAAATTTAGCCTATTTTTTAGCGTCTCATCGCTAGCTGGAAATGCACTGCCACATCCTGGAGTTATCAAAAGCTCAGCCTGTTTACCATCGCTTGCAGTGTGGATGTCGATGATCTCGTTTTCTTCGCTAGCACTTATCACTGCTGCCCCAGCTCCGTCACCAAAAAGTATGCAAGTGCTTCTATCTGTGTAATCAATTATTGAGCTTAGTTTTTCAGCTCCTATGATCAAAACATTTTTTTTAGCACCACTTACGATAAGAGAATTTGCAAGCTCTAAAAGATAGATAAATCCTGTGCAAGCTGCACTTATATCAAAGGCTGTAATGCCAAAATTTAAGCCTAAATTTGAAGCTATTTTGCAGGCAGTTGAAGGCATGCAAAGATGATCTGGAGATATCGTAGCGCATATAACAGCATCGATTTGCGACTTTTCAAGTCCTGATCGCTTTATGGCTAGCTCGGCAGCTTTTGTGCCAAGATCACTTGTTATCTCAGTCGTTGCGATGTGTCTTTGCTCTATACCGGTTCGCTTAACTATCCACTCATCGCTCGTGTCGACCATTTTTTCAAAATCAAAATTTGTTAAAATTTTTTCCGGGACATATGACGCAATGGAGATCAATGAAGCTTTTGGCATATTTTACCTTGCAAAGTGCGAAAGTTCTTCTTCTATAACTTTATTTATATTCGAGTTAGCAAATTTAATTGCTTGAAAGATTGCATTTTTTATAGCTTTTGAGTTGCTTTTGCCGTGACTTATGATGACGCAGCCATTTACGCCAAGAAGCGGAGCACCGCCATACTCATCGTAGCTGACCTGTTTTTTTAGGGTTTTAAAAACTTTTCTCATAAGCACTGATCCAGCCATAGCAAGAGGTGATTTTTTAACTTGCTTTTTGATGATCTTGCCTATGGCATCAGCAACACCTTCGCTAGTTTTTAGTAGGATATTTCCCATAAAACCGTCGCAGACCATGACATCAATGCTGCCATCAAAAATTTGATTGCCCTCTGCATTGCCAACAAAGCTATCAAGCCTAGAAACTAGTTTAAAGGCCTCTTTGCTGACTTCATTGCCTTTGCTCTCTTCTTCGCCGTTTGACAAAAGACCTACTTTTGGCTCTTTTCTGCCTAGAATTTCTTTTGCATAGGCTTCGCCCATTATGGCAAATTGAAACAAGTGTTCGCTTCTACAATCAACATTTGCACCAACGTCCAAAACCAAAGTAGCTGTCTCTTTTGAATTAGGCATAAGCGTAGCGATTGCTGGACGAGATACATTTTTTAATCTACCAACTCTTAACGTAGCTAAACTCATAGTAGCGCCGCTGTGACCAGCAGAAACGACAGCATCGACATTTTTGTCTTTTAAAAGCTCAACAGCTTTGTAGATCGTGCTATCTTTTCTTTTTAGTGCGTCTGTTGCTCCGTCAGCCATAGAGATGACTTCGGTAGCTTCTATAAATTCTATATTTTTTAAATAGGGTTGTGGGATGAGTGGTTTTATGGCATTGCTATCGCCAACTAATACAGCTTTAAATTCCGCCTCTTTCAGTGCTTCGATAACGCCAGATATTATAGGCTCTGCACCAAAATCACCACCCATAGCATCAATAGCAATGCGAATCATATTTTAGTATTCACCTGTTGTTTTGTTTATGCGGTGAGGCATTTTCCAAGAACCATCTTTGTCTTTTACAGGTACTGGAAGTGTAACTTTGTAATGTGTTCTACGTTTTGCTGCACGAGAATGACTCACTCTTCGCTTTGGTACTGCCATTTTACTCTCCTTTATAAATTTTTACATTTTTCACAATAAAAATAATCGCTCTTAAAAGCTTCTAGCTCACTTTCAAAAACTTCTTTTAAATCAATATTGCCATCAAAAAATTCAACCGTATCGCTAAGCTCATTTTCTCTGTCTTTATAGACACCATCACTTAAATTTAGCTCTACGTCTTGATCGATAGGCAACATAAATTCATCACCGCATCGATCGCAAATATATTTTATCTCACCCTTTATAGTGCCTTGGCATTTTACCAAAAAAGGGTCTTTTCTTTTTAAAATTCCACTAAAAAATAGATCATTGTTTCTTACTAGCTCAAAGTTTATCTCTTTGTTTGCTATTTTAGAAAATGGAATAATCAAATTTTAGTCCAAAATTAGCAAATTTCTCTTGAAGCAAAGAAGAAATTTATCTCATTTACAGCGTTTTCTAGGCTGTCACTTCCGTGAACTGCATTTGCGTCAATACTATCAGCAAAATCAGCTCTAATAGTGCCAGGAGCTGCTTCTTTTGGGTTAGTTGCACCCATTAGCTCGCGGTTTTTAGCAACTGCATTTTCGCCCTCTAAAACCATAACCACAACTGGTCCGCTTACCATAAAATCAACTAGATCGTTGAAGAAAGGTCTATCTTTATGAACTGCATAAAATGCTTTTGCATCGCATTTGCTAAGTTTTATTTTCTTTGCAGCTGCGATTCTTAAGCCATTGCTTTCAAATCTATCTATAATCTTTCCAACAACATTTTTCTTAACAGCGTCAGGCTTAATAATAGAAAGTGTTCTTTGCATAAATTTTCCTTAAAATTTAGGTTATTTAAATGAAGTTGGCAATTATATCAAATAAAGCTTAAAAATAAAATAGGCTCAAATTTGAGCCTAAAATTTGTAAATTTATTGGATAACTGGAGTGCTGCCAGTGCGAGCGTCAGCACCGATTTGATCACGTGAAGGTTGTCCTGCTACTACGGCATCCCAAACGATGCAGCCATCAGTTGGACAGGCAGATGCACAGGCTGGCTCATCGTTGTAGCCTACGCACTCAACGCATTTGTTTGAATAAACATAGTATGTATCTGCTCCAGTTGGGTTGTCGCTATCATCAACAATAGCTGAAACTGGGCACTCATCGATGCATGAACCACAGCTTATGCATATATCGGTTATTTTTACAGACATTTTTTCTCCTTAAATAAAATTTTGGCGTAGAATATCAAAAAAAACTGAAAATGATATAAATATACTCTTAAATTTTCATAACACGCTTAATTTCTCTAAACTACTTTATAAAGTTTTTATCACTTTTAGACTAAATTTACAGATTAAAATTTTAAAAAGGTCGTATAAATTTAATGAATGATACTATAAAAATAACTGGTGCAAGAGAGCATAATCTTAAAAATTTAAACCTTGAAATTCCTAAAAATAAATTAGTAGTTTTTACCGGTCTTAGTGGCAGTGGTAAGAGCACGCTAGCCTTTGACACGCTCTATGCTGAGGGGCAGCGCAGGTATATGGAGAGCCTTAGTAGCTATGCTAGGCAGTTTTTAGACCGCGTGGGTAAGCCTGATGTTGACAAGATCGAGGGTTTAACGCCTGCAATTGCGATCGATCAAAAGACAACTTCAAAAAATCCTCGCTCAACGGTTGGCACGATCACTGAAATTTATGATTATCTAAGGCTTTTATATGCAAGGGTTGGCGTGCAGCACTGCCATAAATGTGGCAAACCTATCTCAAAAATGAGTGCGAGCGACATCATAAATGAAATTTCAAAGCTCCCGCTTGGCGCAAAAGTGATCATCTATGCGCCGCTAGTTCGTGAGAAAAAGGGTACATGGGCGGATCTGATCGAAAATTTACGCCAAAAAGGCTTTGTTAGAGCACAGATAGATGGCGTGGTGGTGAGGCTTGATGAGGAGATCGAGCTTGCAAAAACGAAAAAACATACGATAAAGGTCATCGTTGATAGGATCGCTATCGATGAGCAAAATCACGAGCGCCTTGCAAGTGACGTCGAAAAAGCGCTAAATGAGAGCTTTGGTGAGGTCGAGATAGAGATCGCAAATGCCGACGAGCTGGGACTTAAAGAGAGTTTTATACATTACAGCGAGCATATGGCTTGTTTTGATTGTAAAATTTCATTTACACCGCTTGAGCCACTAAGCTTTAGTTTTAACTCGCCAAAGGGTGCTTGCGAGCACTGCGACGGACTTGGTATAAGATATAGCCTAGATATGAGCAAGATCATTGATGAGGAAAAGTCGATAGAAAACGGCGCTATCAAGCTACTTTATGGCTACAACATGAGCTATTATTATAAATTTTTACTTGCTTTTTGCGAGCAAAATGAGATCGACATTAAAAAGCCATATTATGAGCTTAGCGAAGATGAAAAGAGGCTCGTTTTATATGGCAACGTCAAGGATGTTGAGTTCTTTTGGAAGCGAAATAAACTGCTTAGAAAATTTGATGGCGTGGTTAAAATTTCACACGGGCTTTTGAAAGACTATAAAGACTTTGATGAGTATATGAGCGAGAAAATTTGTGATGCTTGTAACGGTCACAGGCTAAAGCCTCAAAGCTTAGCAGTCAAGGTCGCTGGCCTTGGGCTTGGTGAAATTTTAGATATGAGTATAGAAAACTGCACCGCTTTTTTCTCAAATGAGAAAAATTTTGCTTACCTAAGCGACTACGACAAGGCGATCGCAAAGCCCATCTTAAAAGAGATCAACGAGAGGCTTTTCTTTTTGTATGACGTGGGACTTGGCTACTTGTCGCTTGGACGTGATGCTAGGACGATCAGCGGTGGCGAGGCACAGCGCATCAGGATCGCAAGCCAGATAGGAAGTGGGCTAAGTGGCGTCATGTACGTGCTTGATGAGCCAAGTATCGGCCTTCACGAGCGAGATACGTTAAAACTCATAAAGACGCTTAGAAATTTGCAAGCCAAAGGCAACTCCGTGATCGTCGTCGAGCATGATAAAAAGACGATAGAGGAGGCTGACTATATCGTAGATATCGGCCCTGGAGCTGGTAAATTTGGCGGTAATGTGGTCTTTGCAGGCAGCTCAAAAGAGCTTTTAAGCTCAGACACTCAGACTGCACAATATATAAATGGTAAGAAAAAGATCGACTATCAAAAAAATAGAAAAGCTGAGAAGTGGCTTGAAATTTCAAATGTAAATATCAACAATATCTCAAATTTAACCGCTAAATTTCCGCTTAGAAATTTAGTTGGCATCACTGGCGTTTCAGGATCTGGCAAGAGCTCGCTAGTGCTTCAGACCTTGCTCCCAGAGGCGCAGGAGCAGCTAAATAGAGCTAAAAAAGTGAAAAAAATAGCTGGGGTAAATTTAAGCGGACTTGAGAATTTAGACAAGGTGATCTATCTTGATCAAAGCCCGATAGGCCGCACTCCACGCTCAAATCCAGCGACATACACTGGCGTGATGGATGAGATAAGAAATTTATTTGCGCAGACTAAAGAGGCTAAGCTTAGAGGCTATAAAATAGGGCGTTTTAGCTTTAACGTCAAAGGAGGGCGCTGCGAGAAATGCCAAGGCGAGGGCGAGATCACGATCGAGATGCACTTTTTGCCTGATATCAACGTGGTTTGTGACGTTTGTAATGGCGCTAGATATAACGCTCAGACATTAGAAATTTTATACAAAGGCAAAAACATCGCCGAGGTGCTAAATATGAGCATAGATGAGGCGGTTGAGTTCTTTAAGGCTGTGCCAAAGATCGCTTCAAAGCTCACCACACTGCAAGACGTGGGGCTTGGCTACATCACGCTTGGACAAAACGCAGTCACACTTAGTGGCGGCGAAGCGCAGCGCGTGAAGCTAGCAAAAGAGCTTAGTAGAAGCGACACTGGAAATACGCTTTACATCCTTGATGAGCCAACGACGGGACTTCATTTTGCCGATGTAGATAGGCTGGTAAAGGTGCTAAATCACCTGGTTGATCTTGGAAATTCGGTCTTTGTGATCGAGCATAATATGGATGTTATCAAAAACTGCGACTATATCGTAGATATGGGACCAGAAGGCGGCGCAAAAGGCGGTAAAGTGATAGCTTGTGGCAGCGTCAAAGATGTAGCTAAAAACTACAAAAAAACTGGCAGCTACACAGGGGAATTCCTAGCGCAAGAGCTTGAAGAGATGAAAAAAAAATAAGACCAGCTTTTATGCTAGTATTATGAAAAAATTAAGGGATAAATTTTGAAAATATTGCTTTATAACGTGACAACAGCACTAAAAATTGGCGGTGTTGAGACATTTTACTACTCAGTTGCAAAGGAGCTTATCAAAGAACACGAGGTGACCATTTGTACTGGCAGAGGTAAATTTATACCAGCATTTTTAAAAGACAGTAGCATTGATCTAAAGATGTTTGGTTTTTGCCCTAGGGAAAAGGTCGTAAAAATAGGCAATAGATTTAGAAAATTTATTGAAAGAGTTAGTTTTTATTTTAATGCCAGAAAATTTTTAGAGTCTGAGAAATTTGATATTTTAGTTGTACATAAGCCATTTGATTTTTTTGTTGCATGGGCTTTAAAGAGGCATGATAAGAATTTAAAAGCAGTCTTTGTAAGCGGTGGCGAGGATTTTTACTTTTTTGATAAATTTTTTATCAAATTTATAGATAAGATCATTAGCGTTAGCGACGCAAATGCGGAGATTTTAAGAGAAAGATATGGCAGAGAGGTTAAAGTCGTTTATAATGGCGTAGATAAAGAGAAGTTTTATCCAGATGCGTCACTAAAAGAGAAGACAAGAGAGAAATTTGGTGTAAAAAGTG
This sequence comes from Campylobacter concisus, assembly GCF_002913765.1. Lineage (GTDB taxonomy): Bacteria > Campylobacterota > Campylobacteria > Campylobacterales > Campylobacteraceae > Campylobacter_A > Campylobacter_A concisus_BB. The sequence continues at coordinate 13,203 of NZ_PPCH01000027.1, read as the reverse complement.
ATGAAATTTTGATAGGAAGCGTTGGTAGAGTAGTTGGCTGGAAAGGCTTTGGCATGATGGTAAAAAATATAGACAAGATCAAAAACGCCAAATTTATGCTAGTTGGTGATGGAGAAAATTTACAAAGCCTAAAAGAGCTAGCAGCTAAGCTTAACTTAAATCAAAAGGTCATTTTTGTTGGTGCTATCGGACATGATGAGCTAAATGAGTACTATAACGCTTGCGATGTCTACTTGCAACCAAGCATTGGTCATGAAGCTTTTGGCATAACGGTCATTGAGGCATTAGCCGCTAACAAGCCTTGCGTAGTTAGCATAAACGGTGGTATGAAAGAGATCATAAAAGACGGAGTAAATGGGTATAAATTTAAAATTTCTGATGAAAGTGACATGATAGAAAAGATAAATTTAACGCTAGAAAATATGGAAAATTTAAGACCAAGAGAGAGTATAAAAAGCATGTATGAGTGGTCAAAATTTGCACAGGAGCTAGTTGAGGTATGAAAGGATTTTTCCAAGAAAAGCTAAAAACTACCAGATATTTAAATATAGCAATTTTAATTTTTTTATCTTTGTTCCTGATAGGTCAGTATAACGAACACATAACTGCTATTAAAAATTTAGCCATATATTTAGCTCTATTATTAACATTGATCCTTTTTGCAGTCGATACTAAAAATGTTGTACAAAATATAAAGAACAATGCAAAGAACAATAAAGCTATTTTATTGCTATTTTTGCTTTTAAATTTATATGTTTTTGGCATATCATTTTTTTCTTATGATACTACGCAAAATGCAGCACTTTCAGCGCTTAATGAATTTAAAAGAGCGTTTATATTTATTTTTATTGTTCTTCTTTGGCATGATGGTAGCTATAAAAACTCAAAATGGTTATTTTTTGCTATGGTTGCTGCACTTAGTATAGATAATATACATTTTTTTATAAAAGGGATAGAAGATGGCACTCTTTTAAATTTAAAAAATGAAAAAGACCAATGGACGCAACCTATAGATAGATTTTATGCAGGCTTTTTTGATAGTTTATTTATTTTTTCTTTGGTCTCAATATTTTTTATCAAAAATAATTTTTACAAATTTTTTATCATAGTTTTTAACATTATTGTTAGTTTAATTTTTATTTTGCTTACAGGTGCTAGGGGCTCATGGCTTGCACTTGCCCTAAGTTTGATGGTTATGTTGGCTCTAACTTTTAAAAATGAAAAAATTAATCTTATAAATAAAAAATCCATGATATTTTGCCTATTTTTATTTGCCGCCTCTGCTTGCGTCTATCATAACTCTACACTTTTGCAGTTAAAAGTTGCACAAGGATTTTATACTTCTGGTAGAGGAGATATTTTAACAAAGAGGCTGCCGCTTCTTTTTAACTCTGATAGAGCTTATATAGGTATAGGCTTTGGTGGTAAACAATATACTAAATTTTTAAATGACAAAAATGTTAATAATGATGACCTTGGCCCAACTGGTGTAGGCGCTGATGGAACTAAGTATCCGCATCATGACGAGCCAGTATTTATTGGTCAGTATTATCATTACGGTGTAGTAGGTACTGTTTTTTTTGTTGCGCTTGTTTTTTATATGCTTTTTGTTTCTTTTAAAAGGTATTTGTCAAACAACAAATTTTATATAGCAATATTTGGAAGCATACTTTGCACTTATATATTTAGGGGATTATTTGAAACTATGTACTTTACTCATCTTTATGTAATGCTTGGTCTTTTTATAGTGTTTTTGTGCAAAAACAAGGAGTGATTTATGAAACTGTTTTACATATATCCAGAACAAATTCCGCAAGGTAATGCAAGAGAGATAGCAATACTAAATACATTTTTTGAGCTTAGTAATATGTGCGATGCTAAGCTGGTTTTACCGCAGTCTCCTTTAAATTTAAATGAGGTAAATGAGAAATTTGCTTTAAAGCTAAAAGCTAATGACATATTGTTTGTAAGAAAAAAGATTCTATTTTTAAAAAGTAATAAAATTTTTAATTTCTTTCTAAAAAAAATAATAAATAACTACTCAAATAAAGACGCAATATTTTATACGAGACATTTAAAGATAGCTAAATTTTTACTAGAAAATAAAATGCCTGATCAAAAGGTTGTATTTGAAGCGCATGAGTGTTTTACTTTGGGCAACAAAGCACTTTATGATATGGAAAAAGAGATACTACAAAATGCTGATTTTGTATTTTCGCACAATAGCAGTACGCTAAATGAGCTTAAAAAATTTTTTGGCTTACAAATAGCAAATTCGGCAGTTGTTTATAACGGTTGTAAGCAAGATTCTGATTTTAAGAAGAAAGATTTTGATTTTTCAAGTATAAACTATTATGGCTCATTTTTGTTATGGAAAGGCCTTGATTTGATGCTAGATTTTGCCTTAAAAACTAGTATAAAACTAGAACTTTATGGCAAAAATAGTGGAAATAGTTTTATGACTTTAAAAAACACTCTTAAAGAAAGAGAGATTGAAAATTTGGTATGTTTTAAAGGACTGCTACCTCAAAATGAAGTTGTAAAAAGTCTTATTGAAAACAATACTATTTTGATAATACCTAGTGTAAAAAGTGATTATTCGCTTTATAGCACTCCATTAAAGCTTTTTGAATATATGGCAAATTCAAATGTCGTCTTAGCTCCAAATTTTCCACCAGTTGCTGAAATAGTAAAAGATGGCGAAAACGGTTTTTTATATGAAGCGGGTGATGAAAAAAGTTTAGAAGAAAAATTTAACTATATAAAGACTTTAGGTAATGAAGAGCTAAATAAAATTTCAAAAAATGCCTATGAAAGTATGAGTAAAAATACTTGGCAAAATAGAGCTATAAAAATAATCAAAGAATTAGAAAAGATAAATTAAATTTTGAGTAGATTTAAAGATAAAAGGGGGGCGAATGCCCCTGGGGTTATGCAGCTGGATAAACAGATACTTTTTTTCTGTTTTTATCAAGTCTTTCAAATTTTACAAAGCCATCGACTAATGCAAAAATAGTGTGATCTTTGCCAAGACCTACGTTGTTTCCAGCGTGAGTTGCTGTTCCTCTTTGGCGGATGATTATATTTCCAGCACGAACGAACTCGCCACCAAATTTCTTAACACCTAATCGGCGTCCGATACTATCACGGTTATTTTGGGTTGAACCTTGACCTTTTTTGTGTGCCATATCTTATCTCCTTAAGCTGCGATACTTACGACTTTTACACGTGTAAATTGTCTTCTAAAGCCGCGTTTTAGTTTTGAGTCTTTACGTCTGCGTTTTTTGTAGATAACTACTTTTTTGTCTTTGCCTTCATTAACGACCTCAAGAACAACTTTTGCACCCTTAACAAATGGCGCACCTACCTTTACTTCGCCGTCGTTTACAGCTAAAACTTCTGTAATCTCAACGGTTGATTTAGCTTCAGCGCTAAAGTGATCTAGCTTAAGGAACTCACCCTCGCTAACACGATATTGCTTACCGCCATGCTTAAATATAGCGTATTTTGACATACTCTACCTTTCTAAAATTTGGTAAGACCAAAAAGCACTTTTTTGCAAAAGATTTATGGAGCTTTGTTGGTTGTAAGGTGTGAATACTATCCAAAAGTTTATAAATTCTACTTTAATGCCCCTGATCTTATGATCTCATCGGCTAAATTTCTTATCATAGATGTGCGATCTAAGAAAAATGTTTTGTCGCTTGGCAAATGTGGCTGATATACTAGCGTTTTAGCTACTGGTGCGTTTAAGATCACATTTATTAGCTCAAATTCAGGTGGCAAAACATAATAGAGTTTTGGCTTGGGAATTTCATTTTGAAAGAGCCTCTTTGCGTAAAATTTACTGAAATTTTCATTTTTTGGTAGCTTTATCTCTTTAAAGAGTTCAAGCGGTAAAAAGTAGCGCGCCAAGGCGTGAAGTCCGTGCGCGAAAATGTAGAGGCGTTTTTCAAATTTAGGTGCATCTGTCCTGCCAAATGTGGAGCAAAATTTCTGCAAATGCTCGCTCATAGCAGCCGTATCTTTTTCATGCAAGGCAAGCACAAATTTAACCGCTTCTCTTTCATTTGCTGGCTTTTTAGACTCTACAAAGGTGCGAGCTTTTTCTAGGGCAGGGGCAAGTAAATTTTCATCTTGCCAAAGCATCGCCGTGAGCAGATCATGCATAACACATAGAAATTTATAGCCATTTTTGCTAGGTGGCAGGCCTTTTGGAAAGATCCTTGTCATGCTATCTGTGTCGCCACAAGCGATAGCAAAAAATGCCGGTATGAGCTTCTCACACTGGTCATATCCGCCGCTACATCCTGGGAGTAAATTTAGCTTAGCGTATTGAAAGATGAGATCATTTAGTGCCTCGGCATCGCCATCAGCTAGGCACTTTTCAAGGCAAAAGTCGTAGCGTCTAGCTCTTGAAAAAGAGAGTAATCGTATGAGCTCACATAAAAAGTCGTATTCGTTTAAATTTTTCTCTTTTATCTCGGCGTAAATCGTCGCATACTCGTCTAAAAGTAGCTCTTCGTCGCTTTTTGGTGGTTTTTTGGCTTTGAAAATATTAAATAAACTTTCTAAAAATGACATTTTGTTTGCTCCTTACTTTTGCTAATTTTAGCCAAAAACGCCTAAAACGGCTTAGTTTTTTTGAATAACAAAATTTAAATTTAGCGGATAGTTTAACCGCATTTTGGCTATAATCGCCCAAATTTAAGCGAGCTTAGGACAAAGATGGCAGGCGAAGATCAGGAAAAAACCGAAGAAGCGACCCCCAAAAAGATAGAAGATGCCAAAAAGGACGGCAACGTCCCCAAAAGTCAGGACCTATCTGGCTTTGTGACCCTAGTTATCGCTATTGGTGTGCTGCTTGCGATGCTAAATTTCATGAAAGATCAGGTCATCTCGCTTTACATCTACTACTCTAAATTTATCGGCCAGCCACTGACTTTGCCAACGGTAAAAATGATCGTTGTAAATACCTTTGGCAGGGCACTTTTGATGATATTGCCAGTTTGTATCTGCGTCGCGGTTGCCGGCATAATCGCAAATGTAATGCAGTTTGGCTTTATATTTACCACAAAGCCCATAACGCCAAATTTTGGCAAGATAAATCCGCTAAAAGGGCTAAAAAATTTATTTTCTATGAAAAAGGCGATCGAGAGCGTCAAGATCATCGTTAAGGTAAGCATCGTCTTTGGAGTTGGATTTTACTTTTTCTTGCAGTTTATCAAAGAGCTGCCACACACGCTATTTTTCTCTATGTTTGACCAGCTTGCGTGGCTAAAAGAGAAGCTCATCATCCTAGTTAGTGTCATGCTTTTTATACTTTTTGTGATCGGTCTTGCTGACCTGCTCATTGTGCGTTTTCAGTATTTTAAGGACCTTCGCATGAGCAAGCAAGAGATCAAGGACGAGTACAAGCAGATGGAGGGCGACCCACAGGTAAAAGGCAGGATCCGCCAAGCGCAAATGCGTGCAGCCAAACGCCGAATGATGCAAAACATCCCACAAGCTGACGTCGTCATCACAAACCCGACCCACTACGCCGTGGCGATCAGATACGATAAAAGCCGTGACGAAGCGCCGATAATACTTGCTAAAGGGGTTGATTTCTTAGCGCTTCAGATAAAAAAGGTAGCGGTTGAAAACGGAGTGCAAATTTATGAAAATCCACCACTTGCAAGGGAGCTTTATAGGGTTTGTGAGGTCGATGATACGATACCAGCGCACCTTTTTAGGGCTGTGGCTGAAGTGCTAAGCTTTGTCTATATGAGTAATAAGCAGAAATTTCAAGATAAACTTTGAAAGCAGTAGGTCAAATTTTTTATAAAAATGGTAGTAAATTTTGTAGAAAAAAGACAAGCTGCCTTTAAAACAGCTTGTCTAAAATAAAATCTTAGTTAAGATATCCGTAGATATTTGCTAGCACCCAGCCAACAGCACAAGAGCTAAATACACCTATGAAACCAGGTATGATAAAGCTGTGGTTGATTACATATTTACCAATGTGTGTTGTGCCTGAGCGGTCAAACTGCACGGCTGCAAGGTCGCTTGGATATGTTGGAAGGATGAAGTATCCATAGCAAGCAGTAGCAAACGCGACAATAACGCCTGGGTGAACACCTATTTGAACAGCGAGTGGCACAAATGTAGCAGCTGCAGCAGCTTGAGAGTTTAGGAATTTTGATATAAGCATACCAACTATGATATACATCCAAGGATATGCTTTCATAACCTCGCCAAGTGAGCCTTTAAGCATATCAATGTGAGAGTGGAACATTGTCTCAGCCATCCAGCTAATGCCGTAAATCGCAACAAGTGCAACCATGCCGCTGTGGAAAATTTCATTTTGACCGATCTTAGCTGCTTTAATGCCTGAGTAGATCATCATGATAGATGCTGCTAAAAGCATGAAAATTTGGATCGTATCAACCATGCCAAGTGGCGCAGTCTTTTTCATAGTATCTTTTACTACAATGCTCGCATTTGCGATAGTTTCGCTTTTATCACCTGCAGTAATAACAACATCAGCACCGTTTGAAACAATGCTTTGTGTTACTTTATTGTCTTTATCTAGCACTTGAACGCTTGTAAATTTAGTAGCGTCTTTTACTTTATTGTCTTTTACGTTTGAAACGATCTTGCTATCGCCAACCATAGAAACAACTTGTCCGTCTTTAACAGTGATATTTTTAACTGTTTTTTTATCTACGATTATTTCTATTGATTTACCAGGAACATCGCTTGTCCAGCTTGGGCGAAGTTGTTTGTAATAACCCAAAACCGCCACAACAGCAATTGTAGCAAGGAATATCCACATAACATTCCATTGTTTTTTTGGCAAATGCACACCGATTAATGAATGTGCCTCATCAGAACCATATATATATTTTCTTTGCTCTGGATCAGCTATTTTTGCTTGGAATTCTGGATCTTTATCAAGATCTTTACCTCTAAATACTGAGTAAGTTCCTATGCAAAGCACACCCAAAAATGTAGAAGGAATGGTAACTTTTAATAAATCAACATAGCTTGTAAAGCCCTCAATATGAACTGTGCCAGTACCAAGAAGAACAGCAACCATAGACACACCAGCAACTGAAACTGGGCTTGCGATAATAGCAAGTTGTGATGAGATCGTAGTAGCTGCCATCGGACGTTCTGGACGGATACCACTTTTCATTGATACGTCATAGATGATCGGTAAAAGTGTATAAACTGTGTGACCTGTACCGCAAAGTACTGTTAGTGTCCAGCCACAAATAGGCGCAAGATAGCAAACTGTTTTTGGATGTTTTCTAAGCGCTCTTTCAGCGATCTGAAGCATAACATCAAGACCACCAGCCGCTTGAAGTGTAGCACTTGCTACAACAACTGCAAGAATAGTTAATATAACATCAATAGCAGGCTTACCTGGTTTTAAATCAAATGCAAATACCAAAATAACAAGACCGATGCCGCCAAGGACACCAAGTGCCATACCACCTTTTTTTGCTCCGTAGAACAAACAGCCGAGCACGACGATTAATTGTAAGAAAAACTGCGTACTCTCAGACAAACTTGTAAGAAATTCCATGATTTCTCCCTTTTCGAAAATTACGTAAATAGTATATAAATATTAAAATTAAATACTAATTAAAAAAGATATGTAGAATTTAATATTACATTTAATTCTTGTTATCTTATCTATATTTTTGTGGAAAAATAAATATATTTAAAAGAAAGATTGAGATAAAATCCTAAAAGCAAATAACTAATAGTTAAATTTAAGGAGAGAAGCATGCAAATCCCTATCGCTTATGGCAAAGATGACCATATAAATTTAAAAATAGACGAAAAAAATCTGCTTGGTGTTTTTGACCCAAACAAAGTCGCTAAATTTGACGAAGCAGCGCTTATCACAAAGGCTTTAGCAAATCCGATAAATCAAAAGAGCTTTGATGAGTTTATCGCTGGCGATGAAAAGATCGTTATCATCGTAAATGACGGCACAAGACCTACGCCAACTGCTAAAATTTTAAAGCAAATTTACCCAAAGCTTCGCGATAAAAATAAAATTTTCATCATCGCCACTGGCTGTCACAGAGAGGGTACGCTAGATGAATACAATATGATATTTTCTAAAGAAATTTACCCAGAGATCAGAGCTAAAAACGAGGTTCACGACCACGACTCAAAGCACGATGAGATGGTCTTTTTAGGCGAGAGCAAAAACGGCACGCAGATGTATTTAAACAAGATCGTGGCTGAAGCTAAAAAAGTGATCGTCATAGGTTCGGTTGAGCCTCACTATTTTGCAGGCTACACTGGCGGCAGAAAGGCCTTTTTACCAGGCACTGCCTCATACGAAAGCATTACGCAAAACCACAAACTAGCACTTAGCGCTGACGCTCAGGCACTGCGCCTAGAGGGCAACCCTGTACATGAAGATATGATCGACGCGATGAAAGTTCTTTCAAATATCGACGTATTTTCTATACAAACCGTGCTTGATAGCGAGCACGGCGTCTATTATGCGAGTGCTGGCGATCTGAACGATAGCTTTTATGACTGCGTGAAAAAGGCTGATGAGGTATTTTGCGTAAATATCCCACAAAAGGCTGACATCGTGATCTCGGTGGCACCATATCCTATGGATGTCGATCTTTATCAGGCGCAAAAAGCCCTAGATAACGGCAAACTAGCGCTTGCGAAAGATGGAATTTTAATAATGGTCGCAAAATGCCGCACAGGCATCGGTCCAAAACCTTTCTTTGAGCTTATGGCATCGGCCGATACGCCAAAAAAAGTGCTAGAAAAGATAAATTCTGGCTTTAAGCTTGGTTATCACAAAGCTGCAAAAATGGCTGAAATTTCGCTTTGGGCGCAGACTTGGGCTGTAACTGATCTAAGCGACGATGAGATGAAAGCTGTGCATCTAAAGCCGTATCACGACCTACAAAAGGCTGTAGATGAGGCGCTGGCTCAAAAAGGTGCGGATGCAAAAATAATTATCTTGCCGTTTGGCTCTATGACCGTGCCTAAGGTGTGAGATTGGCTAAAATTTTATATTATGACGCGAGTTCTGGCATCAGCGGCGATATGAATTTAGCCGCTCTTGTCGGGCTTGGTGTGGATTTTGGCTATCTTTGCTCTGAGCTAGAGAAGCTAAATTTGAGCGGAGAATTTCGCTTAGAGCAAAAAAACGTAGTAAAAAACGGCATCGCTGCGATCAAAATCGACGTCGTGCTTCTAAAATCGCAACCTCACGCTAGAAGTTACGCTGATATCAAGCAAATTTTGGCTAGCTCAAATTTGAGCGAGATTTGCAAGAAAAAGGCCGCTGCGATATTTCACGTGATCGCTCAGGCTGAGGCAAAAGTACATGCAGTTGGCATCGATGAGGTGCATTTTCACGAGGTTGGAGCGGTTGATAGCATAGTAGATGTCGTTGGAGCGGCGATCTGCTTTGAATATCTATCTAAAAATTTTGGCATTTCTAGGGTCGTCAGCTCAAAGATCGAGCTTGGTGGCGGCGTAGTAAAGTGCGACCACGGACATCTTAATGTCCCAGCGCCAGCGGTTTGTGAAATTTTAAAAGATGTGCCAGTTAGTCTTGGGCGAGCAAATTTTGAGATGACTACGCCAACAGGTGCTGCGATACTAAAAGCATGCGCAGATGAGTTTATGGATGAGATAAATTTCAAAATAGAAAAAGTAGCTTACGGAGCTGGCGAAAAAAATGCGCCAAATTTTGCAAATGCCCTTCGCGCGATGATCTGCGAGGTGGATGAGAGCCAAAATTTGGTGCAAAAAATGATATCCACAAACATAGACGATATGGATGCAGAAAGCTTTGCCTTTGCGTGTGAAATTTTACGCGAAAATGGCGCTCTAGATGTCTTTAGTCACTCTATATATATGAAAAAAGGACGCATCGGTTTTGAGCTAAACGTCTTGTGTAGAAGCGAAGATGCAAAAAAGCTAAAAGAGCTTATATTTACGCACACGACGGCCATCGGTGTTCGTGAGATAGATGTCATAAAAACCGAGCTAAAACGAAAATTTGTAAGTGTTGAGACGAAATTTGGCGATATAAGGCTAAAAATTTCAGGCGAGGATGAAAAGGCAAAGCCTGAATTTGACGAGTGTAAAAGCGCCGCACTTGCACATAAAACATCGATATTTCAGGTAAAAAAAGAAATTTTTAAAAAGTATGACGAAATTAGAAATTCTAAAAAATGATATAAAAAAGCTAGGAAATTTAGCCGTTGCATTTAGTGGCGGAGTAGATAGCTCGCTACTGCTAAAGGTCGCTGCAGATGTGCTTGGTGAAAATGCACTAGCACTCACGGTAAAATCACCCTATATGTCTTTGCGCGAGATAGACGAGGCGATAGAATTTGCTAAATTTTATGGCATCAGGCACGAGATATTTGAAGTGGGTATCGCTGATGAGATAAAGCTCAATCCGCAAAATCGCTGTTATCTTTGTAAAAAAGCAGTTTTTTCAAGGCTTCTTGCTCGTGCAAAAGAGCTTGGCTTTACAAATTTGGCTGATGGCACAAACAAAGACGATCTTGGCGAATATCGCCCAGGGCTCAAGGCAAAAGAGGAGCTTGGCGTGCTTTCGCCACTTGTAAATTTACGTAAATTTGAGATCCGCGAGTTCTCGCGCGAGCTAAATTTAGCAACAGCAGACAAGCCAAGCTACGCATGCTTGCTAACTCGTTTGCCGCACGAAAAAGAGATAAGCGCAGATGGGCTAAATTTAGTAGAAGCGGCTGAAAATTTGCTGATAAAAAGCGGCTATGCAAATGTGCGCGCAAGGCTTGATGATAGAAAAATGAAGCTGCAAATGCCATTTTCTAGCATGCAAACCTTTTTAAACGACGTGAAATTTAAGTTTATCGTTAAAGAGCTAGTCGCACTTGGCGCGGCAGAGGTGACGCTTGATCTAAAGGGGCTTAGAGAGGATGTTTTGGTATGAGCGAGACTGAAATTTTAGAATTTATCGCTGGTATAAAAAACGGCAAGATGAGCGAGCAGGATGCGCTAAAGTATCTAAAAAACTACCCATTTAACGACATCGGATGCGCCAAGATCGACACTCAGCGCGCTTTGCGAAATGGTACTGGCGAGGTGATATACGGGGCAAATAAAACAGATGATGAAATTTTGCAAATCGCTAGTGCGATCGGCGAAAAAAATGAAAACATCCTAATCACAAGAACAAATGAGAGCGTTTTTAAGCGCATTCGTGAGATCTTTCCGCAGGCAAATTTTAACGCTCGTGGTAGGGTGATCAGCATCAAATTTAAAGAGCCTACGCCTACAAAAAGCTACATCGCGATAGTCTCTGCTGGCACTGCTGATGGCGCAGTCGTGGAGGAGGCCTATGAGACGGCAAAATTTTTAGGCAATGACGTGAGAAAATTTACCGATGTCGGCGTAGCAGGGCTACATAGGCTGGTCGCAAAGCTTGACGAGATACGCGCCGCAAAGGTCGTGATAGCGGTTGCTGGCATGGAGGGCGCACTTGCTAGCGTGCTAGCTGGACTTGTAAGCTCTCCAGTGATCGCAGTGCCTACTAGCGTGGGATATGGGGTAAATTTTGGCGGAGTCGCGGCGCTGCTAGCTATGCTAAATAGCTGCGCAAATGGCATAAGTGTCGTAAATATCGACAACGGATACGGCGCTGCATATAACGCAAGCCTGATAAATCATCTCTAAATTTTAAATAGAATTTGTAAGGGGTAAAATTGAGAGAGGATACGAAAAAAGCAATACTTTCGCCTACGGATGCATCTAGAAGTGAGTATTGTTGGGATGCTAGAATGAACTGGGCGATGATGGGTATTGCTATTTTAGCATTTGAAATTTTTATCGCAATTTACGCCAAAGACGGCTTCATACGCTACTATCTAGGCGATGTGCTAGCCGCAGCGATGCTTTATGCATTTGGGCGAGCCGCGTTCAGGCTACCACCTAAAATTTTAGCGCTCGCGGTCTTTACTCTCTCGCTAGTTATCGAAATCGCACAATATTTTAAGGTGCTTGAAATTTTAGGCGTTCAAAATTACGCACTATGGATAATTTTTGGTGGAACATTTGATTGGACGGACATTATCTGTTACGCGATAGGCTGCGTTTTAGCTTACGCATCTGAAAATTTCATCGGTAGTGAGCATGCGATCTATAACGAGATACGAATTTTTAGGCGTAAAAGATTACCCAAAAATTTTAATGAAATTTTGCAAAGCGGTGACGATGAGAAGATTAAGGCGGTATTTGAAATTTACGATATAAATGCGACCGACAAAGACGGCAACACGATACTGCATATGCTACATGCAAACAAAGATATCAAGAAAAAAGATCCAAACTCGCCCTATGCGTATGCGGACGCAAATTTAATCGAATGGATTATTATGCAAGGCGGCAACATAAACGCTAAAAATAAAAAGGGCAAGACGCCGCTTAGAAATTTTATGCGGTATGTATATAAAAATTTAAAACCGCATCAAAAGTTAGTAATCGTAGGCAAGCAAGACTATACCTCTCGGGAATATATAAAACAGGCGGGTGAAGTCGTTAATATCGATTTTGGAATAATGTATAATTATATATACAATCTTCTACCTGAAAAATCGCAAATTTATATTTGGCGTCGCTTTGGCAAAAGGTTGGAATACCTATATGTACCCGAGTATCCAACGGATATGGAAAAATACGATCCGCAAGAATACAGCGAATTTACCTATAATTTTTGGATGAAATTCTTAAGACAAAAAGATAGCGTGCAGTATAAAATGATACATGCGGCTACTAATTTATACTGGTACTGGGACTATAACGGAGAATATGGACGTTGGATTTTATGGGATGGTGAATATACAGATAAAGCCGCCGCCGAAATTAAAAAATATTTTAAGCTAGGCAATAGGCTAGAAGAGCTAAATGACGACGCGCTTGATAAGATGTTTTATAATTTAAGGAAAAGCTGGCATGCTGAAGATGTAGGTAAGCTTAGATACCTGTTCGTGCTTTGGTTGCTTAAAAATCCCGAGCCGTTTTTCGAGGACGAAATTTAAAAGGATAAGCGATGGATAAAGAAAAATCTATAAAAAAGATGACTGAAGTTATGGCGAAATTTGTCGGCTACACGGGCAAAGTACTACCCGATGACGTGACGGCGAAGCTGAGGGAGCTCGCCGAGTGCGAGAC
>NZ_PPCH01000026.1:0-157932 GCF_002913765.1 Campylobacter concisus | reverse complement strand
AGCCAATCCAGCCAATCCAGCCAATCCAGCCAATCCAGCCAATCCAGCCAATCCAGCCAATCCAGCCAGCCAAGAAAAACAGATAAATTTAACTAGAAATTTTCAAAAAAATGGCAAGAAATTTTATGCTACGATATAAAAATGGCCTTAAACTAAGCCATTTTTAAGCGCAAAAGGTGATCTTTTTAAGCATAAAAAACAAATTTGACAAGCACAAAATGCTAAATTTAGAGATGAAATTTACCCCAAAAAAGCGCCAAAAGGATTTAAAATTTAGCCTCGGCTCTTATCAAATTTAATTTTTTTACAGCCTCTTCAAAGTCGTCAGAGCTTACAAAAACATCAATGTTTTCATTTTTCTTATAGACCTTGTCGTAGTATTTTGTGAGTAAAATTTCAGCCACTTTGGCAATGTCGTTTTCGTTAAATTTAGCCACCGCCTCATCTCTGGCCTCTTTGTCTATAAAGGGCGAAATTTTTTTTATACACTCATCAAAAAAGGCTTTATCCACACTTTTATAGTCGCTTGTGATGCAAGAAATTCTATTTTCCAAGCTCGCGCTTACCTCAACACAGATACCGCTGCGCATCGCCTCATAAAGGCTTTTTGGAAGTGTTAGCGAGCCGATCCTTCTGCTCTCGCCCTCGATAAAGCAAATTTGATCTTTTAGTGTGATGAGCTTTTCAAAAAGCGCGTCTTCAAAGCTTTTTTGACTAGGCTGCGCGCCGTTTATCGCGCCAAAGACTGAGCCTAAGTGATTTGCCATCGCTTCAAGGTCGATTGACGGCGAGAGTGCCCTTATTAGCTTACTTTTATAGCAGCCAGTGTTGCCAAAAAGAGTGATGAATTTCGTGCTTAAAGGACGCTCTAGAAATTCTAAAACGTGATTTCTATAAGCCTTATAGCCGCCATTTAGTCTATAAATTCTATATCCGATCATGCTTAGCACATAGGCAACCGAGCTTGATCTCAGTCCGCCCTTTGCGCAGTATATCCCAACTGCTGAGCCAACCTTAGCCCTTTTATAGACCTCATCGATGATATTTTGTAAATTTTTGCAGATATATTTTGCGCCAAGGCTCTTTGCTAGGGCCCTGTCACTTTTGTAGATCGTGCCTACCTCTTTGTGCTCAGCGTCATCAAGCGCGTATAAATTTAGAGCATCTTTTATATGCGAGTAGGCATACTCGTGCGGCGATCTAGCGTCTATCAGGACTTCAAACTCGCCTCTTTTTTCAAGCCACTGCTCGATATCAAGCTCAAATAACGCCACTAAAAGCCTTTTTTAGCTTTTGATAAAGCGGATGAAACGGAGTGCCATTTACCCTGACATCGGCGATCGTTGTGATGAAATTTGTATCCCCGCTCCACCTTGGCACAAGGTGATAATGCACGTGCTCAGCTATGCCAGCGCCTGCTGCCTTGCCTAAATTCATACCGATATTTACGCCCTGAGCATGAAGCTCGCGCTTTAAAATTTCGACCCCAAGCCTTACAAATTTACTCATCTCAAACCACGTATGCTCGTCAAGCTCCTCGATCTTGTCGGTGTGATGATTTGGTATGATCATAAAGTGACCTGGCGAATATGGGTATAAATTCATGATCCCAAAGCAGTGCTTAGCACGAAAAAGCACGCCATTTTTCTCGTCGTTCTCTTTTGAATTTATGACCTCGCAAAAGACACAACTATCTTTTTTTGCGCTGAAATACTCGCTTCTCCAAGGGGCACAAAGGTGCTGCATCACTCGCCCTCCTTTATCTTTTTAACGGCATTTTTTATATCATCTTGCCTCATGAAATGCTCTCCTATCAAGAAGGCATCAACTCCGATCTTGCTTAGCTCGCGAAGCTGCTCATGCTCGTAAAGACCGCTTTCAGCGACTATTATCTTGCCGTTTGGCAAAAGCGGCACGAGCTTCTCACAAAGGCTCATATCCATCGTAAAATCATCCAAATTTCTATGATTTATCCCTATTATATTTGCTCCTGCAAAGACCGCCTTTTTCACATCGCTCGCGTCATGGGTCTCCACTAAGACCTCAAGTCCCAAGTGGTGCGCGTACTCAAGTAGCTCTTTTAGCTCGCCTTGAGTTAGCGCTTTTGCGATGAGCAGGATAAAGTCCGCTCCATAAACAAGCGCTTCTAAAATTTGATACTTATCAACGATAAAGTCTTTTCTAAGGATCGGCCTTGAGGCGTAGCGACGAACTTGCGTGATGTACTCGATGTCGCCCTTAAACCAGTGAGGCTCTGTTAGGATACTAAAAGCATTTGCGTACTGCTCGTACTCCTGAGCGATCTTGATCGGCTCAAAGTCCTCTCTTATCACGCCTTTGCTTGGACTTGCTTTTTTTATCTCGGCTATGATCTTTATAGGCTCATCTTTACTTGATCTAAGTGCGCCCAAAACGTCTCTTGGCACGTATGGGTTGTATGCGAGCGAGCGACCTAGCCACTCCTGCGGATAGTCAGCTTTTCGCTTTTTTAGATCCTCTTTTGTCTTTTTTATGATCTCATCAAGTATCATTTTTTAAGCCTTTTGTTTAAATTTATTATGCAGCGCTCGATTAGATGCAGGTGCTCTTTTGCCTCTTTTGAAGTCCTAAAATCAACATCTTTCATCGCGTGACTCATTATGCCCTTTGCCTTTTTGCACTCTCCAAGCTTGAAGTACCCCCACGCTAGCGAGTCCTCGTAGTAAGGCGAATCTGGCGAGATCTCAAGCGCCTTTTGCACCATCTCCACGCCCTTTCTAGGGTCTATCTCGTGATCAATGAGCAAGTAGCCGTAGTAGTTAAAAAACATATCGTTATTAAGCTTTGGCACGCTAGCTTCAAATTTATCTAAGATATCAGTGATCTTTTTCTCGTCTAGGCTATCTTTGTTCATCTCATACTCGTAGATGGCAGCCTTTGCTAAGAAATTTAGATCCCTGCTATCGTTATAAATTTTAACCGCCAAAACGTATGCATCGCCAAAATTTCCAGTCGCAGCATAAAGGTCCATCAGTGTAGCGTCGTTGTAGCCATATTTTTTCAAAATTTCAATAGCCGCTTTATAATTTTTAGCATAGACAAAATACTGCACGATCTTGTCAAGATAAGAGGTGTCGTGAGTGATGTCGTATATCTCTTCAAAAAGCTCGATCACCTTTGGGAAATTTCTTTGCTGAGAGTAAATTTCAGCTAAAAGCTCGCATGTCTTTTGAGTGCAGCCCTGCTCCTCGCGGAATTTCTCGAGGTATTTTGTCGCATCATTTACATTATCCATGCGGTTTAAAAGTATATCAACGATGCGGAGCAAATTCTCCTCTTCAGGCTTTAGCGAGTATGCCTCTTCAAAGTATTTTAGCGCCGTTACCGTATCATTTTGCATCATGCAAATGGTGCCAAGCATGAGCAAATTTTGAGCGTTTGGCTCTTTTGTGGCAAGCTCTTGCATAAGCTCTTTTGCCTCGTTTAGCTTAGAGAGATTGACTAAATTTGCAACCTTGATCCTGATAAAATCGCTATCATCTTTTAAACTCTTCTCGCCCTCAGCCATGAGGCTATCTAAATTTTCATTTTTTGTGGCAAAGGCTAGCTTGATTGCCTCTTTTAGATAGGTCTTTTGATTTGTCTCTTTAAAAAGCCCTAGATAGGTTTGGATGCTAGCATTTACATCGCCACTATCTTGCGAGATGAGAGCTTGCATTAGGCGTAAATTTACACTTTTGTTATCATCTGCAAGCAGATGCGTGCTAAAAAATACGCTTATAAAAATTATTAAAATTTTACGCCAATGCATTCTGCTCTTAGCTCCTTTAAGTTTTTTTTAAAATAATCCCAAAACGGAAATGTCCTGCACTGTTTAGGTCTTAGCTCATAAACCGAGCAGTTTTTATTTTTCTCATCAAAAAATATACAAGCAAAACCGTCATCATAAGGCTTTTCTTTTATACTTCGCCTAAGCCCGACACGTATTAAAAATTTGTTCTCAAACTCATCTTTTGAAATATCAAAAGCGGCGCAAAATTTTAAAATTTCACCCTCATCTATCCAGATGTAGCCGCTCTCGCCAGTGCAGCATTTGCCTCCGCAACTCTCGCAAAAGCTAGGATCAAACTCATAGCTAAAACCATCAGCCCTCACGCTATCTCCTTGTAAGAGACGCTGTTTGTATCTGCTTTTTTAAAGATCTCGCTTGCCTCTTTCGTGTGCGCGCCATCCACGCTCATCACTAGAGGCGGCAGGACTTTTAGCTTTGAGTTTGAGTTGTTTCGCACTTCAAATAAAGCCAAATTTGCTGGCTTATCCTTTTTAGTATGGACAAATTTTAAGCTCACCAAATTTAGCTTATGCTCTTTTAAGCATGCCGCTATCTCGCTAAGATCATCTGGCGCATAGCAAAAAAACGCCCTTTTATGTGGCTTTAAATTTACGCTTATGCCTCTTATAAAATCCTTTAAATTTAGCGAGCTTGCATATCTGCTAACTTTTATGTGCTCATTTTGGCTTTTTGTAACACCGTCATGATAA
Organism: Campylobacter concisus; assembly: GCF_002913765.1. Taxonomy (GTDB): domain Bacteria; phylum Campylobacterota; class Campylobacteria; order Campylobacterales; family Campylobacteraceae; genus Campylobacter_A; species Campylobacter_A concisus_BB. The sequence goes on along the minus strand of NZ_PPCH01000026.1, from coordinate 153,411 downwards.
AAAGGCGGATTTGAGATGATTAGATCAAATTTCTCACTATCTTTAAAATTTGCAAAATCAGCCGTTATGGCTCTAGCCTCTAAGCAGTTGCTCTTTGCGTTAAAGCTAGAAATTTCGCTATTTAGCTCCAAAAGATCAAGCATGCTTAGATCTATCTTTTTAAAGTCACGCTTAAGCAAAAGTCCAAGTATCCCACACCCTGCTCCAACGTCCAAAACCCTACCAGAAATTTCGCCTACGACCGAGCAAATAAAATCATAAAGAACGAGCGTATCGCTGTTGTAGCGATAGCCATTTTCAAGCTGGGCTAAGATCATCTATAAACCTTGATGATAAAGCCGCGCGTCACATCTTTTACGATCACTTCAGAGCTAAAGCTGATCCTTGCAAAGTCGCCAAATTCCTCTTTTATAAGCTCAGCAGCTGCCTTTGCACGCTCCTTACCAACGCCGTAATTTACGTAGTTATTTAGCTTGCCAAGGTCATCTTTTTTGATATTTTGAGCGACATTTGATGGGATGACAAAATTTTTCTTATCCACGATCGGGATGATCTCATACATATAGTTTGAGTTAAATCTCTGCAAAAACTCGCTCACTCTGTTTTTGCACATTATGCTCACCTTGTCCTTTGAGTCCATATCGTCGCACTCGATGCTAGAGATGAGGACGAGCTTTGTTGGGGTCTCAGGCTTTGTCGTAGCTTGCAAGATATTTTTTAAATTTACATTTTCATTTTCAAGCTCGTCTTGTCTGTTTAAATTTTGCTCAATATCTTTTTGAAGCTCGATGATCTGAGCATTTACGGCTCCGCCTTTATGACCGCTCGAGCTTAGCTCACTTATCTTTGAATTTAGCCGCTCGATCGTCTTGTTGCTCTCGTTTAGCTTTTGCTTTGCATTTTCTAGTTCATTTTGCAAGCTTAGTAAATTTTTGCCGCCACTTTTGTTATTATCCGTTAAAAAGGTTGAGGTATCAACTATCTTTTTTTGTAGCATATTTATCTGCTGGCGCAAAATTTCATAGTTTTGCATATCGATCTTTAGCGTTCTTTTTTGCGTTTCTAGCTCGTTTTGCTTAGAGAGGAGCATCTGGCTTGTCTTTGTGACATTTTCTTCAAGCTCTTTTATCTTTGCTTCTTTTAGATCAAGTTTTGAGCTCAAATTCTTTAGCTCGCCCTCGTTTGAGCCAAGTTTTTGTGACTGCAAAGAGATGGTTTGGTTTTGATCAAATAGCGTTTTTATAAATTTAGTTGTCTTTGTATCAAGCGCTTTTAGCTCTTCTTGGCTCTTTTTAAAGCTCTCTTCGCTCAAACTTAGCTTTTTGCTTAGCTCATTTAGAGTTGAGTTTGCGTCTAAATTTTGCTTTTCAAGCTTTTTATTTAGAGAATTTGCCCTCTCAAGCTCTTTTTTAAGCGAGCTTATATTTTCATTTGCAAGCTTGTTCTCTTGCTCGCTTTTTAGGCTCTTTTGTTTTAGATCATCAAAGCTCTTATGAAGTGCCACAAGTGAGGCATTTAGCTCTAAATTTTTGCCATTATAGCTTTGTGCCATTAGATCTTTTGAGTTTAGGTTTTTCTTGATCTCTTCAAGCTCGTAAATTCTATCTTTTAGCGCAGTCTTGTTTGACTCAAGAGCATCTTGCAGATCAATTATCTTATTTGCCTTTTTAGAAAGCTCATCCTCCATAACGCTCTTTTGCGTCTCAAAGCCATCATTTAGCGCATTTATCTCTTTTTCATAACTAAATTTTTGAGTGTCGGCGTCATTTTTAACTCGCTCGATCTCCTCTTTTAAAAGCAAAATTTCTTTTTTCTCGCCTCTATCTTTTTCACTTTGAGCTTTTTCATACTCTTTTATAAGAGCTTCTTTTTGCGCAAGTGTCGCGTTTAGCTCGTTATTTTGCTCTTTTAAAGCAGTGTAGTTTGCCTCAAAGCTCTCTTTAAATTTATTAAAGCTGGCCTTGGCATCTTTAAGTTTGCTCTCATCGCCATTTCTAGCATCATTTATCGCATTTTCAAGGTCGATTATCTTTTTTTCGTAAGCCTTTGAGCTCTCTATCATATCAGCTTGCGCTTCATTTAGGCGCTTTGTCAAAGCTTGGATATTTTCAAAGTGTTGTGCCTCAAGCTCACCAAGAGCCTTTTGATTTTTTTCTACTATCTCGTTTTTTTCATTTTCGATATTTCTTTTCATCTCTGAAATTTTGCTTATGAAGTCTAAATTTTTCTCGCTCATATCGACATTATCAGCGGCTAAAATTTCATTTTTTTTGCTTAGCTCGCGCACTTGCTCTTGAAGCTCTTTTACATTGTCTGATAAATTTAGATCCTTGTCATCAACAAAATTTTGCATGTAGCTCTTTGGCGTGATGTAGCCGCCATACTCGTAAAGATCGTCTTTGCTTACATATCTTTGCTTCTCTTCTTCGGGGAGATCATCAAAATTTATAGAGTAAATCGTTTGATTAGTATCTTTTGGCGTCTCGTCATCTTTTTGAAATTTCAAAAACGAGAGGCAAAAGCCAGCTATCAGACAAACAATAGCTAGTGCGATTTTATTTATCAAGCTTGTGCCTTGCCTTTTAAGATATCTTTGATGACGCTATGAGCGTGATTTAGTCCGACTACGATCGAGCCACCATTTTTTAGCACAATGTCGCCTCCCACATATAGTCCTGGCACGCTGCTTTGGTAATTGCTATCAACTATCGGAGTGCCTTTTTCATCAGTTTTTATCTGGCATTTTTGTAAAAAATCAACCGGACTTGAGCCACCGATCGCATAAACAACCCTGTCATAGACACGAATTTTGCCATTTTCATAATGCACTCTTACCTTGCCTGATTCATTATCGATCTCGGTTATATCGTGATTTAGCCTTACTTTTATCTTATTATGCTTCTCAAGCTCCCAAAGTGCGCTTAAATTTGTCTCATTTACACGGCTAAATTTATCTTTTCTGTAAGCGATCGTCGTTTTGTTATACTGACAAAGCTCGATAGCATACTCAACTGCGGAGTTGCCACCGCCCACAACTAGCACTTTTTCGCCGTTTGTGCAGTTATCAAGATTAAAATTTACAACTGAATTTAGTGATGGCGGGATCTTATAGTCAGGTTTGTTTGGTCGTCCCATTTTGCCGATCGAGACCATCACGTTTTTGGCTTCATAGACAGCTTTTGAGGTAGTTACTTTAAAGATTTCACCCTCTTTTTTTACGCTTTCGACCTCAGAATTAAAAAAAGCCTCGATATTCTCAGAGTCAAGTAGCTTGTCAAAATAATCAAGCGTGCTCTCTTTTGTGCCATCTTCAAACGAAACTAGCCCATGTATCGTGCTATCTTGCCCTTTATACTCTTTATCTACGCGTTTATTGTCTTTATAAAATTTTCTGATCGTTTGGCTGTGGTTGTCACCTTTTTCAAGGAGCAAAACATTACTTAAGCCATTTCTTTTAGCCTCTACTACGCTAGCTATGCCACAAGGTCCGCCGCCAACTACTATTAGATCATAAATATTTGCCATATTTTTCTCCAAATTTTATAAATTTTAAGCTTTTTTAACTAGATCAGCCATCAAAAATGCAAGCTCTAAAGCCTGATCAGCATTTAGTCTTGGATCGCACTGCGTCTCATATCTCTCTTTTAGCGAGCTTTCAGTGATGTTTAGCGCGCCACCAGTGCACTCAGTCACATCTTTGCCAGTCATCTCAAGATGCACGCCGCCTGCTCTTGTGCCCTCAGCTTTATGAATTTCAAAAAAGCTTCTAACCTCGCTTAAAATTTTACTAAATTCACGAGTTTTGTAGTTATTTGAGGTCTTAACGGTGTTACCATGCATCGGATCGATGCTATAAACGATATTTAACCCCTCGCGTTTTAGCTCTCTTAAAATTTTTGGTAAATTTTCACCGATCTTATCAGCGCCCATTCTGATTATCACATTTAGTCTGCCAGCTTCATTCTCTGGGTTTAGCTTATTTGCAAGAGCAATGACGTCTTCTGCTTTCGCACTTGGTCCGATCTTAACGCCGATAGGATTTTTCACGCCACTTAAAAAATGCACATGAGCGTCGTTTATGCCGCGTGTTCTCTCGCCTATCCAAAGCATGTGAGCCGAGCAGTCATACCACTCGCCACTAAGGCTATCAACCCTAGTTAGCGCCTCTTCATAAGGCAAAAGCAGTGCCTCGTGAGATGTATAGACTGCGGTTTGATTTATCGCTGGGGTGTTTGCCGAAGTGATGCCACAAGCTGCCATGAAAGATAGAGTTTTTGTTAGATCATCAGCTAGTTTTGCGTATTTCTCGCCGATCTCTGGCTTTTTAACAAAGCCTAAATTCCACTTATGCACCTGATGAAGATCTGCCAAACCTCCTCTTGAAAAGGCTCTAAGTAGGTTCATCGTCGATGCGCTTTGATAGTAGGCCTCTATCATGCGTTTTGGGTCGGCAACTCTAGCTTTTTCGTCAAATTCAAAGCCATTTATGATGTCACCTCTATAGCTTGGCAACTTAACGCCATTTACCTCTTCATAATCGCTACTTCTAGGCTTTGCAAACTGCCCTGCCACTCGGCCTACTTTGACCACCGGACAGCCACCACCAAAGGTTAAAACTATCGCCATTTGAAGTAAGACCTTAAACATATCTCTGATGTTGTTTGCGTTAAAATTTGTAAAGCTCTCAGCGCAGTCGCCACCTTGAAGCAAAAAGGCCTCGCCATTGCAAACTTTTGCAAGCTCATTTTTAAGACTTCTAGCCTCGCCAGCAAATACCAAAGGTGGAAGTGCTTTTAGTTTTTCTTCAGCCTCTTTAAGCTCTTTTAAATTTGGATAAGTTGGTTGTTGTAAGATATTAAATTCTCTCCAGCTATCTCTGTTCCAAGTCATAAATTTTTCCTATCTTTTACCTTGATTTAGCGCAGATTATATCACGCAAAACTTAAAAAATAAAAGCCATTAATGGGTTATTAAAGATATTTTACATACAATCGCTACTTTAAATTTAACCAGAAAAAGAGAAGATTTTTTTCATGATAAAAGGCATTTTTTATTCGCTTTTGGCATCAGTTTTATTTAACTGCATCTACTACATGTCAGTGCTCATGAACCCCATCAGCACGCAAGCTCTTATTGGATACCGCATGATCTTTGCCATGCCTTTTGTCATCGCCGCCATTTTTTTGTTAAAACAGCAGCGAAATTTCAAATTTTTACTTCTAAAAATAAAGCTAAAACCTAAAATTTTACTAGTTTTGCTTGCTACCTCGCTCATCGTCTCATTTCAGATGTGGCTCTATCTCTGGGCTCCAAGTAACGGCGCAGCGCTAAAAGTCTCGATAGGCTACCTCATCATGCCAATAGTCATGGTCCTTTTTGGACGGATATTTTTCAAAGAGCACCTCTCAAAAACAAAGCTAGCATCGATATTTTTTGCAGCTCTTGGCGTCTTTAGCACAGCAGTCATAAGCGGCGGAATCTCGTGGGAGAGCGCTGTAGTTTTTTGCCTTTATCCAGTCTATTTTACCATTAGAAAGTACTACAACCTTGCAAATTTCTCAAGCTTTGTTATCGAGATAATTTTTATGTTTTTATTTTCATTTTATTTTGCGCTCACAGCCGATATGGACTACGTAATGAGCCAAAATCCAAACATCTACTATCTGCTCATCTTGCTTGGTGCTATCAGCGGCATAGCCCTCATCGCCCAGATCCTCTCAAGCACGCTCGTGCCGATAAATGTACTAGGTTTGCTTACATATTTTGAGCCTATAATGATGCTTTTTGTCTCATTTGCCATCGGCGAGAGACTGGAGAAAAGCTCATACTTTTTGATGATCTGCCTAGCCATCTCTGTCACGCTTTTGATGATAGATAGTATAAATTCTATAAAAGGCGACAAAAATACCAAGACTAAATGAGAGCCAAAAAGGCGTTATTCTCGCGCTTAGCGCCTTTTTTATGTGGGGATTTTTAGCGGTTTATTTTAACCTATTTAGCAAAGATGTCGATGCTTATGAAATTTTAGCCCACAGGATCATCTGGTCATTTTTCTTGATGGCGGCAGTGCTTTGCATTAGCGGCAAAATGGGCGAAATTTTTGCGCTTCTTAAGGATATCCGCTCGCTAAAAGCTCTATTTTTAAGCGGTATTTTTATCACCATAAACTGGGGCGTTTATGTCTATGCGGTGGGTAGTGGCAAAATTTTAGACACTAGTTTGGGCTATTTTATAAATCCTTTGATAAGCATGCTTCTTGGCGTCATCATCTTTAAAGAGCGCCTAAGCAAAGCTGGCGCCATAGCCGTTTGCATCGTCATGGCAGCTGTTTGCGTGCAAATTTATGCCAAAGGCGGTCTGCCACTTGTCTCTATCATCTTGCCACTTTCATTTGGATTTTACGCGATGGTTAGAAAGATGGCAAAGATTAGCGCATTTAACGGGCTTTTTATCGAAACATTTTTTATGTTTCCATTTGCGCTTGGCTACGTTTTATGGCTGGTTTTTCACTCGCAAAGCCACTTTGGACTGAACAAGGACTCACTTTTAATGATCGCTTCAAGCATCGTCACCATCGTGCCGCTTGTCGCTTTTAACGCAGCCGCTACAAGGATAAATTTAACGACGATTGGCTACTTGCAATACATCTCGCCAACTATCGCGATCCTTTGTGCGGTCTTTATTTACGGCGAAATTTTAGACGGCTACAAAGTCGTCTCATTTTGTATGATCTGGCTGGCTTTAGCGATAATTAGCGTGGATAAATTTAGAAAAAGGAGTAAAAATGAATAGCGTAACGATCTATTTGCTGCTTGCGTTTTTTGCAGCGCTTATTTTATATTTTCAGATACAAAAACTAACTAAAAAGCTTGACGATGAGGGGGCAGTGCCTGCCTATCAAAAGGCTGCGCAAGAGGTTTTAGAAAATTTAAGCAACGCTGAGAAATACCCTAAATTTTGCAATGTCATCTTAAAAAAGATAAATGCTCTAAGGCAAGACATACTCTTTGAAGATGCACTAAACGAGGCTAGTGACAAGGACAAAGCACTAGATCAGCTCGAGCAGACAAGAGATAAGCTAGAGGCGCTTTTAAAACAAGAAAATGCAAACTGGGAGAGCAAACTTGTTGAAATTTTAGACGAGATCGATGGCTTTGTAAAGGCAAATTTCAAAAACGGCGAAGATAGAGCCGAAGAGTTAAGGGACGAACTAAAAAAAGAATTTGATGGGTTGCGAGAGTGACTCAGGCATTTTAGGCAAGCCCTAAAATTTACGTCTAAACTATTAAATTTTTACTCAAATTTACATTTATTAATTGAGTAAATTTAAACTCATTAGCGTAAATTTAAAGCTTCGCTTTTAGAGCCATTATCCTCTTGTATGAAGCGTCTATTCGCTCTTTGCTGATCTTTTTCTCATTTACAGCATCGATTATGATCTGAGTTACTAGATCGGCCGTTCTTTGGTTGTTTATCTTAAACTCGCTAAAGAGCAAGATATCGCCACCAGCGTTTATAAATTTCACCACTTTTTGAGCCAATATCTCGTCGCCAACGCCTTTCATCAGCATATCATCACTGATGACTACACCATTAAATTTAAGCTCATTTCGCAAGAGATCGGTTATTATTTTTTTAGAAAGTGTGGCTGGATTGTCCTCGTCGATGCCCTTTACAAAAAGGTGTCCGACCATGATGATCTGCGCTCTACCTGTGCTTATAGCGTCTTTGTATGGCAGTAGCGCGTCTTTACTTAGCGTGACTTCGCTCTTATTTTTATGTGAGTCCTCTTTTGAGCTGCCATGTCCCGGGAAGTGTTTAAGTGTCGTTAGGATGCCCTGCTCTTTAAATGCATCCATAAAAGCATCAGCGTAGATCACCACCTTGCTTGCATACTCGCTAAACGCCCTTTGCTTGGCGGCGATGATCGGTGAGTTTTCATCGTGCAGATCGACCACTGGGGCGAAATTTAAATTTATGCCGCACTCTTTTAAATTTATAGCCATTTTTGAGTAGAGATCGTATGCGCTTTTGATATCAAGCGTGCTTGCGACCTCGTATGCACTAGGATATGGGCCATCAAAGCTCTTATCCTTCATGCGGCTCACGTTGCCGCCCTCTTCGTCGATAGCGATAAAAATTTTAGGACTTTTCTCTTTGATCGCCTTTATGCTAGCTTTTAGCTGGGCTTTGCTGGTGACATTTCTACCAAGCAGCATCACACCGCCAAATCTCTCGTATCCAGCGTCGCTTAACATCGCGCGAAACGCAGCATCTTTTGTGCTAGCTCCGTTAAAGCCAACCATTATCATCTGCGAGACCTTGGCTCTTAGGCTCACCTCAGCGCCGTTTAACCCCAAAGCAAAAATGGCCACAAAAAGTATAAATTTAAAAGCTCTCATCTTCTTCCTAAAAGCGATTTTACGCTCTCAAAAACATCTTTGCCATTTAGCATATTTTCAACCTCGCTAGCAATAGGCACATATATGCCCTTTTCTTTAGCGATCTTGCTAATAGCCCTTGCAGTATCCACGCCCTCTGCTACCTCGCCAAGCTCATTTAAAATTTTCTCTAACCTCTCATGCCTTGCGATGCCTAGACCTACGCGGTAGTTGCGCGAAAGTATCGACGAAGCGGTTAAAAACAAGTCTCCTGCGCCGCTTAGCCCCATAAATGTCTCATCTTTTGCACCAAAAAATTTGCCAAATCTAGCCATCTCGACAAGCCCACGCGAAATGAGGCTCGCCCTTGCGTTGTTGCCAAGACCAAGTCCGTCGCAGATACCGCCAGCTATGGCGATCACGTTTTTATACGCCCCGCACACCTCAGCGCCGATCACATCATCAGAAGTGTATGCTTTCATATAGCTTGGGAAAAATGAGGCAAATTTTGAAGCTAAATTTTGGTTTTTAGAATTTACCACCAAGGCGCAAGGTAGCTTTTGCATGATCTCTTTTGCAAAGGTCGGCCCTGAAAGAAAGGCCAAATTTTCTCTATCAACAAAGTCTTCATAAACTTCATTTAGAAATTTAAGATTTGCCGTGTCTATGCCCTTGCTGGCGACTAGGATCTTTTGACCTTTGTTTTTGTAGTTTTGCTTTAACCATAAATTTGTAGCTTGCGTTGGGATCGTGCAGACTAGATATTCGCACTCCAAAGCTTCATCCAAGCTTACAAAATTTGGCATCTCTCTTGGCGTTCTTGAGCTGATGACACACTCGTTATTTTCACTAAATGCGTGAAATAGCGCACTGCCCCACTTGCCAGCTCCGATGACTGCTATGCTCATTTTAGCCCTTTTTAGCCTATTTTGGCCTTTAAAAGCTCATTGACCTTGCCTGGATTAAAGGCACCCTTGCCCTCTTTCATCACCTGACCCACAAAGAAGCCAAACATCTTATCTTTGCCATTTTTATACTCTTCGACTTTGTCGGCGTTTGCAGCTAAAATTTGATCTATGATCGCGATGATCGCTGAGTCGTCACTCACTTGTTTCAAACCAAGCTTTTCAATGACGCTATCAACGTCTGCGTCATTTTCCATTAGATAGTCTAGCACCTCTTTTGCAGCCTTGCCGCTTATCGTGCCATCTTCTATGCGTTTTAGTAAATTTATCATCTTAGCGCTGCTAACTGGGCTTGTCTCGATCGTTACGCCGTTATTTAAGCGGCCAAGAAGCTCAACTATGAGCCACGTAGTAGCAAGCTTTGGCTGAATTCCAGCAGCGATCAGCTCCTCAAAATATCTAGCCATCTCAACGCTTTGAGTTAAATTTAGCGCATCGCTCTCTTTTACGCCTAGCTCACTAACGTATCTTGCGACCTTTTGCTCGGCAAGCTCTGGAATTTTTATAGCTTCATTATACATCTCTTCTGGCACTTCAACAGGGAGCAAGTCAGGGTCAGGAAAGTACCTATACTCCGCGCTATCCTCTTTGCCACGCATCGATCTTGTCACTAAATTTGTCGTGTCAAACAGCCTTGTCTCTTGATAGACCTCTTCGTCATATTTGCCATCTTCCCAAGCTGCACTTTGGCGCTCTACTTCGTAGTCGATCGCTTTTTGGATAAATTTAAATGAGTTTAGGTTTTTTATCTCAACCCTTGTATAAAGCTTGGTGTCGCCTTTTGGACGGATAGAGACGTTTGCGTCGCAGCGGAAGCTACCTTCTTGCATATTTGCGTCGCTTATGTTTAAAAAGCGAAGGATCGAGTGCAGTTTTTTAAGATAAGCCACCGCCTCGTCGCTACTTCTAAGGTCTGGCTCGCTAACTATCTCAAGAAGTGGCGTACCGGCTCTGTTTAGATCAACCAAACTCTCGTTTTCTTCGTGGATGTTCTTGCCAGCGTCCTCTTCAAGGTGCGCTCTAGTTACGCCGATGCGTTTTTTAGTGCCGTTTACGTCTATGATGAGCTCACCGCCTTCTACGATAGGTATCTCAAACTGTGAAATTTGATATGCCTTTGGAAGGTCTGGGTAGAAGTAGTTTTTTCTATTAAAGACTGATTTTTTATTTATCTTAGCGTTTATCGCTGTGCCAAAGCTGATCGCCTTTTTGACCGCCTCTTTGTTTAGCACAGGTAGCGCCCCAGGCAGAGCTAGGCAGGTCGGACAAACGTGGGTATTTGCCTCGTCGCCAAAGCTAGTCGAGCAAGAGCAGAAAATTTTAGTTTTTGTATTAAGCTGAGTGTGAACTTCTAAACCGATAACGACTTCAAACATATTTTTACCTTTAAATTTATGCAAATTTTTAGTGCGTATTTTAGCGATACTTTCTTTTAAAATATCTAAAGAGGAGCTTTTAAGGAAATTTAAAAACACTAACAATTCGTAACATTAATGATAAAAATTTAAATTACAAATTAAATATTTTTCGTAAGAAAAAAATAATATAGCTATAATAAAAAAAGACAAAATTTTATGAAAGGAGCTTGTATGAGCGACAAAGAGAATGTTGTTTTAGAAGATGGCGAACGTATGCTATCTCCGGTTCCGATGTCCGAGCGACGCCCGACATTTAACCAGATAATGGTCTGGGTAGGTTTTGGCTACGTCGTTACTGGACTTTTCATAGGTGGCGTTCTGGCCGGTTTTGGCGGAAAGCCTGGCGTCTCACCTCAAACCGCCATTTGGGCGATCATTTTAGGTATGGGCTCGCTAAGTATCATCACTGCGTTACTTGGCATAATGGCCCAAAAAACTGGTATGAGCCTAGCTCTAGTCTCTAGGTACTCTTACGGCATGAAAGGTGCAAATTTGCCAATGATCATCATGGCACTGCTAACACTTGGCTGGTTTGCCAGCATCACTGGCATGGTCGGTCAAATTTGGGGTTCATTTATAGGCAATCCAAGTGGCGTCATCGTCTTTGACCCAGCAAATTTTGGTTACAAAGATATCGCTCCAATCACGCTTGAGGTCTTTCTTGCTTGCTTTATCTTTGGCATCATCTTTACCATCACAGCATACGTAGGTATCAAAGCTATCGAGGCTATCGCGATCCCTATAAGCCCTGTTATCTTGATCATCGCAGTCTATGTTGGCTACGAGATGTTGGCAGAAGGTGGCGGAGCTGAGGCCTTTTTAGAAAAGACCAAAAATATACAAGGTCTTGGACTTGGAAATGCCATCACTGCTGTCGTTGGTAGCTGGATAGCAGGAGCTGTTATGGGCGTTGATCTATTTAGATTTAACAAATCAGTAAAAGCTGTCATTGCAGGTGTCGTGGCTTGTTTTATACTAACAAACCCTCTTTTAAACATAGTTGGCTACATCGGCGCAGTAAGCGTTGGTCAGTTTAACTACGTAGAGTGGATGCTAACAAAGTCAGCCCTTTTAGCTATCATCGGTGTCATCGCTTGGACAGCATCGCTTTGGACTACAAATAATGCCGAGCTATACTGCAACTCGCTATATACCGGTCCGGTACTTTCAAGCATAAATTTAAACATAAATAGAAAAAAACTAGTGTTAATCGCTGGCGTAGTAGGCACTGTGCTTGGTTCATTTGCCTTTTATCAAATGTTTTTTGCGTCATTTATCACGATACTTGGCACATTTGCTCCGCCTCTTGCTGGTCCGTTAATAGCTGATTATTACATCATCAAAAAAGGAAAATACGACATCGCTAAATTTAACAGCGAACCAGACTATCACATGGCTGGCGTTATTTCATTTGTTATAGGTGCTTTGCTTGGATTTATCTTCCAGTACTATTTGCCGCTTCCATTTGACCTACCATCAGGTCTTGTAGCGTTAGTTATTACGATTATTATCTATCCGATATTTTATAAATTTTTTAACAAGGAGATGAGATGAAAAAGGTAGTTTTGAACGAATTTAGCGCAAGAGAGCTAAAGCAAAAATTTGAGGCGCACGAGATAGATAGCGCTATCACAACCTTTGGTAGCTGCGAGAGCCACGGCTGGCACCTGCCACTTGGGCCTGATCTTTTTGTGCCTGAAGAGATCGCAAAAAGAGCAGCTCTAAGACTTGGAAAGACTATCGTTGTTCCAGGCGTGCCTTTTGGTACATCTATCCACTACAACCAATTTCCTATGTCAGTCACTCTTAGATTTGAAACCACGATAGCGATCGCTGAAGACATTTTTGAGAGCCTTATAAATAACGGCATAAAACATATCATCATCCTAAATGGCCACGACGGCAACATCCCTGCCCTTGAGATCGCTGCTAGAAAGGTAAAAGATAGACACAAAGACGCTGTTTTGGTCTTTATACCTGCTTGGTGGAATATCACAGGAGCTAGACTAAAAGGTACGTTTGATGTTTGGGACGGACTTGGTCACGGCGGAGAGGGCGAGACTTCTATAACTATGGCGGTTAAGCCTGAGCTTGTAAATTTAGAGTACGCAAAGTCACAAGTGCCTCATGACGTGATTGGTTTTGGCGAGTTTAGCACCATCATCTGGGATATCAAAGAGGTAACAGAGACAGGTGCTACTGGAGATAGCACAAAAGCTAGCCTAGAAAAAGGTCAAAAGATGCTTGATTGCGTGACTGACTACGTTGTCGAGATCGTTGAAAAGCTTGAAAAAATGGGCTGGAAATACGATCACAGAAAATAAATTTATGTGTGCTAGAGATAGCACACATTTTTACTGCTAAATTCTTCACTAAATTTATAAAACAAAATTTGAGATACAAGCTAAAGTTGATAGATAGTAGAAATTTAAAAAGAGAAAAGCCATATAAAAATATGGCTTTAAATTTTAATGCTCGTGCTCGCTAATAGCGACTGCGCCAGCTAGATAAACGTAAGTTAGCATCATGAAGATAAATGTTTGCAAAACAGCCATAAGCGTTAGAAGTGCAAAGGCTGGAAGTGGAGCAAACCAAGGTGCAAGTGTAAGCATCGCAAGTAAGAACAAGTCATCGCCCTTGATGTTACCAAAAAGACGGAAAGATAGCGAAACTACACGTGAAAGATGTGAGATGACTTCGACTGGAAACATTATCGGAGCTAGAAATTTGTTTGGTCCCATGAAGTGTCCAAAGTATTTGAAAAAGCCATTTTCTCTAATTCCCTCAAAGTTGTAGTAAATAAATACAACCAAAGCCAAAACTAGAGTTAAATTTAAGCTTGAGCTTGGTGACTCAAAGCCAGGGATGATGCCGATGACGTTTGAGAAAAATACAATAAAACCGATAGTTGCAACAAGCGGAAGGTATTTTCTAGCTAGCTTTTCGCTACCTAAAGTATCCTTGCCCATAGAGATAACGCCCTCTAAATAAGCCTCAACTATGTTTTGAAGGCCTCTTGGTACAAGTTGCATTTTACTCCTTGCGATATAAGCAACGATGAGGATGATCAAAGCTACAAGGCAAAAGTGAAACGCATAGACAAAGGCATGTGAATGGTTTAGCAAATTTGAGAATAGAAACAAATCTTTCATTGATTTACCTTAGATTTAGAATTTTGCGTGATTGTAACAAAATTATTGTTAAAACATTTTTAATTTTAAGCTTTGAAATAGTCAAAAAGTAGTTTGCAAATGGTCGCTGCGACAACTATCAAAAACATCGTTCTAATAAATTTGACCTCTTTTTTGATGACTAAATTTGAGCCAAAATAAGCTCCTAAAATTTGCCCCACAGCCATCAAAAAGCCAACCAGCCAAAGTATCTGCCCGCCTGCTATAAAAACGCCAAGTGCTACGATGTTGCTGGTGAAATTTAAAGCCTTTGTGTGAGCGACCGCCTTTTTTAAATTTAGCCCAATTAAAGCCACCATCGCAAACATCCAAAACGAGCCTGCCCCTGGACCAAAAAAGCCGTCATAAAAGCCAAGTATTAGTCCAAAAACGACGTAAAATAGTCCCTCATTCATCTTTGCAGCCCTGTCGCTCTCGCCTATCTTTGGCATAAAAAGTGTGTAGATAAAAATGGCGATTAGCAAAAATGGGATGATTATTTTTAAGAAATTTGCATTTAAAAATAAGATGAGCGTCGCTCCGATGACAGCTCCTATGAATGTAAAAACTATGCCAACAAAGCACTCTTTGTAATTAATCAGCCCTTTTTTGGTGAAATTTAGCGTTGCCGTGAAGCTGCCAAATACGCCTTGAAGCTTGTTTGTGCCAAGGGCAAGATGAGGTGGCACGCCCATAGCCATGATGGCTGGCAAAGTGATCAGTCCGCCGCCTCCTGCGATCGCGTCGATAAAACCACCCAAAAACGCGGCGACAAAAAAGACAGTGTAGCTAAGTAGGTCAAATTCCATTTTTGTTCTTTGTAAATTTAAGTTAAAAAGCGGATTGTAGTTTAAAATTTTGAAATTTCATCTTAGAAACGGGGGTTAAATTTGAGCGCGAAATTTAAAAAGCCTTTAAACATTAAATTTAAAGGCTTTTTGTGAGGCTTTATTACTTAATAACGCCGCAAAGCATTCTAGCGCCGCCACCGCCAAGTGCTTTTGGCTGGTCGCTGTGGTTATCGCCACCAACGTGAACCATTAGTGAGTGACCTTTTAGCTCGTCAAGGTTTTTTATCTTTGGAGCTAGCACTGGGTAGTTTGCATTGCCCTCAGCGTCTACGTAAAGCGCAGGTAGATCGCCTTTGTGGCCATTGTCGTCCCATGCAAATGAGTGCATTTTTGTTTCAGCTGGATCCCAGTGACCACCTGCTTTCATACCAAGACCTTTTTCAGTCGCGCCACAGTCAGCATTTTGATGAACGTGGAAGCCATGAAGTCCTGCAGGAAGACCTTTTAAATTTGGAAAAAACGCAACGCCGTAGTTTGTCTTAACAGCTACTACTTCGCCAACGCTCTTATCGCCTTTTTCGCTTAGTTCGCTAACTGGGATCACAAGATGCTCGCCAGCCTTTGGATCAAAGTGATGACCCTCGTGAGCAAAAAGTAGTGTTCCTAGAACAGCACTTAGTAAAACGATTTTTTTCATACAAGCTCCTTATGGATAAAATTGTATGGCAAGTCTATCCTAAATTTAAAAATTTAGCAATAATTTTTATTTTTTGAGATTTTTTACGATAGTTTCTAGCTCTTTGCTCTGCCCTATCCTGTAAAGCGCAAAGTCGTATTTTATCGGGTCAAGCTCGTCAAATTCTCTAAGTTTTTTTGTAAGCTCCATCACCGCTTTGAAGTCGTAGCTCTTTCTATTTATAAGCCCTAAATTTAATGAAACCCTATGCGTATGCACGTCAAGTGGCATCAAAAGTCTATCTTTTGGCAGATTTTTAAATAGTCCAAGGTCAATGTCGCTATCTCGCACCATCCAGCGAAGATACATGTTGTAGCGTTTATATGGGCTTTGTGGCTCCCTCTCAAAACTCTTACCAAAGAAAAACTCATAGCCATCTGAGCGGTAAGAATTTAGCCCATAAATAAATTTAATAAGCTCATTTACTGCTTCTATCATCTCGCCGTTTTTTGCAAGACCTTGGCGCAAAATTTCTTCTATGTCAGCCTCTTTTTTCAGGCGTGAAAGTGTGATGAAAATTTCTCTCACATCATTTTCATTTTGAAAGCGGTATTTGAAATTTGACAGATTTTTCTTGATATTTTGCTCGCTCTCATCAAGCAGGCTAAATTCAAGCGAATTTAGAAATTTCACTATCATTTTTGCGTTGCCATAGGCAAATAACGCGCAAATGAGTGCTATGTTTGGCTCTTTAAATTTAGTAGCTACTTGAAGTGGGTCCGGGGCGTCAAATAGCCCCGAATTTGTATTTTTACTAAGTACGTGTGCGTCTAAAAGGCTCTTTAGTTCGCTCATTGTTTTAGTGAAAGAAGGGTGTCAAGCATCTGATCAACGGTCGTGATGATCTTTGCAGCTGCACCGTAGCTCGCTTGAAAGCGGATCAAGTTTGTAAGCTCTTCGTTGGTATCTACGCCACTTGTTGATTGAAATTCCTCTTCAGCAGTCCTTTGCAAAGATGTGTTTGTGTCGTGAATAGTGTTGTTTGCCTCGGTATCGCTCGCCATATCGGTTGTAAAATATCGGTAATATCCCTCGATCGTCTCATCTCTATCAAGCGCAGTGCCACTTGAGTAAAATGTCTGCTTTTGATACTGAAGCTGGATCATTTTGTTTGCAACTTCGTTATTACCCACGACTGGCTTTGAGTAGGCACGAAGTTTTGTATGATCTTGGGTGAAATTTTGATTGATACCTATTGTATTTGAGTTTGTGCCAGAAAAAAATCTATTGATACCAACAACGCCTGGGAAATTTGTGCCGTGATCGACTATTGAGATGCTATAAAGCCCTTGGGCTTGCTTTGGTATGAGCGCAAATGTGCCTTGGTGCGTGTTTTTATCATAAAAATAAGACGCTTCAAAAAAGTCATCGACGTCATTTAGCATGTTGTTATCGTTGTTATCGTCTGAATTTGAGTTAAAATCCTGCACAACAGAGTTGCCGTATTTTGTATCATTCATCGTCGTAGTGCCGTTTATCTCGATAGTCTTTTTGGCTACGACGTTGCCCTTGTTGTCATAAACTATAGCTTCAAAGCTACCGTTTCTTATGCTGTTATCGTGGTTCATCAGCGTCTTGTCGTTTTCTAGATAGCTGATCGGATCTGAGTTTGAAATTTCAACTGCAGACTCGGCATAGACATTATTTGTGCTAGTTATTAAAGTTTTTGAAAATGTATTTAGGTTATCGATATATTTTTGGATGATACCATCGCTAAATTTATCATTATCTGGCTCGTAGTTGCGGCCTCTAAGATCAAGTGCAGCGCCTATTTTGCCATTCGTGATCTTCTCCTCCATAGGGATACGTCTGCCATCTTCTCTTTCATAATAAATTTTAGTGTATTGCCCACTCTCGGTTGAGCTCATAGAAATTTCATGAAAATTTACACCATCAACTATGCTCACACCGCCGATATTTAGGTTGTAGTATCTTCCTTGATCGCTTATGCCTGTATCTATCCTTGACTCGCTTTTTAGATCGCTTTTATAAACGGCTGTATTTACCAGCTTTGACATAGCAAGCTCTAGCTCATCGCGCTTGTCACGAAGGTCGTTTGCATTTATCTTGATGCCAGCGTCTGCGCCAGATTCAACTCTTTGAATTTGTTTATTGATGTTTGCTATTTGCTTGCCAAGTGAGTTTATCTCGTTTATATTTATCTTTATAGTCTCATCTATCTGCGTGTGCATATCATAAAGCATCTTAGATGAGCGGTTGATGCTAGCTGTTAAAACGCTAGCTTTGTTTATCAGATTTACCTTTTGAGCGCCCTCATCTGGGTTTGAAGCGAAGTTGTTCCACGCAGCAAAATACTCCTGTATATCTTTTACCATGCCATTATCTTTTAGATCTGGGAAGTATTTTGTCGCCTCTTGTAAAATTCTCTGTTTGTAGCCTGTATTTTCTAAATTTGATGATGAATATTTTAGTCTTGAATAGGCAAACTCATCGTGAAGCCTTGTCACGGTATCTACTTGCGTACCTGTGCCAACTCCACCAGGGACAGTGTTCATCGCTGGAGATGCTGACTGGACTACACGCTGCCTTGTGTAGTAGTTACTATCGGCGTTTGTGATGTTGTTTCCAGTTGTGCTTATTTGCACTTGGGCTGCATTTAGCCCTGAAACGCCTGTGCCTAATGACATAAAGATATTAGCCATTTGTTAAACCCTTGATTTGTAAAAATTATTATCTGTGCCGCTGCCGTCTTGTCCGTATTCATTAGTCTGAGTACCAAAGACTTTTTTGCTAAGTGAGTCGAAAAACTCCTTAACAACAACGACGTGTCTTGCATATTCTTTATTTACTTTATGTAAAATTTCAAGCTTTGAACGCATAAGCACTAGCTTTGACTTCACTTCATCATCTAAAACGCTTGCAAGTGTCGTAGTGCCACTCTCTTTTGAAACCCTTAAAAGCTCTTTATCCAAAGCTCTTTTAGTATCTTCAAAAGCGCGAACGAGAGCATTTTTCTTCTTCACGCTCTCATCAACGCTTGAGTGTTTCGCCTCTTTTATATTGGCGATATCTTGCATCGTTAAATTTATAAGCTCGTCTAGCTCGCCCATGGCCTCGTCCAAAAGCTTCTTTATCATTTAAATTCCTTTAAATTTAGAGCAACGCATCAGCCACAGCTTTTGCTGTTTTAGAGATATCTACCTGATAGGTGCCATTTGCTATTGCATCAGCTATCTCTTTTACTCTTGCGTTTTCGTTTGTTTTTACTTCTTTGTTTTCATTTTCAACTCTAGCATCGCTATTTTTATTTAGCGTATTTGCCTGGTAGTTTGGTCTTTGGTTCAAAGGAGTTATCATATCCATACCTCTTAAAATAAAATGTTTATATCACTACATCGGCAAAATATAAATTTACTTAAGAGTCTCTCTTCAAAAAATCGTATAAAAGTTCTGAAAAACCTAAATTTCCACTCAAAGCTTTACTCATAGCGTCGTTATACATAGACCTGTAAATGTCGCTGCCAGCGGCTTTTGGATAGAGTGAGTTCTTGTCATCTTCTTTTAAAGCGATATCAAGAACAGCTTTTACCATAAATGCTTCAAAAGCATCAGTTTGCTCTTTTAAAAGTGCATCTTGTTTGGCATTTGCATTTTTTATCTTGTTTGCTGAGATGTCATTATATGAATTTAGTGCTAAGGTGTTATCTATTTGCATTATATTATCTCCAGATCGACTTGTATCGCGCCAACTCGTTTTAAATTTTCAAGTATCGAGATGATGTCACTTGGTGTTGCTCCAAGCTTGTTTAGCGCTCTTGTTACGTTTGCAACGGTTGTTTTTTCGCCTGAAATTTTAAGTAAATTTTGACTAGGAGCCACCGAGGTGTCGCTACCTATATTTACATCATTTTGCGCCGCCTCTTCGTAGCTGTTTGGCTCTATCTTTATAGTTATAGCACCATGAGTTATCACGACTGGACTAACTACTGCGTTTATACCGCTAACTATCGTGCCAGTTCTCTCATCAACTACGATCTTTTCATCTGGCTTATACTCGACATCAAGATCAAGCACGGCGCTTGCAAGCTCAATGATACTAACATCATCTGGCTTTTTAACGATAACCGTTCTTGGATCGATCGCCTTTGCAGTGTCGTCTGAGATGTTTGCATTTATAGAGTTTTGGATATCAAGAGCGGTTTTGAAATTTGTATCTTTTAGGCTTAGCTTTATGCTGTCTTGATTGTAGATATCGTAAGTGACCTCGCGCTCCACAAGGGCACCATTAAGGATAGTGCCAACGGTTGGGTGATTGCCACCACTTCTGCCTGCGCTCTTACCACCGATGCTTAGAGGACCTTGAGCCAAAGCGTAGATATCGCCATCAACGCCTTTTAGTGGGGTCATAAGAAGTGTGCCACCTTGCAAGCTTTTTGCGTCGCCGATAGATGAGATCTCTATATCAAGCTTATCGCCATGCCTTGCAAATGCAGGCAACTTGGCTGTCACCATAACAGCAGCTGCGTTTTTAGACTTGATATCATCTGGATTTATCTTGACATTTACGCCTTGGAGCATGTTTGATAGCGACTGGATCGTAAATTTTGACGTTGAGCCATCTCCTGTGCCGTTTAGTCCAACGACTAAACCATAGCCTATTAGCTGGTTGTCCCTTACGCCAACGATGTTTGCAAGCTCTTTTATCTGCGTAGCAAAGGCTGAAGTAGCTATCACTGAAGCTGCTACAAAAGATAAAATTTTTTTCATATTTTTTCCTAAAATTTAGCTATTTTAGGTTTTTAAAGCAAAAGATGTTCCAAATTTTTACTGAAAATAAGAGAGCGAAGTGGCTCCAAATTTTTTAAATTTAACAAGCTTATATGCAGAAATTTCATCGCCAAATTTAAAGTCGCTGTTATGCTCAAAAACTATCATATAAATTTTCTCTTTTTTTAGCTGTGAGATCAAATTTACAAGCTTTTCATAGATATCATCAAAGCCAGCCCTTATGTCAAATGGCGGATCAAGATAGAGCAAAACCTTGCCACTTTGCGAATTTATAAGATCAGGCAAAAGTGCAAAGCTGTCGCCATTTATAGCTTTTAAATTTGGACTTTGCAAGCTTGCAAGATTGCTTTGTGTGATCTTAAAAGCAGCTCTATCTTTTTCGATAGCGATAGCCTCGCGTGCTCCGTTGCTAACAGCCTCGCTTGCCATCACGCCGCTTCCGCCAAAGCCCTCTATAAATGTAAGCGAGTAAATTTCATCTCTAATGACGTTAAAAAAGGACTCTTTTACGATGCTTTTTGTGCTTCTTGTCGTGCTTAGACTTGGCAGCTCAAGCCTTTTACCTTTAAATTTACCACTTGAAATTTTGGTGTAGAGTTTCACTGATTTGCCCTTAAAATTTCAAGCAGATCAGCTTTAAATTTATCTATTAAGAGTGATACTTTTTGCTCCAAACTCTTTTCATTTACTATCTGATCTGGCTCTTTTGCCTTTGAAATTTGCGTGGCTGAGTAAAACTCCTCAAGCGTATCAAGAAGAGTGGCTCTCGTAAAAGGATGAGAAAGATGAGCGTTCTTACCTATTATAAATAGCGGTTTTTTTGTGACGATCTCGCGGTCACTTACTACAAAATCACAATCCTTATGATGAGCGGCTAAATTTCCACAAAAAAGTAGCAAGGTCTTTTGCAGCAAAATGCAGTCGCATTCAAATGAAATTTTCATATCCCGTCCTATAAATTTTGCTCGATTTTAACCTAAATAATCAAAAATTTATATAAATACTAAAGGAATTTAAAATTTTACCGATGTAGGAGCTAGCGTAAGTTTTAAGGAGTAAAACTATGGAAATTTTCAAAGCAGCGGCAAATCAAACACTTGATGCAAACATGAGCACGTCGGCTCAGCGTCAGATAGACAGCAGACCTATCGAGCACTCTGATGTCAAAGTAAATGCCGATAAAAACGGCAAATCAAAGGATGTTAACGAGCTTGACGGACTTAGCAACGAGGATCTTGCTAGAAAGACAAGAGAGGTCACTGATAGGCTAAACTATCAGATGCAGCAGCTCGATACTAATGTAAGATTTGCTTACAACGAGAAGTTAAATTTAATGGTAGTGCAAGTAAAAGACGCCAAAACAGGCGAAGAGATAACACAGCTTCCGAGCAAAGAAGCTATAAAAATCAGCGAGTATTTCAAAGAAAGTATCGGAATACTTTTTGACAAGGAGAGTTAAAAATGGCAGTAGGTAACGTAACAAATTTAGGCATCGGTACAAAAAATAGCGGCCTAAACGATGAGCTTATCAAGAAACTAAAAGAGGCTGATGAAGCTGGACAGATCAAACCACTTACAACAAGACTAGAGAAAAATGAGCTTAAGCAAAAGGACCTTGCGGCTCTAAAAACTCTTGTTAGCAACGTAAATGTTAGTGGTAAAACACTTGGCGGCGAGGCACTTTATCTAAAAAGAAATACAAATAACGCTGGCAAAAGCGTCACTGCTTCTGCTGCAAACGGCGTTAGCGTGCAAAGCTTTAGTATCGATGTGCAAAAACTTGCTCAAAAAGATACATTTCAAAGCAAGAATTTTAAAAATTCTTCAAGCATGGTGGGTGCGACAAATACTGGTTCGTTTGACGTTGAGATCGATGGACAAAAATTCTCTATCGGTGTGACAAGATCGACAACATATCAAGATATCGTTGATAAGATAAATGACGTAAGTGGCGGTAAATTGCAAGCTAGAATTTTAAATGTTGGTGGCGATAAACCAAATCAAATAATGCTTCAATCAGGCAGCACTGGCGCTACACAGACTATTAAATTTTCAAACGACACTGCTGGCATTTTAGACAAGCTTGGCTGGGATGATACACAGTTTCAAGATACAGATGAGCACGGCACAGCGCTAACAAATCCTGATGGCACGCCAAAGATGACATCAAATTTGGAGAAAAATAGAATTCTAAAAGCGCAAGATGCAGAATTTACATATAACGGCGTAAATATCAAAAGAAGTAAAAACAGCTTTGATGATCTAAGACCTGGCGTAAATATCACGCTAAATGAGACTGGCAAAACAAACGTAAGCATCTCTCAAAACACCGAAGAGGTAGTAAAAGCGGTTGAAGAGTTTATAAAAGACTACAACCTAATGACAATGAACCTTGAGATCGCTACGAAGTATGATGAAGAAAAAGGTGCTGGTACTTTTCAAGGTGTGAGTGAAATTTCAAGCCTTAGATCAAATATCGGACGTCTAGTCAATGGTCAAGATAGCGAAGGCAAAGCGCTAAGTAAATTTGGCATAGTGCCTGACAAAGATGGTCAGCTTCAGCTTGATCTAAATAAATTTAACGCAGCTCTTAGCAAAGATCCAGAAGAAATTCAGAAATTTTTCATGGGTTCAAGCAAGACTGAGCCGATAAGCTACATGGGTAACTCAACCGTTAGTGCAGGTGCGTTAAATATCCAAGCTGGCGATCTAACGATAAATGGCAAGTCAGTTATATTTTCAACCGCAGCTGGCACAACAGCCGAGGATAACGCTCTAAAACTTCAACAAGCTATCAATGACGCTGGTATCGACGGTGTCACAGCTAGCCTTGATCAAAGCGGCAAGAGGATCATATTAAAAAGAAGCGATGGCGAAAATATCGAGGTAAAAGGCAAGGCTTCTGCACTAGCAACTCTAGGTATGAGCGAAGCCACTGTAAATCCAGTGACTAAAAAAACTGATGGTCTTTTTACAAAGCTAGCTAAGATGCTTGATGGTGCTGTTGGCAAAGAAGGTACGATGATCGCTATGCAAAATCAGCTAAAAGATGAGAGTGAGTCTATCACCAAAAATAAAGAGAGCACTCAAAAGCTTTTAGATGAGAAATATACAACGATGCAAGAGCGCTTCATCAAGTATAACGCTATCATCGCAAGTTTAGAAAATCAGTTTGCTACACTAAAATCAATGATAGATGCTGAGCTAAACAATAAGAACTAAGAGAGAAAAATGAATCAAAGTGCATATAGTGCATACGCACAGTCGAGTTTCGGGGGCATCGAGTCTCCGACTAAATTAATAGAAATGCTTTATGACGGAATTTTGAAATTTATATTTCGCACCAAAAAAGCGATAGAAGCTGGAGATATAGAGAAAAAAGTCTATTATATAAACAGAGCAAACGCTATCTTTGTCGAGCTTTTAAACTCGCTTGATTATTCTCAAGGTGACGTGGCTCACTATCTTAGCGGCCTTTATACAAGACAGATGCAGCTTCTTGCTATGGCAAATATCCAAAATGATATTAACGCGCTAAATGAAGTAACAAATGTCGTAAAGCAGTTATCAGAAGCATGGAGGGAGGTAACATCAGGTGAATAGCTGGATCAATGAATTTAAGCTAGCGTTAATAAACGAAGATACAAGAAAGCTAGCTGCACTATCACAAAGCTTTAGCGAAGATATGTTTAAAAGCTTAGCTTCAGCTCAAGAAGCACAAGCGCTAATAGGCGGTGCGATAGAGCTTTTTAAAACTAAATCTTCACACATCCAAAACGAGCTTACAAAACTACAAAAAGCTCAAAAATACGTAAAAAACTAATCTAATCTCAAACTTTCAAGGCACGGCATATTTGCCGGTTTTGTCTTGAAAATCTTTCAAATTTACCAACTGCTTGCTACTTGAAATTTACTCTAAATTTAAGGGGGGGGGCACGGCGTTAAGCCGAGTTCTGTCTTGAGCGATCATTTATCTACTCTTGCTTTTACAAACAAGCTCTAGCGAAGGGTTTTAATATAAGACCAAAACCATCCCTTCTTACTGCAAGTTGGGTTTATATGGCCACGCAAGTTACCAAGCGTGCCGGTGGGCTCTTACCCCGCCGTTTCACCTTTACCGCCAAGGCGGAAGTTTGCTTTCTGTTACACTATCCCTTAGGTTTCCCTAGCCATCCGTTAGATGGAACTTTGTCTTATCGCAGCTCGGACTTTCCTCTTTTGCAAGATGCAAAAGCGACCGCTTACCGTGCCAGAGCGTGATTATATTTAAAAATATATAAATTTACCCTGCGACCAATTTTTTCATCAAATTTTATAAATTTATCTAAGAAATTTTTTGATTTTTGAGCCTAAATTTTGTCACAACTTGGTATGAAATTAATTTTTTTATTTAATCTTTTTAAAATTTCTCTACAAAAACAAGAGTAAAACGCTCCAAATTTCACTTTTTTGTTATTTCTCTTTGAAGCTTAAACCAATCTAATAAAATAGACGACAAATCAGCAAAATGATACAAATTTAAATTTTAATCCCTCAAAAGCGCAAAATTCTTGCTTTTGCCAAACTATAAATTTTGCTTAAAAAGCTAAATTTAAATAGCAATTTTTTATAAATTTTTACTCCAGTTTCATAAAAGTTATAATTATAAATACAAAGCAAACAAAAATTTAAAATTCGTTATTTTTCCATAAAATTCTATATGTTTTACGAGAAAAAATTTGTATAATAAACCCTTAAAATCTAAACCAAGGAGGATATAGATGAATTTGCGTAGCATCTTAGTCAAGGTCTCAGCGATCATCGCTTTAGTTCTTGCCATTTGTATGGCTTGCTTTGTATTTTTTATATCACATGTCTTAGAGCGTGAGATCAAGGAGGGAGTAGAAACAACTATTCAGCAAAACGTTGCGCTTGCGATGGACACAGTTGAGCTATTTGATGAAGATAACGAAGATAATGCAAAACTATATATGCATGTCTTAAAAGAGGCTTTAGGTAATATAAGAGCCACTAGCCAAACCATAAAAACAGAAAACGACGATGCTGTAGAGCTTATCTCAGATAAAATGGGCGTGCTAAATAACAACCATGAGATATCTGATAAGATCAAAAAGCTAACAAACGGCGGTATCCCAACCATCTTTGCAAAATCAGGCAATGAATTTGCTGCTGTATCTACCTCACTTTTACTAGATGATGGCAGTAGAGCGCTTGGTATGCTAAATAAAACGATCTATCCAAAGATGATGAACAAAGAGACATATGTGGGTGCTTTAAATATTTTTGGTAGAAACTACATGTGTGTTTATGAGCCAGTCGTTCAAAACGGCGAAGTTGTAGCAGTTTTATTTATAGGTTACGACTTTACTGAAGGCCTAGAAGATCTTCAAAAGACAATGGCACAAATGAAGCTAGGCGAGCGTGGCTACTTCTCAATCTTTAATACAAAGACAAATGTCTATGACATCCACCCAAAACTAGCTGGCAAAGCACCAGAAGGTCAGCTAAAAGATATAGTTGATGACATAGTAAAAACTAAAGAAGGTGTCAAACTCATAAATGTTGATGGAGTTGAGAGAGTAGTTGCCTACGAGCCATTTGATAAGCTTAACTGGATCGTGCTTGGCTCAGCTGTTACTGATGACTTTTTAACACCTCAAAAAGTGGTTAGCAAAAACTTCATCATCGCAAGCATTATAGTTACCTTGCTTCTTATCATAGTATCTATCTTCTTGCTTAAAAAGCTAGTTGCAAATCCTATCGATAGACTAGGAGCAAATTTAAATGCTATAACATCTGACTTTACTCTTAAAATCCCGATCTACGGCAAAGACGAGATAGCTAAAATAAGTAATGATATAAATAACTTCATAGAGCGCATAAGAGTGCTTATAAGCGACACTAAAAACCTCTCAAGTGAAAACAGTTCAGTTGCTAACGAGCTAAGCTCTACCTCACTTCAAACAGGCAAACGCGTAGAAGAATCAACCCAGATCGTTGAAGAGACAAATCAAAGATGTAAGTCTATGCAAGAAGCTATGAAAGAGTCACTTTCAATTGCTCAAGCTGGCAAAGATGACCTTCAAAAGGCAAGCACTCATATAAAAACAGCTACTGAGGCTATCAGAGCCCTATCATCTCAGATCATAGACTCTGCTAATGTAGAAAATCAAATGGCTGGCAAGATCGAGCAGCTTAGCCGTGATGCTGAGCAGGTTAAATCAGTCCTTGTTGTTATCAACGACATCGCTGATCAGACAAATTTACTTGCACTTAATGCAGCAATAGAAGCAGCAAGAGCTGGCGAGCATGGACGTGGCTTTGCAGTTGTTGCTGATGAAGTTAGACAGCTAGCTGAGAGAACTCAAAAGTCTCTAACAGAGATAAATGCAACCATCAACGTTATCGTTCAAGCGATCAATGATAGCAGCGAGCAAATGGGCATCAACTCTAAACAAATTCAAGAGCTAACCCATGTGGCAAGTGACGTTGAAAAGACTATAAATGATATGAGCGCAACGATGAATAACGCCATAGCGATGTCTGATAAGACTATGCAAGACTACATCGCAACTGGCAAAAATGTAAATGAGATCATGGATGGCATCTCAGAGATCAATCAAATTTCATCTGAAAATGCTAGAAGCGTCGAAGAGATAGCTTCTGCGGCTGAGCATCTAAATAAGATGACAGATGCGCTAAATACTAAACTAAGTGTCTTTAGAACTTAAGTTTTTACCTCTTAAAATTTAAAATTTAATGTTTTTAGGTCTAGCTTTGGCTAGACCTTTTTAAATTTAAACCAGCTAAATTTAGCTAGCCACACTTTTAAAACTATCTTTAAATTTACACTACTCAAATATATTTTTATGCAAAATTTCTTCTAGCACAACCGTGGCGTATGAGCCCTTTTGAAGTGTGAAATTTAAGCTAAAATGAGCGTTTTCTTCGTTGTATTTGTAGCTTGTATTTTCAAGATACGCCCAGTTAAAGCGCCTTGAGCCAGCGATCTTTGAAGTAAGCAAAAATGCCTCAGCGAAAATTTCATCCTCAAGCTCTTTTGCCAAGCCGTTTGCCTCATAGGCCTTTGCACCGACTATAAGTCCAAGGCTTGTGATATCGCGCTTAGCAAATCTTTGCGCCTCTTGATCTAAATTTTCACACAAAAAGAGCTTGCCAAATGGATAGTGCCCTAAAACCTCTCCTGGCAAAAGCTTAAAAAAGCTCTCCTGCGCCTTCATCGCCTTTAGATCGTTTTTGCTAAAGTTTTTATAAATTTCACCCAGCTCACTTAGGCTAAAGTCACTCACAAACCTTGAAATTTCAACCCTTTTGCTAAGATAGCGGTTAAAAAGATCGCTTTGATAGGCTGAGATCAAAAAGTCATTTAGCTTTACATTTTTGCTCTTTTTGCCATTTATCGTGCCATTTTTAAGTAGCTCCAGCCCAGTTTCAGCATTGTCGCCAAATTTACCAAAGCGCTGATAGCCAAAGTAGTTTGCATAGCCCATTTTATCGATATTAGTAAATGCTTGCTCTAGCTTTTTAGCGCTACTTGGCAGCACCTTTTTTAGGCGGATGAAAAAGCTATTGCCCTTTAGATGTCCGATGCGAAGCTTGTTCTTATGCACGTTTAGGTTTAAAATTTTCATCTTTTCGTGGCTAAAGTTTGCAAGCGCGCTCTCAAATTTACGAGGCATAGAGATAAACTGCGTCGTCATACCCTGCTTGTCCTTTAGCCCAGCATAGCCAAAGTCGCGCATCTTAGCCCCTGTAACCTCGCTTAAGGCGTGCAAAGCGTCGCTTGTCGTCATATCTTTTTTAGAAATTTCAACTATCAAGTGCTCGCCGTCACCGCTAAATTCATAAAGCGGTATCTCGCGCACGACAAAATCATCTGAATTTTTAGAAAAATATGCCTCGATGGGCGCATGAGTTAGCGCATAGAGCGGCTTAAAAGTGGTGGCTTCTTGCATTTTGTCTTAACCTTTTGTGTGAAATTTTGGCAAAAATCGTGATCTTTGTCCTAGTTTTATCGGCGATCCTTTTTATAGCGCTTAAATTTTTAGGGCTAAAGGTAAATAAAACCTCATACTCCTCGCCGCTACTAAGCTCAAATTTGCTTAGCTTTTTTGTAAATTTAGCGCCCTTTTTGCTAGCTTTTAAAAGCTTGCCAAGGTCGGTATTTAGCCCATCTGAGATATCCATGGCGGAGTTTATAAGATGAGCTGCTTTGTAAAAAAATTTATCTCTTAAAACAGGCTTTTTAAAGCGTGAGTTTTTAGAAATTTGAGCCAGTCTTAGAAGCGAGTTTAGCCCCTTTTGGCTGCCTCCAAGCTTGCCAGTAAATGCAACAAGATCGCCAAATTTAGCATTTTTTCTAAGCACTGCCCTGCCCTTTAACTCGCCGATCACGCTGACGCTTATGTTTAAAATGGGGCTACTTATCGTGTCACCGCCGATTATCTTTACGCCAAACTCCTCGCACGCCTTATTTATGCCCCTACTTAGCTCGCTGATCTGGCGCGGTGTGAAGCTCTTTGGCAGACTAAGCCCAAGAAGGGCAAACTTTGGCTTAGCATTCATCACGATCGTATCTGAAAAATTTACGATCATCGCCTTGTAGCCGGTCTCTTCAAGGCTTAGCCAGCCAAGCTTAAAGTGCGAATTTTGCGCAAAAATGTCCTTGCTAAAGACCATTTTGCCAGCAACCGCCGCATCATCGCCGATATATGCGTTACTAAAGCGTTCAATCGTGAAATTTTCTTTATCCATTGAGCTATTATAATGAAACTCCTTTTAAATTTAGGATAAAATAAGCCCAAAAAAAGGATAGAGATGCAAAGAGTTGAGATTTTTAGATTTGACGCGAAAAGAGATGTTTTGGCATATTTTAAGCCCTATTTTTTAGAGATTTCAGACTTTGCAAACTTAAACGAGCTTTTTGCCCACGTAAAGAGCATAGACCCCTACTTTAGCCTATTTGAAGGCTTTGTCAAGGTAAATGACGTCGTAGTTAGCACCAGCCAGCCACTTGCAAATTTAGCTCAAAAATTTGGTAGCGAGCTTTGCATCGCCCCGCTTGATGAAAAAAGAGCTGTTTTAGACCTTGCCATAAATGATGATGACTTTTGGGCGAAATTTGAGCCATTTGCTAGTTTTTGCAAAAGAGCCGACAAAGAGCTATACGCTAGCTTTAAGCCCTATTTTTACGCTGATTTTGTAAAAGACTACGAGCCAAATTTTATAGGAGCTGCCGCGATAATGCTAGCTCATCATCTTTACAAAAATGAGAAAAATGATGAAATTTTAAAGCTAGTTAGCGGTAAAAACGGCGTTTTGATAGCCTGCGAGCTTGATGATTTGCTCTTTGAAGGTAGCGAAATTTATAGCGAGGCGATTAGATTTTTCAAAGAAATTTTAGGCATAAAAGCTGCACCAAAATATGAAAATGAGCTTGAAAAGATAGAAAAACTTAGTAAATTTAAAGAGTTTAAGATAGCCATAAAAGACAGACTGCCAGCAAATTTAAGCGCATATAAGGCAAATTTTATAGAGCTAAACGCCAAAACGCCTTGTGGATATGATCTTTTAAAGGCTGATGAAGAGCTAGCCTGCAAGCTTGCTAGCAAGATAATTTTTGCTGCATTTGATAGTGGGGCTGACTTTTTACTAGCAAGCAACGAGGCGGAATTTTATATCTTTGACACGCTAGCAAAAAAGCTTGAGAAGTCTGCCAACAGAAACTTGCAAGACTTTTATGTCCTAAAAGTGAGCGAGCTAATGGCACTTGAAAATGGCGAGATACCAAGCAGCCTAAAAGAGCATGTTTTAAAGGTTGGTTTGGTAAATTTATAAGCTAAATTTACTAAGTCAAATTTAAAGCATTATGACACTCGTGCGATTTTAAATCTTGTATTTAGGGTTTATAATTTTTCTAAAAACAAAAATAAGCTATTTTAAACGCTTGATTTACCAAAAGCTGGCATAGCATATCTTTTTTTAAAAACGCACCTATAATCTGCTAACTTTATTAAATTGAAAAGTTTTGACGCTTCTAGTTATTTAAATTTAAAAGTTTTTACACTTCTGATCTTTTGAATTTAGATGTTTTTATGCTCACATAACAGATCAAATTTAATTTTCACTTGTCTCTTACTCCAAATTTTATCTCTCACAAGGCAAAATCATATTATTTTACGTATATTTTTACATATTATTTTTAGTCTTTTAAGAAATTTGAAGTGCTAAATTTGAAAATCTGTAGTTACTGATGTAGTTTTCAAGCCAACCAAGCCAACCAAGCCAACCAAGATAAACAGATAAATTTAACTAGAAATTTTCATAAATATGGCAAGAAATTTTATCTAGTATGTAAAAACAACCTTAAGCTAAACCATTTTAAGTGTAAAAACCGATCTATTTTGAATTTAAAAGCAATTTTATCAAGCCAAAATGCTAAATCAAATTTAAAGCTTAATGATCAAGAGCTTTGCCTATAGAACTTGAGCGATCACGCTGGCTTTATGCGCCGATCGAGCCATTTTCAGTGATGAAGACAGCCTAGCAAACAGAGGGCAGCATTTCACACGACTACGACCGACAAGTCGCCACCTGAGTATAAGTACATGGGCTGGGCTACGGAGCGCATTTTCTTGCCGCTTTTGCGCACGAGCGTGCCAAAGCCACTAGGCTACGACCCTACCCAAATATCTCAAATTTATGAAATAGCTCTGGCTCATCTTTTACCACGCCGCGCTTTACAAGATCAGCCACCACTTCGCGCTCGCAGTCAGTTTGCATAGGCCAGCCACGCGTGTAGCCCTCTAGCTCACTCTTGCTCGTCGCATCCACGCAGAAATTTTCGCCATCTATATAGATATCACGCAAGGCATCTATGTTATTTGTCACGCGCCAAAGCAGCATATATGGGTTTTCTAGGTAGTTTTGCATATCCACGACGACTAAAAGCTTGAAAAACTCCCTAAATTCCAAAAGCTTAAAAAATAGCTCTTTTACAGGGCGATCTTTTTCAAATTTCACCACGCAAATAGGCGTTTTACTCTGCTTTTTAAACTGCCTAAGTTCCTTAACATTTGGCGCAACGCTTTGAAATTTAGCCAAAAGCTCGTCATCTCTTAAGACCGCAGGGCTAAATTTACAAAAGTCCTGTGTCGCATCGATGCCTAGCTTACCGCCAAAGCACGAGTTTGGACTGGCGTGATCGAGCTGATCGCACACACCTTGGCTTATCAGCACACTCTCACTGCCAAATCTATCAAGCACAAAGCCAGTAAATTTGTCGTATTCAGCTAGCTCTGGTGCATCGTTACCCACAAAGATCGCATGCTTTACAAAGCTCATCTGCCCAACTCCCCAAAACGCGTGCATAGCCTGCTTTGCGTGAGCTGGATAAAGGGCGTTGATCTTGGCTAGGATAAGGTTGTGAAAGACGCCATTTTCAGGCATGTTGTAGTCTAGTAGCTCTGGCACGCTCGTTCGCAAAAGCGGCAAGAAAATGCGCTCAGTCGCCCAGCCCATATACTTATCCTCAAGCGGCGGCTTGCCAACCACGGTCGCGTGAAATACAGGGTCTTGCTTGCTCGTTATCGCCGTAACCTCCATCACTGGAAACGGCTCAACCGGCGTGTAAAAGCCAGTGTGATCGCCAAATGGCCCCTCAAACTCGCTCTTAGCAGTATCTACAAAGCCCTCTATCACGTAGTCGGCGTCGTGCGGGACGTAAATTTCATTAGTGAGCGACTTTACAAGCTTGGCTGGCTCTTTGCGAATGAAGCCGTAAAGTAGCAGCTCAAAGACGCCCTTTGGCAGTGGCGCCTGACCGCACCAGATATAAAGCGGATCGCCGCCGATCGCCACAGAGACTGGCATCTTACGGCCTG
Source organism: Campylobacter concisus (assembly GCF_002913765.1). Taxonomy (GTDB): domain Bacteria; phylum Campylobacterota; class Campylobacteria; order Campylobacterales; family Campylobacteraceae; genus Campylobacter_A; species Campylobacter_A concisus_BB. Next base: position 121,298 of record NZ_PPCH01000026.1, on the reverse strand, counting down.
CACGCTTGTACTCATGAAAGAAATTTGCGCCGTCTTTGTGGATCTGCCAGTGCATGCCAAGGCGATTTTTATCATAAATTTGCAGTCTGTACATGCCTAAATTTTGCAGCGCGCCATCAAGACTTTGCGTATAGACCTGCCCCATCGTGATAAAAGCACCTCCGTCATGCGGCCATGTCTTTAGCGCAGGCAGGCTCAAAAGATCGGCCTGCTCGCCCATAAATTTGACCTGCTGGCACTCGCCCTCGCCCTTTAGCCTTTTGGTAAAAATTTTTCTCATGCTAAAAAGATAGGCTAAAAAGTCAAGCTTCTCTTTGAAATTCTCAGGTTTTTTGGGCTTTAAAAGCTTTTCTATCTCAGCCGATATCTCATCAGGCTGCACGCCAAATATCAGCTCAAGCGCCCTTTTTGAGCCGTAGATATTTGTAAGCACTGGGGCAAATTTACGCCCAGTTTTTTTGCAGATAGGATTTGTAAAAAGTAGTGCTTGTGAGCCCGCGCGTTTGACCTCGATATAGCTAGCGTGCGCGATCTCTAGGTCGATATCTACTGGCTCATTGATCACCCTAAGTAGGCCATTATCTTTTAAAAGCTTGATGTAGTCCATATTTTTCCTTATAAATTTATACTTAGTTATCCAAATTTTAATAAAGTTAAATTTAGCAAATTTGGGCTAAATTTGTCGTTTTATTACGATTTTTAATAAATTTTATAGAGATAGATATGCAAAATTTACCAAAAATAGGCGATCACATCTTCGTAGACAGAAGTGTGCTTGGCGTAAAGCTTTACGAGCATCACGGCATCTACGTCGGAGATGATAAGGTCGTGCATTATAACGGCTTGGCGCGTGGGATCGTGCTTGAAAAAAGCTGTTTTGAGGAGATCTTAAGCAACGTCGTGCCGCTAGATAAACGCAACATCGCAAAGGTAGAGATGACTAGCCTCGAGGAGTTTGCTAGCGGCGATACTTGGCAGATAAAAGAGTATGCAAATGCGCCATTTAGCGGTCAGGAGGTGGCTCTTCGAGCTAAAACACGCATAGGCGAGCAAAAATACAACCTACTCATCAACAACTGCGAGCATTTTTGCAGCGAGTGCATATTTGGCGAGCATGTGAGCGAACAGGTGCAAAATGCGAAGCAAAATTCCGCCATTTTTAGCGAGATAGAGCCATATTTGGGGCAGATCATAGGTGAGCTTTTTAGTGCACAGACCAAAGATGAGATCAAAGAAACTTTCGTAAAATCGTTCGCCGCGCTTGCACAATTTACGAAAGATAGCGCGGAGAAAAAAGCTCGCGAGATGATAAAAGAAAACAGCGACAAGGCAAATTTGCAAATAGAGAAATTTATGGACAAAAATGCCAAAATGAACGCTATGTTTAAAAAGATCGGTGCGGACTTAAAAACAAAGATCGCAAAGGATTTTAATATAAAAATTTAGTCCGACTACGGTTTTGACGCTTGGTCAAATTTAAAAGGCGCTTTTAAATCGCGGCTTTATTTCTCGATATCTTATCCGCGTTTTGGCTTGCAGCATTTAGCACGCTAGGTAGCGTCACGTCTCCTGAAACGGCGGCAAATTTTAGAAAATTTCGTCTTTTTATCTCTAAATTTAAACAAATTATTTTGGTACGCTACACTCTAGCAGCTCGCCAAATATCTCTTTGCTATATTTCATAAAGCGCTCATTAAGCTTTACGCCCTCGGTATCTACGCAAATGAGACTATCTTGCACCTCAAAAATGATGCTCTTATCAGTGATCTTTACTCGTTTGCAAGCGTTGTAGCAAATGTCGCCATTACACTCGGCATATAGGCCGTTTATCTCGGCGTTTTCGTCATCGCCCTTTTTTAGTTTGATCGGCCTTTGAAAGATTATGTAGTTTTTGTAGTCATATTTGTCGTCTGCAAGACCGATCATATAGTAGTTGTCTTTGCTATTTTTGGTAGCACTTAGGGCTTTTGCCTTAAATTTTAACTCAAACACGCTTACGCCATCTCTTCAGCGCGTTTCAAAAGCTCTTTCGCCCCTTTTTCTATAAATTTATACGCTAGCTCCTTGCCGACGCTTTGAAATTTATCTTTGCTACTCTTTAAGCTATCTTTTATAAACTCGCTTCCATCAGGCAGGCCAACGATCGCATCGATAGAAATTTCATCACCTTTTAGCCTTGCGCTTATGCCTATTGGCACTTGGCAGCCACCCTCCAAAACGCTTACGAAGTCACGCTCTATGGTCGTTTCTATGACTGCATTTTCGTCGTTTAGAAAGTCAATCTGCTCTAAAATTTGCTTCTCATCTCTAGCCTCGACACCAAGAGCACCCTGACCCATCGCAGGTATCATCTCGTCAAAGCCAAATGTGTAGATGTGCGCCACTTCAGCCTTTAAATTTAGGCGGTTTATGCCAGCCATCGCCAAAATGATCGCGTCAAATTCGCCCTCTTTTAGCTTTCTAAGTCTAGTTTGCACATTACCTCGAAGCGAGATGATCTCAAGATCAGGCCTCATGATAAGCAGCTGCATCTTGCGGCGCAGGCTCGTTGTGCCGACTTTTGCGCCGTGCGGTAGGTCGCTAAATTTAGCAAATTTCTCACTTATCATCGCATCTCTTGTGTCCTCACGTGAGCAAATGGCCGCTAGCTTAAGTCCTTCTGGAAAGACTACTGGCACGTCTTTTAGGCTATGCACGGCGATGTCAGTCTCGCCTTTTAGCATGCTATCTTCAAGCTCTTTTGTAAAAAGCCCCTTGCCGCCGATCTTGGCTAGTGGCGTGTCAAGGATCACGTCGCCCTTTGTCTTCATGCCCTCAAGCACGACCTTCACGCCCTTGTGCTGCGCCTCGATCCTAGCCTTGATATGCTCGCTTTGCCAAAGCGCTAAGATGCTCTTTCTAGTTGCTATTTTTATCTCTTTCATCATCACTCCTAATTTACTCTTTTTGGCTCTTCGATGACCTCAACGTCGATGATCTCGCCATCATCTTTTCTACTGCCCTGCTCGCTAAAGTTTTGAAATTTAAACTCCTGATAGCTCTCATTTTTCGCTGCATTTTTCTTAAAGACTAAAGAAAAAACGACCACGGCGATACCAAAAATATCTGTCAAAATCCCTGGTAAAAAGAGCAGTGCTCCGCCAAAGCTAAGCCCTAGCTGGCTAAATAAATTTCCACCAATAAAGCTCTTAAACGCCACTTGAGGCGAATTTAAACTAGAAAATCCAGCATTAAAAAGAAGTGCGATGCCAACAAATCCAGAGACCAACACCTCAAGAAAGTAGTTTAAAAAGCCAAATTTATCAACAAAAAGATAGATAAATACCGCTTCTATCAAAAAAAACAAAAATGCAAAAAATCTCATAAGCTTTCTTTTATCTTTCTAAAGGCCTCGTCTGCCTCTATCGCCTCTTTGCTTAGCCCATCTCTCGTGATAAACTCGACCTTGCCATTTGCAAATTCTTTACCCACAAGCAGCGCGTAAGGGAAACCCATAAGCTCAAAATCATTCATCTTAACGCCAAATCTCTCGTTTCTATCGTCGATTATGACGCTAACGCCAGCTTTTTTAAGGCTCTCATAAAGCTCAAATGCAAATTTCACGCCCGCTTCATCTTTTAAATTTGAGATGATGATCTCCACGTCAAACGGCGCGCACTCTTTTTTCCAGATGCAGCCCTTCTCATCGTGGCTAGCCTCTATCATCACAGCGATCAGCCTGCTTATTCCGATGCCGTAGCAGCCCATCAAAAATGGCTTTGCCTTGCCGTTTTCGTCAAGATATGTCGCATTCATCGCAGCTGAATATTTATCACCTAGCTGAAATATATGACCGACTTCTATGCCTTTGCTAAGTTTTAAATTTCCGCCACAAACTGGGCATTTATCGCCCTCTTTTACCTTTACAAGGTCTTTAAATCTCTCTTCGTTAAATCCGCTAACACTAACGCCAACAAAGTGATAGTCTTTTTCGTTAGCGCCACATATCATGTTGTTTGCGCCCTTTAGCTCGTTATCTATAAAAAATTTCACATCCTTTAGCCCAACTGGCCCGCAAAATCCAGCCACAAGCCCAGCTTTAGCCACATCAGCCTCGCTAGCATCGACAAGCTCTAGCGCCTTGCAAGCATTTTGCGCCTTTGTCTCTTGAAGCTCGTCATCGCCCCTTACAAAAAAGACCACAACCTCTTCTTTATCCTCATAAATCGCCTTTTTCATAACGGCTTTTATGCAGTAAAACTCGCTAACTTTGAAAAACTCCGCCACATCTTTTATAGTTTTTGCATTTGGCGTTAGAAATTTAGCCGCGTCTGCCTCTGGCGCTTCAGCCTCGCTAACTCTTGGCTTGCGCCTTGCAGCCTCGACGTTTGCAGCGTATCTGCAAGCCTCACAGCAAAGTATGTCATCCTCGCCGTTACTTGCAAGTACCATAAATTCTTTACTGCCGCTACCACCAATGGCTCCACTATCAGCCTCAACAGCTCTAAAATTTAGCCCCAAACGGGTAAAAATCTTACTATAAGTTGCCTCCATAAGGTCAAACTCACGCTTAAGATCCTCTTTGCTCGAGTGAAAGCTATAACCATCTTTCATCGTAAATTCGCGTCCTCTTAGCAAGCCAAAGCGTGGTCTTGCCTCGTCACGAAATTTGGTGTTTATCTGGTATAAATTTAGCGGTAGCTGCTTGTAGCTAGTCACCTTGCCACGTACCAAAGCAACAGCTGCCTCTTCATTTGTAGGACTTATGACAAAGTCATTATCTTTTCTATCTTTAAAGCGCAAAAGCTCCTTGCCAAAGACGTTGTATCGGCCACTTTGCTTCCAAAGCTCGCCTGAAGTAACCACGCTAAAGCTCACCTCTAGCGCGCCAGCCTCGTTCATCTCCTCTTTTACCACGCGTGAAATTTTATCGTGCATTATCTTTCCAAGCGGCAGATAGTTGTAAAGCCCAGAGCCGATCTGCTCAACAAAGCCACCTCTTATCAAAAACTGATGGCTTGGTAAAGATGCATCTTTTGGCGCTTCTTTGGTCGTTGGGGCGTAAAATTTACTAAATTTCATCTATATCTCCTGCTTGAAAATTTTGTTCATCTTTTATGTCAAATAAAAATTTAACTCCGTTTGAAAGCTCGCTAGCTCTCTCCTCGTCTGCAAGCCCTTTTAGCTTCATCGTTGGTTGGTGTAAAAAGGCTTTAAAGACCTGATGGATGAGCTTTTGCGCCTCATCGTAATCACTATGTTTTAAATAGCCCTTTTTTATCGCCTTTTCTAGCTCGTTTTTCGCGCAAATTTCAGCCTGTTTGCGGATTGATTTTATAAGAGGCACGCTCATATCTTCTTTTAAAGTCTTTAAAAACTCACTCGTATCTTGACCGACGATCGAGTAGGCCTTTTGCGCCTGCTCCTCTCTTAGGGCTAAATTTTTACGCACGATCTCTTCTAAACTATCGACCGTATAGACGCTGATAAGCTCTGTGTTTAAAAGATCGATATCTCTTGGCACGGCGATATCAAAAAAGTATCTGTGAAATTCTCTTGGCTCGATGATCTCGCCTGTGATGATGGCGTGCGGGGCTGCAGTGCTTGAAAAGATGAGATCGTAGTTATTTACATACTCTTTTAACTTCAAAATGCTATCCCAGCTCGCGTTATCTCCTAGGCTATCAACTAGCTGTTCGACGCGCTCAGAGCTTCTGTTTATGATGATGACCTCTGCGCCGCTTGATATGAGGTGCTTTGCTGCTAGCTCACCCATCTCGCCAGCGCCCACGACGATAGCCGTTTTACCTTCAAGCGTGCCAAAAATTTCTTTTGCCTTTGCCACGGCGACGCTTGAGACTGAGATCGGGTTTTTAGAAATTTGAGTTTCGTTTCTAACCTTGGCAGCGCACTTACATGCGTAGTGGATGATCTTGCTGATGTCTTCGCCACATGAGTTATTATCATAGGCAAATTTAAAGGCATTTTTTAGCTGGCCAACGATCTGCGTTTCTCCAACGACTAGGCTATCAAGCGAGCTTGCCACGGCAAATAGGTGGTGTGCAGCACCGCTGTTTTCGTAGATGTCAGCTCTCTCATAAAGCTCATCTTCAAAAACGCCTGAAAATATCGACATACACCTGATTATGTGGGCAGTAGCAGCCTTTACATCCTCTACACTTGCTATGATCTCGACGCGGTTGCAGGTGTTTAGCACCATGCTCTCTTTTATGTTTTTGTTTGAGTTTATCAGTTTTAAAATTTGCTCTTTTTTATCGTCACTATCAAAGGCAAGCTTCTCTCTGACCGAAATATCAGTATTTTTATATGTAAAACTTATGTCTAAATAGTGCATCAAAATTCCCTATCTATCATGCTTTTTATGATCCCTTCAAGCTCGGCGTTTTTATACTCTTTTATCGCTTCTATCGCCTCAGCTCCAAGCCTTTTAGCCTCGCTTATAGCCTTGCTAAGTGAGCTAGTTTTATCAAATTTTTCTTTTAGCCATGAAATTTCGTCCGCGTTTAGTTTCTTTGCCCAAAGCGATCTAAGCTTTGCTTGATTAGCCTCATCTAGGCTCTTATAAAGATAAATGTAAGGAAGCGTTGTTTTGCCCTCGACAAAGTCGTTAAGCGCTGGTTTGCCAAGCGTTTTTTCATCTTGAGTGATGTCTAATATATCATCAACGATCTGAAATGCAAGACCTAAATTTTTGCCATAAATGCCAAATTTCTCGCTATCTTTGCCAGCTAGCTTTGCCCCACAAATAGCCGTAGCTTCTATCAAAACAGCTGTTTTATAGTAGATCATTTTTAAGTATTCTTGCTCGTTTTCATTAAAATTTTCAGCCATTTTCACATCCATCATCTCGCCAATGCTTAGTTTGCTGACCGCATCTGAGATGACAGCTGCGATGCTTGGATCAAATTTTGTAAGCTCAAAATAAGCCTTTGAGTAGAGGATGTCGCCTAGCATGACTGAGTTTTTACTACCAAAAAGTGCGTTTATGCTTGGTTTGCCGCGCCTTATATTTGCCTCGTCTATGACGTCGTCGTGCAATAAGCTTGCAAGGTGGATGAGCTCGATGATAGCGCAAAGCTTAAGTGAAATTTCACTCTCGCCTGCGATCTTTAAAAGAAGTTTTGAGCGAAGCTTTTTGCCTGAGCTTATCTTTAAAAACATCTCAAACGCCTCTTTATAGCCAAGCTCGCTTATAAATTTGCTCATTATTTCATCGATTTTATCCATTTTTATCCTTCTATTTATCCTCGTGCGGATCTCTAAAACCCACATCCACACGCTTGCTCTCATCTAGTAGCGCCACCCTAAAATGCGCCTTTTTATCCTTAAAATCAATAAATGATATATAAAGGCTCACGCTCTCGTTTGGCGGCATCATAAAATCAGGCAAAACTCGCTGCATGTAGGTGTTTTGTCCTTGTCTTAGTGAAAAGACCATCTGCCTTGGATAGCGCCTAAAAAAGCTCTGCACAGTGATATTTGTGCTATCAAACAGCGTCCAGCGAAAGTCAAACGTCTCAACTCTTTGAGTTTTTTTCTCGGTTATAAAGACCCTCGCCCACTCATCTTTTTTAAGCTCAAATGCATGCACCGAATTTGGGTCAAAATTTGGCTCTTTTGCAAAGACAAGAGCGGCTAGCAAAGCAATGAGCGCAAAAATCTTACTCATTTTGGCTTAAAATTTCTCCGCTAAGCTCGATATATAGGTCATTTACTCCGTTATAAATTTTATCTTGCTCTGAGGCTGTAAAATTTCTGATCTCATCTTCGCCAATGCCATGCTTTTCGCAAAGCTCGCTCATAGCCACAAATTTCTCAAAAATTTTATCTATCTCGTTTTTAACTAAAACGGCATTTGCGTTAAACAAAATGTCATAAAATTTATCTCTCGCACTGCCCTCAAATATATCTATCATCGCTGTTTCTTTGAAAATTTCTTAAGATTATAGCCAATTAAAACTAAGTTAAAAATTTAATATTATCTCCCAAGCCTCGCCAACATTTTTGGCGTTATACGTGGCTGTTTTGCTCTCCTCGCCAAATCCCCAGCAAACTTGCACATAAGGCATATTTGCATTTTTGGCGGCTAGCTCGTCTTTTAGGCTATCTCCTATAAAGATCGCTTTATTAGCCCCTGTTTTACTAACAGCTAAGTAAAGCATCGCAGGATCAGGCTTTTGCGGTATCTCCTTACTAGCGCCGATGACCTCGTCAAATAGCTCATAAATTTCATTTTTCTTTAAAATTTTCTCTAGCGTATCGTGCGGTGCGTTGCTTGCCAAAACGACCTTGTAGTGAGCATCTTTGCACTTTTGCAAAAGCTCTTTTACGCCCTCATAGGTAGTCGCACACTCATCGTAAAATTTCTTAAATTTCTCTTCAAAGCCCTCTTTTAAGCTCCTGCTTGGCGTGTCGATGCCGTAAAACTCAAGGGCTAAATTTCTACCTGGCTCATTGATCGCTTTTATGATAAATTCCTTTTCAAGTGGCGGCAAATTTAGCTCATCTCTCACTTCATTTACCGTTTTATATATCGCCTCGCCGCTATCGATCACCGTGCCATCCATATCAAAAATAACTACTTTCAATCCTCATCCTTAAATTTATTTTTATGTTTTTCTTTCTTATATGTCTTTTGATTTTTTAGCTTATCGAGTAGATTTGCCGCCTTTAAAAGCTCTTCTTTTGAGGCATTTTTGATAAGCAAATTTATAAAATTTTCTAGCGCCTTTGAGTATGGCTGATCAAGATAAACAGCCTCTACTTTTTCGATGACTTTCGCGTTTTTCTCCACTCTTTGGCGAAATTCAGTCTCGTCAAAGTCATCTCTTTTTAGCCCGTTTATCGCTGATTTTGCAAATTTTTCTAGCGCGCGAAGATATTTTACACGCTTAAATTTGTCCGTGACTTGGTTCAAATTTTTCCTTTTTTTGGCAAATTATATCAAAATTTGATTTTATCCCCTAAATTTTGGCTTTGCTAATGTATAATTTACGCCAAAATTACCAAACAAGGAGCAAAAATGAGGCAAGAAACCGCTGCGATCCACGTAGGCTACGACACAAACGAGGGCTTTGGCACGATGGCTGTGCCTATTTTTCAAAGCACAGCTTATGACTTTGGAAGTGCCGAGACAGCAGCTGCTAGGTTTGATCTAAAAGATAGTGGCTACATCTACACAAGACTTAGCAACCCAACGACAGATATCTTTGAAAAAAGGGTCGCCGCACTTGAGGGCGGAGCCGCTGCGATAGCGACTGCAAGCGGTCAGTCAGCTTTGTTTTACAGCATAATAAATTTAGCCCAAGCAGGTGATAATATCATCATCGCTAAGAAAATTTATGGCGGCACAACGGTGCTTTTTACGCACACACTAAAAAGATTTGGCATAGAGGCCAGAGTCTTTGACAGCGACACGGCCGATGATCTGGAGAGTTTGATAGACGATAAAACTAGGGCTATATTTTTTGAAACGCTTTCAAATCCGCAAATTTCTATCCCAAATATCGAAAAAATCGTAGAAATCGCAAACAAATATGGCATCATCAGCATCACTGATAACACCGTGCCAACGCCTATCATCTTTCAGCCACTTCGCCACGGCGTCGATGTTTGCGTGCATAGCGCTAGCAAATATATGAGCGGTCAGGGTCTTAGCCTAGCAGGCGTGGTCGTCAGCGCAAATCACCTAAATGAAAAGCTAAAAGGCAACAAGAGATATGAGCACTTTAACGTGCCAGATGCGAGCTACCACGACATCGTCTATGCTGATATGACCGACAACTTCGACATCTACACGCTAAGAATGAGGCTAGCTATCGTGCGCGACATCGGCGCTGTGATCTCTCCGTTTAACTCTTGGCAGCTTATACAAGGGCTTGAAACGCTCGCTGTTAGGGTTGAAAGACACTCGCAAAACGCGCTAAAAGTGGCTAAATTTCTAAACTCTCACAAGCATATAAAAAGTGTGGCTTATCCTGGGCTTGCTGATAACGTAGATCACGCAAAGGCGCAAAAATACTTTAAAGACGGCATGGCCAATGGGCTATTTTGCTTTGAAACTGATAGCTTCGAGCGCGCAAAAAAGATGCTAGAGCGCGTAAAACTCTTTAAGATCGTGGTAAATATCGGCGATACAAAGTCGCTCATCACGCACCCAGCATCGACAACTCACCAGCAGCTAAGTAGCGAAGAGCTTGTAAAAGCTGGCATCACAAAAGAGCTCATAAGAGTTAGCATAGGCCTTGAAAACGCCGAGGATCTGATAGCCGATCTGGCTCAAGCCTTAGAATAAACAAATTTCTAGCTCTTTTTGGGCTAGAAATTTAAAATTTACTCAAGCTTGCCGCATGTCCTCTCGCACTCTTTTGCATGCCTTAGAAATTTTATAACGATATATATGGCAAGTAGCGGCACGCTTATATACCAAAAGGCAAAAAAGGCGAGTATAAAAAACATAAATAAAAATGTTGCGAAATATACCAAGACTGCAAGGATGATACTATCAAGCATTTTGCCTCCCATTTTGCTAGTGCTTTGGTGATTTTATAAAAAGCAAAATAAAATGATACTGAACAGATTTGTTTTGGCTATAAAATTTGAGCTAAGCGATAAGCGAGGTCAAATTTTAGTAGGTAATTTTGTATATATGAAGCTCTGGCAAATTTTAAAATTTCATGAGCGAGTAATTTCGGCTCTAAAATTTGAGCTAAGCGATGAGCTAAGCGATGAGCGAAGCCAAATTTTAGTAGTCAATTTTTGCGAGTGAGTGGAATTTTAAAATTTGCTTTGAGATATAAATTTATCAAAAGGGAGTCAAGGGGACTCGGGTTACGGTCTGCTTGCAGTTGCGAGCTTGCGAAGCAAAGAAGCTCCCCCTTAACAATCCCCTAACCCCGACGACGTTAGAGGTGCATGCCTCAGTGCTTCGCACTGCATGCGTTTTATTGAAATTCTAGTAAATTTTAAAATTTATGAGCGAGCATATCACGGCTCTAAATTTAGTGCTAAACGAAGTGTAGCCTAAATTTAGTAGCCTGCTAAGGCAAGCGAGTAAAGTTTTAAAATTTACAAAGAGAAATGAAATGTGGCAAGTTTTATCAAAATTTTAATAAGTCAAATACTTAATCGTATCTTGATAAAGCACTTGATTTTCGCATTGTATCAGTAATAGGTCATTTTCTTCAAAGATTGTTGAGCCAGTTGGCTTTTGATACTCGTTTTTACGCTTTATTAGGATTATTAAAAACTCAGTTGGAAGCTCAAGCTGAGCCAAATCTTTGCCAATTAGTTTTGAGCCATAGTGGATGGTATGCTGGTGAAGCGTATAGCTTAAGATCGGCGAGTTTTCTACTGCCTTAACATCCTCTTGCTCACTCTCTTTGACCTTAAATTTATCAGCTGCAAAGCCAAGCGACATGCCCTGTATCAAAATAGAAATCAAAACCATAAAAAATATAATGTTAAAAATCATATCCGCATCACGTACGCCATCGACATAAACATAGGTAGCTAGTACAACTGGCACGACGCCTCTTAGCCCAACCCAGGAGATAAAAATTTGCTCATTTATCTTAAATTTTGAAAATGCAAGCGATGCAAAAACACCAAGTGGTCTTGCAAAAAACATAAGCCACAAGGCCAAAACAAGTGCTAACAGCGCAGTTGCAGGAAGTTGTGATGGATTTACCAAAAGGCCAAGTGTTAAAAAGACCACTATCTGCATCGTCCAAGCGATACCATCGTGAAAACCGACTAAATTTTTCTTGTGAGAAAACTCTTTTTTATTTATAAAAATTCCAGCAATATAAACAGCCAAATAGCCATTGCCACCGATTTTAAAGCAAAGCGTATATAAAAGCAATATCCAAGCGATAGAAAAAACCGGATAAAGGCCCCAGCTTTTTAGATGAAGTCTATTAAAGATGGCTGGCAAAGCAACGCCAAATAAATAGCCCATAGCGATACCTATGCCAAACTGCTTAATAAGTGTGATCGCCCACTCTGACGCACTTGGAGTGCTATTTAGTGAGATCATTTGAACGATCGTCATAGTTAGAAATATCGCCATTGGATCGTTTGAGCCAGATTCAAGTTCAAGCAATGGCGCAATGCTATTTCTAAGTGAAATTTTCTTGGCTCTTAGTATGGCAAATACCGCTGCTGCGTCTGTTGAAGAGATAATGGAGCCTAGCAAAAAGGCCTCCGCCCAGGTAAAATCAAGCAGATATTTTGCAACTGGAGCGATGGCTAGCGCAGTTAAGAAAACACCAAGTGTAGCAAGCGCTAAACCTCTACCAAAGATAGGTTTAATCGCTGCAAAATCAGTATCTAGCCCACCAGCATAAAGTATAAAAATAAGTGCTAGCATGCCGACATTTTGAGCGATCATTTGATCATCAAAATTTACGCCCAGCAAGCCATCTGAGCCAGCTAGCATGCCAACGCCTAAAAATATTATTAAAGATGGAATTCCAAATTTATCAGAGATCTTACTTAAAAGAATGCTAGTTATAAGCAAAACTGCAAAAAAATAGTAGTAAATTCTCCAAATAAACTCCACAAAATTATATTAAATTATACTTTCAAAAACTTCAAATTTATCTTGATTTACAAGCATCTCAAGCAAGACACCGTAGTTATCTTTTATCTCATCTTGAAGTTTTATAGCAAGCTCTTTTGCGTCTTTTCCATCTTTTGGATAGGTAACTACTAGATCGATCGGCTCAGCGTTTAAAAACTCTTGTATGCCAGTTAGTAGCTCGCTAGCGCCTCTTTCGTTTGTGCCGTGAAGCACGACTACGTAGTGTTCATTTTCTCTTATGACAACGTCTGTTTGTCTTAGGATTTTTTCAAAAATTTCGCCATATTCTTTACTATTTGGCAAAGAAAAATATATCAGAGATAAATTTTTCGCATAGTCCTTTACGTTTTTGTATCGCTTTATAAAAGCTATCTCAAGATCGATTATTGATAAAATATCAACTGCTGAGAAGATTTTTGCCGCCATTTTTACACTCCTTTTTTTGCGGTTTTGATTTTACGCCGCTATTATATCTTGTAAATTTTCAAAAATAAAGACATTCATTCCATTTTTGTATTCATAGCCAAATTTTAGTCCATGAGCCTCAAGGATGTTGCTAACTATATATAAACCTAAGCCAAAGCTCTTTTGCGCATCCTCGCCTTTGATAAATGGCTGGATGTAAAAGTCAAGGTCGTTTTTTAGCTTCTCGCCTTGGGTTATAAATTTCATATGATCCTTGCTAACCATGATATTTACGTGCTTATCGGTTGAATACTTTATGCCATTATCTATCATATTTTTAATAGCTACTGAAAATAGCTTAAAATCAACCATCACCCTAACCTCATCAAGCTCGCTAATGCCAACATGCTCCTTTTCAACCATCGCTATATCGATAGCCTCGTCGATGAGATCTCTCATAAGGCAAGGCGTTTTATTGGTAAGTCCTATCTTTGAAGTGATCTGCTCGATCGCTGCAAGCTCGTTTATCAAATTTTCAAGCTTGTGAAAGACAGAGATTAGCCTCTCTTGATTTTTACTTTTTTCTATCATTTGAGCAGCGATCAGCCCCTTTGTGATAGGTGTTTTTAGCTCGTGCATGATATTTCTTAAGAAAAGATGCCTTGAATCATTTAGTGCTTTGATCTGACAAACAGCTTCATAAAATGCCTCTGAAACTTCAGAAATTTCATCCTTACCGTTGCCGACATTTTGCACGCCGTCAAGCTCGCCATTTGCAAATTTCACGATCTGACGCTTTAGCTTTCTAAGTGGCTTTATCTTGTAAATTACAAAGATATAAGCAGCTAGCAAGATGACTGCAACTACGGCAAACACAGCCTTTATCACCTCGTATCTATAAGGTTGAAATTCTTTATCCATCAAAAGCTTTAGCTCGTCTAAATGCTCGATCTTTAGGTAGTGATGCTTATCATAAAGCAAGATAGCACTTGATCCTAGATCACTTGAAATTTCTTCTAAAACGGCTGCATTTTTTAAAATTTCTTCTTTTTCCTTTTTAGCTGTGATCTCTGGCATATCGATGTTTGAGAGCTGGCGGTCGTACTGAGCTTTATTTATGATGCCGCCCATATATAGTAAATTTGTCCTAGCGACGTTTGAGTATTTGTTATTTAGCTCTCTTGTGTAGTTTTGTTTATCAAAACCCATGAGCCACAAAAACGCCAAAAATATCGAAACTAGCGCAAGCCCAAAGATAAATGTTATCGTGATAAATATAGAAGATCTTGGCATCAAAGGACCAACTTATAGCCGATACCACGGATCGCGTGGATGTATTTTGGCTCTTTTGGATTTTCATTTAGTTTTTGGCGAATTCTGCCGATGATGACATCGATACTTTTGTTTGAGCTATCTTCATTTATGCTCTCGCAGTTATAGATGAGCTCCTCTCTAGTGACCGCCCCGCCCTCTTTTTGAAGCAGATATTTTAAGATGTCATACTCCGCTGCAGTTAAATTTAGCACGCTTCCTTTAAATAAAATTTCCCGTTCAAATTCTTTCAAAACTAAGTCTTTGTTTAAATTTCTTGCCTCATTTGCAGGGGCTATGCTCTGCCTTCTTAGATGGCTTTTTATACGAGCAAGAAGCTCTTGTGGGTCATAAGGCTTTGGCAAATAATCATCCGCGCCGTTATCTAGGGCATTTACTTTGTCTGTTATATCGTGCCTTGCGCTTGAGATGATTATAGGGATGTTGTGCTTTTTTCTTATCTCTTTGCACACCTCTAGTCCGTCCATGCCAGGGAGCGTAAGATCAAGGATAACTAGGTCAAATTCGCTTGTATTTAAAGTAGATAGTCCGATATATGGCTCCTCGGCCGTCGTTACTTTTATGTCGTAGTTTTCTAGGTATTCAGTTAAAATTTCAGCAAGCTCCATATCATCTTCTATCATTAAAATTCTAGTCATGATCTTTCCTGATGTAAATTTATTTTTAAAGATTATAGCAGATAAAGGTTTTAAAAATTTAAAAGAGTTAAGAGCTGAAATTTCAGCTCTTAAGTAGTTATTTTATAACAAGGCCTTGCATGATGCCACCGCGGTTTATCCACACTAGCGTCTTTTTGCCTTTTGCGTTTTTAACTGTGCTTGCAAATGTTTGAATATCTTTTATGCTCTCTTCGCCAACTTGAACGATCACATCGCCTTTTTCAAAGCCAAAATCTTCAGCTTTTGAGCCGCTTTTTACGTCAGTTACAAGCACACCTTGAGTGTCTGGGCTGATCTTATATTTAAATCTTATCTCATCGCTTAGATTACTAACGCTAAGACCATCAATGATGACGCTTTTTGTCGCATCTTTTGCGTTGTGGTCCATATTTACAAGCTTGATTTTTGTATTCATGATTTTATTTGATCGCTCGTAAGTTATATCAACACTGCTATTTGGAGTTAGTGAGCCGATGAAATTTTTAAGATCATTTGCGTTTTTGATAGCTTTGCCGTTTGCTGAGATGACCAAGTCGCCTCTTTTTAGCCCTGCTTCATCTGCTGGCATGCCCTGCTCTACGCCGCTTATTAAAGCGCCTTCTTTATTTGTATAAAGCTCTTTTTGCTCATCAGTTAAATTTGCGATAGTTACGCCGATAAATCCACGCTCGATCTTGCCGTCTGTTATCAGCTTTTTGGCGATATCTTTTACCATATTTGATGGGATCGCAAAACCAATGCCGTTGTTGCCTCCACTTTTTGAAAGTATGGCTGAGTTTATACCGACCAAATAGCCCCTACTATCAACCAAAGCACCACCTGAGTTACCAGGGTTTATAGAGGCGTCTGTTTGGATGAAATTTTCATATTGATTAAGTCCGATATCATCTTTATTTAGCCCTGAGACGATACCTTGAGTGATGCTCTCGCCTACGCCAAAAGGATTGCCTATAGCAAAGACGACATCTGCATCAAGTAGCTTTGACGAGTCAGCAAATGTGATCGCATTTAGCCCATTTGCCTCTATCTTTATAACGGCTAGATCGGTTTTTGGATCGCTGCCTATTAGCTTGGCTTTATACTCCTTGCCACCCTTTGCCAAGGTCACAACGATCTGGTCGCTATCTTCGATGACGTGGTTGTTTGTAACGATGTAGCCGTCATTTGAGATGATGACGCCAGAGCCAAGAGAAGTTGTCTTTTCTTTCTCTTTTGGTTTTGCAAAGTTAAATCCAAAAAATTCATTAAAAAACGGGTCATTAAACATCTGCTCGATGCCAGCGTTGCTTACTGTTTTTGTAGTTGAGATATTTACAACTGAAAGTTTTGCCTGAGCGATAGAGTCATAGTATGAGAGCACACTATTTTTATCACTTAACGGCGAAACTCTAGTTACATCTTGGTTTGCTTCGTTAAATTTAATATCAGCTCCCATTAGCAAAGAAGCTGCCGCTAATGAAATTAGCATAAATTTTTTCATTTTTTTCCTTTAAATTGAAAATGTCTTGAAATTATAAATAGAGCTTAAAAATAAAATCTTAACGCTTTTTTCTCCTTTGTAAATAAAAATAAACTTGACTTGCATAGACTAAAGTTTTGTGATATAATCCGTGTCAAAAAACATAAGGAGAATATATGAGCGAAAGCTTATATGAAACTTTAGGAGTTTCAAAAGGCGCATCAAGCGACGAGATAAAAAAAGCTTATAGAAAACTTGCTAGAAAGTACCACCCAGACATCAACAAAGACCCTGGAGCAGAGGATAAATTTAAAGAGATAAACGCTGCTTATGAAATTTTAAGTGACGAGAAAAAACGTGCCCAATATGATCAATACGGCGATAATATGTTTGGCGGTCAAAATTTCCATGACTTTGCCAGAGGTTCAGCCGATATGGGCGATCTAAACGATATCTTGAAAAATATCTTCTCAGGCGGCTTTGGCGGAGGTGGCGCTAAATTTAGCAGTAGCTTTGGCGGAGGTTTTGAAGGATTTGAAGGCTTTGGCGGAGGCGGATTTGGCTTTGGCGGAGCTGATCTAGATGTAAATGCCAAAATTTCTATACCATTTGACGTGGCTGTAACTGGCGGCGAACATAAGATAAATTTTAATGGCGAGAGCATCAAGATAAAGATCCCAAGCGGTATAGAAGGCGGCGAAAAACTTCGCATAAAAGGCAAAGGCAAGAGTGCTGGCGGTCAAACTGGCGATCTTATACTTGCCATTAGCGTTGAACCAAGCGACGAGTATGAAAGAGTTGGCGATGATCTATATAAAGATGTAGAAATTCCACTAAAAACTATGCTCTTTGGCGGCAAGATAAATGTGCATACATATAAAAAAGATGTAACCATCAAAATCGCTGAGAACTCAAAAACAGGCACGAAGATCCGCTTGAAAGGATACGGCGTACAAAACAGAAAGAGTGGAATTTATGGCGATCTTTACTTAAAAGCCAGGGTAAAACTTCCAAATATCAGTGAGCTTGACGAGGGCTTAGTAAAAGAGTTAAAAGAAAAATTACCGGAGTAAAAAATGCAAAATTACGAAGAACCACTTTTTTTAATAAGCGTTGTAGCAAAGGTTTTAAGCATACATCCACAAACTTTAAGACAATACGAAAGAGAGGGACTAGTTGAACCCTCAAGAACAGATGGCAAGATGAGGCTCTACTCACAAAAAGACGTTGATCGCGTCAAAACGATACTAAATTTGACCCGCGAACTTGGCGTAAATTTAGCAGGTGTTGATGTGATACTTCAGCTAAAAGAGAAAATTGACGATTTAGAATCGACTATTGATGAGTTAAATAAAAAATTACACGAAGCTACCAGTCAAACTAGCACCAAAAGATCGCTTGTGAAGAGAAAAAGTAGCTTTGATCTTGTATTTTACGAAGGCAAAAAATAATTTATGGAACAAATTTTAGAAGGCTTCTTGCTTGTCGCTGCGATCTCAGTCGCGTTAAATGTCATTTTTAAGAAATTTCAGATACCAACCATCATCGGCTACATCGTAACTGGCACGCTTATATCAGAATTTTTCAACCTAAAAAGCAACGATGAAATTTCTCATATAGCTGAATTTGGTATCGCATTTTTGATGTTTACGATCGGACTTGAGTTTAGCTTTAAGCACCTGATGAGCATGAAAAAAGAGGTCTTTCTAAATGGCGGTCTGCAAGTTTGCTTAAGCGGCTTTGTGATGGGCGTGATGCTTTACTACGCGCTTCATCTAAAGGACGAGACAGCGCTTATCGCAGGTCTTGCCTTTGCTCTATCATCAACTGCGATCGTGCTAAAAACGCTAAATGACAATGGCGATGTAAGTAAAATTTATGGTAGAAAGGCGCTTGGAATTTTGCTATTTCAAGATATCGCCGTCATCCCTATTTTGCTTATGATAGATATGTTTAGCTCGCAAGATGCCTCGATAAATGAGCTTTTACTAAAGACTTTTACGAGTGCGGTTATCCTTATCGTTGTGCTATTTTTGCTCGGCAAATACGTCATCAACTGGATATTTTACAAAGTCGTTCAGACAAACTCTCAAGAGGTCTTTATCGCAACGATCCTCTTTTTAGTCGTTGGCGCCAGCACACTAGCTCACTTCTTTGGCTTTTCATACTCTCTTGGTGCATTTTTAGCTGGCATGATGATGGCAGAGACGCAGTATAAGCACCAGATCGAGGTCGATCTCATACCTTTTAGAGATCTACTTCTTGGACTGTTTTTCATAACCGTTGGCATGCAGATAAATTTTGTAGTCGTGCTCTCAAATATCTGGCTAGTTCTAGGTCTAGTCTTTAGCATAATGGTCGTAAAAGCCATCGTCGTTTTTGCTGTTTTAAATATCTACTTAAAACGCAGGGTCGCTGCTAAAACCGCACTTAGCGTCTGTCAGATCGGCGAATTTGCACTGGCTGTCTTTGGGCTAATGACTACTAGAAATTTACTAGATGTCCAAACTGCTCAAATTTTCATCGCAGCCTCTGTTATATCTATGTTTGCGACGCCTTTTATACTTAAAAAGCTTGACGTCATAGCTGATCTCGTCGAGCGCGAAATAGTGATCGAGTCAAATGACGCCCTAAAGCCACAAAAACTAAAAAATCACATCGTCGTCTTTGGCTACGACAGACTTGGCCAAGAGGTGGTTTTGAGGCTAAAAGAGACAAAGCTTTTATACATCGTACTTGATAATGATATCAGCCTAGTTGAGCTTGGCAGAAGCCGCGGGGAAAATGTATTTTTAGGAAACGTGCTGCAAAGCGACACTCTTGAAAATGCCTGCCTAAACGACGCAGCAGCCGTTATCATAACAGTTAGCAACGAGCAAAGAGTTGAGCTAATCGCGCAAAAGATCAAAGACTACGGCGCAAATATCCAGACTATCATCAAAGCAAATGGCGAGGGCAACAAAGATATCTTTGGCGAGCTAGATGCAAATTTCCACCTTATAAGCGAAGAGCGCGTCATGGCAAAAACACTTGTTCATGAAGCCCTTCAGTGCAAGATTGACCACGACGTAAGAGCGTAGTAAATTTAGCTTCTTAAAACACGTTTTTTTAAGTTTGTTTAAATAAATTGATAAAACTATTAGTAACTTTTTTGATTGCATAAGAAACAATAGAGACAATAAGAAGCTAAAAAATTTGTCTAGCCGCAGCATCAATGCTAGTCTTAATGAGAAAGAAGTAAAAATTGATGGCTATTAAAAGATAAAAAATAGAATTTATTGCAAATTAAAATAAAAGCATATTTGGCAATAATATGCTTTTAAAAACTAAATTTAAAGCCTAGCTTTGCCATGCTTTTACTCATTTCTTAAAGTTTGAAGGACATTTACCTCTGTGGCTTTTTTGGCTGGATAGTAAGACGAGATAGCCACGATAAATACAGCCCCAACTACGATAAGCACAAGATCAAGAGTTGAGAGTTCAAGTGGTAGTTTGCTTGAGCCATAGACATCAGCTGGCAGGTCTATGATGTTGAAATTTCCAAGTAAAAATAACCCCAAAAAGCCAAGCACTAAGCCAAATATAATGCCACCACCGCCGATAACTAGCCCTTGATAAAAGAAACTTCTTTTTATCTCGCCTTTGCTAGCTCCAAGTGCTAAAAGCAAGGCGATTTCTTGCCTGCGGTTCATCACGGTCATTAGTAGTGAGCTTATTATATTTAGCGACGCCACAAGGATAATAAGCATCAAAACGATGAAAAGTGCTCTTTTTTCAAGTGCGAGCGCTGAGAAAAAGTTGCCATTTTGCTCCCACCAGCCAATGGCAACCGTGCCTGCTGGAAGGCCTTCGCGCACCCTTTTTATATCATCAAATGGCTTGTTTGAAAAGATGTGAATTCCATCATAAACGCCCTTTGGATAGTCCAAAATTTTTCTTAATGCATCAACTGAAGTATATGAAAACGCCTTATCGTAGGCGATGAGCCCAGATGTAAATGAGCCGCCGATGTCAAAGCGCTTCATCTTTGGCGTTAGTGAAAAGCCAGCTGGATCGGCCTTTGTAAAGATAAGCGTTAGTTTTTCATCGTTTCTTAGCCTAAACTCACTCGTTATGCCACTTCCCACAAGTATCTCAAAGCCCTCTAGCTCTTTGTCTTTTAAAGCTTCATTTACGACCGAGTTTATTTGCTTTTCATCTTTAAAATTTACGCCATAAATTAGCCCACCTTCAAGTGCATTTGCCGAGCGGTAGATGACCTGCGTGCTGATATATGGACTAAATTTAAGGTCGCTAAATTTAGCCTTTAGTTCATCTACAAAGCCATCATCGATCGATCCTTTAAAGGCGCTTTGAACAGTTATTGGATAGTTCATCGTAAAAAGCTTGCGCTCAAATTCTTTATCAAATCCGTTCATAATAGCCATCGCAACGATCAAAACCATAAGACCAATGCTAACACCAAGAAAGGCAAGCAAGGCGCTTAGAGCGATAAATGGCTGAGTTTTATCAAATCTTAAATATTTAAAAAGTAGATACTTTGGTAAGCTTGTCATCAAATAGCCTTTAAAAGATTAAGGCGCTTTGGCGCCTTAAAAGTAGAAATTTTAAGCAAATATGCCTTTTTTAGGGCCACTTTTGCCGTGGCAATCTTTATATTTTTTACCGCTTCCGCAAGGGCATGGAGCGTTTCTTGGTATCTTTTTTTCTGGCGTGAAATTTTCATCTTCGCCTTGGTTATTGTAGTTTAGAGGCTCATTTTCAGCATTTTGACTAGCTTCAAGCATCATCCTAGCTTGCTCTTCTTGCTCCTCTCGGCTCTTAAATCTAACGATTTGAAGCGTCTTAACGCTCTCAGTTTTTAGCCTACCAACTAGCTCCATAAAGAGGTTGTAGCTCTCTTTTTTATATTCAACTAGCGGATCTTTTTGATTATACCCTCTAAGACCGATGCCAGTTTTTAGGATATCCATCTGATAAAGGTGCTCTCTCCACGCATTATCAAGCACTTGAAGATATAAAATTTTCTCTATATCTTTTCTTTGCTCCTCATTTAACACGCTCATCTTTTCGTTATATCTAACCTCTAAAATTTGCGCTATTTTTTCTACTAGTTCATTATACTCTAGCCCTTTTAGCTCGTTCTCGTCGATCTCTTCGCCGCAGTCTGCAAGGATGATAGAGCATAAATTTTTAATGTCATAGTCATCTTTCAAACCGCCATGGAAAATTTCAGCCGTATCAAGTAAATTTGTAGCGTATTCAACCCTATTTTGAGCTATCTTCTCGCTCATATCATAGTTTTTATCAAGTAGTTCGTCGCGGTATTTATAGATGGTCTTTCTTTGCTCATTTGCCACGTCGTCATACTCAAGCAAGTGCTTTCTAGCCTCAAAGTGCAAGCTCTCGACTTTCTTTTGAGCATTTTCAACAGCTCTTGTCACCATGCGGCTCTCGATGCTTTCGCCCTCGTCGATACCAAGTCTATCCATGATCGCTTTTATGCGGTCGCTACCAAAAATTCTTAAAAGATTATCCTCTAAGCTTAGATAAAATCTACTCATACCAGGGTCGCCCTGACGTCCAGCACGGCCACGGAGCTGATTATCTATCCTTCTACTTTCGTGCCTTTCGGTGCCGATGATATATAAACCGCCAAGGTCTCTCACCTCGTCGTTTATCCTGATATCAACACCACGTCCAGCCATGTTTGTAGCGATAGTCACAGCGCCTTTTACGCCAGCTTGCGCGATGATCTCAGCCTCTTTTTCATGGTTTTTAGCATTTAGCACAGAGTGTGGGATGCCAGCTTTTTTAAGCATCTCGTGAAGCACCTCACTACGCTCGATACTTGCAGTTCCCACAAGTACTGGCTGACCCTTTTCGTGAGCTTTTTTGATCTCGTCGATGACCGCTTTAAATTTCTCATTTTGAGTTTTGTAGATAAGGTCGTTTTGATCGATCCTCTTAACTGGCACGTTTGTAGGTATCGAGATAACTTCAAGATTATAAATTTGAGAAAACTCGGTAGCCTCTGTCTGAGCCGTACCAGTCATACCGGCAAGCTTTTTATACATCCTAAAATAGTTTTGATATGTTGTATCGGCTAGCGTTTGGCTCTCTTCTTGAATTTTCACGCCCTCTTTTGCTTCAAGCGCTTGGTGAAGCCCCTCACTAAAGCGTCTGCCCTCACTTAGACGTCCTGTAAATTCATCAACTATGACGACTTCGCCATCTTTTACGACGTAATGAACGTCTTTTTCAAAGAGATTGTGTGCTTTTAGAGCTTGATCTAGGTGGTGGCTTAGCACGGCGTTTTCAAGGTTGTATAAATTTTCAACCCCAAATAGCTTTTCAGCCTTACTTATGCCAGCTTCTGTGATCATTATCGTTCTATTTTTTTCATCTACTATGAAGTCGCCAGTTGGCTTTGAGCCAGGTACGTTTGGATCAGCTGGAGTGCCTCTGGTAAGCTGTTTTGCGACTTGATCGGCTCTTATGTAGCCATCAAGCGTGCGGTTTGTTGGACCAGAGATTATAAGTGGTGTTCTAGCCTCATCTATCAAGATACTATCGACCTCATCGACGATAACGAAGTTATGGCCTCTTTGCACCTTTTGACCAGCTTCAAATTTCATATTGTCACGAAGGTAGTCAAAACCAAATTCTGAGTTTGTGCCGTATGTTATGTCGGCGTTATAGGCAGCTTGTCTTACCTCATCGTCATATCCACCGCTTAGTATCACATCGACGCTTAAGCCTAAAAAGTTATAAAGCTCGCCCATTTGCGTCGCGTCACGCTTTGCAAGGTAGTCATTTACAGTTACTACATGCACGCCCTTGCCGCTCATCGCGTTTAAGATAACTGGCAAAGTCGCAACCAAGGTCTTACCCTCGCCTGTCTTCATCTCAGCGATCCTGCCCTCGTTTAGTACCATGCCGCCTATTAGTTGCACGTCAAAATGGCGCATCTTAAGCACCCTTTTGCTAGCCTCTCTAACTAACGCAAAGACATCATTTAAAATTTGATCTAAAGTGACTTTCTCTTCGACGACTTGGGCTTTTAGCTCGTTAAATTTGATCTTAAGCTCATCGTCGCTCATCTTCTCATATGTAGGCTCTAGCGCGTTTATCTGCGCCACACGTTTTATATATTTTTTGACTTCTCTATCGTTTTTCGTGCCAAAAATCTTTCTAAATACCGATGAAATCATTACTTTACCTTCCTAAATTTTTAAACTTTGGATCTTAGCATAGTTTAACTATTTATTTAATTAAACTGGGCTAGAATACGCCAAAAAAGGATAAAAAATGAGAAAATTTTTAGTTGCATCTCTTGTCGCAGTTTGCTCATTTGGCGCTGGCTTAAATTTTAAAAGCCTGCAAAGTGACTTTACGCAAACTGTCTTTAGCGAGGGAAAAAGTGTAAATTACAAAGGTAGATTTTACGCTAAAAGCGACAACACCGCGCTTTGGATATATGAAAGTCCAACACCAAAGAGGATTTACTTTGACAAAGACAAAGTGGTCGTGATCGAAGATGAGCTTGAGCAAGCCATCATTTCAAGGCTAGATGATACGCCAAATTTGACGCAGGTCTTAGCTCACGCAGAGCAAATCCAGCCGACACTTTATAAGGCGATATATGACGGAGTTGAGTACTTTATAACGATAAAAAACACGCTTCCAACGACGATTGACTATAAAGACAAGCTTTCAAATAAGATAAAGATAACCTTAAGCAACCCTGTAAAAGACGCGCTCATCCCGCAAGAGACGCTAACTCCAGTTATCCCACAAGGTTACGACATCGTAAATCAATAAATTTGGCTAGCTTTTAGCCAAATTTACTCACCTCTGCCCAAAGTCTTTTCCAAATTCCTGCACGTTATTTAGATCGATCGGCTTTTGCACCATGTCGTTTGGATCAGGCGAGATGATGATCTCATTGCCTTTTTTCTTCTTTTCTGGCTTTGTCATCACATCTTCATTTACGCTTGGATCAGAGCATAAATTTTGGCTTTTTATCGCTTTTATGATCTCACTTAGCTCCAAATTATTTATCACTTTGATATTTAAAATAAGCACGTCGTCGATGTCAAGAGAGTGTTTTTTGGCTGCGTATTTCATAAAGAGCTCTTTAAATTTCTCTTTTCCCATTGAGGTTAGGATGTCCTCCACGTAAAAGCTGCCAACAACGACGTTTAGCGCATCAAGCACGTATGCTTCGTTCTCCTCCATATCACGTCCGACGACTTCAAGGTTCATACTTATCTTTTTTGTTAAATTTTGTCCAGCTTTTGAGTAGATATCTGTTTGAAAGTCACTCACTTTTAGCACGTCTGCAAATGCAAAAACGCCAAAAACAAGGCTTAAAAGTAGCTTTTTCATAAACTCTCCTTAATATGCAAAAATACGTTTTCTTGGTAAAATTTCTTAACTTCGTCGTCAATTTTAACCACTTTTCTTAAATGCTGCCTAAAATCACTTTTCTTATCATAAAAAAGTTTTAAATTTTTAGGATTTACTGCACGAGAAAGTGCGACGTAGAGCTGTCCTTTGGCAAAGATGTGGTTGATGTTGCAAATGAGCGAATTTATGCTCATGCCTTGAGACTTGTGGATAGTTAGCGCATAGGCAAGCTTAAATGGAAACTGATAAAGCGAAGCCTGCACGTTCTCCTCGATCTCGTCTTCGTTTAAATTTAGCGCGCAAAAGTTATAAGCGCACTTTTCTATCTCGCAGATCTCGCCGCTATCTTTTTGCACGATCACGCTTGAAATGGCGCCATTTTCTTTTAAAATTTGCATGATCTTGCCCTGCTCGCCGTTATAGTACTCGCCCCATTTATTTGAAGTAAAGATGATTTTTGCGCCTATCTTCATCTCCAAATTTCGCGAGATATTTAGCGTGTTTGCCCACTTTTCAAACTCTTTTTTGTCTAAATTTTCATCCATAACAAGCACGTCCGAGTTTGAAATTTCAAGCGGTGCATTAAGCGCGAGAAGCCTCTTTTGATTTAGCATCTCAGCCTCTGCGTTTCTGCCAAAAAGCACGCTAGTCTCACTATCTGGCTCGATAGCATCCACTCGCAAGCTCTCGATATAAGCCATCATCTCATCATCTAGCTCGCCAACTCTAAGACGAGAGAGAATTTCATAAAATTTAAGATCATTAGTGCGTTTTGAGAGCAAAAGCTCAACATTTGTAAATTTCATATCCTCCCACGCACTGGAGTTAAAAGCGTATAAAAAGTTAAAAAGTTTGCTCTCATTTTGCTTTTTTTGCACGGGTGGCAGCTGATAAAAGTCGCCCACTATAAGCACCCTACCCTTAAATTTAGAGGTGAGCAAGCGGTATCTTATCATCTCCATAACATTTGAGCTAACCATCGAAATTTCGTCTATTACAAGTAGATCGCAAGCATCTAACATATTTCGTAGTTTGCTTAGCTTATCTTTTTGGCGGTAGTCAAGCCGTCTTAGCTCCTCGTAGTCCTTGCAGTAGCCAAATTTAAAAAAGCTATGCAAGCTCACTCCCCCAAGGCTAACAGCGCTTATGCCAGTTGAGCCAAGGATGACGACATTTTTGAAATTTTCTTTGTAGTGTCTGATGATGGAGGCGGTTAGATAGCTCTTGCCAACACCGCCGCCGCCTGTTAAAAAGACGTTTGATCGAGATAAAATTTCTAAAATTTGATCTTTCATCTACTCAAACATCTCTGGGCGATACTCAAAATGCATCGTATCAAAGTGCTTCCAGCGTCCGCCCCAGATAAATTTATGCTTTTCAAATACTCGCACGATTTTTTCAGGGATCAAATTCTCATAGCCCTTACTCCACTGCCAGTAGTGGCTCTTTTTTACATTTATATCGATCGCGATGCCGTAGCTGTGCGCGCTTAGGCGGTTTGTGCCAGCGATGATGCGCCACTTAAATGTCCCGCCTGGATCTTTTAGGTACTCAAGTAAATTTGGATCGCTCTTTGCCATTTCGTTTAGCTCGTTGCTCACATCCTGTAAGGCAGCTGCGGCGCCATTTTTAGAGTTAAATTTTAAAGGTAAATTTAAAAAATCCTTTAGCCAGATAACATCAACCAAATTTGCTTTTACTGCGCTCTCGCTTGAGCCATAAATTTTACCTAAAAGCTCGTAGTTTCTGCATCTACCAGCATCACTAAGCGCCGCGCTAAGTGGCGAAAACGCAGCGTAATCAAGCGCGTTCATATCTTCTATGTCAGCGCCAGTGCTGCACTCTTCATCTTTTTGTTTAAAATCATCATAGATTAAGCTCGTACCATCACTAAATTTAACCAAATTTTCTTCGATCTTCACGCCATAAGCTCGTTGCAAAGCTGAGATCTTTCTAGCCTTATCCAGCATCCCTTGCTCAGGCCTCATCACATTTATAGAATCAACCTTTGAGATTAGCAAATTTGCACTTTGTATGTCGCTTCTGTTTTGTCCGATATTTAGCGTAGTTATCGCGGTCGCTCCGATTAGCGCACGGCCATTATTTGTAGTCTTTAGCCCCCAAGCATCATGCACGACGTAAATATCATCGCCCTTATATCCAGCATAGAGCATGATGTGACCTGGTAGATGCACGAGCGTGAGATATGGCACGCCCTTTTCTTTTATCTCTTTGCTCTTTGCAGCGTTGCTAAGGCCTTTTAGATTGATCTTTTCTCCCATATTTGCCTGCGCCCTTGAGTTCCTAGGTAACCACACGCCAAAGCTTGCTAGCAAGTCTTTTGTAAAAAGCGAGCAGTCTCTTAGCTTATCCACCCCGCCCCAGCCATAAGGCTGAGTAAGAAGCGAGCTAAGAATAGTTTTTAAATTTGAATCATTAAATTTAAGTGGAAAAAGGGCGCTAAAAGACTTTGGGAGGACAAACTCCCTAAGCATATTTCTTACATAAATTTTGCCGTAGTAGTTTTTGTCATCTTGCGCTAAAACTGGCAGTATCGCGCCGACACGTGAGTAAAATAAAAAGTTTCCGCCCTTGTCATAAACTGGCATCTTGTCGGTTTTTATCGTTACAAAGCTTGATTTTTGATAGGCAAGTGCCTCTTCATCGCTTATAAATTTGATATCTTCAATCTTCACCCAGCCCCAAACCGCATCATCACTCACAAACGCCCATGCCCTATCTTTTGAGAGGTGCGATACAAAGAGCGGATGAGCGATGCTTAGGGTTGATTCTTGCAAATAATCAAACGGATAGCCCTCACCTGGGGTTTGCGGGTTTAAAAATATCGGCTCGTCGGTTGGGAAATTTCTCACAGCTGTGTTTGCTGAAGTTAGAGCGTAAGCTGAAATTTGCAAAAAGCCAGCGAAATTTGCATTATCCTTTTGTGCGTCAAACCAGCTTTGCGGTATCTGCCTAAAATTTGAGCCAAAATACTTTCTCTTCTCGCTTGGTTTATATACATTAAACGCCCAAAAAGCGTCGTTTGGGTTAAATTTCACACCTCTTAGAGTAAAAACTTTAAATCTTCTTTTTAAAATTTCATCTTGAGCAAAACTTGCACTTTGCATATTTTGAGGTAGCGACGAGGCGTCTTGTTTTACTTCAAATTCAAGCAAGCTGATGCGCTCATTTGGCTTATAGACATTTTCGTCTGGCAGGGCATTTTGCTGCTTGTTTGGCTCTGGTTTTGTTGTCTGCGAACAACCCAAAAACAAAGCAACACTAAGTGCTAAAAATATACCTTTTTTCAAATTTCTTCCTTATCCTTAAATATAGCTTCGACGATCAAAACAAAGATATAAAACATCTTTTCATCGTTGTTTTTGCAAATTTGCTTCATCGTCTCGTTTTGATCCTTGACCTTTATATTGTTTGATCTTAAAATTTCTGCAATGTCTGAGCCAAATTTCTTTGAAAGCTCGCCCACTTTGACATCATTTAGCGCGTTTAAAAACCTTGTCGTGTTGCAGTCCATCTGTACTGGCTTATGCTTTAAGATATTTTTAAACTCAAGGCTTAGCTTTTTTAGCTTTTTCTTCTTGACGTAGCTGTGGATTATGGTGAGGACAACCAAGCTAAAGCCAAAGAAAATGTGCAAATTTAGCGAATTTTCGCTCATCTCTCCCTTTAAAAATAGCACGCCGCTTGCAAAAAGTCCAACCACGCAGGCAAAAAGTAGCAGCAAGATGATGTATTTAAAGATCACCTCGAGCATGACGTTATCTTTTAGCCTCTCAAACATCAAGCCGCCCTATCTCATCTTCGCTAAAAACTAAAATTTCATTTTCTTTTAGCAGCTTTGCCGCTACGCCGTCGCCAAAGACTAGCTTTTTACTAAAGCTTCCATCATAAATTTGCCCGCTGCCGCAGCTTGGACTTCTAGCTTTTAAAATAGCCTTTTTGCAGCCATTTAGCTTAGCTATCTTTAGGCAAATCTCAGCCCCAAATTTAAAATTTTCGCTCACATCTTTAGCTGTTTTTGTAACGACTAAGCCACCTTTCATCTCAGCTGGCTCTCTTGGCGTGCTAAGTCCGCCAAAAACCTCTGGACAGACAAAAAGCAGATGATATTTTTTTGAAATTTCATCTAAAACGCCTCTATCCAAAAGGTTATTTTCGCCGTTAAATTTGCAGTTTATGCCAGCCAGACAAGCGCTTATTAGGACCTTTTCTCTCAAAGTCCAGCTTCTTTTAAAAGCTCACTAGCATAAATTTCACGAAGTTTGCTTGAAATTTCGCCTACTTTTGCGCCGTTTATCGCCTTGCCGTCAGCATATATGACTGGCAAAAGTATGAGCGTAGCAGCCGAGATAAAGACTTCATCAGCCGCGTAAACCTCGTCCATGCTAAATTTACGCTCCTCTATCTTTAGTCCGATATCTTTAGCGATCCTTAAAAGCCTCATACGGCGGATCCCTGGTAAAATTTCATTTGAAAGTGGCTTGGTGATGAGAGTTTTATCTTTGATGATAAAAGCGCTCGAGCTACACCCCTCCGTGACAAAGCCATTTTCTACCATAAAGCCCTCGTCCGCGCCCTTTTTGTGAGCCTCGTTTTTAGCGTAGCACTGAGCTAGAAGCGAGATCGACTTGATGTCGCGCCTTTTCCACCTTATGTCCTCGACGCTTGCCACTTTTATGCCAGTTTTTGCAGCTGGGTTGTTTAAAATTTCACTCTCGTAGCAAAAGATAAAGACACTTGGGGTTAAATTTTCCATAAAATAGAAATTTCTAAACGCCACGCCTCTTGTTACTTGCATGTAAATTCCGCCCTCTTTTAAGGCGTTTTTGGCGATCATCTCATTTAATATCGCTTCAAATTTATCTTTTTCGTAAGGCAGGCTTATATCTATCTCGTTTAAGCTTCTCTCAAATCTCGCCCAAAAGCCCTCTTTATCGACCATTTTTGAATTTATCACAGGCACTACTTCATAAATTCCATCGCCAAATATAAATCCTCTATCAAACGCACTAACTTTTGCCTCATCTTTTGGCAAAAACTCGCCATTTAAAAAGACCGTTTCTAAAGCTTTATCTGCCATTTTTAGCTCCTTAAGTTTGTGCAAATTGTATCTAATTTTGTTTGAATTTATAGATTTTTAGATACAATGAGCTGAAATTTTTAAGGTAAAAAGTCTATAAAAAATGAAAGAAAATCTAAGAAACACTATCATTAAAAATATTTTTTTCGTCTCAAAACAGCCAGTTTTATTTAGAGATCTACTTGAAGCAAATGCCCTTTTTAACGAAGGTATGCTAGTTGATGGCGCAAAGCTAAATTTTAGATTTAACCACGTAAAGCTCTATCAAATTTACGCACTTATCTGCTTTGTAGTCTTGTTTCCGCTTCTTATCATCACGCACCACTTTTTAGCAAAGGCTGACGCGCACATCTCGATAATCGCAACCACCATCGTCACTTCAGCTGTTTTTATCGGCTTTGACATGTTTAAGGTTTGGGCAAGAAGAGAGATAAGCTTGGATCTTATAAAAAAGGCTTGGAGCGTGCATTTTCCATATTTTGGATATGAAAAGTATTCAAGCAAGGTTGAAGAAATTTACAACACCGCTCTTAAAAATGACGTTTCAAAAAAAGATTTAGAACAATATATATATGAAAAGCTAATCTCTCAAAAAGAGAGCGCTGAGTAAATTTCATTTTGTTTTAAAGCAACTCGTAAAATTAGCTTTTTAACGTTTTCATCTTTGCAAAGCAGCTTCGCTTCTATCTCGTTTATGAAATAATATGGAAGTTTTTTGATCTTTTTATCTAACATCAAAAACCTATCTGAGATGATTTTTATATCATTTTGCAAGGCGTTTTTCTCTTTTAACTCGTCTAAATTCAGATAATTTCTAAGCTTAACCAGATCGCTATTTATATCATCAAGCTTGCTAGCTATAAATTTTGCATTTTTCATATTATCATCGTCTAAATTTTTACTAACTTTTATAGCGTAGTTTAGCTCATTTAGCGAGCCTAAAACCCTTTTTTCATCCGTGCTAAAAGCATCTTTGTTTGACTCATTTAGAGAAATTTGCACTAAATTTCTAAAACCTATCAAGGCACTGCTTAAGCTATTTTTTATCGCCGTATAGTCATTTTTCCTAGTTAGCAGATAGGTAGCAAAAACTATCAAAAAGCCAGCTGCCACGTCAAGTAGTCTATCGACCATAAGGGCTAAAAAATCTCTTTTTATAAGCGAAAAAATGGCTGTAAATTCAAACATAAAAGCCGTTGCAAAGACGATTTGTTTGTAAGATTTTAGATAATAAACCAAAAACATACCGATAAAGACAACCACGTAAAATGCGTATGATTCACCCATAAATTTCACAAAAACAAGTGCGATAAAAAAGCCGATAACTCCGCCAAGAAGGCTATCTCTGCCAGCATTTTTTAAAGCATCTTCATCGCTTTTGTTTAGGCTCATCACTGCTATGGCGATCCAAATTCCATGATTTATATGCATCGCCTGCGCTATAAAAATGGCTATCGACATGCAAATGGCAAGCCTTAAAGACTCTTTTAATATTTCATTTTTTAAATTTAGCTTTTTAAACGCCTCTTTTAGCGTGATCTTTTTTGTGTTGTTAAACGAGAGTTTGTCCTCGCCGCCCTCTTTTATAAGCAAAAATTTATCATATAGCACACTTAGTGAGCTTGCAAAAATTTTAAAATTTGAGTTTTTAGCTAAATTTAGCGCCTCAAATTTTAGATTTGGAGTTTGATTTTTGAAAATTTTTTTAAGCTCAAAAAGGTTGTAAGCGATCTCATTTTTTACCTCGATTAAAAGCGCTCTGTCCTCGATCCTTTCAAACGAAGCGCCCAATGTTCGAAGCAAAAGAGCGATCTCTTCAACTTTATAAAAATAAAATAGTGCTTTGGCTTGATTTCTAACTAGCTTAACATCTTTTATCTTTAGGCTTTTGTTTGCGAAAATTTCTTTTGATTTATCAATCGAGCTCATCAAATCTGCGATACTTGCGTAAAAATGGCTCGTGCCAAGCGCCTTGCTCGATAAGATGGCGTTATCTAGTAAAAAGCCGATGCTTTTTTTAGTAAATTTTCCGTATTTGCCAAAATTTTCAAATTTTATGATGATGCTTAGCACGCCAGCCAAGATAAGTCCGCCGATGCTTTCAACCACATTTAGCCCAACTGCGGCCTTTGTCACAAAGGCAACTAGCCCTGTTGCATTTACAGCGAGTAAAATTTTGTTTAAATTTGAGCTATAAATTTGGCTAATGCCCACCACAAATATCCAGACAAATACGATAAGCGAGAGCCAAACGCCAAGGCTGATAAATGGACCAACAAAGGGCATAAAAGCGCAAGAAAGCGCGATGTAAAGCAGCAAAAATGCAAATTTGCTCCTATCTTTGCACTCAAGCTCGCCAAGAAAGAAGATACCCATCGTGATATTTACAGCCATGATAGCACCGCTTAGATGAAAGAAGTAAAAGCACAAAAAGCAGTTAAAGGCGATGGTTGTGGCAGCTTTTAGCGAGTAGATGAGCTGGAAATTTGCAGGGTCGTAGTAGCGGATAAAGCTTTTAAATTTCTTAATTATTTCCATTGACGCTCTTGCATATTGTTTAAAATTTGATTTTTATAACGCAAATTTTCAAGCTTTATGCTAAGAGCTCTGTTTTCTTCAAGGAGCATATCTCGTTTGCCACTGATGTCGGCGATATCTCTACTTATATAATAAATTTGATTTGCTATATAAATTTTTGGCAAAAATAGAGCCAGCGCTATAAAAACCGCCAGATAGACCATCACTAGCGTCTTAAAGCTTAAATTTACCTCACGTTTTTGCTCCTCGTCGTGAAGTGTTAGCAGCTCTTCTTTTTCTTGCATCTTTATCCCTTTATCTTAAAAACACGCAGTTTTGCGCTCTTGCTTCGTGAGTTTTGCGCTAGCTCACTTTGGCTTGCTGTTAGTGGTTTTTTGGTTAAAATTTCACCCAGTTCGTGGTTGTTTCCGCACTCACATCGGTAGATGCCAGGCGGGCAGATACAGCTGTTTGCCCACTTTTTGAAGCGCTCTTTTACGATCCTATCTTCAAGCGAGTGAAATGTTATGATCGCCACTAAGCAATCTTTAAAACCGCCCTTTTCTATGCTATCAAGCAAATTTGTTAGCTCATCTAGCTCGCCATTTACCTCTATCCTGATCGCCTGAAAGGCAAGGATAGCAGGGCTAACACCGCGCCCTTTTATCTGAGCTGTGCCTATTATGTTTGCAAGCTCTTTTGCGCTCGTTATCTTGCCTAAATTTCTAGCATTTATTATCTTATTTGCGATCCCAGAGGCATTTTTTAGCTCGCCGTAATCCCTAAAAATCCTAACTAACTCATCAAACGAGTAGCCATTTACCACGTCATAGGCGCTAAATCCTCGCTCTTTATCCATGCGCATATCAAGCGCGCTTGAGCCAAGGCTAAAGCCTCTATCATCTTTATCTATCTGCAAAGAGCTAACGCCAATGTCAGCTAAAATCCCTCTAACATTTGAAATTTCATCGCTGCTAAGTTTGCTAATAAGCTCAGAGAAATTGCTCTTATAAATTTTCACTCTGCTGCCAAATGGCTCAAGTTTTTTGAGCGAGAAATTTATAGCTTCGCTGTCTTTGTCGCAGGCGATCAAATTTAGATTTTCATTTTGAGACAAAATAGCACTAGAATGTCCAGCATATCCAAGCGTGCAATCTATAAAATTTCCACGCAGGCCTTTAAAAAAAGATAAAACTTCGTCAAGTAAAACGCTAATATGCGGACTTTGCAACACTGCCTCTTTAATGAAATTAGTGTGAAAATTTATCGAAATTTTACTTAAAAAGCTATCATTACATAAAATTTTACACAAATTTTAAGATAGCTTAAATATAATCACCAAAACATAGGAGAAAAAATGGACTTATTGCACTCAACAAATGAGATAAAAAAGATATCTCTTTCGATGTTTAGAAAGAATTTTTTTGGTGTTTTTCATGGTTCTATCTCAGCAAGGGTAGAAAAAAATCAATTTATCATCAACAAGCAAAGTGCCATTTTTGACGACTTGCAAGATAGTGATCTAACGCTTCTTTCATCAAAAAAAGACTACCGCTGGAATGATGCAAGCTTAGATGCTGATATACACTTAAATATCTACAAAAACATAAATGAAGCAAAATTTGTCTGCTACGCCATGCCTCCATACGTGACAGCTTATGCAATGAAACATGAAAAGATCGCACCAAAAGACTATTTTGGATGCATAAGATTTAATGAAATTTTAGTCTATGATCCAAAGCAGTTTGACGACTGGTATGAGCGTGCTGAGACAGAGATTTATAGAGCGATGATAGAGAAAAATACTAACGTCGTTGTGATCAAAGGATACGGCGTTTATGCGTATAGCAGGAGCCCTCAACTACTTGCAAAAGATATAGCTTTGTTAGAAAATAGCTGCAAACTGCTTCATTTTACTGGTGATTACAGCGATTTTAGCATTTAAATTTTTACTAACAAAGATAAAAAATGTTAGTAAAAATTTAGCAAGAAACGTTTTTATAAAGCCCCATTTTAAGCTTATTTAAGCCAAATTTCTATAAAATATCGCACAAGCTTTGTTAGTATTTTAAAGGAAGAACTTAATGTTATCTTGGATGCAAAAACATAAAAAATACCTAGTCGTGACAATTTGGGTAAGCACGATAGCTTTTGTCGGTGCTGGTTTTGTCGGCTGGGGCGCATACGATCTAAACAGCAACAGAGCTACTTCAGTAGCTAAAGTAGGACATAGAAATATAAGCGTTCAAGAGTTGCAACAAAAATATGATAGGTTATATCAGTACTACAACAATGTATTTGAAGGCAAATTAACTCAAGAGAAAGCTGAAGAGTTAGACTTAGAAAATGCTGCACTTCAAGCTGCTATTCAAGAAAATTTATTATTAAATTTTGCAGACGATATCGGTCTTAGCGTTAATAAAGACGATGTTTTAAAATATATAATCGTCGATCCAACATTTCAAAAAGACGGTGTTTTTGACAAAAATTTATACTACGATGTGCTAAGAAGAGCCAGGATAAACCCAACTGATTTTGAAGACAATCTAAAACTAACTATCTTGCTAGATAAACTTAGAACTATTTTAAATTTACCTGCTAGCAAAGAAGATATCGCTATGATGGAAGCTAGCTTTTTCATGCAAGATAAATTAGCTGTGCAAGTAGTAAATGCTGATCAAAACGATATCAAAGTAGATGAGAAAGAGCTAAAAGATCTTTGGGAGATAAATAAAAATAACTATATGACAAAGACACTTTATGGTATAGATACATACTTTGTCGAGTCAGAAAAAAGCGACGCAAACGAAAGCGTTTTAAAATCTTACTATAACGAAAACCAAGATAAATATAAGGGTTCTGATGACAAGATAAAACCTTTTAGCGAGGTAAAAGCTGAGGTTAATAAAGACTATAACATAGAGCAAAGTAAAACTAACGCTTTAGAAAAGTATGTCGCTGTTAAAAAAGCTGAACTTGCAACTAATGGTTTTGTAAGCGTAAATGAGGACAACGCTACTTTTTCACTTGATGAGATAAAGGGCGCAAAAGTTGGCGAAGTGATAAAACCATTTATCTATAAAGATGGCTATTTGATAGCTAGAGTAAAAAGCATAACTCCTCCACAACCTATGAGCTTTGAACAAGCAAGAGCTAATGTGCTTGAAATTTACAAAAGCAAAAAAGAAAAAGAAATTTTAACAGCAAAAGCAAAAGAGACTCTACAAAACTTCAAAGGCACAGATGTTGGCTTTGTTAGCAGAGAGGTAAATGGCTCTATTGCGGGCTTAAATGAGAGCGATACAAGAGCTTTTGTATCTCAACTTTTTGACACCAATAACACAAAAGGTTATGTTATATTAGATGACAAAGCCGTAGTGTACGATATTTTGGAACAAAGATTGCTTACTAACAATATAAATAACAACTATAAGCAAATAACACAACAAAATGTTGCAATGCTTAAAAACAACGAGTTGATAAAAGATTTAACAAACAAGCTTCTAAAATATTATGAAGTTAAAGAATATGTCAAAAGGTAAAAATTTTGAGTACTAGAATTTTAGGCATAGATGTCGGATCATTTCAAATTTGCGCCGTTATAGCAGAGCAAAATGATGATGGCATAAAAATAATAGGAATAGGCACAGAAAAAGCACAAGGTATAAAAAAAGGTGCTATAAATAACATTGAATTAGCTGCAAAATCTATAAAAAATGCACTCATAGAAGCGCAAAAAGTTGCGGGAACACACTATGAAAGAGTAGTAGTTTCGATATCTGGAAAATATACTAAAAGCGTAAATAGCAGTGGCGTAGTAAATATACCAAATCATGAAATAGGCATAAAAGAGATAGAGCGTGCTATGCAGATGGCAGATCACAATGCCGAGACTTCACCAGAATACGAAAAACTTCACGTCTTGCCTTACAACTTTAAGGTGGATGGACAAGAATTTATAGAAGACCCTATCGGCATGAATGGCACTAGACTTGAAGTGCAAACTCATATCATAAGTATCCAAAAATCACAACTAAGCAACCTAAGAAAGGCTGTAAATTTAGCAGGTGTGCAGGTTGATAACGTAGTTCTTTCTGGTTACGCTTCAGCCATAGCAACACTAACAAAAGACGAAAAAGAACTTGGTGTTGCGCTTATAGATATGGGCGGCGAGACATGTAATATGGTAGTGCATGCTGGAAATTCACTAAGATATAACTCATATCTACACGTTGGCTCTGCAAATATAACCATAGATCTTTCAATGGCGCTTCATACTCCTTTGCCAAAAGCTGAAGAGATAAAACTAGAATATGGCAAACTGGTAAATAAATCAGTTGATCTTATCGAGCTTCCAAGACTTGGTGATGAGCAAAAGACTCACGAAGTTTCACTTGATGTTATATCAAATGTCATCTCAGCTAGAGCAGAAGAGACTGTGATGGTGCTTGCAAATATGCTTGAAGATAGTGGATACAAAGATCTAGTTGGCGCTGGCATAGTACTAACTGGCGGCATGACAAAGCTTGATGGGCTAAAAGACCTAGCTTCTGCGATATTTGACAACATGCCAGTTAGGATCGCTAGACCAAAAGAGATGGACGGCCTATATGAAATTTTAAGAGATCCAGCAAATTCTTGTGCCATAGGACTTTGCATGTATGGCGCTGGTGAATTTACACCTTATGAGATAGACTCAGAAAAAAAGATGAGGTATAAAGGTGAGTTAAGATCAAAGCCAAAAGCAAATTTCAATATTTTTGAAGAAGAGAAAAAAGAGAAATTTGAAACAAAAAAACAGGATAAAGATGATTTTGAAGAGGGCATTGAGCTTGTAAATATGGATATAAATTTAGAGCAAACAAACAACAAAAACGAGCTTGCAAATATCGCTGATATAAGTAAGCAAGAAAAAAAACCAAGTGCTTTAAAGAAATTTTGGCACAGCATGACACAACTATTTTGAGGAGAATTTTTACAATGAGCAACAGTTTCACAATCGAAGAGAACAAGAGCCTATATAGCGCAAAGATAAAGGTAGTAGGCGTAGGTGGTGGCGGTGGTAATATGATAAACCACATCATAAGAGAGAATCCAAATTTAGACATTGATCTAATGATAGCAAATACAGATGCTAAGGCACTTGACAATTCTCCTGCACACACAAAGATACAGCTTGGTGAGAAAAAGACAAAAGGTCTTGGCGCTGGTATGAGACCAGAGGTCGGCAAAGAAGCTGCACAAGAGAGCTACGAAGAGATAAAAAGTGCTCTTGAGACTTCTGACGTTGTGTTTATCGCTTCAGGCCTTGGCGGTGGTACAGGCACAGGCGCTGCTCCAGTTGTTGCACAAGCTGCAAAAGAGATAGGTGCGCTAACAGTTGCTGTTGTGACTATGCCTTTTTCATTTGAGGGCAAAAAACGCAGCAAGCTAGCTGATATCGGTCTAAGCGAGCTTAGAAAAGAGAGCGACTCTATCGTTATCATACCAAACGACAGACTTTTAACTTTGATAGATAAAAAATCAGGCATCAAAGAGAGCTTTAAGATGGTTGATGAAGTGCTTGCAAGAGCAGTAAATGGTATGTGCTCTATTGTGCTTGACTCTGGTGTTAGCGATATCAACCTCGACTTTGCTGACGTAAAAACAGTTATGAGTCACAGAGGTCATGCTTTGATGGGCGTTGGCGAGGCTTATGGCGAGGGTGCGGCTCAAGAGGCTATCAAAAATGCTATCCAATCACCACTACTTGACAACATGAACATAAACGGAGCGCTTGGCGTTTTAGTTCATTTTAA
The DNA here is from genome assembly GCF_002913765.1 of Campylobacter concisus. Classification (GTDB taxonomy): domain Bacteria; phylum Campylobacterota; class Campylobacteria; order Campylobacterales; family Campylobacteraceae; genus Campylobacter_A; species Campylobacter_A concisus_BB. The sequence goes on along the minus strand of NZ_PPCH01000026.1, from coordinate 83,032 downwards.
AATGCATCCAAACTGCTCACTTGATGATCTTCATAGCGCGATGTCAATGATCGAAGAGGCATCTGATGATGATGCTGATGTGATCTTTGGTACAACAACTGATGAAAACATAGAAGACAATAAAGTCGAAGTTACTATCATCGCAACAGGTTTTAAAGGTGCAGAAAAAGAAAGCGAAGAAAAAAAAATAGCCCAAGAGCCTGAAAACGATCTTCTAAATAAAAATATCGTTTTAAAAAGAAGAGTAAGTGGTGGATATAACAGCGATGAGTATATCTCTCAGCTAGATATCCCATCATATCTTCGCCACCAAATGGACTAAGTCCTAACTAAAAATTCTCCTGTTAAATTGCAAGTTTATCTTGCAATTTACCTTTTTATATATTCAAATTTTAACCATTATCTAGCAAACGCCTAAAATTATCTTCTATAGCTCGCATTTTTAGTTTTTACTTGTATAAATTTATTTGTAAATTTATTAAAGAGCTTAAGCAGACCAGGCAAATTTAACTACTCTTTTATGATATTTTTAAAATTTGAAGTAGAAGTTTAAGAAGAAAAGCTAGAAATTTGCTAGCTAAGCTAAATTTCTAGCCAAATTTATTAATTCACTCCAAGTTGTGCTTTTACAAAGTCACTTGCCATTTGGATATTCCACTCTGGCTCCCAAACTAGGTCGATCTCACACTCTTTTACACCCTCCACTCCAAGCACAGCCGTTTCAACCCAGCCAAGTATCATCTCATGAAGCGGACAAGACTTGGTTGAAAGCGTCATCGTTACCTTTGCTTTGCCGTTTTCATCGCAGCTTACGTCGTATATCAGTCCAAGCGAAACGATATTAAAGCCAACCTCGGGATCGACGATATTTGATAGAGCATCATAAATTTTTTCTTTCATTTTTTATCCTTTAAAACCAGTAAATTTAAAAACATTTATCATATTTACAGCAAGCAAAATGATGCTTAAAGCCATAAAAATCATACTTGCATAGACCAAATTTCTCATCTCAAAGCTAACTGCCAAAGGGTAGCAAACAAGCGAAATGGCATTAAAAACTATGGCGTAATAAGCCGCCTTTTTTAGTATCATCGCATCGAGCAGTGGCACTTTTGCCTTGCCAACAAATGGAGCCACATAGTGATACCAGATGAGAAATGGCGCGATCTTATAAAGATGAGCCACGATAAAGGCAAACAAAAAGCCATATATCATAAAAAATGCGGCCAAATTTAGCTTTTCAAAAATCATAAATATAGCAGCCACAAACAAAGCAAGCAGCGAAAGAGCAATATTCACGTTCCAGTAATCATACGCCTTTCTCACGCGCTTTTTCAGGATATAAAACGCCTGAGATATAAAGAGCAAAGCCGCCACAGCCACCGCAAAAATGGCTAAATTTTCATCAACCGCCAGCAAAACCCCAGCCAAAATATAAACGGCAAGAGATGCTTTGCTGAGTGTAAATTTAAGATCATGCGCCAGCGCAAACATCGGTAAAAGCACGCTTGCAGCCCCAAGTATCACGAAAAATACAAAGCCAAGCACGAAATATACATGAAATTTTAACGTCATAGTAAAATCAAGCATAAGCGTGCCGCCAAGTATCATCACTAGGCAAAATCCAAGCGTTATGCCAACTAGCAAAAATATCGCCGAGACAAAGAGTGCAAAGGCAGCGAAGCTTCTTTTTTGATTATCCATAAAGCTTAGCGCATAGGTCGAGCCAAAAAAGAGAAGTGCACCAAAGAGAAAAGCTCCGCTGATATGTAAAATCCTAGCCTCGCCAAATATCATCGCATAGCTCATAGCAAGCAGCGACAGACAAAAGATGGCTAAATTTAAAATAGCCCCTTTGACCGTGAAAAATGGCTTTTCTAAGATGACTGAGGTTAGCTGATAGAGCGCTCCGATGATGATGCTCATCACAAAGCCCACGAAAAATATATGCAAAAAGCCAGCCGTGTTTATCGAGCTAATCGCCTCAAAATCAGCGTAAAAAAAGGCTCCAATGCTAAGTGCTAAGAAAAAAATGCCAGCGATAAAGTAGCCGCCAACTAGTTTAAATGGCGGCGCATAGGTATTTAAAAGCATCTTAGTGGCAAAGGCTGGTGTCTATGTTTTCTATGCTCGCACCCTCTTTTAGGCTAAAAGTCATCTTCACAGCCCCGCCTTCTAGGTCCTCTCGCTTAATGTCAAAGCTCTTTTCTATCTTTGGGATGAGCCCAGCTGGAAATTTGTGATTTACCATCACGATATTTATGTTTTTATCAGCAAATTTTATAGCCAAAAGCGCGTTTATCATAGGCTCTGGCGGCACGCAAGGACGTGAGTCAAAGCCCACAAAGCTTACACCATTTTCACTAAATTTATAAAAAGGCACCGTCGCACCATCGACGCTAAACTGCTCTGCATTTTTGAAAAATTCACTCATTTTTTCTCCTTTTGATTTTGGAGAATTATACTCTGATTAAACTTTTCAAAACATTGATTTGCTTCAACAAAAGGCTACTTTACGTAGGGGATAAACTCCTCGTATCCAAGCCTAGCCATATCCTCAAGCGGTATAAATTTAAGACTAGCGCCATTTATGCAGTACCTTAGCCCACCCCTATCACTTGGCCCATCTTCAAATACATGCCCAAGGTGCGCGTTGCTGTTTTGAGACCTAACTTCTACCCTTTTCATCATAAATGAGTTGTCCTCGCTATATGAAAGCGCCGTTGTCGTGATAGGCTTTGTAAAGCTTGGCCAGCCACACCCTGCATCAAATTTATCAGCGCTTGAAAAGAGCGGTTTGCCACTGGTGATATCGACATAGATGCCCTTTTTGTCAAATTTATCATACTCGCTGCTAAATGGCCTCTCAGTCGCCGCCTCCTGCGTCACGGCATACTGCTCGCTGCTTAAATTTTTCTTTAGCTCCTCTTTACTAAGTGGTTTAAATTTAGCCTCATCATAAAGCGGCTTATTTGCCAAATTTAGATCGATATGGCAGTATCCAAAAGGGTTTTTGTCAAGATAGTCTTGATGATACTCCTCAGCAATGATAAAATTTTTAAGAGGTGCTACCTCAACCACGATCTTATCTTTAAATTTCTTTTGCTCTATCTTTATAAAGCTCTCAATAACTGGTAGATCATCCTTGCTAACATAGTAAATCCCGCTTCTATACTGTCTGCCGACATCATTGCCTTGTTTATTTAGCGAGGTCGGATCGATCACTCTAAAAAAATGAGCCAAAATTTCAGCCAAAGCGACCCTATTTTCGTCAAATTTCACATAAAGTGTCTCAGCGTGATCGCTCTCATGTAGCTCACGGTAGCTCGTGTTCTCGCTCTTACCATTTGCGTAGCCCACTTTTGTATCTACCACGCCAAATATCTTTTTAAAATATCCCTGCATGCCCCAAAAGCAGCCACCTGCTAAATAAATTTCTTTCAAATTTTGCCCTGCCATCGTCTGCTCCTTTAAAAACTCATCTTTTGCCATTAAATTTACACCCAAAAGTACCGCCAAAACCAAGAGAAAATTTAATATCTTTTTCATGCGAGCTCCTTTTTTTGAAGGATTATATAAAATTTAAAGTTATAAAGTGTGAAGTAAGGGGCAAAGCGCCCCTAAATTTTAGTGTAAGAAGTGTCTAACGCCAGTAAAGTATAGCGACATGCCGTGCTCATCGGCAGCCTCTATCACCAACGCAATTACCATTCGTTACTATATTTTACTAGAATCAATAACATACCCCTGTCGTGTTAATTCTCTAATTAAATTTGTAGTAACATCTTCAATCTTATTTTTAAACGGTATGTATATTAAACCTTGAATATCTGATGGTTTTTCAAAATTATCTACCTCTTTTAATAAAATAGCAACTTTTTCTCTACCGAGTCTTGCTAAAAACATTCCAAGCTCTAACACAACATTTTGTCTTACTCTTGACTTGCATACATCCTCGTTTTTGCTTTTTCCATCATCATCTGGAGTTGCTAAAACAATAGCATATCCAACATCCTTAGAATATTCCTCTAACTTTTCTATAATTGTCTTGCCATTAGATGCCTTTTGGTCTAAAATTATTGGTTCTAAATCCCAACGTCTTAAAAGAGCTTCTAGTTCTATTTTTGCATGTTCATTGTGTCCGTAAACAACAAAAATTTTTTTTACTTTCTTTTGAAATGAGCACTCTAAAATTTCTTTTACTATATCTTGATTTTTTCCCTGCAAATTAAATTTTCCAGTGTTAAAATAATTTATAATGCACCCATTATCTAGTATAAGCTGTTTCCCACATTGAATTTGTCGCTCTTCTTGAATTTTTATATCTTCTAATTCTTGAATTTTTTTACAATCTCTTCATACTTCATAAATATACCACCCCTAAATTTTAGTGTAAGAAGTGTCTAACGCCAGTAAAGTATAGCGACATGCCATGTTCATCGGCAGCCTCTATCACCTCATCATCTCTGATGCTGCCGCCTGGCTCGATGACGCATTTTACGCCCACTTTGCTAGCGATGTCGATGCTATCTCTAAACGGAAAGAATGCCTCGCTTGCAAGCACGCAGCCACTTAGATCGATCTTTAGCTCTTTTGCCTTTGCCACGGCCGCACGAGCAGCATCCACACGGCTAGTCATACCCATGCCAATAGCCACCATAGCGCCATCTTTTACATAAACTACGCAGTTACTCTTCGTTAGTGCAGCCACTTTCCACGCTATCTGAGCGTCTTTTAGCTCGCTACCAGTTGCAAATTTCTTGCTCATTTGTTTCATATTTTCAAGCTCTTCATCTTTTACGAAGTCTCTTTCTTGAAATACAAATCCACCATCGATATGCTTAAAGTCAAATTTATCATTTGCGCGGACTAAAAATTTATTATCCTGAGTGAAAATTTTGATGCGCTTTTTGCTCTCAAATACCTTAAGCGCGGCATCATCGACATTTGCAGCGATGATTACTTCAACGTAAATTTCATTTATCTTTTTAGCCAGCTCCTCATCAAGCGTGCCATTTATCGCGACTACGCCGCCGTATGCTGAGATCGGATCGCACTTAAGCGCTGCGACGTAGCTCTCAAGCAGCGTATCTTTTACTGCAAAGCCGCAAGGGTTAGCGTGCTTGATGATAGCCACTGCTGGTGCATCATCAAAGCTAGTTGCAAGCATTAAAGCGCCATTTATATCGGTCATATTATTGAAACTTGCCTCGCCTTTTAAGGCTCTAAAGTTGTTTGTGAAGAAATAATCAAACTCATAAAGCGCGCCTTTTTGGTGTGGATTTTCGCCGTATCTAGTGTCAAAAACCTTGCTTCCCACGATAAATCTAGCATCACCAAAACCGCCATTAAATCTATCATTCATATAGTTTGCGATCATGCTATCATAGGCTGCTGTATGCTCGAACGCCTTTATCATCAGCGATCTTCTAAACTCGTAATCATCGCTTTTTTCTCTTAGGCGCTTTAAAATTTCATCGTAGTCAAGCACGTTTGTGACTATAAGCACGTCTTTAAAGTTTTTAGCAGCGCTTCTTACCATAGCTGGGCCGCCGATGTCGATATTTTCGATGATCTCGGCAAAGTCATCAGTCCTAATCGTAGTCTCTTTAAAAGGATATAAATTTACGCAAACTAGGTCGATGCCCTCGATGCCATGCTCTTTTGCCTGAGCCACGTGCGTAGCGTCATCGCGTTTGTGCAAGATGCCACCATGTATCTTTGGATGAAGGGTCTTTACCCTGCCTTCAAACATCTCAGGCGACGCCGTAAATTCGCTAACCTCAGTGGCTTTTACCCCCTCAGCCTTTAAAAGTTTGTAGGTGCCACCAGTTGAAAGTATCTGCCAGCCAAGCTCTTCTAGCCCCTTTGCAAACTCTACAATGCCCTCTTTATCGCTAACGCTAAGCAACGCTCTCATTTTTTCTCCTTTATTAAATTTTAAAGATATTTTCCTGCAAAAAATGAACATATGGCAACAATAACTGTCACAAAAATGCCAAGTGTTATCATCTTATGTTCAAATTTTTTGTCTAAATCTCCTCTTATTAAAAGAGTTAATTCACTAACTTGTTTTTTAGCTTCATTGTAAAATTTTCTTACATGATAATTTCTTTCAATAAACTCCCAAATTTCATAACATTGATGTTTTTCTTGCTTGACTGGATTTAAGAAAAAACTTTTTATACTATAAATACAAAAATCATCTCTAATTTTTTCCAATTCTTTAACTTTTTTAGCTTTATCTGGATCTGATACTGTATTTATAGTCTTTTCTATAAATTTTTGTGTGTTTATATTGTAAGCCAATCCTATTAAAAACAAAAGTATAAATCGCTCAGCTTTTTTATCATCGATACCAAACTTAGAATTTGATAACATTAAAAATCCACTTTCAGCAAAAACAACATCAATATCATTAGAGGTATATCTATTTTCTGATAAAATTTTCAAAGTCTTACTCCCTCTAAGCAATATTGATATCTGTTCATCATTTAAACCATTGTTTTTACCCTTAATAATATAGTATATAAAATTTTTATCTAGCTCAAAATTATTTTCATCTAATTCTTTTTTATTAGAGAAATATTTAGATAGATTTTTTATAAAATAATTTTTTTCATCGTCTTGACTACAAAATGTCTTTTCACCATCGTACTCAAAATATGAACTTTCGAGAACTAAAAAAAACAAACTAAATATTTTAAATATCTTAAAGTTTTTCTCTTCTATTTTGCAAATACTACACTCTTTTTTTACGCTTTCAAATATAAATTTATGTTCAATATCTTTAAATTCAAATTTATCTTCATTGATTTTTTCAATCAAAGAAATTTGATAGGCTGAAATTATATGAGCGCTCAATACTTCATTCTCCTGTTTTATCAAATTTACTCCGACAAACACATCGCTTTTTCAAGCACAAGTAACCCCATGGCTGTGTCTTTTTTGATATTTTCTTCTGTTAAATTTTCTAGTTTTTCTAAACTTTTGCCGCTAGCATTTACTGCAAAGTGGCTCTTTTTAACTAAATTTTGAAACTCGCCACCTGCGATATCCACACTAAAGGCATAGTTTGAAATTTGCTTGCCACTAAAATAGCTTGAACTTAGCACGCTTAAATTTACAGCCTCTTTTTTGCTAAATGCTTCACAAATCGGACTTTTAGCGCTAAATTTCACCACCTTTATGCCGCCTTCATCTGAAAATATATACTCTTTAAACTCATTTAAATTTTTAGCTCTAACTGCCTTAAAATCACCCTCTACGCCATCACTGCCAGCTAGGATGATGCTAGCAGCGCTTGTCTTATTGTATTCGCCGATCTTTTTGCCATTTTCATAAAGCGCACTATCTTTTAGCTCAAATTTAATCTTATTTCCATTAAGATCGCTCACGTTTAGCTCCCTACAAAAGCCAGCCACAGCCAAAAGCAAAATCACAAATTTCTTCATCTAAACTCCAAATTTCTCTTTTAATCGCCCATAAGCCTCATTTATCTCCTGAAGCTTCTTAGTAGAGCGCTCTATCACCTCTTTGCTCTCGCCTCTGCCCATCAAAATGTCAGGGTGATACTGCCTCACAAGCTCTTTGTAGCGAGCCTTTACCTCATCAAGGCTTGCATTTTTACTAAGTCCTAAAACCTCAAATGCATCGTTTTCTTGGCTCATCTCATCGTGATCTGCACCAAACCTCGAGCCATAGAAGCTATCAAATTTAAAGATTATCTCATCAAGCGTCTCTTTGTCGATGCCAAATCCATAAGCGATATTTCTTATAACATCTTGCTCGCTTTTGTTAAATTCTCCGTCTATATAGGCTAAATTTAGAAAAAAAGTGAGCCTAGCCACGCAGGTATCGTAGTTTAGATTAAACGCGCGCTTGTAGTTTCTAGCGGTTTCATAGGCGTTATCTACATTTTCTTTTTGGCTGTTATAGACCTCTTTTAGATACTCACGCACGCCGCTAACGCCGATAACTTTCTGGCTTAGGTCATCTAGTACTTGAGTGATCAGCCTAGCCTCTAGCTCGCTAACTCTGCCGTCACTTTTAGCGACTTTTGCAAGTAGTGAGACTAGAAATTTAGCCTCATCTACATTTGCTTGTTTCTTGCGGTTACTACCTATTTGGACATTCATAAAGAGAAATATCGCACCGCCTAATATCAGTAAAAACAGGACTCCAGACATATTACCACAAGTGATAGATCGTATTTTTTATCTTGCCATTTACCAGCTCATTTTTGCGCCATGAGCTCTCGTCGTTCATCACGTTCCAACGGCGCTCCTCAGGGCGATAAAACCAGTCTTTATCGATCTGATAGTAAATTTGCTTGCCGTTTGTCTCGATGATGTTTGCGATGTTGTTATCGTGATAGCTGTTCTCATCGTAGTCGGTAAAGGCTCGCTGTCCCATCTCTGAGTAAAGTAGCGTTAGCTCCTGAAGCATCTCGTTTAGATCATCATCCATCTTTTTGACATGCAGACCGATCTCCTGCGCCTCACGAAAGAGTATCGGATACTCGTGCGCTGGGTAGTCTGCGTTTAGACGCTCAGAAATTTCAACGATCTTTTTATCATCTTCAATGTGATATCTAAGCAGTTCAGAGCAAATTTTAAGCGAAAGCGAGCTAGCGCGATCAACCGCACCAAAAACTAGCGGATGGATGTACTCATATAGCGAGTTATAGGGGTTTGTGTCGTTTGGTCTATCTTTGTCCTGCTCTTTCCAAAGCTTCACCACACGGCTAAGCTCGTCCATCGATACGCTAACTAGCTCGTTGCCCTTATTTGTAGGGCTAAGTTCGTGTTTGAGCGAGGTATCAACTGGAGTTAGATAGGCAAGTGGCCCCATGACGATCTCGTTTGCGCCAAGCGCCATCATAGTAGCGGCTGAGGCGCAGTTTGATGGGATCAGCGCTATTAAATTTTTGCAGTAGTTTCTAAGGGTGCTAATGATCCTAAGCGCAGCTATTCCGCTTCCGCCATCACTTTTTATGAAAAGATAGGCAGTGTCTATCTTTTTGCCCTTTAAAATTTCATACATTGCGCTTGCATCGTTGCCGCAGACATTACCAGCGTTTGAGTTATAGTAGGTTATCAAAGGGGCATTTAGTCGCTTTTCGATCGCGCTTATCAAGTCTTGAGTCTGGCTAAAGAGCACTGGTGGCTTTGCCACGCCCTTTTTCTCGTTTTGCTCTACTTCCTTTTCCCCGCTTGCTTTTTCCTTTTTAGAAAACATCTCTTAGTCCTCCTTTTTTACGATTTTCGCAAACTCATTTAGATAAATTTCTCTTACGTCCTCTAAGCTCTCATCTATCTCATTTAGCTTAAATCTCTTGCCGCCACTAACACCGATCTTTTCAAATTTCACACCAAATTTAGCCGCAAGCGCTTCAAATTTAGCCTCGTCTTTCACGCCCACAACCGCTCTTGAAAAGCTCTCGTCAAAGATGAAATTTGGCTCTTTAAATTTAACTTCACATTTTACGCCGATGTTTGAGATGCTAGCCATTTTTGCCAGCGTGATAGCAAGACCGCCCACGCCTACGCTATTTGCAAACTCTAAAATTTGCTCTTTATTTGCCTCGATTACTAGGTCCCAAAGGGCTCGCTCAGCTTTATAATCAACCTCTTTTAGCTTGCCGCCAACCACGTTAAATAGAGCCTTTGCGTAAAGCGAAGCTGCAAATTCACCGCTTGTCTCGCCAAGCAAGTAAATCGCCCTGCCCTCGCTTAAAAATGTGCTTTTTAGGTTTAAATTTGCATCTTCATTTACACCAACCGTGACGATGGCTGGAGTTGGATAGACGCTTACGCCGTCAGTGTCGTTATAAAGGCTCACATTGCCACTAACAACTGGCGTATTTAGCTCACGGCAAGCCTCTTTTATGCCTTCACATCCCTCTTTAAACTGCCACATAACCTCTGGATTTTGCGGGTTGCCGTAGTTTAGGCAGTCAGTTATCGCAAGTGGCACAGCGCCGCTCATCGCTACCTTTCTACCAGCTGCAGCGACAGCTCTTGCAGCGCCGATTTTTGGATCAACGAAATTTGCTCTAGGATCGCACTGAGCAGCCATAGAGACGGCCTTTTTAGTGCCTTTTACTCTGATACTTGCAGCGCCTAAGTGACCTGGCTGTTTTATCGTATTTGTCTGGATATTTGCGTCATATTGATCGTAGATGAAGCTTTTATTTAGCACTTCAGGCTCTTTTAAAAGCTTGAAAAATGCAGTTTTGTTATCGACATTGTTTTGAATTTTTAAATTTGCTATCTCATCAAGGTATTTTGGACGTGCGACTGGACGATCAAGCACCGGAGCTGCCTCGCTAAGTGGGCCAATAGGGATTTCACCTGCAAGCTCGCCGTGCCAGTAAAGCTGCATCACACCGCTACTTGTGACCTCACCGATGATCTCAGCGTCAAGGTCCCACTTTCTAAAAATTTCAAGCACCTTTTGCTCATAGCCTTTTTTAGCGCATATTAGCATACGCTCTTGAGACTCGCTTAGCATCAGCTCATAAGGCGTCATGCCAACTTCGCGCATCGGTACGCGGTCTAAATACATCTTCATACCGCTGCCACTTCTGCCAGCCATCTCAAAGCTAGAGCTTGTAAGTCCTGCTGCGCCCATATCTTGGATGCCGATGATGTAGTCTTTTTTAAAGAGCTCTAAGCACGCCTCCATGAGCAATTTCTCGGCAAATGGGTCGCCTACTTGCACCGTTGGGCGAAGTGATTTATTTTCATCATTAAAGCTATCGCTCGCCATCACAGCGCCGCCAAGTCCGTCCCTGCCAGTCTTTGAGCCCACGTAAATGACTGGGTTGCCCACACCTTCAGCCTTGCCGTAGAAGATTTCATCACTTTTGCAAAGGCCAAGCGCGAAGGCGTTGATTAGGATATTGCCATTAAAGCTAGGATCAAAGGTAGTTTCGCCACCGATCGTTGGGATGCCCATGCAGTTGCCGTAATGTCCTATGCCTGCGACACTTCCTTTTAGCAGATATCTATGCTTTTTGGCTAGCTCGCCCTCGCCTCTTATCTCGCCAAAACGAAGTGAGTTCATGTTCGCAACAACTCTTGCACCCATTGTAAAGACGTCTCTTAAAATTCCACCAACGCCAGTTGCAGCGCCCTGAAACGGCTCGATAAAGCTTGGGTGGTTGTGACTCTCCATCTTAAACACAGCTGCGACCCCATCGCCAACGTCGATGACGCCGGCATTTTCGCCAGGTCCTTGAATGACCCAAGGTGCTTTTGTCGGAAAGCCGTTTAGGTATTTTTTGCTTGATTTGTAGCTGCAGTGCTCGCTCCACATCGCTGAAAATATGCCAAGCTCTAGCAAATTTGGCTCACGGCCTAAAATTTTTAAGATCTCCTCATACTCTTCATCGCTGATTTTATGTGCTTGTATGGTAGCTTTATCCATTGATGTAACCTTTTAAGAATTTTAAGCTATTTTACAACCTCGCTTATAAAAAGTTACTAAAAAGCCTTTTGAAATTTACTAAAACAAAGTACATTTGAGAGAATTTCACCTTGTCTCACGAGGTCACTTTCGATAAATGTTTTGTAAAAATTTTGCGTTAGCGTCTCAGCCTTAATCTTCTCTTCATCTTCGCTTGAAAGGTTGAAATAATACCTCGTCTCTCTTAGAAAAAAGCCTTGATCATTAGATATATCTGAGCTTAAGATCACTGCAAAAAAGCCATTTTTCAAAGGGCGATTTGTCACGCTTTTTACTTTTATCGCCTCTTTGCCGCTTACAAAAGCTTCGCAAACTGGCATGCTCTTTGTGCTATAAACCACGCTTTTTATAGCGCCATTTGAAATTTCATAAATTTTGATATTTTTTGCATTTATTAGCTCATCTATATCGTTAGAATTTGATAGCACAGCGTCCTTGCTGGTGTCTAGGTTTTTAACGATCATCGTTTTGATTGCGTCGCCACTTTGCATTAGCTCGCCAAGAGCGCTAAATTTGCCATTTTCGCTAGCTGCTTTTATCTCAGCCTTGCCGACAATGTTTGCAAATTTATTAAAATCATCTAGGCTATTTTGAAACTTATTAAATTTCATCTCATGCAAAGTTTCGTTATTTTCAAGGTAGAGTAAATTTGACTTTTCGCTTGGCGCTAAAATTTGCCTGCCCGCACACCCTGCAAATAATATAACAGCAGCTAAAAATAGAAATTTTATCCTCATTTTCCCCACACAAGATAGATATAAATTTAAATGCCCTCTAGCGCAAATGACTAGAGAGCGGCAGAAATTTGTTTTTACGCTTTGAAAACTTTTTCAAGATGCGCCTCATACTCTTTTAGGTATCTTGGCACGTCTGGCATCTTGATAACATCGCAGCAGATAAAGTGCGGAAGCGACTTTAAGCCCAAAAACTCATTTGCCTTTCTAAAATGAAAATAAACCCCATCAACGCCGCGCGCCTCAAAAAATTCATTTGGATCACTAAATGCCTCAGCTGGAGCATTCCAAGTAAGACTTAGCATAAATTGTTTGCCATTTAGCAAGCCACCTTTACCGTAGTTTTTCGCAGGATCAACCCTATGCCTACCATCACTCGTATAAAGCTTGCCATGACCTGCGGTAAAGACCTCGTCGATATATTTTTTCACTATCCAAGGCTCGCCCATCCACCAAGCTGGCATCTGCCAAACCACTGCGTCCATCCAGAGAAATTTCTCAACTTCAGCCTCGATATCATAGCCTTGATCTATCACGGTTTGCTTTACCTCGTGACCCATTTTTGCTAGTTTTTCGCATGCAAGATCGTGAAGTGTTTGATTGAGCCTGCCATCTGAATGGCCAAATTTTTTGCCGCCATTTAAAAGTAAAATTTTCATATTCTCTCCTTTAAAAAGCGTAGATTTTAGCCAAAAAAAGTATCATTTTCCTAAACAAAAATGGCTAAACATCTCATCTAAAATTTCGCTTCTCTCAAATGGCTTTGTGATGCTTGCAAGCGCCTTTATCGCGGTATTTAGCTCATAAGCAAAAATTTCTAGCTCCTCTTCACTTAGCCTTAAAAACGCTCTTTTTAAAGCCTCGCTCGCCTCTTTGCAGCTTAAAATTTGGCGGTTTGAGCTTAGCATGATCTCGTCGGTGTCTTGCGTCTTGAGATAGCCCTCAAGCTCTTTTAAAACTACGCTCGTATCAGTTTTTGCAGAAATTTTGATAGCGCCGTCCAAATTTATGTCAAATTTAAACGCAAGATCGCTTTTATTTAGGATAAAAAAGGCTTTTTTATTTGAGTTTGAAACGAGCTTTATTATCTCTTTATCTTGCTCGTCGCTTAAAGATGAGCCGTCAAAGACAGCTAGGATGATGTCGGCCTCGTTTATGGCAGAGATTGAGTAGTTTATGCCGATTTGCTCGATCTTTCCGGCGTCTTTTCTGATGCCTGCGGTGTCTATTATGCGAACTAGATGCGAGCCAATCTTAAAATTTTCTTCTATCCTATCTCTAGTTGTGCCCGCTTCGTCGCTAACTATCGCTCTTTCATATGCCAAAAATGAGTTTAAAATAGAGCTTTTACCAACATTTGGCTTACCGACGATGGCGATCTTAAAGCCATCTATTAGCCCCCTTCTTTGCTCGCTAAGAGTGGCTATGCGCTCTAGCTTCTCGCTATTTTTTAAAAGCATCTGCTTAGTCTGCTCTAGCAAATTTGCAGGCAGATCATCATCGGCATAGTCAATCATCGTCTCAACAAAGGCAAGAGTTTTGACCACTTCGCCCCTGATCTCGCCTACAAATTTACTAAGATCGCCTTGCATCTGACGGGTCAAAATTTTAGCAGCGATCTCGCTTTTTGAAGTGATGAGCCCTTGCATCGCCTCGGCCTTGGCTAGATCCATCTTGCCATTTAAAAATGCCCGCTTACTAAACTCGCCAGGCATTGCAAGCCTTGCGCCAGCTCTTATTAGCTCATTTAAAATTCTCTCACTCACCATCACGCCACCATGAGTTTGAAACTCGACGATATCCTCGCCAGTAAAGCTTGCTGGAGCCTTAAAATATATAACGATGCCCTCGTCTAAAATTTCATCATCAATGGAGTAAATTTTGGCTAGTTTTGCGTATCTTGGCTCTAAATTTGAAAGTTTAAGAAGTTTTAAAGAGATGGCCAGGGCGTCCTTGCCGCTAAGCCTTACGATAGAAACTGAGCCGATGCCATAAGCTGTGGCAAGGGCTGCGATAGTTTCACTCATTTTTTAAAAAAGTCATTTACGACGACAAATTTGCCGTCATTGCCGCTTTTTATGCCGACATATTTATCTGGGAATTTCTCGCGAAGTTTCTCAAGTGCGATCTTGACCAAAACTCCGTCAAGTGGCTTTGTTTGGGCTCTACCGCTATTTTGCACGCGCTCGATCACGCCATTTAGATATTGATCCATCATCGCTTCTTGATTTTGCAAAAATTGTGCGATCTCAAGGCGGATAGCAAGGTTGTATTTTGAATTTAGCCAGTTATAGAGCATATAAGAGATCGCTTTATATCTATAGCCCTCTTTGCCGATAAGTAGCGCCGCGTCAGCACCGTCTAGCTCGATAAGCACGGTCTCATCGTTAAATTTACTAACTTCTACCTTGTCTATCTCAAAGCAACTTGCTTTAAAAAGACGCGTCATGCCCTCTTTTATCTCAGGCAAAATTTTATCAAAGTCGATTACAACTTTCTCTTTTTTCTCTTTTGGTAAAGCTTGAGGTGCGCTCTCTTCATCAGTTTGGTTGAAATTTTCGATGATTGAAGTATCTAGGATGTTTTTAGGAGCACTTTTGCTAGCTTGTGGCTCTTTTGTCCCTTTAGTCTCTTTTTGCTCTTTTGGCTCATCAAGTCTTTTTATGACATATCCTGGCTCATCTGCCTCTTTTTCGCCCTTTTCAGCAAAGGCATCTTTTGCAAGAGCTGAGTTTTTCTCGCTTAAATTTGGCTTTTCATTTTTATGCTCTTTTTGCTCAGATTTAGCCTCGTTTTTCTCATCTTTATGCTTTTTAGGATTTCGCTTTTTATCATTATGATCGTGATCATTATGATCGTGTTTTTTACTCTGTTTTTTCTCTTCTTTTGCAGGCTCGTTTTCATCGCCTTTTTTAGCAAAATTTCTATCATTTTTTGGTTTATGTTGTGGTTTTGGCTGATTTTCTAAATTTGCCTCAATGATCGCTGTCTTTTTAAAAAATCCAAAAATTCCACCACTTGGGTGTTGCAAGACCTTTATATCAAGCTCAGTGACTGAACAATTAAGCTGCTCGGCTGCCTTTTGAAATGCCTCTTGGAGAGTATTTGCTTCTATTTTCATTGAGCCTTTACCTCCGCAGCTTTTTTATGTTTTTCAAAAAGTTTATTTACAAAGACTTGTTGAACGACCGAACAAACGTTATTTACAAACCAGTAGAGCGTAAGACCTGCTGGGAATGTCACAAAGAAAAACGTGAAGATCAAAGGCAAGAATTTCATAACCTTTTCTTGCATAGGATCGGTAAATGTCGTTGGTGTAAGTTTTTGTTGTAAAAACATCGTTAGACCCATTAAAATAGGTAGCACAAAGTATGGATCCATCACTGAAAGATCGTGTATCCAAAGTATCCAAGGAGCACCTTTTAGCTCGATCGCATTTAGTAAAACGCGGTAGATCGCAAAAAATACCGGAATTTGAAGCAAGATCGGCAAGCAGCCACCCATCGGGTTTGCGCCATGTTTTTTGTATAGCTCCATCATATGGACTTGCATCTTTTGCTTATCATCTTTATATTTTGTTTGGATCTCTTTTACCTTTGGAGCAAGCTCTTTTAGCTTATTCATCGATAGCATGCCCTTATAAGTAAGCGGGAACAAAACTATCCTTATAACAAGCGTTAGCACAACTATCGCCCAACCCCAGTTGCCAATGTAGTTATGCAAGAAATTTAAGAATGCAAACATCGGCTTTGCTATAAATGTAAACCAACCATACTCGATAACGTCATTTAGCCTCTCATCCATCGAGCTTAAAATTTTATGCTCTTTTGGTCCGATGTAAGCGCCTAGTTTTAGACTATCGTTTGCCTTTACAAAGACGATAGGATTGTTATTTGCATCTTTATCCACAACGGCTTCAAATGGCTTATCAAATGAGTAAAATAGCGCTGTGTAGTATCTATCAGATGCGGCTGCTATAGTTGTGTTTGCATAGTTTTTAACCTCTTTTGCATCGCCATCTTCTATGATATTTAGGCTATCGTCTGTATTTCTAAGCATGACACCATGAACTGTGTAGCTATCTATCGCGATATTTGGTCTAAAGCCAGGAGTGATAAAATAATCAACACTTTTACTTAAATTTACTTCAACCTCATAATGACCATTTGGATAAAATTTGATATTTTTTGTGACTGTAACGCCGTCTAAATTTTGAGTAAGTTTTATAGTTTTAGGCTCACTGCTAGCATCTACCTCACTAGCGTCACTACTATATGTATATGCAACCTTAAAAGCATCAGTATTTAAAGTGCTATCGTTAAATCTAAGCTCAAGCGGCAGTGGATTTTGTGAAACAAGCTCGATTTTATTGCCATCTTCTGTTTTGTACTTATCTTCGGTGAGATAAAATTTCGCAATTCTACCTAGCTTATCTATCTTTGCTTCGTAGCTTTGACCTTTAATGGTAGCGATTATCTCGTTTGAAGCTAAATTTTCATTTGATTTTGGAGTATCGTTAGTAGAGGCTGGAGCTTTGCTTTGATCCATTGTTTGAGAGATCGTTGTCTGGTTTTGCTCTAGTGGAGCTCTTTTTGGCATAAAAAAGTCATATACTATGAAAAATACGATAGACAAAAGTGCTGCAAGAAGCAACCTTTTTTGCATAGACATCTGTTCCATTTAATTTTTTTCCTTTAATTTATCTAATACTTTTACGACATAAAATTTACTATTTTTGCAAGGGATAAACCAGAAATTTACATTTTTGGTATCGCTTTTTTGAAATATAAAACATGAGTTAAATTTTTTGCGGATGATTGGGTAGTTGATACCGCCTTTGAAAAGTTGATTGCATCTTAAAATTCGCATGAATGTTGCAAAAAAAGCAGAGAAGAAGCTGTTTGTTTGAAATTCCCAAATGGCGTATTGTGAGCAAGTCGGATAGTAGCGACAGCTTTTTGGCAGAAGTATGGAAATATATTTTTGATAAAAAGCGATAAATTTAATCGCAAATTTTTTCATTTTAGACATCCCATTTTTTTTGTAGACCAGCTCAAATTTTTACAAATTTTGTCAAATGAAATTTCTGTAATTCCATTTTTTGCGACCATAATGTAAGTGCCATCTTTTAGCTCATTAGAAATAGAAAAAAAAGCAGCTCTTAAAAGCCTCTTTGCTCTATTTCTAACTACTGCTTTTCCCACTTTTTTGCTAGCAACAACTGCTAATTTTTTTTCAATTGTAGGTTTATAAAAAACTACGCAAGCGTCGCAGTGCCATTTGCTGGCTTCTTTATAAACCTGAGAAAATTCTCTCGAGTCACTTAGTGACTCAAAACCAGCTAAGCAGCCAATCTTTTTCTACCTTTAGCACGTCTAGCGTTGATAACCTTGCGGCCATTTTTAGTTTTCATTCTTAAACGAAAGCCATGAGTACGTTTTTTAGGGGTTTTATGAGGTTGATAAGTCCTTTTCATTTCTAGCCTTAAAGTTAATATAAAAAGTGGGATTTTATCAAAGCAATACTTAAATTCCTTTGAATAAATCAGCCCGACAAAACTATAATTTAAACTTTAAGTAAATCAAGTTATAATCCAAAAATGAAATTTCATAAGAATAAAGATCTCTTAGAAAAATTACTTTTTTTAAAAGCGATCGGTTACAATTTTATAGATGAAAATTTTCTTAATTTAAGTAAATATCAAGATTATAACAGCATAGACGAGCTAAATAGTGAGATAAAAAAGTGCTCTCTTTGCTTTTTGAGAAATAGCTCAAAGTGCGTTTTTACTGGCTTTGGCGATAAAAATAGCAAGATAATGTTTGTATCACTTTGCAAAAAAGATGATTATTTTGAAGGCGCAAGTGGCAAAATTTTAGAAAATGCTATAAACAATGGCTTAAATTTAGAAAAAGATAGTGTTTATATAAGCTTGCTTTTGCGCTGTGAAATTTCAAATAGTGATGCGAAAAATCCAGCGTTAAAGAGCTCGTTTGAGCTTTGTAGGCCATATCTTTTAGAAGAGATAAGGTTTATTAAGCCAAAAATTATCATCACTTTAGGAGAGGAAGCTTTCATGCATCTTTATCCAAATTTGCTCTCAAAGGGCGGATTTTCAAGTATAAGAGGGAGCATTTTAAAAGATTATGATAGGTTTATAATGCCAACTTTTTCACCAGAGTGGATAAGCAAAAATCCAAGTTTTGAAGAAAATTTTATAGATGATTTGAAAAAAATCAAGGGAGTGATATGAAAAGAATTTTTCTTTTTTTAGTTATATTTGTAAGCCTTTTTGCAGCGCAAAATGAAGCCTTAAGCGAGATGCAAGACAAGCTCAATGAGGCAAAATTTGAAAGCAACATCACTAAAAATCAAAGCCTCTCAAGCATACCGCCAGCAAAGATCACTTACATAAATTTAGAGTCAGAATTTTGTGATAGCTCTTGCTTAAATGAGCTTATTAAGAGCGATATGCTAGCTAGCTTTATGGCGAGATTTGAGCCAGCAAAGATAGATGATAAGGCACTTTTGGACCTTTACGCTTCGCTTGGCGGAGAGATGGTTTTAAAGCTTGCCACAAGTGATAAGATAGCAGTCATCATCCCTCAAAAGGTTATAAAATCATACGCAAATGTCGTATCAAACGCGATTCTAAGCTATATCTTAAAGCAAGATGCAAATGTAGAAGTGAAATTTATAAATAGCAGCGACGAGAGTTTGCCTAGCCTTCAAAACGCGCTTCAAAACGCTAGAAACGAGGGCTTTATCTACTTCATAGCGGCCCTTACTCAAAATGGCGCAAACATAGTAAATTCTCTCATCTTGCCAAACGAACTCATCTACATCCCAAGTGTTCATAGCTCTTTCGTGGCAGCTCCAAAGCCAAATTTGATCTTTGGTGGGGTTGATTATAAAGCGCAAATTTCAGCCCTGCTCGCTTTTGCCAACGAAAAAATAGTCGCCTTTGACGATGGCAGCGCGCTAGCACAAAAACTAAATGAGTATGTACGCATGCAAAGCAATGACTACTACGAGAGCTCGATCACTGGCAAAGATATAAATTTAAACAACACTTTAAGCAAAAAGTCTAAATTTGATAATGCAAGCGTCTTTTTAAATATCCCTATAGTTAAAGCTTCTCTTGTAGCAACGCAGATGAGAGGCTTTGAGATAAAGCCTTACGCACTTTTAAGCACGCAAATAAATTTCTTGCCAAATATCTTTAGCGCCATCACACAAAGAGATAGGCAAAACCTCTTTGTGGCAAATTCACTAAATTTACTTGATGAGAGTTTTTTAGGGCTTGGGGATCTTTTTGGAGTTGATTTTAGATACTCACAGATCGGCTACTCAAGTGCCTTGGGAGTGGAGTATATCTATACAAATTTCATAAACAAAAATGCCAGCAAAATTTTTGCTGAGAGGGTTGAGGGCTCGCAAGTTTTATATGATGTAAAAATTTATGATACAAAAAGCGATCACTTTAATGAGGTAAATTCGCAGGAGCAAAACAGCACAAGCGAGATTTAGCAGTTTTGCTTGCTAAAATTTAACCTCATTTATAAAAGTTTTCATGCTCTCATCTATCTTTGCTAGCCTGCCATCTTTCATAAAAGCTAGCGTGATAGTCGCTTTAAAGAGCAGTTTTTCGGCATCTTTTTCACCAAATTTATAAATTTCTTGCTCTAAAACAAGGCTTGCCTTTTTAAGCTCTACGAGCTTTGTTCTCACAAAAACCTCGTCGCCAAGCACGGCTGAAGCGAGAAATTTAGCCTCAAGAGCTGAAACAACAAAGTATCCGCCCTCTTTTGTAAAATTTAGCCCAGCCTCAAAAAAAGCTTCACTTCTGGCTCGCTCGCAATATTTAATATAGTTTGTATGATAGACGATGCCGCCTGCATCGGTATCTTCATAATAAATTCTTATCTTCACAGCAAAGCTCCTTTAAATTTTCATTTGCTCTTACTAGGCTTGCCTTTAGCGCCTCTAGTTATCGTAAGTGATTGATCATAAAACAAGATAAGCACCACAGAAACGCCCACACCAAGCGCTAGCGAGACCGTTGTAGTCGTGATGGCATTATCAAAAAATATGATCAAATACTCATTTTTCTTAGCGATACTTGTCTCATTTAAAAATGAAAAAAGTGCTAAGATCCCTTTATATGCAAAAACTCCTGGAACCATCGGCAAAAGCGCTGGAAATGCGATGATCTCAGCTGGCACCTTTAGCCGTTTGGCAAAGAGCATGCCTAAAATTCCGCTCATAAAAGAGACAATGAGCGTTGCGACACTGATGTTAAAAAATCCCATCTGCATGATCCAAAAGCGACTAGCATGTGCAAATGCAGCGAGCAAGGCACAAAAGATGAGAGTTCTTTTTGGAGGCGAGCTAGCATAGGCAAAGCCAAGTCCAGCCACCGCAGCAAAGCCAGCATCTACAAGCGTTTCACTCAAAAGCTCAAACATTTAGTATCTCCGCACTGCTAAGCGTTAGCGTGATATAGACGCCAACAGCCATGCAAAGTATGAGGATGCCCGTGCTTATGGCTCTACTGATGCCAACAAGGGTGTTGTCATTTAGGATATCAAAGACTGAATTTATGAGAAAAACGCCAGGCATCATAAAGAGCACAGACGAGCCTATCGCCACGTCGCTTGTATGTGTAAGCCCGTAAGATACGCCAAGATAGGCGATAAATGAGACGACAAAGGACGTTAGGACGTATTGAACCTTTAAATTTACACCCATTTTCGCAAGGGCAAATTTAAGAGTGTAGCCAACAAGCGTTGCAAAAAATATGCAAACAACTGAGCCAGCATCGCCTCCAAAAAGTCTGCAAAATGCCGCATTTGCAAGGCTTATCAAGATAAGCGAGCTAGCAAATTTATTTGCACTGACACTCATCACACCCTCAAAGCCCCTTTTAGCTTCGTCTAAGCTTAAACCCTCATCTAAAATTTGCCAGCTAAGTGAAGATAGCTCAGAAATTCTGTTAAAGCTAACCTGCCCTAGAGGGATCTTTCTCACATAAGTTCGGCGCAAGGAGTTATCCTGCGAGTCCATCACGCTAATGGTAAAATACTTCACAAAAATGGTCACGCTAACGTCGTATCCGTAGTGCTTAGCTATGCGGTCGACGCACTTTTCTACACGCGCTGTGTATGTGCCAGCGCTCACCATCGCTGTCGTGTATTCGGCGAGGAAATTTGTTAAGATTTGGATATCAGGCTTGGCGTTCATCTTGACTGATCTTAAATTTCACAAAAAACAAAATGAGCTGCAAAACAAGCATCACTTTCATCACATATTCGCTTGCGCTATGCATCTTAGCAAACTCTGCTGTCTGCGTCGCATCAGCACCTAGGCTTTGAGCTTGCACGATAAAAGGCGTAAAGATAAAGATAAAGCTTAGTGCTAGGGCTAAATTTAAAAACGAGAGCATAAATGTGCTAAATTTTAGTGAAAATGCAAGCTTTTTTCTTAGATCAAAGAGCTCGCTAACCGCCACAAATGCGCTTACAAATAGCAAAACGTAGTTAAATTTTAAAAATATCTTTGTCATCATCTGTCCGCTCATAAAATGTGTGAGCACCCCCTCGCCTATGATGCTTTGTGGGAAAAATATGACTGGCGCGACCAAAATTCCAAGCGTCAGCTCAGTACCAATCACCGCAGCTAATAGTAAAAAATAGATACTTCTCAATCTCTCTCCTTTATAGTTTTAATCTCGCGCAAAAGCCCCTGTCAAAGCCCGCTAAGTCCTTGTAAAAAGCGCTTTTAAAGCCATTAAATTTTAGCGCCATCTCCATGCTAGCCATTTGATCATAGCCCATCTCGCAGGCAATATTTTTTATGCCGCGATTTCTAGCGATAAGGATGATGTTTTTTAAAATTTCATCTCCGACCTCACCACCAAATAGCGCCTCATGCGGCTCGTTTATCACAAATTTATCAAGCTTATAGCCTCGCGCGATATATGGTGGGTTTGAGACCAAGATGTCGATACCACCAGAAATTTCATCGATATATGAGCATTTTACAAACTCAATTTTATCACTTACATTAAATTTAAGCGCATTTTTTTTAGCTAGTTTCAGAGCCTTTTCATTTATATCGGTGGCTACTATTTTAGCGTTTGTTTTAAGGGCAAGCATGACGCTTATTATCCCGCTGCCAGTGCCGATCTCAGCGATCTTTGGCGCTTTATAGCCACTTGCTATCTCTAGCACTTTATCAACTAAAATTTCAGTCTCAGGGCGCGGTATCAAAACGCCACTTTCTACCTCAAACTCCAGCCCATAAAAGCCAGCCTTGCCAGTGATGTACTCAAGTGGCTCGTAGTTTTCAAAGCGCTTTACAAGGGCAAAGTAACCGACATCGTCAAATTCGCTCTTTTGGTTTAAAAATATCCACTCGATGCTCACATCAAGGTAGCTCATGAGCAAAATTTTAGCCACCCTGCTTGGGTTTTCACAAAGCGGCTTTAGCCTTAAATTTGCTTCTTTTAGAGCCTCTTCAACTCTCATTTTCTAGCTCATTTATCCGCTCAAAAAGGCTTGGGTGCGAGTGATAGACAAATGAGTAAAGCCAGTGCGACTTTGGAAATGCTTTGTTTTCGCTGCCAAGCTTGGTTAGGGCGTTTATCATGTCGGTTTTGTTTGAAATTTCTTTTGAAAATCTATCTGCGCCAAATTCATTTTTACGGCTAAAGTGCGAGATGATCGGTGAAAAAAGAAAGCTAAAAATAGGCGAGAAAAGCACCAAAAAGATGATGATACTAGCGCCATTTTGCCCTAGTCCTATCGCCTCATATGCACCAGCACTAACGTTTCCAAAGATAAAAAATAGACAAAATAGCATGACCGCACTTAGTGCTATCATTTTTAGGATATCTTTATGTTTAAAGTGCCCAAGTTCATGCCCCAAAACCGCCACGATCTCTGCGGTGCTTAGCTTTTTTATCAGCGTGTCAAAAAGCACCACTCGCTTTGTCGCTCCAAGCCCGCCAAAATAGGCATTTAAGCGGTTGTCGCGCTTACTAGCATCTATCGTATAAACGCCACTACTTTTAAAGCCACATTTTGCAAGTAAGCCCTCTATCTTGCCCTTTAACTCGCCATCTTCAAGCGGTGACATCTTATTAAAGATAGGCGCGATGAGCGTTGGATATATTAAATTTATGATTAAAGCGATGCCAAAACTTAGCAAAAATGCCCAAAACCACCAAAACTCTCCAAGAAAATTTATACATAAAAGCACGAGCCAGACGAAGGCCGAGCCAAAAACGAGCATTAGCGCTAGCGACTTTATAGTATCAACTAAAAATATCTTTGCGCTCATGTTTGAAAAGCCTAGTTTTTTGTCCTTTACAAAGCTCTCGTAGATATTTAGCGGTAGATCAAGAAGCGACGAGATCAGCAAAAAGCTCATCACAAATATGATATTTTCAAGCATAGTGCCATCTTTTAGGCAAACACTTGAGAGCATCTTTAGCCCAAAGCTTATCCACGCAAAGAAAATAATGGCGTGATAGATGAGGCTAAAAATTTCAAATTTTAGGTTTGTCACGGCGGCAACTGCGGCGTTTTTATATTCGCTCGCTTCAAGCACCACTGGCTCTTTTTTAGCCTCAGCTCTTACAAAGCCGATCTGCAAATTCGCCAAAAAAAGCTTAAAAATCACATAAAAAATATAGATAAATAAAAGTGTATAAAACATATTCTCCCTTAAATTTCATAAAGACTAAAGCAGCCATAGTCCGTTCTAACTGCGAGCTTGCCATCTATAAATTTAGCCTCGCAGTTTTTTACGACGTGATCTAGCGTAAATTCCGCCATCGCGTTGCCACTTTTTAGATTGATAGCGTAGCCCCTGCTTTGATCTATCACCACAAGCTTGCCAGCCTCCACGCAAAACTCGCTCACTCTTAGGTACTCATCCTTTATCCAATGCTGCTTTGTCACTTTTGCGCTCTTGATATCAAGGCAAAATAGCTTGTTTTCAGGATACTGCCTAAGCAAAAGCGTGTTTTCGTCTAAAAAGCAAATTTTATCAAGCACGCCAAATTCTGCTCTTAGCTCGCTTAAAATTTCGCCATTTTTTACATTTAAAATTTGCAGCTCATTTTCTTTGGTGCAAAGTGCAAGCATGCTAGCATCAGCGTTTAGCGCCGCACAAAGTATCGGTGCGTAGCTTTTTTCGCTACATTTATACTCGCCGATCTTTAAAATTTTACCTTCATAAAAAGTAAAAATCTGCCCAAACATACCAAAGACGGCTACATCATTTGAAGCACAGATAAAGCTAGCTATCTCGCTACCTTTTTTAACATTTTGCTCGGCTAAAATTTCACGAAATTTAGCCTCTTTTGGCTCAAAAATGTAAATTTCATGATCAAGATCTAAAAGCAAATTTTCGCCTGCGCGCTCGGCGTCCCATGCAAGCGGCTTTGGCAAGACGATCTGCTCTTTTATAGCGCCACTTCGATCAAGCCTCACCAAAATATCACTAGGCTTGTCACCATCTTTTGGACCGCCACTTTTATAAACGTAAATTTCATCTCTTAAGCCTGCAAACGAAAGCGCTCCAGTGTATCCACCACCGATATAGACATGCAGACTCGCTTCACCAGCTTTTGCCTCGCTATCTTGCAATATAAAGCCCTTTTTTAGGCTCTCCCACTCTTTTTTGACGCAGGCTTTTATAGCCTCCGTCTCGCTTGCAAATTCTTTTTTGCTCTGCTTTGTTTTGCCGCCTTTTTGGCTCACGCTCACTAAAGCATTACACTCTACGCTAAGTCTTAGGCGCTCACCACTATCAAAATTTACAAGCTCACGCATATTTTACTTCAAAAAGTTGTCGTAAAAACTACTGATAAATAGCACCAAAATGACAAAAGGCACGATAAATTTGATATAGAAAAACCAAATATTTATAAGCTTTGCGTACTTTTCGCTACCTTGCAAGATCTCTTTTTTCGCTTCATCTTTTAGCACCCAGCCCACAAATATCGCACATCCAAGCGAGGTCAGCACGAAAAATATGGTCGCACTTATCGCGTCATATGCGTCAAAGATATTTTTACCAAAAATGCTCACATGACTTAGTAAATTTGTAGCCATAAGTGAGGGCAAATTCCCAAGCACGAAGATGACACTAAGCACTAAAAATATCGCTTTTTTGCGTTTTATCTTAAATTTCTCTTGCAGTGTGGTAATGATCACTTCATATATCGGCAGCGACGTCGTAAGCGCAGCGATCATAAGAAGCGCAAAAAATGCAACCGCGAAAAATCCGCCAAAAGGCATGTGCGAAAAAACGATCGGAAGTGACTTGAAAACTAGGCTAGGACCGCTATCTGGCGAGACGCCGTAGCTAAAGAGCGACGGAAATATCATAAAGCCAGCAAGCACGGCTATGACGGTGTTTAAGATGCCTGTGATGATAGAAATTTTAACTAAGCCTTCGTCCTTTTTTACAAAGCTTGAAAGCGTTATCATCACGCCAAATCCAAGCGAAAGCGCAAAGAAAACCTGCCCCAAAACCTCGACAAAAAGCTTTAAATTTATCTTTGAAAAATCAGGCGTTAAGTAAAATTTCACACCCTCCATCGCACCCCCAAGCGTGATGTTTTTAGCGATCATGACGAGCATCAAGATAAAAAGAAGCGGCATTAGATATTTTGCTGAGCGCTCGATGCCACCAACTGCACCTTGCACCAAGATAGCGTAATTAACCAGAACAAAAACAAGGGTTGCAAAGCTGATGGCTAGCGGGTTGCTAACGATATTTTGCTCGTAAAATGCGCTAGTTTGCTCAAAGCTCACGATGTGCGAGAGATCAAGCAGGCCAAATGAAATTTGAGCGATATAGTTTAAGACCCAGCCGCCGATAACCATATAATAAGCCATGATGCCAAATGCGCCAACAAGCCCCATCCAGCCCACTATCTGCCACTTTTTGCTGATCTTTTTGCCATTTACTGTGCCACCAAATGCATCTACGGCGTTGCACTTTAGGCGCCTACCGATGGCGTTTTCAACCAAAATCATAGGAATACCAATGACTATCATCGCTATGCAAAACACGAGAACATAGGCCCCGCCGCCGTTTTGACCGACTAGGTAAGGAAACCGCCACGTCGCGCCAAAGCCGACCGTAGCCCCTGCAACAGCTAAAATGTATGTAAGTCTCGAACTCCACGATTTTCTATCCATATTATCTACCTTTGTGAAAAATTTGGATTATATAAAAAAAATGATTAAATTTTGCTAGCAAAAGGCGATGCTTGCGTGTAAATTTGGCTTTTTTGCTAAATTTTAGGACTTTTATGGACGGAATTTATTTTTAAATTTGCGTGTAAATTTATTCAAAAAGTTTGTTTATCTAAAACACCAAATTCTACATATCCCTCCATCGCAATGAGTAATATCCAGCCATCTTTTTGGCTGCAAAAATAGTGATGTTGCGGGACATTCTCTACCATAAATTTTAAAAAATCATAAAAGCATTCAGGCACAAATTTAAGCTCTAGGCTAGTTAGACCATCACCAACGTAGCCTATCTCGCCGTTTAAAATTTTACTTTGAATGCTTGGATATGAACCTAGAAAATTTTTAATATCAGATAAATTTTTATAATCAGCTGTTTTATAATCTTTTAAATTTTGCAAAAGCGGTTTTGAACCGACAAAGGTAAAATTTCGCTCTATAAAATTTGCTACATCATCGCTTTTGTGCCATTTTTGACCCAAATTTGACAAAAAAGCAAGCACCTCATCATCAGCTGGTGTAAAATTTAAAACTGGACTTTTCTGGCTCATTTGTCTCCCTTTTGTAAGATCGCTACACCTTTATAAAAGAGGGATTATATAAAAATTTATGGTGGTTTTATAATTTTACGTGGCAGTTAATGAGCAAATTTTAAAATTTCATGAACGAGTAATTTCGGCTCTAAAATTTGAGCTAAGCTGTAAGCGAAGCCAAATTTTAGTAGTCAATTCTTGCGAGTGAATGGAATTTTAAAATTTACAAAAAAAGATTTTTAGAAATTTAAAGTTTTATTTCTTTGTTAAGGGGGAAGAGGCTTGAATTACGAAGTCGCTCCCTTCCCCCTTAACAATCCCCTAACCCCGACGACGTTAGAGGTTAATGCGATAGCACTGTCGTGCCGCATGTAGTTAAAAACTATAGCAAATTTTAAAATTTATGAGCGAGCATATCACGCTTCTAAATTTAGTGGCGAATAGTTATGAGCCCTAAATTTAGTAAGTTGCTAAGGCGAGTGAATAAGATTTTAAAATTTGCAAATTTCTTTTTATCAAGTCAAATAAATGTCAGACAAATTTTAAAATTTCATAAACGAGTAATTTCGGCTCTAAAATTTGAGCTAAGCGATGAGCGAAGCCAAATTTTAGTAGTCAATTCTTAGAAGTGAATGGAATTTTAAAATTTGCAAAATAGCTTGATTAAATTTGCAAATTTGCCCAGAATTTTAAAAATCTAGGCAAATTTCACTCAAATTTACTCTCTAACGACGTGTAAAAACTGCATGTGTTTGCGGTATTGCTCGATGACGTCATTTATCAGCGTGGCTTCGCTCCAGCCAAGCACGTCGTAGTCCTGACCGCCCTCTTTTAGATAGACCTCGGCTCTATAGTAAAGATCATCGCCGTCAAGCTCTCTGGTGTAGTCTGGGCTCTGGCTTTTGGTGAGATAGACGCCATATCTAAAGTCCATCTCATCGCCAAGCCCGACGTTTAAATTTACAAAATTTTCGCCATTTGTGACCTTTGCCTCAAGCCCATTTTTAGCAAATTCCTCTTTTAGCTCGTTAAAGGCTTTTATCACGACTTCGTTTAAAAATTTCTTGCCATCTTTCTTGCCTGGAAGCGTGATGATCGCACTTAGGCGCTCTTGCCACGGCTTTGAAAGATCGCTAAGAGGCATGTTACTAAAGTTATTTGTCTCTTTTTTGGTTAGATCCACGCGCAAGGCTTTAAATAGCCCGTAAATAGCACCAAGCAGTACGATCGCAAATGGCAGTGCTGTCGTGATCGTAAGTGCCTGAAGTGAGCCAAGACCACCTGCTAGCATCAAAAATGCCGCCACGACGCCCACCGTAACACCCCAAAAGACCTTTTGCCAAACTGGCGTATCGTCCTTGCCGTTTGAGCAAAGCATATTCATCACGATCGCCGCAGAGTCTGCAGAAGTGACAAAAAATATGACGATCATAAAGACTGCGATCACGCTTAGCACGCCTGAGAAGCTAAATTTCTCCAAAAACATAAAAAGTGCTGAGGCTGAGTCGGAATTTACAGTCGTTGCTAGCTCGCTAAAGCCACTTTGCACCAAAGCGATCGCCGAGTTACCAAAAAAGCTCATCCAAGCAAAGGTAAAGCCAGTTGGCACGAGAAGCACGCCGACCACAAATTCTCTTATCGTCCTGCCTTTTGAAATTTTAGCGATAAATAGCCCCACAAATGGTGACCAAGAGAGCCACCAAGACCAGTATAGCAGCGTCCAGCCGCCAAGCCAGCTATCATTTTGCTTCTCGTAGGCGTAGAGGTTAAATGTGTTTGAAATGAGCGTAGAGACGTAGTCGCCGCTGTTTTGCACAAATGACTTTAAAAGCTGCGTCGTATCGCCTAAAAATAGTATCAAAAACATAAAGCATATAGCTAGCGCGATGTTTGCGTTTGATAAGATTTTGATGCCCTTATCCACACCACTTGCCGCTGAGATAGTAGCCGCAAAACAAAGCACTATTAAAAGCGTGATGTGCATGGTTGGCAGCCCAAAAACGTGTGTAAGACCCGCATTTACCTGAAGTACGCCATATCCAAGAGAGGTCGCCACGCCAAAAAGCGTCGCCACGACGGCAAATGTATCGATAGCGTTGCCTATCTTGCCGTAAATTTTATCTCCGATGATCGGATAAAACGCCGATCTAAGCGTTAGTGGCAAGCCGTGTCTATACGAGAAAAAGGCTAGAATTAGCGCTACGATAGCATAAACTGACCATGCGCTCATGCCCCAGTGAAAAAATGTGATATTCAACGCAAGCTTTTGCGCTGCGATAGTTTGCGCGTCGCCAACTGGTGGGTTTAGATAGTGCATGAGCGGCTCGGCCACACCAAAAAATACTAGACCTATGCCCATGCCAGCAGCAAAAAGCATAGAAAACCACGAGATATTTTTGTGCTCTGGCTTTACGTGATCAGCTCCAAGCTTGATCTCGCCAAGCTTACTAAAGCCAAGAATGATGACGCTTAGCAGTATGACGGCAACGACTAGGATATAAAACCAGCCAAATTTGGCCGCGATGTAGTTTTGCATACCCTTAAAAAACTCATTTGAGAAATTTGGAAATATCGCTGCAAATGCCACTATTAAAAATATGACAATAAGCGATGGGATAAATACTGAATTGTTAAATTTTGACCTTTGAAATTTAAACATCTTTCTCCTTTTTATAAATTTCAGTTTTGCCTTAAAATAACAAAAAAGAGTAAATAGGCCAAATTTTCTCTTTAAATTTTTATGAAATTTTAAGCTCTAGCCACCAAAAATAGCCACTTCGAAATTTATCTCAAGTCGCTTTTATCTCTCTTTGGTTTTGCAAGGGTTGTTAGCACTATGACGACAAAAGCGATGCCAAATGTGATATACAAAATGATCTTTGGCGAGTCATACTCTATCCTCGACCTTGCGACCTCTTCGCCGCTTACCTCCACTAGCTCGCCACGCTTTATCATATCGCTGATATCTTTTGCGCTAAGCTCTTTAGACGCTCTTGTTAAAATTTCTATTACGCTAAGATCAGCCACCTCATAAACGCTATGTTTTATGCCATAAAATGGCTTTATCTTGCTAAAAAAATAGAGCTTATCGCCGTTTGCATAGACTGCGCCATACTCGCCATCTTTTACCAGCCCTACCTCACGCCAAGAGGAGCTTGGGGCAAATTTATATAAAGAGACTGTTTGCGCCTCTAAGTGCCTGCCATGCTTTGAGCGCCGCCACTCTTCACCTTGCTGCAAGAAATACGCTGAGCTCTCATCTACAAAAACGTCAGCATAGAGCCTTTTTAGCTCGCCTTTTAGCTGGTAGTCTGAAATTTTAGCCTGCTCGTTTTTACTGCCATCCCAAAAGTAAATTCCATCTTTGCTGGCAAAAAGAGGCCAAAACGAGTGCACGTTATCCACGCTATAAATGGCGCTATAAGGCATATTTTGAGCGCTAAATTTACGCTCATTTGCAAACACAGCCCCACTTTTTGGCTCAAAAAGATATTCTATATCGTGCTTAGCATCGTAGCATATTCGGCGCGTCTCATCTGAATATCTTGTATCAAGCTTATAAAAGCCTAAAAATAGGCTTTTGCCATCTGTGTAATATCCGCTAGGAGCGCCATTTTCTGCCGTGATGTATCTTAGCTCGCTAGGCTGTGCGTCAACCTTTTCGCCCTTATAGTAAAGCGTGCCGCCATCTCTTGCAAAGCCAGCGTCAAATATAGGCTCTAAATTTGTGCTTTCAACCCTTTTTGCCCTGTAAAAATAAGGGCTATCATCGTAGCTTTTTATAAAAACGTGAACAAGGTTTTTCATAATGGCGCCAAATTCGCTAAATCCCGCCTCTTTCTCGCTTCTAGTGCCACAATAATAGCTTATCTTGCCATCACTTATATAGCCATTGCCAAGCACTTTGGCACTTTTTGGATCAAGATCAGGTAAAATTTCTCTAGCGCAATAGACATGATTTTTATCAGCCGCCACGTTTGAGTAGTCGTATGCGTGTTTTAGCTTTAAGACCCTAAAACTAGCCTCATCGACGCCTTTTAGCTCATACTTGCCACTGCCTGAAATTTGAACGTAAATTTTACCCTCAGGCGAGCGGTAAAACTCGCTATTATCTATGTTTGCAAAGCCTCTTTGATACTCGCCCTCATGCCAGAGATAAAGCATCGCCAAAACAAAAAATAGCGTCAAAATGACAAAAAGATAAAGTATCTTAGTCGCAATTTTTCTCATTATCTATAATCATCCACCCTTTTTTTAAGCTTATTTGCTTGCTTTTTATTTTTAAAAATAGCGCCAACCACCGAGGCCACAAATGCAATGGCAAGAAATATCCAGTAGGCATATTTTTGCGAGTAATCATCAAAGTCGCTTATCGCATCGATCACCACCTCGCCCTCAGCTGGCGTCATAGCGCCTTGATCTACCATTTTTACTATCTCATCAAGTTTTAAATTCTTAACATTTGGACCATAAGGACGAGTGAGAATTTCAACCACGCCAAGGTCGTTTATATCATACACACTGCTGTTAAAACGCCAGCCGTAGCCGACGTTATCAAAATAATAGGTCTTATCTCCGTTTGCATAAACCGCTCCGTAGCCATCGTTTCTTACAAGGCCGATCTTTCGCCACTGCTCTTTTGTATCAAGCCTTACGATACACGTGTGGCGTGAGCTTAGGCTGTGATCATTTTTTGTGTTGTGCCAAATTTCATAGGTTTTTAGAAAATATGTCTTGCCATCACTTATCACCACGTCGCCATATAGCGGCGTTATCTCGCCTTTAAACGGATCGTCTCCGTCTCTTACAAACTCGCCCTCATCTATGCTGTTATACCACTGCCACTTTCGCTCCCAGTGATAGATCCCGCCTTTGCCGCGAAAGAGCGCATGATAGGTGTGCCTGTCTTCTAGGTTAAAAAGCGGTTCGTATGGGGCAAATTGGGGGTCAAATTCGTGATCATTTGCATAGACCATGCCAGAATTTGGCTCATACAGATAGTGAATGCGCCATATCTCGCCGATATCACGCATTTGCGGGCTAAATTTGATCCCTAGTTTTGTGCTGTCATAATAGACATTTTCTCCGTCAGTCGTAAAATGTATGCTCTTTCTGCCAGATGCCTGCTCGATGTATCGCATTTTGCTGGCATTTGCGCCCTCTAGCTCTTTGCCATCATGATAGACCTTTACTCCGTCGCTTGCATAGCCAAAGCCCAAGATCGCAGCTAAATTAGCGTTATCAACCTGCCTAAATTTATAGATATGAGTTTGCGCTTTTGGGGTTTTAAACATTTTATGTGAGAAGATATCCCAAAACTCTTTAAGTGCGGATATTTCGAGGTTTGTCTCGCTTTCGCTATCACAAAAATATGTTATCTTGCCATCGCCAAAATAGCCATTGCCAAGCGCCCTAACGCCATTTGGATCAAGCCCACTCATCACGAGGTTGCCACAATATACCGCCTTATCACTAGCGCCAACGTTTCTGTTGTCGTATTTGCCGGTGTCAATGTATCTAAATTTGCTGGCCCTCACGCCTATTAGCTCAAATTTACCGCCGCTTGGCACCATAGCATAGACCTTGTCATCTTTGACGTAAAAATAGCTATTATTTAACTCTTTACTATCGCCAATGTCGTCATCTAAAACAGAAACTAACCCAAAGACAAAAAAGTAGGTAGCAAAAAATATCACAACAATGGCGATCACTACAGAGATTAGTGGATGTTTTTTTAGCATTTTAGCCTCGTTTCAAATAAATTTAGCGACCTCATCATGGCGCAAAAACCTTTCATAAATTTAAATTTTAAAGTACCTAACCAAATATAAAATATCTAAAAATCAAAAACTTAAGATATGCAAATTTACCCATCAAAAACAGAAAACAAGCGGCTGCTAATGTAATAATAAGCCTAATAATATCAAATTCCAGCGTAACCCCATAATAAATAAAGACTGACGCAATAAAGCATAAATAAAAATAACAAAGCATGAAGATCAAATTTGCAATCCTTGCAAAAACTCCTGACTCTTTGCTGCTTTTTGCGATTAGCCTAATAATATCTATCTTATTTAAAAAACCAACCTTTTTATATTTTATCTCGACTAGATCGCCTACTTCATATTTATATATCAGGTGAAAATGTCTCACTAAATCTCATCTTATCAACGATAATGCTAAGGCTTACAACAGAATTTTGCCTAACAACTCTCGTATTTAGTGCGCTTATCCTACCGATCTTTTTCAAGCTACTCGAGCTCCTCAGCGATCTCTAGCACTTCAAAATACTCATTTTCTAGGCTTTCAAGCTCAGCTTTTGCCTTTTCAAGCTCTTCATAAAGCTTAGTAAGCCCCACTTCTTGATAAATTTTAGGATCGCTAAGCCCCTCATTTAGCTCGGCGACTCTTGCTTCAAGGGCTGAAATTTTATCTGGATATGTGTTTAAAATTTGCGTTTGCTTGTAGCTTAGTTTTACGCCAGATTTACTCTTTTGTTTGGCTTCATTTTGGCTATTTGAGAGCTCTTTTTCAAATTTATCAAGCTCTTTCATCTCATCCTCAAGCTCCAGATAGACACTGTACTCTTCGTGCAAGACATTTATCTTTGTGCCCTCAAACGCCCAGAGCTTATTTGCCATCTTATCGACAAAATATCTATCGTGGCTAACTAGCAAGATAGCCCCCTCAAAGCTTTGCAAGTAGTCTTCTAAGATGTTGATAGTTGCGATATCAAGGTCGTTTGTCGGCTCGTCAAGCACCAGCACGTCGTAAGTTTTAGTAAAAAGCATCGCCAGTGCCACGCGGTTTTTCTCGCCGCCACTTAAAACGCCTATCTTTTTATCTAAAAATTCCTTTGGAAAGAGGAAATTTTTAAGATAGCCATAAACATGCATATTTCGCCCACGAACTAGCACGTGGTCACCGCCATTTGGGCAAAATGTCTCTATAAGGCTCTTATCATCATCAAGGACATTTCTAGCTTGATCAAAGTAGCCGATACTTACTTCGCCCCTTTTTATCTCGCCACTACTTTGTTTTTCAAGCCCTAGTAAAATTTTAAGCAGCGTGCTTTTGCCACTGCCATTTCGCCCAACTATGGCGATCCTCTCGCCCTGCAAGACTCTTGCGTCAAATTTCTCAAAAAGCACCTTGCCGTCTATGATCTTGCTTAAATTTTTAAACTCAAAGAGCATTTTTTTGCGGTTTTGGCTCTGCGTTTGGTTGAAATTTTTACTAGCACGCTCAAGCTCTAGCCTCACTCGTCTTATCACACCTGGATTTTTCTTAGCCTCCTCGCGCATAGCAAGCACCCGCTCTTTTCTGCCCTCGTTTCGCTTTAGTCTAGCTTTTACGCCGCGCCTTAGCCACTCCTCTTCGGCCTTTAGCTGTTTTAGCAGCGTCTCATGCGACTTTGCAAGGCTTGCTAAAATCTCCTCTTTTTTGGTTAGATAGTTTGCATATCCGCCCTCGAAATTTTTTAAGCTTGCATCCTCGACCTCAACGCACCTAGTAGCGAGAGCATCGATAAAATACCTATCGTGGCTTATAAAAACTATGCTTTGATTTGAGCTTTTAAGCATATCTTCAAGAAATTTGACCATATAGACATCAAGGTGGTTTGTAGGCTCATCAAGCAAAAGCACATCTGGCTTTTTAAGGATAAGAGCACCCAGTGCCACACGCCTGATCTCGCCACCGCTTAGCGAGCAAATTGGTCTATTTTCATACTCTTTTAGCTTAAATTCTTGCAAAATTCGCTCGATCTTATGCTCGATATTCCAGCCGTCTTTTGCCTCTATAAATTTTAAAAGTCTCTCTTGCTCTTTTAAAATTTCTTTGTTTTCAGGCTCATTTGCTAGCAAGACGCCGCTCTTTTCATACTCGCTTATCGTGTCAAATATCTCTTTTAGCTCGTTATTTAGCGCATCTCTTACGCTAAATGTGGCGTTAAAATTTGGATTTTGCGCTAGCATCTCGACGCTTATTAAGCTCTGCACTATGCGTCTGCCGCTATCTGCTACCACCTCGCCAGAGATGATCTTCATAAGCGTGCTTTTGCCGCTGCCGTTTTTACCGATGATCGCTATCTTTTCATTTTCATTTACGCTAAGGCTTACGCTGTTTAAAATTTCATTTGCGCCAAATTTTTTACTTACGTCTATCAGGTCGATTAATGCCATTTTTCTCTCAAATTTTAAATTTTTTGGATTATATCAAAAGGGAGCTAAAACCTAATTTGGCTATAATCGCCCCAAAATTTAAAAAGGGAGAAATTTATGAATCTTTCTATGAAAAAACTGGTCGTCCCTATATTTTTAGATATGTTTTTGCACTTTATAACGCTCATCATAAACACCTACATGGTGACAAAAGTGAGCGTGCATCTAGTTGGCGCTATGGGTGCTGGCAATCAAGTGATGGATCTTTTTATGACCATTTTTAACTTTTTAAGCATGGGCTGCTCAGTCGTCGTCGCACAAGCTCTTGGAGCAAAGCAAAACGAGCTAGCCTCAAGCGTCATACACGCAAGTATCACGTCAAATACGGTCTTTGGTATCTTCTCAGCCATCATCATCTACGTCTTTGGCTACAACATCTTAAATTTACTAAACGTGCCAAGTGATCTCATAAACGATAGCTTCTCATACCTTCACATCCTTGGCTTTGCATTGCTCTTTGATGGCATCGGCATGGTGCTAGCTGCGGTGCTTCGCGTCTATAATCTAGCAACCGCGGTCATGCTAACTTCAGTTTTGATGAACATCATCACCATCTTTGGCAACGCCATCGCCCTTTTTGGCTGGTTTGATCTGCCAAATTTAGGCTTGCAAGGTGTTGCTATCTCGACATTTGTAGGTAGGCTTATCGGCGTTTTTGTCCTACTTTACATGCTCATACGCGTGGCAAAAGTTAGAATTTATCTTAGCAAACTGCTTGTCGTGCCGTTTGGAATTTTAAAGAAAATACTCTCAGTTGGCTTGCCAAGTGCTGGAGAAAATTTACTCTGGATGGCGCAATACATGGTCGCATTTGGCTTTATCGCGAGCATGGGTGAGGCAACTCTTAGCGTGCAGACTATCTACTTTCAGATCACTCTTCTCATCTTGCTTTGTGGAGCAAGTATCAGCGTGGCAAACGAGGTCATCGTGGGGCATTTGGTTGGGGCAAGCGAGTTTAACGAGGCCTATACAAGAACTTTTAAAGCCTTGTGGCTTGGAATTTCTATCACACTTGTCGTCGTTTTGATCGCCTACGCCTTAAAGTATAAGATCATGGACGCGCTAAATTTAGATGAGGGCTTGCGCAAGATAATGCTACCGCTCTTTACCCTCTCGATCGTGCTAGAAGCTGGCAGAACCTTTAACATCGTCATCGTAAATGCCCTTCGTGCAAGTGGCGACGCTAAATTTCCACTAGCGACTGGGCTTATCTTTATGTGGGGGCTTTCGCTGCCGCTTGGATATTTCTTAGGCATACACCTTGGCTGGGGCATCGTTGGCGTTTGGATAGGATTTTGCGCTGATGAGTGGCTAAGAGGCCTTGCAAATACATGGCGCTGGAGAAGCAAAAAGTGGCAAGAAAAACGCCTAGTTTGAGACAAAAGAGCCTAATTTTAGAATTTTATGGCTTAAGCGTTTTAATAAATTTTAAAACAAATGTAAAGGCTATGCGATTAAGAGTTGGCAAGGACGCTAAGATCACGCTTTCTATGCCATTTTATAGCACGCAAAAGATGGCTCTTAGCTTTCTAGAGACACACAGAATTTGGCTTGAAAATGCTTACAAAAAAGCTCTTTTAAATTTGCCAAAAGATGATGAGATGAAATTTCTTGGGCAAATTTATAAGATCAAATTTGATGAGAGCGTAAATGTGCCATTTTTTGAAGATAAATTTATCATAACGCCAAATTTAAAGGCACTTGAGCGCTTTAAAAAAGTAAAAGCAAAAGAGATATTTTTGGAGCTTGTAAGCTACTATCAGCCTCATATCAACAAGCCAGTTAGTCGCATCGTCATAAGAGATAGCAAAACTCGCTGGGGCAGCTGCAACCACAAAAAAGGCTATATAAACTTAAGTCTAAGGCTTATAGAAAAGCCGCTCTCAGCCGTGCGATATGTCGTGCTTCACGAGCTTACTCATCTGCTCTATCCGCATCATCAAAGCAGTTTTTATAAATTTATAGAAGCCATCATGCCTGATTACAAAGAGCAAGAGCAAATTTTAAAATCATAATTATTTTTCATCAAGTAAGTGTAAATTTAATATGTTAAAATTGCACATTACTTTACAAAAGGAAAATTTTATGAAAAAAATGATTTTTATCTCGCTTCTTGCAGCTTGCGCTCTAGCAGGTGACTTTGAAGATGGCTTGAAAGCTTATGCTGACTCAAATTTTACTGAGGCTTTGTCTAAATTTGAAGCAGGTTGCGCAGCAAATGACGCAAGATCATGCGCAAAAGCAGGTGCGATCTATCAGCTTGGAAAAACTGACGTGCCAGATAGTAGCAAAGCGCTAGAGTTTTACAATAAAGCTTGCCAAGGTGGCGAAAAAGAGGGTTGCTCAGCAGCTGGTGGAATTTATCTAGATAACGATCCACAAAAGGCAAGAGAGCTTTTTAACAAAGCTTGCGAGCAAAACGACGGCTACTCTTGCGGCATGATAGGCTCGATACTAATAGAAGCTAAGAAATTTAAAGAGGCTTACACCTTCTTAGTAAAAGGCTGCAAACTAAGCGATAAGATGTCTTGCGAGTTTGCAGGCGATCTAAAACGCTCAAAACAACTTTGATCTTTAGGCTTTATAAGCCTAAATTCTCACTTTTTACAAAATCAATAAAAAATTTATAAATAAATTTAAAAGTTTAGGCAAGAGAGCTCTTGCCTAATGTTAAATCGCTCTTATTTGATCAAGCGGTTTATCTTTTATGCCCCACTGAGTCATAAAGACAAAGCCATAAAGCCCTGCAGCCACAATGTAAGCGACAAATTCATTTGGCATTAGGCCAAATTTCACGCAGATGTTTGGCACAAGAGCTAGAGGCACGACTGGGATAAGTAGCGCCCTCTCCCAAATCCTAAGCTTAGTGACGTAGTAACCTTGAAGCAAGCTTGAAAAGGCAAACATCCCCACGATCGCCATACCAAAAACAAGTAAAATTTCAAGTGGGTTGCTCATCCAGACTATCCCTTTTGAATCAAGCGGATCACTCGTGTTTATGCTTTCAATTAGCATAAGTTTGTTGTTAAAGAAAAAGGCAAATGGCAAGATCGCCGTTCTTAGATCGTAAAAGAATCCTTGAACGCCAACAGTTATTGGATTTGCTTTGGCAATGCCCGCTGCTGCGTAGGCTGCGATGCCAACTGGTGGCGTGTCATCAGCTAAAATTCCAAAGTAAAATACAAAAAGATGCACAGCGATGGCAGGGATCAAAAAGCCATTTTTATGCGCCAAAAACAAGATAACTGGCGCAACAAGGCTTGAGACGACGATGTAGTTTGCTGTCGTTGGAAGACCCATGCCAAGAATGAGCGACATAAGAGCTGTTAAAACTAGGATCATCATGATGTTATCGCCTGCTAAAAGCTCGACTAGATCAGAGAGCACCTGACCAAGGCCAGTAAGCGAGATAGAGCCCACGATGATGCCAGCAAGCGCTGTTGCGATGGCTATTGTAGTCATGCTCTTTGCAGCTGCGACCATCGCCCAAAATATATCCTCAAAGCCAAGAAGCACGTCGCTTAGCCCCACTTTTTCGCCTGAAGCTAGCTTTTTAGTTGGCTCTTGAAAGATCATTATCAAAAATAAAAATCCAATAGCATTAAACGCTGCAGCTATAGCTGACTCTTTTGCTATTAAAAGCGTGTAAAGCAGGATCAAAATAGGCGTTATATAGTGAAGACCACTTACAAAAATTTTAAATCTTGAGTGAAATTCGCTCTGATTTATGCCTTTTAGTCCAAGCTTGACACTCTCTAAATGCACGATGAAAAATAATGACAAATAACAAGCAAATGCTGGGATGACCGCTGCCATCATAACATTTGTATATGTCATACCCAAAAACTCAGCGATGATAAAAG
Source organism: Campylobacter concisus (assembly GCF_002913765.1). Lineage (GTDB taxonomy): Bacteria > Campylobacterota > Campylobacteria > Campylobacterales > Campylobacteraceae > Campylobacter_A > Campylobacter_A concisus_BB. The sequence goes on along the minus strand of NZ_PPCH01000026.1, from coordinate 43,935 downwards.
CAGCCGCACCCATGATAGGTGGCATGAGCTGTCCATTTACGCCAGCTGCGACCTCAATGGCTCCAGCTTTTGTGCGTGAAAGGCCAGCTTTTTTCATAAGCGGTATGGTAAATGTACCAACGGTTACGACGTTTGCTGTTGAGCTACCTGAGACCATGCCGGTTAGGCCACTTGCGATGACTGAAGCCTTGGCTGGGCCACCTCTATATTTACCAAGAAGTGAGAAGGCTAAATTTATAAAGTATTGTCCAGCGCCTGCTCGCTCTAACAATGAACCAAAAAGAACAAAAAGGTAGATAAAACTAACGCTAACGCCAATAGGCACGCCAAAAACGCCCTCTGTTGTCAAAAACATGTGACCTGCGATCTTTTCAAAGCTAGCGCCTTGGTGAGCGATGATGTCTGGCATATAAGGGCCAAAGTGATCATATATCAAAAATAATATACAAATGATAGGAAGCGCTGGCCCCATGACACGTCTGCCAGCTTCAAGCAAGACAATGATCGCTAAAAACGATATGACAATATCTTGAGTGATATAATCCCCTGTCCTATCAGCTAGCTCGTAAAAATAAACCGCTGGATAAAGCACGGCAACAACGCCTACCACGCAAAAAACTAGGTCGTAAAATGGCAAACTTGAGTGAGCCTTTTTATGAAAAGTGACTGGATAGAGCAAAAATACAAGCCCAACCGCAAAAGCTAGGTGCACTGAGCGCGAAATGTTAGTATTTAGTGGGAAATACGCTATATAAAGCTGAAAAACTGACCAAGAGAAACACGCAAATGCGATGAAATAGTTGTAAATATTGCTATTTATCTCCCTTGTCTTTACCTCGACAAATTGTTCTTCGTTGTCATTAACTTCGTTCATCTTTCTCCTTTAAAATTTAAATATATAAATTTAGAAGAAATTTGCATATTTAAATTTTATCCAGAGGCAAAAGCCCCTGGAAATGGACTATTTTAAGATGCCAGCCTCTTTAAATGCAGCCTCTGCAGCTGGGTGAAGCGGAGCTGAAAGACCTTGGACGAGATCTTCTTTTTTAACTGATTTTAGTGCCGGGTGAAGAGTTTTATACTCATCAAAGTTATCTAAGATAGCTTTTATCACAGCTTTTACAGCCTCGTCTTTTGTATCTTTGCTAGTTACTAAAACAGCTTTTACGCCGATAGTATTTACATCGTGATCGACGCCATCATATGAGCCTTTTGGGATCACACCTTTTGCAAAGTATGGTTTTTCTTTAAGAAGGTTATCGATCTCGCTGCCTTCGATGTTTAGGATATCAATAGGCAAAGATGTCGCAGCATCAGTGATGTTTGCAGTTGGGTGACCAACGACAAAGCTATATCCATCTATCTTTTTATCTTTTAGTGCATGTGGGCATTCGCCAACTGTTAAAACGCCGCGGTATCCTAGTTTTGAAACGTCAAAGCCTTTTGCTTTAAAAACCTCAAGTGTGCTCACTTCGTTACCGCTGCCTGGGTTGCCGACGTTGTATTTTTTACCTGCAAATGAAGAGAGATCGCTTGTTAGACCGCTATCTTTTGCTACAACGAATGCAAGAAGCTCTGGATAGATCGCAACTACTGAGCGTAAATTTTCATCTTTTGCTCCGTCAAATTTGCCAGTGCCGTTAAATTTATCATAGACGACGTCACTTTGAACAAAGCCAAATGTGAGCTCTTTTTTAAGGACGTTATTTACGTTATAAACAGAGCCGCCAGTTGATTGAACAGAGCATTTTACATCTGTATTTTTATTTGCCAAGCGGCAGATCGCTCCACCTATCGGATAGTATGTACCTGTCATGCCGCCAGTGCCGATACTGATAAATTCTTTTGCTGAAAGTGTTGTTGCCAAAAGCAATCCAGCAAGTGCCAAAGAAGTAGTTTTCATCTAAAATCCTTTCAAAAAATTTAAGGCTATTTTATTCTATAAATTTAGCTTTGTATCTTTTTGATATGATATTTTTATGCCATTTTGGTAAAGTTGCAACTATTCTACACAATCAAGGCTTAAAAAAATATTTTCTTAAGAATAAATTTATATTTCTTTTACGAGCATTCTAAATTTTAAGAGCTAGAAATTCTAGCTCTAAATTTAGTCGATAAATCTTTTTGTGATATTTGCGTAGGCATCGATCCTGCGGTCTCTTAAAAATGGCCAAATTCTGCGCACTTCTTCGCTTCTTTTCATGTCTATCTCAACGATCTTGCAAAGCTCATCTGTGCTATTTGCGCGGAAAAGCTGCTCGCCTTGTGGCCCAAAAACAAAGCTATTTCCCCAAAATTTTATCCCATCCATCACGCCGCTATCATCTTTTTCAAAGCCCACACGATTTACAGCAACAACTGGCAGGCCATTTGCCACGCTGTGGCCTCTTTGCACTGCCACCCACGCTTCAAGCTGTCTTGACTTTTCATCGTCACTATCGCCCTCAAACCAGCCAATAGCCGTTGGATAGATGAGAATTTTTGCCCCTTTTAGTGCCATTAGCCTTGCTGCCTCTGGATACCACTGATCCCAGCAAACCAAAACGCCAAGCTTGCCAAGGCTAGTTTCAATAGGCTCAAAGCCAATGTCACCAGGCGTGAAGTAAAATTTCTCGTAAAATCCAGGGTCATCAGGGATGTGCATTTTTCGGTATTTGCCAGCCACGCTACCGTCGCACTCGAAGACAAAGGCGGTGTTGTGATAAAGTCCGTCAGCCCTCTTTTCAAAAAGCGAAGTGACTAAAACCACGCCATTTTCTTTTGCCACCCTGCCCCAAAAAGCGACATCTTCTTGCCAGTCGTTTGCGTGATCAAAGAAATTTGTATCCTCGCTTTGGCAAAAGTACTGCGTCTGGTGCAGCTCTTGACAGACCACGAGATCAGCACCTCCCTTTTTCGCCTCAGCTATTAGCTCAAGCGTCTTTGCAATGGTCGCTTCTTTTGTCCCTTTAAATTCTTGTTGAAGTAGTGCTACTTTCATCTCATCTCCCTTCTTTGTCGTTATATGGGTCTAAATGCGTGGTTATCTGCCACGAAAAATCCTTAAATTTCTCTCTTATCTCAGCTTCAAGCGATTCGGCCACCTCGTGCGCGTCGTAAAGCGAGATATCTTTGTCAAAAACTAAATGCAGCGTTAAAAATATGGTATTTGCGCTCTGTCTTGTGTTTAGGTAGTGAAAGTCTGAAATCCTCTGCTTTGCCTTTATCATCTTGATGATCTCAGCTGTGATCTTGGGGCTTGCTGCGTGATCTAGCAAGACACCAAAGGCGTCTTTGCCAAGACTTATGGCGCTTTGAGCGATGTAGCCACTTATTACAATGCCAAAGATCGCATCTATCATCACAAATCCGCTAAATTTAATGATAAGCAGCGAGATGATGACTGCAAGGTTGCTAAAAAGGTCGATCTTATAGTGCAGCGCGTCTGCTTTAATGATAAGGTTGCCACTTTTTTTAGAAATTTGGTTTAAAAATAGCACCAAACATAGCGTCACCACAACCGAAAATATCATCACACCAAGGCTTAAGCCAAGGTCTATCTCTAAATTTGGCTCGCTAAATTTCTTAACACTCTCATAAAATATATATCCAGCAGCCAGCACGATGATGACGCACTCAAATAGCGCTGCTAACGCCTCTAGCTTTGTGTAGCCAAAGTTAAATCTCTCATCGGCTTGCTTTCTTGACTTTCTAAGCGCAAATAAATTTAAAAGCGAAACGATAAAATCAAGCATTGAATCAATCGCCGAGCCAAGCACAGCGACCGAGCCACTAAAAAGTCCAGCTGTAAATTTCACAAGTGCGAGCAAAAAGGCGCAAGCTCCAGCTGCGATAACAGCCTTATTTTCGCCCTGCGTGCACTCCTGCTTATTTATGCGGTTAAACTCATAATCAAACGGACTTGACAAGATTAAGACCTTTTGTATCTATTTTGGCTTGAGCAGTGAAGCGAGCCATTTTGACGGACAAAAACTAGCGAATTTACACCGATAACTTTTCTATCTGGCAGTGCCTTGGCAAGTAAATTTAGTACCTTTTCATCGTTTTCGTCATTATATGTTGGCACGATTAGCGCACCATTTATAAAGATAAAATTTGCATAGGTGCAGCCAAGCCTTTTACCCTCATAAAATTTAGGCTTAGGTAGTGGCAGAGCAAGTAGCTTAAAGCCAGTTTTTTTAAGCTCATCCTCCATCTTTTTAAGCTCATCAAAGTGCTCATCACTCTCATCTTCGCAAGCTGCGTAAGCTATCGTATCAGGCGTGATAAAGCGCGCTAAAGTGTCGATGTGACTATCTGTGTCATCGCCTTTTATAAAGCCATTTTCAAGCCAGATGATACGCTTTAAGCCAAATAAATTTTTTAGTTTTTCTTCGATCTGCTCTTTGCTAAGTGCTTTGTTTCTATTTTCATTTAGTAGGCATTTTGAGGTGGTTAAAAGCACGCCATCTCCGTTAAATTCAACACTTCCGCCCTCTAGTATCATATCAACAGGCTCAAGCTTAGTTTTATAAATTTTAGCTAGCTCTAAATTTATCGCATCATCTTTTGAGCTCTTAAATTTACCACCCCAAGCGTTAAATTTAAAGTCGTAGCTCTTTATGCCATCTTCGGCGCAAACGTCGATCATACCGTAGTCTCTGATCCAAGTATCATCAGTCTCAAGCTTTACAAACTCAACATTTTTAAATTTCTTAAACCTAGTGAAATTTGCCTCATCAGGGCAGATGAGCACCACCTTTTCATAGGGCGTAACAGCAGCCACAAGCTCTTCATAACTAGCTAAAATCTCCTCTAAATAAGGCTCCCAGTCGCTCTTACTATGTGGCAGCGATAAAAACAAAAGTTCCTGCTCTTCCCATTCTGCATACGCTCTCACGCTCTCTCCTTGTAAATTTTATAAATTCCATATATCGTAATGATTATCCAAAAGACCTCTATCAAAAATGAGCCGAGGTTAAAGTGCACAAAAAGCGAAATGATGAGCAGCACCGCACCTGCTAAATTTATTATCTGATAGGCTAGATCACGGCTATTTAGGCGGCCGATCTGAAGTAAAAAGTAGCCCATCACGATGCAAATCATCCCTAAAAAGCCGATGACCTGAAAAAGATCGATCAAATTTTATCCTTTTTGTAAGCTTAAATTTAAAGCGTGATCATATCTAATTAGTTTTAAATTTATGATTATGGGATAAAATAACTCCATTTTTCAGATTGGATTAAAGTTTATGGATTTTGAGTTTATTGAGAAATTTTACCCACTCTTTGTAAAGGCTGGCGTGCTTACGATCGAAATTGCCTTTTTAGGGATCGTTTTTTCTATTTTGATAGGCATTTTTTGCATGGCTGTGAAATTTTACAAGCTAAAATTTCTCTCAAAACTAGTTGATTGCTACGTCGAACTCTCAAGAAACACGCCACTTCTCATCCAGCTATTCTTTTTATACTACGGCTTGCCAAAGCTTGGAGTGTCGATGAGCGGCTTTGCCTGTGCGGTCGCTGGGCTTAGCTTTCTTGGTGGCAGTTATATGAGCGAAAGCTTTAGACTTGGCTTTGAGGCGGTTAGAAGATCGCAGATAGAAGCAGGACTTAGTATCGCGCTTAGTAAAAATCAACTCCTAAGATATGTCATCTTGCCACAAGCCTTTAGCGTGGCACTGCCAAGCATCAGCGCAAACGTCATATTTTTACTAAAAGAGACAAGCATCGTTAGCATCGTAGCCCTTGCTGATCTAGTCTATGTCGCAAAGGATCTTATCGGGCTTTACTACAAGACAGATGAGGCGCTTTTTATGCTGGTTATTAGCTATCTTGTCATCATCTTGCCAGTCTCGCTGGCGCTTAGCTACGTCGAAAAAAGGGTAAGAAATGCAAGGAGTTAGTATATTATTTGACACACAAAATTTACTAAGGCTGCTTGAAGGTCTTGTGGTAAGCACCGAAATTTCGCTTATTTCTATCGTCATCTCCATTATCGGCGGCCTTATACTTGGCGTTTTGATGAGCATGAAAAATAAATTTATATATTTTATTTTAAAAATTTGCCTCGAGATCGTTCGTATCATGCCTCAGATCGTCTGGCTATTTTTATTTTACTTTGGCGTTAGCAAGGCTTTTGATATCCATATCTCAGCATTTACCGCCTCACTCATCGTCTTTAGCCTTTGGGGCGTTTTTGAGATGATGGATATCGTGCGCGGCGCTATCACCTCGATACCAAGACACCAGTTTGAGTCAGCCGCCTCACTTGGACTTAGCAAATTTCAAATTTACTTTTATGTCATCATCCCGCTTGCTACTAGAAGGCTGGTGCCTGGAGCTGTAAATTTACTAAGCCGTATGATAAAAACGACCTCTATCGTCGTTCTAATCGGCGTTGTAGAAGTAGTCAAAGTCGGCCAGCAGATCATCGAGCGAAATGTATTTACAAATCCTATGGCGCCATTTTGGATATACACGCTCATATTCTTTTTATATTTTGCGATCTGCTATCCAGTCTCAAAACTATCAAAAAAACTAGAAGAAAAATGGAGCTAAAATGAGCGAAAATATCTTAGAACTTAAAAAAATAAACAAATTTTATGGAGAGCTTCACGCCTTAAAAGATATAAGCTTAGAGGTAAAAAGTGGCGAAGTGGTCGTGCTTCTTGGACCATCAGGCTGTGGTAAGAGCACAACTCTTAGGTGCATAAACGGCCTTGAGAGCATAGCAAGCGGCGAGATCGTCATAGATGGCGAAGTGATAGATGCTAAATTTAAAGAGTGGCAAAGGATCCGCCAAAAGGTCGGCATGGTCTTTCAAAGCTACGAGCTGTTTGATCATATGAACGTCATAGAAAACGTCCTTCTTGGGCCTTTAAAAGTGCAAAAAAGAGATAGGGCCGAGGCTGAAAAGACGGCTGATATGTGGCTAAGCAAGGTTGGGCTACTTGATAAGAAATTTGCCTATCCAAAGGAGCTAAGCGGCGGTCAAAAGCAGCGCATAGCCATCGTTAGAAGCCTTTGTTTAAACCCTGAGATCATGCTATTTGACGAAGTTACAGCTGCACTTGATCCAGAGATCGTTAGAGAAGTGCTTGATGTGATACTAAATTTAGCTAAAGATGGCATGACGATGCTAATAGTCACTCACGAGATGAGCTTTGCAAGAGCGGTTGCAAATAAGATCGTATTTATGGACGCTGGAGCGATCGTAGAGATCAGCGAGCCAGAGGAGTTTTTTACTAATCCAAAGAGTGAGCGAGCAAAGAAATTTCTAAATTTATTCTCGTTTTAGAAAAAATAAGAGATAATTTGCCGTTTTTTCAAAATGCGTTTAGAGCGAGATTTGGTCGCTCTTATTTACTAAATTTTTCAAAGGAGAAAGAGTGAGAAAATTTAAATTTTTCTTATTAGCATTAGTCGCTACCGTCTTTCTAACGGGTTGTGGTGATGACAAAGGTGCGGACAAAGCAGCCGCTTCAAACCAAGCTGATACGATCGCAAAGATCAAAGAGCGTGGATATATAAGGATAGGCGTTTTTAGCGACAAACCGCCATTTGGCTACGTCGATAAAGACGGCAAAAACCAAGGTTATGACATCTATTTTGCAAAACGCATCGCAAAAGACTTGCTTGGCGATGAGAGCAAGGTCAAATTTGAGCTAGTCGAGGCTGCTGGCAGGGTCGAAGTGCTCACAGCTGACAAGGTCGATATCACGCTTGCAAATTTTACAAAGACGCCTGAGCGCGCACAAGTTGTTGATTTTGCGCTTCCATATATGAAAGTTTCACTTGGCATCGTTAGCCCTGAGGGCGCTGTGATAAAGAGCGTTGATGAGCTAAAAGATAAAACCTTGATCGTCAATAAAGGCACAACAGCGGACGCATTTTTTACAAAAAATTATCCTGATATCAAGCTTTTAAAGTATGATCAAAACACCGAAACTTTCGCAGCTTTGGTTGATAAAAGGGGTGCAGCTCTAGCGCATGATAACGCCCTACTTTTTGCCTGGGCGAAAGAGACTCCTGGCTTTGTCGTTGGCGTTGAGGCGCTTGGCGATGTGGATGTGATAGCTCCAGCTGTCAAAAAGGGCAACAAAGTCTTGCTTGAGTGGCTAAATAACGAGATCATCGAGCTTGGAAAAGAAAATTTCTTCCACAAAGACTATGACGCAACACTAAAACCGATCTATGGTGACAGTGTCAATCCTGAATCTCTAGTCGTCGAAGGCGGCAAACTATAAATTTAATGGCGTAATCTTTACGCCATCTCTCTTTTTTAAATTTAACAAATATATTCGTGAAGTTTTTGGCTGTAAGTGGTATTTTAATAAAATCCATGACGGTAGTTTTGTAATTCTTGGCAGCAAGCTGTTGGGTAGGTTTTATAATAATGTTTCTAAATTTTTTGTCAGCAAAATGGACTGCTTTAAAATCCATAATGAAGTAGTTTTGCATACCTGAGCGCTAAACGAGCAAAATAAGCCTATAGTGCAATGAACTCTTTTTGAAAAACGCCGATACCGATAGACTATTTGCTGATTTTAAATTCTATATATTTGATAAATTTAATACTACGAAGCATGTATGCAGAGAAAAATCCGCAAGAAAGAAAACCTTAGTTTTTGAATATTTAAATAAAAATTTTAAAAAGCATTTTGGAGTAAATTTAGCCCAAAATGCTCTTTACAGGTTACATTAAGCTCTTTAGCGAATTTGTCACTTTTTGCTCGATCTCTTCTAGAAATTCCTTGCTTTTAGCTTCAAATCTAGTAACAATAACTGGTGTTGTGTTTGACGCACGCACCAGTGCCCAGCCATTTTCAAACTGAATTCTTATGCCATCAATGTCGATGATATTTTTTATCTTTGGCAGGTCGCAACCCTCGTTTTTCACGCACTCTTTTAGCTTAGCAACTATCTTAAATTTGGCCTCATCAGTCGTCTTTATCTTGATCTCATCGGTGCTAAAGACAAGTGGCATCTTATCAAGCTCGCCGTCAAGATCAAAGCCCTTATGAACTAGCTCAAGCACCCTCATCATCGCATAAAGCGCATCATCAAAGCCAAAGTATCGCTCTTTAAAGAAGATATGACCGCTCACTTCAGCCGCGAGATCTACGTTTAGCTCTTTCATCATTTTTTTGATGTTGCTATGCCCAGTCTTACCCATAAAAACTTCGCCGATCTTGGCGATCTCATCATACATATTTTGTGAGCATTTTACCTCGCCAAGCACCTTTGGATGATCCATATTTAGCGCATAAAGATATGCTAGCTCATCGCCTTTTATATCTCTTTTTGGCGTTATCACGGCGATCCTGTCGCCATCTCCGTCAAAGCCAAATCCAAGGTCAAATTCTTTCTTTTCGATGAGCGAAAATATCTCTTTTAAATTCTCTTTTTCGCTTGGGTCTGGGTGGTGATTTGGGAAATTTCCATCTGGATCTTCATATAAAATTTTCGCATTTAGTCCAAGCGCTTTGACGATAGGCACCAAGCTCACGCCAACAGCGCCATTTGCGCAGTCGATGACAAAAGGCTTTTTGAAATTTTTAAGCTCGCTAAATTCTTTTACAAAAAACTCAACGTATTTTTCTAAGATATTAAATTTCTCACAGCTCTCATCGTCTGCTATTTGCTCACCAGAGGCGATTATCTCGTTCACCTTATCTTTTAAAATTTGCAAATCTTTGCCAAAAAAACTATCCTTTTTGATAGTGATCTTAAAGCCGTTATAATCTTTTGGGTTATGAGAGCCCGTGATCATGATGTTTGCGTCAAAATAATCAGCATAAACGCTAAAGTAGCCAACAGGAGTTGGAAGTAAGCCGATGTTGTAAATTTTAAAGCCACCAGCCTTGTTTAGGCCGCTTAGCAGATACCTAAAAAGCGTGCTAGCGCTTAGTCTTGCGTCAAAGCCAACACTTAAAGTTTTCACGCCAAATTCGTTAAATTTCTTACCCAAAGCAAGTCCTATAGCCTTGACGCTGTCCTCTGTCAAGTCTTTTTCAAAAATGCCGCGGATGTCGTATTCTCTAAAAATTTCATCATATTTCATTGTAAATTCTCCCTAAAAGAATGCAAAAATGATACAAGAATAAATTTAAAAAGGAGTAAATAATTTTATAAATTTAGTGAGGTTAAAATATAAATTCGAGCTAGAAAAGGCTCTAGCTCGAAAGGGGCTGCTACATCATGCCGCCCATGCCACCCATTCCGCCCATGTCAGGCATTGCAGGCATTGCTTTTTCTTCTTTTATCTCGCTGATAGTTGCCTCAGTCGTTAGTAGCAAGCTAGCCACGCTAACAGCGTTTTGAAGCGCAACTCTCTCAACTTTAACTGGATCGATAATGCCAGCTTCAAACATATCTACATACTCGCCAGTTGCAGCGTTAAAGCCAAAATTTGCATCTTTGCTTGTCTCAACTGCGTTTGCTACCACACCAGCGTCAAAGCCAGCGTTCTCAGCGATTTGGCGAAGTGGAGCACGAAGCGCTCTTCTAACGATCTCAGCACCGATTGCCTCGTCACCTTGTAAATTTAAATTTACACTCTTTGAAGCAAGGATAAGAGCTGAACCGCCACCCACTACGATGCCCTCTTCAACAGCTGCACGAGTAGCGCTTAGAGCGTCATCTACGCGGTCTTTTTTCTCTTTCATCTCTGTCTCAGTCGCAGCACCTACTTTTATAACCGCCACGCCACCGCTTAGTTTTGCAAGGCGCTCTTGAAGTTTTTCTTTGTCGTAGTCGCTTGTAGTCTCTGCGATTTGCGCTTTTATTTGAGTTATTCTAGCGTCGATCGCTGACTTCTCGCCTGCGCCATTTACGATAGTAGTGTTATCTTTGTCGATAACTACGCTTGAAGCTTGTCCAAGATCGTTTATAGTAGCACTCTCAAGTGTTCTGCCTAGCTCTTCGCTGATAACCTCGCCACCTGTTAAGATAGCGATATCTTCAAGCATTGCTTTTCTTCTGTCGCCAAAACCAGGAGCTTTAACAGCTGAGATGTTTAGCACACCACGAAGTTTATTTACAACAAGTGTTGCAAGTGCCTCGCCCTCGATATCTTCAGCGATGATTAGAAGTGGTTTGCCACTCTTTTGTACTTGCTCAAGCACTGGAAGCAGGTCTTTTAAATTTGTGATCTTCTTGTCAAATAGTAATATAAATGGATTGCTTAGTTCAACTTGCATCTTTTCAGGGTTTGTGATGAAGTATGGGCTTAGATATCCGCGGTCAAACTGCATACCCTCAACGACGCTTAGCTCGTCTTGGATAGACTTTGCCTCTTCTACTGTTATGACGCCATCTTTGCCGACTTTCTCCATCGCATCAGCGATAAGCTTGCCGATGCTCTCGTCTGAGTTTGCAGAGATAGTAGCGATCTGAGCGATCTCTTTTGAGCCAGAAACTTTTTTAGAGATGTTTTTTAGTGCATCTATAAGAGCTGCTACTTCTTTATCCATGCCGCGTTTTACTTCGATAGGATTTGCGCCAGCAGTTACGTTTCTAAGACCCTCTTTAAATATCGCGTGAGCTAGCACAGTCGCTGTTGTAGTGCCGTCACCTGCTTGGTCGTTTGTCTTGCTTGCTACTTCTCTAACTAGGCTTGCACCCATGTTTTCGATAGTATCTTTTAGCTCAACCTCTTTAGCCACGCTAACGCCGTCTTTTGTGATGTTTGGAGCGCCAAAGCTCTTTTGGATAAGGACGTTTCTGCCTCTTGGTCCCATTGTCACTTTTACAGCGTCATTTAGTTTTTTTACGCCCTCGTATAGGCGGTTTCTTGCATCATCAGAGTAAAAAATTTCTTTTGCCATTGTCTTTCCTTTTTAAATTATTTAATCACGCCTAAAATGTCGTCGATGTTTAAAACAAGATATGTTTTATCATCTAAATTCACCTCAGTGCCAGCGTATTTAGCAAATACTACTTTTTCGCCAACTTTTACGCCCTCAGCTTCAGCACCAACTGCTTTTACCTCGCCGCTTAAAGGTTTTTCTTTTGCGTTATCAGGTATAATGATGCCCGAAGCTGTCGTCTTTGTCTCTTCTACGCGTTCGACTAGGACACGCTTGCCTAATGGTTGAAAGTTCATTGTTCATCCTTTTAGTTTAATTGTCTTTTTTAGCACTCTTTATTTTTGAGTGATGAAATCCTAGCATTTTTTTCTGAAAAAGTCAATAATTTATAGTGAATTTTATTAAAAACTTTAGTCTAAGTGACTAAAGTTTTATGATATGTAAAACTAATATAAAGGAATTTTATGAAAAAAGTAGCTTATATAGTTGGCGCGCTTGTACTCATAGTAGCTTGCATTTTTGGCTTTATCTTTAGCTCTTTTGGCAATAAATTTATAGCCAGCAAAATAGAAAAAGAGGCACTAGCTCGTGGTATCTATGTCAAATTTAAAGAGTTTAGCCTTGGGCTTAGCACCTTAAATTTAGAAGCAACCGTGATGGATGCCATAAATTTAAAGGCAAATGGCGAGCTTTCCTTGCTTGCTCAAAGTATGAACTTAAACATAGATATAAGCGCTGACAAGGCAAAGGCTAACGAGCTTGGTCTAAAAAAGGACGTCGCGCTTAAAGCAAACGTGGCTGGTAAATTTAGTGACTTTAAGCTAACAGCAACTGGCACGGCGCTTGGCTCAAACATAAATTTAAACGCAAATTTAAAAGACTACCTGCCAAAAGCTCTAAATCTTGACGCTAAAAACATCGAGCTTTCTGAGATATCAGCTCTTGCCAAAAAGCCAAATTTAGCTAGCGGCAAGCTTGATCTAACGAGCAATATGCAAGGAGTTGATGAGAAAAATGAGCCCATCATAAACGCTCAAATTTTAGCAAGTGACGCAGCGATAAACAAAGAAATTCTTAAAAACGAATTTGGGCTAAATTTAGCAAAAGATATAAACTTTAAAGGCGGTGTAAATGCTAAATTTGCAAATGAAAAAGTGAGCGCTAAAACCCTTATTATCGCACCTGAAGCCACTTTAAAAGCAAATGAGACGACCTATGATCTATCTAGTAAAAATTTAAAGAGCGACTTTTTGCTAAACGTGCCTGATCTTGCCCTTTTTGGCAAGCTCTTAGGCGAGCAACTAAGTGGCGCGGTGGATGCAAACGGCGAAATTACAATGCATGAAAATGCTCTTAAAAACCTAAAAGCTGAGATAAACGGGCTTGGTGGCAAGATAAATGCAAATTTTGATAGCAAAAACTTAGCCCTAAATGCAACTAGCATAAAGCTAAAAGAGCTTCTAGCGCTTGCTTTGCAGCCTAGCTACGCAGACGGGCAGATAAATTTAAACGCAAATTTTAGCGGCTTTGACGAGCTAAAAAAGCTTGCAGGCGAAGCTAAATTTGAGATAAAAAACGGTCTTATAGATAATGGTCTTGCAAAGCTTAAAAATGCAGCTAAATTTGAGCTAAAAGGTGGCGCCACAGCAAAAAATGAACTTGTAAATTTTGACGCAAACATGCTTAGCGACCTTGGCGAGCTAAAGGATGTAAGGGGCATTTTTGACCTAAAAAACAGCCAAATTTTTAGCAAATTTGCCCTGCTCATTAGCGACCCTGAGAAATTTAAAGCGGTTAGTGGCTTTGAGGTGGGCTCAAAGATGGCGCTTGCAGGCGATGTGAAGGTTAAAGCAAGCAAGATAGATGAGCTAAATTTAGGCGGCGATGCCTTTGCTGGCAAGCTAAACGCCACCATAAAAAATGAAAATCTTGATCTTAGCCTAAAAGAGGCGCAGCTAGGAGAAATTTTAGCACTTAGCGGCAACGACAGGCTGGCAAATGCTAAGGCAAATGTCCAGGCAAAGGGGCAAAGTATCTTTAGCAAAAGCCCAAGCGTCACCGCAACGATCGCTTTAAATGATGGCAAATTTAACGCCGCAGCGCTTAGCAAAATGCTTGATAAAAAATTCCCTGAAAACGAGAAATTTAGCTCAAATTTGAGCCTAGACTATAAAGGCGAAATGGCAAAATTTAGTGGCGACTTTCTTAGCTCGCTTGCTGATATAAAGGGCATAGATGGCAGTTTTGACGTGGGCAAAAGCACGCTAAACTTAAAGCTTCAAGCGGTAGTTTCGGAGTTAAATAAGCTTGCATTTTTAGCTGGACGCGAGCTTCACGGTAAATTTGCAGCCCTAGTAACAGCAAATGGCAAAGTGGATGATCTAAGCGTAAAAGCCACTTCAGATGATCTATTTAAAGGCAAACTAGAGGCAAACTACAAAGGTGGCGCGCTTGATGCGGTGCTAAAAAACTTCGAAGTCAAGGGGCTAACGCAAACTTTGGGGTTAGATCATCTTTATGATGGCAACGGCGATGCTAAATTTGACTACGAAACAAAGCAAAAGCTCGGTAAATTTGATATCTTGCTAAAAGAGGGTCACCTAGCCAGCACAAATCTCACAAACAATATAAAAACCTTCACCGGCAAGGACATCACAAAAGAAATTTACAAAGACGGCAAAATTTACGGCGATATAAAGGGCGACAACGTCATTTTTAACGTAAATTTAAGCTCGCCAAAGAGCGACATAAAGGTTGCAAACGGCACTTATAATACCGCGACAAAAATGCTTAACGCGCCGCTTGTTTGCAGGCTCGAAAAGACCGATCTAAACGTGCAAATCTCAGGCACGACAGACAAGCTAAAATATGACGTCAGATCGCAATATCTCGAAAATAAGGTCAAAAAAGAGATAGGTAGATTTTTAGATAAAAAGCTTGGCAAAGATGATGAAGGCGCAAACAGCGAAAAGCAAAATTTAAAGGGGCTTTTAAAAGGGCTATTTTAGATGAAAAAGGCGGAAAATTTAAAGTATCTAATGGGGCTTGGGCACTTTTGTAGCGACATAAACCAAAGTGCGCTTGGTGCGATGCTGCCATTTTTCATCGCGAGCTACCACTACGACTATGCCACAGCCGCCTCGCTCGTGACCGCCACAAATTTAGCAAGCTCGCTCATCCAGCCGCTTATCGGCCGCCTAAGCGACAAAAAAGAGCTGCCCTACGTCATCCCGCTTGGGCTACTGCTTGCGGGCGGGGGCATGAGCCTAACTGGCTTTGTCACAAACTACTACATCATCCTAGTTTGCGTGATGATAAGCGGTATCGGCGCCGCGCTCTTTCACCCAAGCGCCGCAAGGATCGTAAACTACGCCTCAAACGCCAAAAATAGAGCCAAAAGCATAAGCATATTTTCTTTTGGTGGTAATATCGGCTTTGCAGTTGGACCCATTTTAGTTGCCGTTTTTGTGGGGAATTTTGGCCTAAAAGGGACCTTAATTTTCATCATCCCTCAAATTTTTCTAACACTTTTATACCTTAAAAAGGGCAAATTTATAAAAGCGCTAGAAGACAATCACAAAAAGCAAATTTCACAAAAAACAAGCGCTCTAAAAGACGATCTGGGCGCATTTTTGAGGCTTTGTGTCTGTATATTTTCACGCTCTATCGTCGCTTTTGGCTTTGCGGCATTTTTTAGCATCTATCTCATCAAAATTTTTGATCTTAGTAAAGAAGCTGCAAATGTAAATTTAAGTATGTTTTTTGCTGCAGGTGCGATCTCTACGCTATTTGGTGGAGCACTAGCTGATAGATACGGCCTAGTTAGGCTCATCAAAATAAGCCTAAGCATAGCCGCGCCGCTAGTCGTGCTAATGCTCTTTATCGACAGCTACGCGCTATTTCTCGCGGCCTCTATGTGCGTTAGCGCCTGCATCAGCCTATCTTTTAGCCCCTCAATCGCCCTTGCACAGCTTTATCTGCCAAATCAAATCGGCCTAGCCTCTGGCGTAACGCTTGGGCTTAGCATCACAATCGGCGGTATATTCGCAACAGTCATCGGCAAGATCGCTGACATCTTTAGCCTAACGCACTCGTTTTACTTTATCGCCGTAGTTTCGCTCATCTGCGCGGTTTCTAGCTACTTCTTAAAGCCAGTTAGCAAGATATAAATTTACAAAAATAGCTTGCTAACAGCGTATAGAACAGTCTTGCCGTCGTCTCTGATATTGTAAGCGATCTGGCCACCTCTTTTTGACGCCTGAAATGCTGCGGCTTTTACCAAGCTTTTTGCCCAAAAAAAGGCACTAGATGACAATGCCCCGAGCCGCAAATTTTATTTTTTGGGCTTTAAATTTTGTTGAGCAGGCGAAATTTGATACGAGCTGAAATTTAGACAAAACTTGTCAAAGAGAATAAGTTTTTTTGCTTCTCTATAAAAGCAAAGCTAAATTTAAAAATCCAAAAGAGCCAAACCATGGCATTTGGTAGCAGTATTTTGCAGTAGTTTTATTTTTAAATTTAACAACAAAGCATCAAAGCAAAGTATCTTGTGATGATTTTAAATGTTTTGCTTCGCAAGCTCGCAACTGCAAGCAGAAACGAAGAAATTTTCAACCGAAGATAAAACAAATAAATTTAAGCCATTAAGACAAGAAAATTTTTGTTTCAGACAAGGCGGATGAGCAAAAAAGGGAGCGTATAAAAAATACTAAATGCGCGAAACATTAAAATTTAATTTTATTTGGCGGCAGTATTTTGTAACAGTATTTTGTAACAGATTTAAATGTTGCGTAGTTAAAATTTGCGCAGACCAGACACATAAAAATTTGAATTTGGCTACTGAAATATCAAGGCAAAGTATCTTGTGATGATTTTAAATGTTACGAAGAAATTTTCAACCGAAGATAGAACACATAGTTCATCAAGGGAGAAAATTTCTAGTTCATTTAAAAGCGCGCAAGAGACGAGCCTTTTTATAACTTTCTCATCTTTGCTATCTCATCTCTCAGCGCCGCCGCCTTCTCAAACTCCAGTTGCGCCGCCGCTTCAAGCATCTGTTTTCTTAGCTCTTTTACGATCGCGGCTCGCTCGCTAGCTGGCATCTTCTCTAAATTCTTACCGCGCTTATAAATTTCACCATCATCTTCGACATGCAGGCTCTCTTCGATATTTCTACTTGCAGAGTGTGGTGTGATGCCGTGAGCTTTGTTGTACTCATCTTGAAATTTACGTCTAGCAGTCGTTGTATCGATCGCCTCTTTCATCGAGTGTGTGATCTTTTTGGCAAACATTAGCACCTTGCCATTTACATTTCTAGCCGCACGCCCCATCGTCTGTATAAGGCTCGTAGTCGAGCGCAAAAAGCCCTCTTTATCAGCGTCCATTATGGCTATCAGGCTCACCTCTGGCAGATCAAGCCCCTCACGGAGCAAATTTATGCCTATTAGCATGTCAAATTCGCCGCTTCTAAGCCCCCTAATGATCTCATTTCGCTCGATCGCGTCGATGTCTGAGTGCATATACTTTACCTTTATGCCAAGCTCGATGTAGTAGCGGCTTAGCTCCTCGGCCATCTTCTTAGTTAGCACCGTAACTAACACACGCTCACCTCTAGCGATGACCGCCTTTGCCTCGTCAAATAGCGCCTCGACTTGATTGTCACTATCTTTTATCTCGATAAGCGGATCAAGCAGCCCAGTAGGTCGCAAAATCTGCTCATAGACGTGCCCCTGGCTGATACCAAGCTCATACTCGTTTGGCGTGGCTGAGACAAAAAGAAATTTCGCCTTTTTGCTTATAAACTCATCAAATTTAAGCGGCCTATTATCAAGCGCTGATGGCAAGCGAAATCCATACTCCACAAGCACCTCTTTACGGCTCCTGTCACCCGCGTACATACCCCTAAACTGCGGCAAGCTCACATGGCTCTCATCGACGATGACCAGATAGTCTTTGCCGCTTATCTCAAAGTAGTCAAACATCGAGTACGGCGTCTCTCCGGGCTTTTGTCCGGTTAGGTGGCGCGCGTAGTTTTCGATGCCTTTGCACATGCCAGTGCTTGCCATCATCTCAAGGTCAAACTCAACCCTTTGCTTTAGCCTCTGCACCTCGACTAGCTTGCCCTGCTCGTTAAATTCTTTCAAACGCGCATCAAGCTCCTCTTCGATCTCTTTCATCGCGATCTTTAGCCTATCAGCGCCCACGATGAACTGGCTGGTCGCATAAAGCGTAAATTTAGAGATGTCTTTGAGTCTCTTGTTATCAAGCACGTCAAAATGATACATCGCATCGATCTCATCGCCAAAAAACTCGATCCTTAGGGCTTCGTCGTTGTAGTAAGCTGGGTAAATATCCACCACATCGCCATTTACACGAAAATCCCCCCTGTCAAAGTAGTTGTCATTGCGCTTGTAGCCCATATCCACGAGCTGCTCTAAAAGCTTTCTTTGGCTTATCTTCTCACCCACGCTAAGATATGCCACCATCCCCTTATACTCGCTTGGATTACCAAGGCCGTAGTTTGCAGAGACTGAGGCGACACAGATGACGTCGTCAAAGCTTAGCAAACTAGCCGTCGCAGAGAGGCGCAAGCGCTCAAGCTCCTCATTTACCGAGCTATCCTTTTCTATATATAGGTCGCTTCTTGGGATGTAGGCCTCTGGCTGATAGTAGTCGTAGTAGCTTATGAAGTACTCGACATGGTTTTTTGGGAAAAAGCCCTTAAATTCGCTGTAAAGCTGAGCAGCTAAGGATTTATTATGCGTCATGATGAGCGTTGGCATATTTAGCTCACGTATGACATTTGCCATAGTAAAGGTCTTACCAGATCCTGTCACACCTAGAAGAGTTTGGTATTTATTGCCTGATTTTATACTTTTTACTATCTCTTTTATCGCTCTTGCTTGATCACTGCTTGGGCTAAATTTAGATGAAATTTCAAATTTACTCATTAACTACCTTTAAATTTGGGCGAATTTTATAGCAAAGATAGTGCTTTGTCAAATGAGAATTTTAAAAAGAATTTAGCCTCTGCGTGTTAGAATACGGCATTAATTATTATTTTAAAGGAACCTTTATGTTTGAAGATAATGCGATCTTAACCACACTAAGCGATAAAGTAAATGACCTCATCACAAAATACGATGAAGTTTGCAGAGTAAATGAAGAGCTACGTAACGAGATCGTAACATTAAAAGCACAAAATGAGGCAAAGAGCAATCAGATCATGCGCTTAGAAGAGGATCTTGACAAGAAAAATAGCGAAGCTGATGATGTAATGAAAAAGATCGAAGCTGTCCTTGGTAGATAAGCTAGGCATTTTTGGCATAAAAGATGAAACAGATCACGCTCACCGTATCATCTCGCGACTACACGATAACGCTTGATGATGATTTTGCTGAAGTTTTTGAGCGTGACTGGCAGAAATTTATGGGTGGAAAGAAATTTATCGAGCCTCGTGAGCTTATAAACGCTTTTGTCGAAAAGAGCTACGAGAGCTACACAAATTTACGCGTCGTAAAGGACGTCACAAAAGAGATAG
This sequence comes from Campylobacter concisus, assembly GCF_002913765.1. GTDB lineage: Bacteria > Campylobacterota > Campylobacteria > Campylobacterales > Campylobacteraceae > Campylobacter_A > Campylobacter_A concisus_BB. The sequence goes on along the minus strand of NZ_PPCH01000026.1, from coordinate 24,604 downwards.
AAGAGATACTAAAACCGGAAAATAAATGAAAAAAAGAGCTTTTACCCTAATAGAAATTATATTTGTCATCGTCATACTTGGCGTCTTAAGCGCTATTGCTATACCAAAGCTTTTCTTTACTAGAAGCGACGCCATAGTTGCAAACGCAAAAACGCAAATCGCTGCCATAAAAAGCGGCATCTCACTAAAATACAACGATAGTGTCCTAAAAGGCACTCCAGCATATCCAGACGCGCTTGATGATGGGAACAAACTTTTCAACAAAGTAATAAGCGTAAATATCGCAGACAGCGGCACAAAAAACGGCTGGCACAAAACTGGAGCAACCACTTATACCTTCAAACTAGACGGACAAACAGCAAATTTCACTTATAACAAAACCACTGGCGAATTTGACTGCGAGAGTAGCGACGGACTTTGCAGCGCTCTTGAGTGATGAGATACTACGAGGTCGTATTTAGCGGGGTAAATTTAGCTGCGCTCACATATAAAAGCGAGCTAGATATTGCGCCATTTCGCGCCGTCACTGCAAAACTTAGAGGCAAAAGTCTAGTTGGCTTTATCCTGCGTGAAGTGGATGAGCCAAGCTTTAAAACAAGCCTCATTGATGAAATTTTACCCATTAAGCTAAACGAGATACAGGCAACATTAGCCAAATTTATCGCCTACTACTACACCTGCGAGCTTGGCGTTGCTATAAATTTATTTGAACCACAAAGCCTTACTGATGATGAAATTTACAAAGGCGAAAGCGACTTTAAATCGCCAAATTTAAGCCCAAAGCAGCTTGAAGCGCTAAATTTTATAAACGAGCGGAAAAGCTCACTCATCTTTGGCGACACGGGAAGTGGCAAAAGTGAAATTTACATAGCAAAAATTAGAGAAATTTTAAACGCAGGCGGCCAAGCGCTATTTTTAATGCCTGAAATTTCACTAACCCCGCAGATGCAAAAGCGCTTAGAGAGCTTCTTTGGCGAGGCTGTGGCAGTGTGGCACTCTAAGATCACACCAAAGAAAAAAGAGCAAATTTTAAAAGACATCAAAAGCGGCAAGGCTAGGCTTGTTGCAGGAGCTAGGTCTGCCCTATTTTTGCCACTTGAGAGGCTAAAACTCATCATCATCGACGAAGAGCACGACGATAGCTACAAAAACACAGGCTCAAAGCCCCACTACAACGCAAGGGACCTAGCACTCTTTTTAACTAGCAAATTTGACCTGCAAGTAGTTCTGGGTAGTGCCACGCCAAGCCTCACTAGCTTTTATAAGCAAGAGTGTTTTCGCCTAAAAGGGACATATTTTGCGTCGCAAAAGAGCTATATATTTGACGAGAGCGAGACTGGCATAAGCGAAATTTTAAAAGAGCAGATCGCAAAGACGCTTGAAAATAAAAAGCAAGCCGTCATCTGCCTGCCAACAAGGGCAAATTTCAAATATCTTGTCTGCAAAAACTGCGGCGAGACGGTGAAGTGTCCGTTTTGTAGCATCGGCATGAGCTACTATAAAAAGCAAAACGTGCTCAAGTGCCAATACTGCGAGCACAAAATGGCCGTGCCAAAGACCTGCCACCAGTGCGGCAGCGAGATGATAGAGGCTAAAAAGATCGGCACGAGCGAGCTTCTTGAGAGGTTGCAAGCTGAGTTTGCAAACGCTAGGATCGCTAAATTTGACAGAGACGAGATCACGACGCAAAACAAGCTCGTAAAGGCTTTAAAGGAATTTAACGACGGCAGGATAGACATCTTGCTTGGCACGCAGATGCTAAGCAAGGGGCATGATTATCACAATGTCGAGCTAGCCGTCATCATGGGCTTTGACGAGCTTTTAAATTTTCCTGATTACAGAGCTAGAGAGCGGACACTTGCCCTTGCCATGCAAGTAGCTGGAAGAGCTGGTAGAAACGGAGCTGGCAGGGTCATCATCCAAAGCAAGCAAAAGGAGTTTTTTGAGAGCTATATCAGCGACTACGACGCATTTTTAAAGGATGAGATACCTTTTAGAGAAGCTCTTTATCCGCCATTTACTAGGCTACTTCGCATAGTTATCTCGCACAAAGATGAGAGCACGGCAAAGGGTGCAACAAATGATTTTGTAAGAAATTTGGAAAGTTTAAAGGGCGACGAGCTCGAGATCGTGGGATATGGCAAATGCCAGATAGAATATCTTGGGGGCAAATTTAGATATGAAATTCTGCTTCGCTCAAACTCTCACACCATGCTTTTAAAAGCGGCAAACCTCTGCAAAAGCGAACTTAGTGATATTGATATAGATCCGGTGAATTTTAGCTAGAAGACGATTTAACACAAGCAAATTTTAAATTTAGCAAGTTGCTAAGGCGAGTGAGCAAAGTTTTAAAATTTGCAAATTTGCTTCATAGTGTATATAAATGTTAGACAAATTTTAAAATTTCGTGAGCGAGCAATTTCGGCTCTAAAATTTGAGCTAAGCTGTAAGCGAAGCCAAATTTTAGTAGTCAATTCTTGCGAGTGAACGGAATTTTAAAATTTGTAAAAATAGTAAATTTTTTTAAAAATATAGACCTTAAATTTAAAAACTCTTTTATCCAAAAGAGAGACAAGGGGACTTGAATGACGAAGCCGTCCCCTTATCCTCCTTTTTAAATCCCCTAAACCCCTCGCACGTTCAAAGTGCATGCAATTGTGCTTCGCACTGCATGCGTTTTGTGTAATAGAAAGTCAGACAAATTTTAAAATTTCATGAACGAGCATATCACGCTTCTAAATTTAGTAAGCTGCTAAGGCAAGTGAGTAAAATTTTAAAATTTGCATTTACAATAAAGAGACCTGAATTGCAAACCACCTGCATTTAAAAACTTTATTAATTTTTCAAGACTTTTAAAAGCCATTTTTTCTTATAATCCCCAATAAAATTTAAAGGCAAAATTTTGCAACGATACCCGACAAAACAGATAAAAATTCGCGATGTTTTAATAGGCGGTGACGCACCGATCTCCGTGCAGTCGATGACATTTTCAAAGACAAAGGACGTAAAAGGCACGCTAGAGCAGATACAAAGGCTATATTTTGCAGGCTGTGACATCGTGCGCTGCGCAGTTTTTGACAAAGAGGACGCCAGCGCGCTAAAGCAGATCGTCGCAGGCTCACCCATCCCAGTCGTTGCAGACATACATTTTAACCACACCTACGCGCTCATCGTTAGCGAATTTGTCGATGCTATCCGCATAAATCCAGGCAACATAGGCTCAGCTAAAAACATAAAAGCAGTTGTTGATGCCTGCAAGCAGAGAAATTTACCTATCCGCATAGGCGTAAATTCTGGCTCGCTTGAAAAGCAGTTTGAGGACCGCTATGGCCGCACGGTGGAGGCGATGGTGGAGAGTGCCTTATACAACATCAAGCTTCTTGAGGATTTTGACTTTACAGACATTAAAATTTCACTTAAATCAAGCGACGTCGAGCGCACTATGCAAGCTTATAGAGCGCTTCGCCCAAAGACAAACTACCCATTTCATCTAGGTGTTACCGAGGCTGGCACTACTTTTCACGCGACTATCAAGTCCGCGATCGCACTTGGCGGGTTACTACTTGAGGGTATCGGCGATACGATGAGAGTTAGCATCACAGGCGAGCTTGAAGAGGAGATCAAAGTCGCAAAGGCGATCTTAAAAGATAGCGGCCGCCAAAAAGAGGGGCTAAACATTATCTCATGCCCAACTTGTGGGCGTTTGCAAGCTGATTTAATGGCAGCAGTAAAACTCGTAGAAGAAAAGACTAAAAACATAAAAGAGCCACTAAACGTCTCAGTTATGGGCTGCGTGGTAAATGCTATCGGCGAGGCAAAAGGCGCAGACGTAGCCATAGCCTTTGGCAAGGGAAATGGCATGATAATGCGACACGGCGAAGTGGTTGCAAGGCTGCCTGAGAGCGAGCTTGTGGATAGATTTTTACAAGAGATCGACGACGAGATAAAGAGCAGAGGATAAAGCAGTGGCAAAAGAGAGACTTAACGAGATAGAATTTAGCAACCTTTACGACCTTGATATGGAGCGAGCCATACTAAGCTCGATCATCGCAAACAACGACGCTTTGGGCGAAATTTTTGACACTATAAAGGCTGGGGACTTTTACCTAAAGGCTCACGCGCAAATTTACAAAGCGATGGTTGATTGTCTAAACGGCGACGTGCCTATCGCATCGACATTTATCAAAAACAAGCTTGGCGAAAACTACGATGACAACGTCATGGCGAGCATTTTGGCCACAAACTCGATCATCGACATCCAAAGATACGCAAACGAGCTAAAAGAAAAATCGATCAAACGCAGTCTAGTAAAGATCGCCCACGACATTCCAAGCAAGGTAAATGAGGACAAAGCTAGCCGCGATATGGTCGATGAGCTAAGTCAGGAGTTTTACTCTCTTGTCGATGGTAGCGGCACTGGCAGCATCAGAGATAGCGAGGACATCATTAAAAGCTTGATCGTGCACATGCAAAAGCAAGCAGCCCTAAACGAGCGCGATATCATCGGACTAAACACCGGCTTTAAAAAGCTAAATGAGATGATAAAAGGTTTTAAAAATGGCGACCTCATCATCATCGCAGCACGCCCTGGCATGGGTAAAACGACGCTTTGTCTAAATTTCATGGGGCACGTTTTAAAAAGTGGCGCTGGCGTTGTATTTTTCTCACTTGAGATGCCAGCAGAGCAGATCATGATGAGGATGCTAGCAGATAAGACCTCGATCCCACTTCAAGAGATAATGACAGCGACCTTGGACGACGAGAAGCTCGCTCACTTTAGCCACGCATGCAGCGAATTTTCGCACGCCAAGCTCTTTGTGCACGATAGCGGCTACGTAAATATCCACCAAGTAAGGACGCAGCTTCGCAAGCTAAAGTCGGCTCATCCTGAAATTTCACTCTGCGTCATCGACTACATCGGTCTTATGATGAGCACAAACAACTACGCCGATCGCCACATACAAATAGCTGAAATTTCTCGTGGCTTAAAGCTTCTAGCGCGCGAGCTGGATATGCCTATCATCGCACTTTCGCAGCTAAACCGCGGCCTTGAAGCACGCGCAAACAAGCGCCCTATGCTAAGTGACCTAAGAGAGTCAGGCGCGATCGAGCAAGACGCCGACATCATCCTTTTTGTCTATAGGCACGAGGTCTATCTGGAGCAAGAGGAGAACGAGAAAAAGAGCAAGGCAGCAGCCGAGGGCAAAGAGTATAAAAGCGAGCACGTTTTTAACAAGCTTCAAGAAAATGCCGAGATCATCGTTGGCAAAAACAGAAACGGTGAAGTGGGATCTATCGACGTGCTCTTTCAAAAGCAGTACTCGCGCTTTTGCGATATCGCCACCACACCAGTGCAATCAACTGAATTTAAAGAGTAAATTTGCCAAAAAGCAGGCGTATATTTTATTTTCTCCTGCTTTGCATTTTGCTTTTTTGTCTAAATTTAGCGCTTAAATTTCATGAATACAGCGCTTTTATGGAGCTTGGCGAGCAAGATATCACAGGCAAAGTAAGCGTAAATTTCACCAAAGAGAAAAACGGCAAAAAGCGCCAGATCATCAGGATCGACACCTCAAATTTTAGCTTTTACACAACCGCTTCTAAAAAAGATGAGATCAGCCTTTATGACGTCGTGGTGCTTAGTGTTCAGCCAATAGACGTTAGTTTTAAAAACTATCTTTCTGGCACATTTTACATGCCAAGCTACGATAGAGCCGTTATCAAAAAAGACGAGAGCCTAAGGCAAAGAGCTATAAATTTCATCTCCGCCCAGCACGAAAACGCTAAAATTTCGCAGCTTTTCTCAGCGCTCTTTCTTGGCACAAATGTCTTTGGCGAGCTAAGAGATGATGTCTCAAACTGGGGCGTGGCGCACCTCATTGCCATTAGCGGCTATCATCTTGGCGTCATAAGCGCAGTTTGTTTCTTTCTTTTAAAGCTCGTTTTTAAGCCCATCTACGCAAGATATATGCCTTACCGCTCATACATTTTTGACTTTACAATTGCCGTATTTTTAGTGCTTTGCTTCTACTTTTATATGATCGGCTTTATAGCAAGCTTTTTGCGGGCATTTTTGATGAGCGTGGCTGGCTTTTACATGGTCTGCAAAAAGATAAAGATATTAAATTTCTACACACTCTTTGGCGTTATTTTATTTAGTGTCGCCCTATTTCCGCAGCTTCTTTTTAGCGTTGGCTTTTATTTTTCATGCCTTGGCGTCTTTTATATCTTCGTCTATCTTTTGTATTTTGCACCCAAATTTAGCCTGTTAGCAAACTCGCTACTTTTAAATTTATATGTCTTTTTTGCGATGGAGGTTGCAGTGCTTTACTTTTTCCCGCTCATTAGCCTCTTGCAGCTTAGCGTGCTGGCTATCAACTACCTATTTAGCATATTTTATCCGCTAAGCTTTTTACTTCACCTCTTTGGATATGGCGGCATTTTTGATGAAATTTTAAGCAAGATGTTAGCTTTTAGACTAAGCTCTGGCAGCCTTCATATAAGCACATTTACATTTTTACTTTATAACGCCATCATACTTTTTTGCGTTAAATTTAAATCCCTAGTCCTACTTCCGCCACTCTTTGGCGTGGTAGTGTTTTTACTTTTCTTGCTAAATTTTTCGTAGTCAAAGTTTTACTTAAATTTGCCGATATGCTTTTAAATTTAAAGGCAAGGCGATGCAGATAAACTCAAATTTTATAAATTTAAATAAAAGTGCTCCTAAAAGTGGGCTAAATTTAAAGGCTGATGAGGCAAATTTAAAGAGCGAAGAGTCACAAAACATCGATAAAAGCACTATTTTGCATGACGCTTCAAATTTAGCTAGCGAGGTAAATAATGAGAGTGAGAGTAGCGCCGATGTCATAAAAAAGCAGTTAGAAAAACTGCAAAAACAGCTAAAAGAGATCGATAATGCGATAAAACAGGCAAGTGCTAGCAAAAATCCATACGCAAAAGAGCTGGTCGCCTCGCTTCAGACCAAAAAGGGAGCTATCTTTGCTCAGATAATGCAACTAAACGCCCAGCTTGTAAAGATGCAAGGCGCTTAAATAGCTCAAATCTAACCCTAAATTTAACCTCACGCGGCCTTTACGCCGTAAAATTTCATGATTTTATTGTGAATTAGTAGCGAGATATACATTATCGCAGCACCTAAAATGAGCCTTGTTAGGTTGGCGTCCTTTTGCCAAAAGACCAAATTTACGATAATAGCCGCTGGTATGAGGGCGTTATTCATGATGGCAAGCACGCCGCTATCGACCTCGCAAGCGCCTTTGTTCCACATAAAATAGCCAACCCCACTAGCGACCGCTCCAAGCCACAAAAGCACCAAAGTTTGGGTTAGATCTACGTGAAATTTAGCTGGATTGCCAAGTGTTACGAGCGCGATCACTGCCACAAAAAACGCTCCAAAGTGAAAGTAGCCAAAGACCTTTTTTTGATCCACGTCAAATCTCTCCAAAAGCGCCTTATACGCACTCTGCCCTGCTCCAAAGCAGATATTTGCCCCTTGCACCAGCAAAAAGCCCTTTATCGCCCCTTCGTTTATCGCGCCATACTTTATGACAAGCGCACCAAAGACCGCAACGCCAACGCTAAAGAGATAAAGCGGCCTAAATTTAAAACTAAACGCATCATATATGAGCGTCACATAAAACGGCGTAAAAATGGTAAAAAGCGCGACTTCAGGCACGCTTAGATACAAAAACGAGTTGTAGTAGCAAAGATACATTAGCCCTATTTGCACCGCTCCTATGCCCATTATGCCAAGGGCTAGCTTGGGGCTGACGCCGCGAAATTTCGTAAATGGCAAAAAAACTAGGCTTGCAAGCGTCACACGCACAAAAACAGCCAAATAGCTATCGACCTTGCCAGCTAAAAACTCGCCTATCAAACTAAAGCTAAACGCCCACAAAATGGTCACAAAGATCAGTTTATTCATTCTATCACCACCTCATTTATATTTCTTGCGCATTCAAAAAAGTATTCAAGCTTGTTTAGCTCGAGCAGATCGCCATTTAGGATGAAATTTGCCCTGTCGCTAAAATTTTTCTCGCTCACAAATAAAAACTGCTCAAATTTTACCTTGCCGCTAAGATAGCCATTTAACAAGTCATTAAAGTCGCTATCAAGACTATCTTGCTTTAGCGAGTCTAAATTTAGCCTAGCACTTAAGCCCTCTATCACGCCTCTTAGATCCTTTAGCCTAGCCATTATCCTGTTTTCTTCATCACTTAGATCAAGCGCAGCCTTTTGCTCCTCTATGCGCTTAGTTTGGCTTTGCTTGCTGAGGCTTAGGCTATCTGGCAGCTTCCACTCAAACTCCACTCTAGGCTTGTTCGCATCAGCGTATGCCTCAGCCATCTGCGAAGTCGTCCTCTCGCCTTTTTTAAAGCTGTTATTATTCACACTTTGCGTATCTTTTAGGTAAATTTTTGGAGCAAATTTGCTCTTTTGCTTCTCATTTTCTTGCTCTTTTATATATTTTTCTTGCTCCATCGCCCCAAGCTTGGCGCTTAGATCATCTCTGCTAAAGTCAGGCATCACTATCTTTGAGCCAGCATTAAAGCCGATCTCGCCGTTTGAGAGTAAATTTATCCTTGAGTTTAGCTCGGCTAGCTTAAGCCCAAGCTCGTCTAGCTCGGCTCTTTTTTTATTAAGAGTGAAATTTATCGCATCAAATTCGCTCTTATCTATCTCGCCATACTCAAACCAAAACTCATTTTCAGCTGCAGCCTTGGCAAAGCTATCCACAAATTTTGTCTCTAAATTTATAAGAGAATTTAGTGCAACAGCGTTAAAATAGACCTTTGCGACCTGAAAAGCAGTGAGATTCATAAGCTCTTCATCTTTGTAAATTTTCTCCACGCCCTTGTGGTCTAAAATTTTATCCGAAGCCTCACTCGCACCGCCGTCAAAGATGAGATACTCGACCTTTGCCGTGATCGATCCAGCCTTTGTCATATACCCGCCCTTTAGCTCGTCAGGCACAAAGGTATATCTGCCATCAAGGGATAAATTTAGCTTGTTGCTCTTATTTTTATTTATATATTCGTTTTTATTAAATTCTTTCAAACTCTCAAGCTTTGCGCTTTGCGCCAGAGCGATGATCTCTAGTAAATTTCCAGCCCAAAGAGGCAAAGCAAAGAGCAAAACAGCCAAAATCTTCTTCAAATTCTCTCCCTTTCATAAAATTTTCTTATAAATTTATCAAGATTATAGACCCAAGCAAATAGCACTGGCACGACAAGCAAACTTAGCAAAGTCGAGCTAATGAGCCCAAAGATGATGCTTATAGCCATAGGCGAGTTGGCTTCAAAGCCAGCGCCTCTGCCAAGCGCAAGAGGCAGCATGGCAAATATCATGGCAAAAGTGGTCATCAAAACGGCTCTTAAGCGCTTTTTTGCAGCCATTTTCACAGCTTCGTTTGCCTCCATGCCGCTATTTGCAAAGTGATTTGCAAAATCAACGACTAAAATGGCATTTTTACCGACCATGCCAAAGAGCAAGATGACGCCAACCATGACAAATAGGCTAAATGGATTGCCGCTTATAAAAAGTCCGATCACCACGCCACAAAAGGCAAGCGGCATGGCTAGCATGATGAGAAATGGCAGCAAAAAGCTCTCATAAAGCGCAGCAAGCACCATGTAAATAAGCACCGCGCTCGCACTCACCGTAAAGATAAACGAAGCGTTCGTATCATCCATCAGCTCAACAAAACCAAGAAATTTATACTTGAAATTTGCTGGCAAAATTTCATCAAGCTTCTTTGAAATTTCATTCGCCACGTTATTTAGCGGAGCGTTGTTTTTTGTATTTGCTAGAAATTTGATCTCATCGGCTCTATTAAACCTTGAAATACTAGCTGGCTTTTGCTCAAAACTAATCGTCGCCACATCGCCAAGTGTGACAAAAAAGCCCTCATTGCTTCTTATCTTGGTCTTTAAGATATCATTTGTATCGCTTCTAAATTTATCATCAAGGCGCATGTAAAGCTCATACTCTTTGCCATTTTCGTTTTCAAAAACAGAGACCTCGTTCTGGCTAAATGCGCTATAAACGGCGCTTGCAATGCTGGCTTTGTCTAAATTTAGCCTCTTAGCCTTATCTTCATCGATAGAAATTTGCACGCGTTTTAGCAGATCTTCTTCGGGCGAATTTACGTCCGTTGCGTCATTTATCTCTTTTAGCATCTTGCTGATCTTTGGCACAAATTTCTCTAGCTCTTTGCCATTTTCAGAGGTGATAGTAAGCTTAACTGGCTGCACATCGCCACCTTCAACCACCGGAAGATCAGCTACAATGACGCTCATATCGTCACTTTTTAGCTTGTCACGAAACCTCTGCATGATAGCGTTTTGCCGCTCGTGATTAGCTCTATCTTTTAGCTCCTTTAGCCTAACGTAAGCCTTTACAAGATAAGGCTGCTTGGCGTCTGTGTAGCCAAGGATAAAGTAGGCGTAAGCTACCTGAGGATCGGCATTTATGAGTGAAATTTTATCTTTTAGCCTCTCTTTGCTAGCTTGCAGGCTAAGTGAGGGATCAAGCTTAAAGTAGATGTTAAACTCCGAGTTATCCTCGCTTGGCATGAAGTCACCGCCTACAAATTTAGCCAGCCCAAACGAGCAAACAACGACCGCAAGCGTTATAGCTAAAAATATGAGCTTAAATTTAAGCGCTAAAGTTAAAAGCTTCTCGTAGCCATTTTCAAGCGCCTCAAAAAAGGGCTCGCTCTTTAGAAAAAAGCCGCTTTCTTTGGCATTTACAAACCTAGCACTAAGCGTTGGCACGAGAAAGATACTCACGAAAAACGAGATGACGATGCCAGCTGCCACGCTCATCGCAAATGAGTTAAAGTATTTGCCAACGATGCCGCTCATAAAGGCAATAGGCACGAAGACGCAAAGCAGCACGAGCGAGATCGCAAAGACGCTAAATGCTATCTCTTTTATGCCTGCAAAGCTTGCTTTTAGGGCATTTGGCTCATCTTTTAGCTTGCTAGCGATATTTTCAGTGACGACGATCGCATCGTCGATGAAAATTCCGATGCCAAGTGTGAGCGCTATGAGGCTTAAGCGGTTTATGTCGTATCCTAGGGCATTTATGATGAAAAATGTCGCTACGATGCTAGTTGGTATCGCTACGACTGAGATGATGGTGATCGAGAAATTTCTTAAAAATAGATAGACGATCACGATGGTCAGCAAGACGCCAAGGATCATATCAAAGGCGGTTTGATCGATGTGCTTTTGTATCACTTCGCTCTTATCATAGGCTATTTTTACGTCGTATTCATTGCCAAGCAGGCTTTTAAACTGATCTAGCTTTGATTTAGCTAGAGCGATCACGGTTAGGGCGTTTGCGTCTGGAGCTAGCTCAAGGCCAAGCAAGACGCCACTTTTTTTATCCATTATCGCTGCTTCGTTTGCGTCTTTGTAAGCGAGATCAACGCTTGCGATATCTTTTAAAAAGACCCCTTGTTTGATCGTTAAATTTCTTATCTCATCTATGCTTTTGGCGCTGAAATTTGACTTGATCGCCATTTGGATTTTTTCATTTTCTATCTTGCCCAGTGGCGCTTTTAAATTTTCAATCTTTATCAAATTTGCCACTTCGTTTGCGCTAAGAGCAGCCTTATCTAGCTTAAACCTATCAAGTAAAATTTTCACCGCTGGCTCTAAAAAGCCATTTGTCTTGACCTTTGAAACGCCACTAATGCGCTCTAAAAATGGCTTTGCCACATCATCTATCTCTTGCATGAGCTTAGTTTCGTTACCATCAAGCCTTGTGATAAAAAGGCTAAAGACGGCTGAAGAGAGGCCATTTAGCTTTTCTATCTCGTAGTTTGCGTTTAACCTTGCCTTTTGCATCTTGTCGCGGACGTCGTTTGTAGCGCTCTCTAGGTCTTTGTTTAGCTCAAATTCGATGCTTACCACGCTTAGGTTGTCAAAGCTAGTTGAGTAAAGCTTTTTTATCCCCTCGATGCTTGAGACCTCATCCTCGATCTTTTGCGTGATCTTTGTCTTGATGTAGTTCATATCGCCATTTGCGTAGGTTGTGATCTTAACGATTGGGATATTTACTTGCGGGTATAAATTTACATTCATCGTCTTTAGCGAGTAGATACCAAAGACAACGAGGCTTAAAAATATCATAAGCGTAGTTATGGGGCGGTTTATGGCTGTTTTTATCATTTATTTTCGCCGATTATCACTTTTCCTTGACCAAACATGCCTGGCTTTAGCCCGCTGTCATAAGCCTGGGCGTAAAATTTTCTAGTCTCTCGCTTAATCTCTGGGTAAATTAGCGCGATTTTAACCTCTTTTTCCTCGTTTGTTGCGTCAAGCCTAAATTTAAACGTATCGCCAACTTTTACTAAATTTGCATATTTTTCATCGATCGCTATTAAAATTTTAGCCTCCTCGGAGTTTAAGACAAAGGCTGGCTGAAGTGGCGAAGCACTCTCGCCAAGCTCGACATTTTTACTAGCTATTACACCATCAAACGGAGCTTTTAAAACGGCCTTTTTAAGATGATCATCTGCATTTAAAATGGCGATCTCCGCTGCTTGAACTCTTAGAGCTGCCTCGTCAAATTTATACTTTACCTCATCAAATTCTTGCTTTGAAGTGACGTCCTTTACTTGACTAAATTTATTAAAGGTGCTTTTAGCAAATTCTTTGGCATTTTTGGCAAGTGCTAGGTCGCTTTTTGCCTTTTTCAGAGCGATCTCAAGGCTTGTTTGATCAAGGCTAGCTAAAGTGTCGCCCTTTTTAACGTGGCTTGAGACATCTACAAAAATTTTATCCACCTTGCCGCTGCTCTCAAATGCAAGCTTTGAGCTTTGCCTAGCATAGACTTCAAAATCAGCAAAAATCTCCTCCCTTGCAAATGAAAAGATGCAAAATATCATTAAAATTATCAGCTTTTTCAATCCCTAATCCTCTCTAAAATACTCTCGCCACTTTCAAAAAAATACTCCGCCTTTTTTATCTCTAGCTCGTCTTTCGCCCCTTCAAAAAGACTAATAGCATCAAATTTTTGCGAGAGCGCTTCAAGCAGGTCGCTATACCCTAAAAGCCCAGAGTTATACTTCTCAAAGCTCGCTCTAAGCGCAAGTTCGCTTGCTTTTACATACTCATTTAGCGAGGCGATCTTTGAGCTAAGCGAAATGATCTCGTTTTGTAAATTTTTAAGTTTTGTCTCGTTTTCGCGCTTTTTATACTCTAAATTTAGTCTCGCCTCATCAAGCGCGATCTTGCTAGCTTGGCTCATCTTGCTAGTGGTAAAAAAGTCAAAAATTTTCCACCTAAAGCTAACGCCAAATTTATTGCCGTGCGTATCTTCTTTTAGATATTTGTCAAGATATGGGCGGTAAGCGCTATATTTGCCAAGGTCGATGTCGTAGTTATTTTTGTAAAATCCATAGGTGTCATAAAGCGAAATTTGAGGCAAAAAGCCAGCTCTTGTCTCGCTAAGCTTAGCTTCGCTTAAAGATATATCTTGATTTAGTCTGTCAAGCTCGGCATTTTTTGAAGCTAAATTTGAGCTAATCTCAGCCATTTTTGCCCCGCTAAGTGGCGAAATTTGCTCGCCTGTTAGCAAATTTATCTCGTTTAAAATTTGCTCCATTTTATTTTTGTATTCAAGCTGCGTGCTGTTTGCTAGGTGGTATTTTGCCCGCACATTTTCTAGCTCATCTTTTGCGGCAAGTCCTGCAATGTTCGCCTTTTCAAGCTTGTCTAAAACGCCTTTTAAAAAATTTGCCTGAGCGTTTTTGGCAGCTATTATATTTTCAAGTGCGCAGGCGTTAAAATATAAATTTACAGCCTTAAATGCAAGGTAGTTTTTGGCTTCATCACTTGCGATGGCGGCTTTGTTTTTTAAAAGCTGGCTCATCTTTAGCCTAGCCTCTCTCGCCCCGCCGTCATATAGTAAAAAATCAATCCTTGCCAGCACGCCAGCTGACTCTTTGGCGACTATGCTTGGGAAGGTGCTTGCGTTTTTGCCGTATGAGCCCTCTAGGCTAAGGCTTGGCAAGTAGGCGCTTGATGTCGCCTCGTCATTTAAATTTGCTCTTTTTAGCTCAAGCTCTTTGATCTTTGAAATTTCGTTTTGAGTGGCCTTGTTTGCTATCTCGCTTAAATTTGATCCAAATAGCGCCAAAGGCAAAAGTGCTAATAAAATTTTCTTCATCAGTGAAAGCTTTTTACTAAATTTCCTATTAGCAAATTCCAGCCGTCTACCAGCACGAAGATGAGTAGCTTAAATGGCAGCGAGATCATGACAGGAGGCAGCATCATCATACCCATCGCCATCAAAACGGAGCTTACGACCATGTCGATAACTAAAAACGGCAGATAGAGCAAAAATGCTATCTCAAAAGATGTCTTTAGCTCGCTTATCATGAAAGCTGACATCGCGATGCTTAGCGGGATATCCTCGATATTTGCTGGATTTTGCAAATTTCTTATCCTAAAAAATAGTGCAAGATCTTTTTCTCTAGTGTTTTTCACCATAAATTCTTTAAACGGCTTTAAACTCTTATCAAGCATCTCCTCATAGCCTATCTGCTCGGCTATATAAGGCTTTATACCCTCATCGTAGCTTCTTTGCCCAACTGGCTCCATGATGAAAAATGTAAGCACCATCGCAAGCGAGATGAGAACCGTTGAAGGTGGCACTTGTTGCGTGCCCATCGCTTGACGCAAAAATGAAAATACAATGACAAGGCGCAAAAAGCTCGTCATCATAAAGATGAGTGAAGGAGCGAGTGCTAGTGCGGTGAGGATTAGTAAAACATTTAGTGAATTTACAAGCTGCTCGGCATTTTGCGGTGAATTTAGGCTTAAATTTATAGTTGGTAGCGCAGGATCAGCGCCAAAAACTACACAAAACAAAACCGCTAAGCTAAGCAGTGCTTTCACGACTAATTCCTCGTATCAAGGATACTTTTCTTAGTAGCCTCTTTATTTTTTGGCTCGAGCGAGACAAAGTGAATTTCCACTCTATTGTTTTTGGCTCTGCCCTCGTCTGTGCTGTTGCTAGCGATCGGATCGAAAGAGGCTCTGCCAGAAGTGATAAGCCTCTCTTGTGGCACGCCATCGCTAACTAGCTCTTCAAGCACACTTAGCGCCCTTGCGGTAGAGAGCTGCCAGTTGTTTTTGTATATAGAGTCTTTGCTTGGATTTGTATTATCAGTGTATCCGATGATATCTGTTTTTACTTCATTTGGCATTTTGGCTATGATCATGCCTATTCGCTTTAAAAAGAGTTTCGCATCCTCGCCAGAAATTTCAGCACTATCTTTGTCAAAGAGCATCGCAGCTGGAAGTCTCACAATAAAGCCATCCTCGCTCTCCTCCATCGTGATCTCAGGTGCCCCACTAGCCGTTAGTAGCTCATTTATCTTTTTAACAGTCGAAGTGACCTCATTTTGAGCGCCTTTTTGAGCTTTTGGCTTTGGAGTGCGTCTGCTTTCAGGGTCTGTCTCTTTTTCTACCTGACTATCTGGTCTTGCACCACCCTCTAGCACGCTTAGCGCACCAGCTAGTGAGCCAACAGCAGCCTCCATCTTTTTGGCATCCATCGTCGCCATAGAAAGGAGCAAAACGAAAAAGCAAAGCAGCAGCGACATAAGGTCACCAAAGGCAGCCAACCACTCAGGCATACACTTTGGGCACTCTTCTGGTTTTATTAATTTACCCATTATTCAAACTGACTTTTTCTATCTTTTGGAGGTAAAAATGCTAAAAGCTTAGCCTCAAGCGTTCTTGGGTTATCCCCTGCTTGTATCGCCATGATACCCTCTAAAATGACTTGCTTCTCAAGCGCCTCATCAGCATCGCGGATCGAGAGGATATTTGCAACAGGTGAGCCGATGATGTTACCTATCATCGCACCATAAAGTGTCGTAAGCAAAGCAACCGCCATAGATGGACCGATCGCACTAGGGTCTGACATATTAAGAAGCATCGCAACAAGACCAATAAGCGTACCGATCATACCCATCGCACCAGCAAAACCACCGACTTGCTCAAAAATTTTGATGTTATTTGCATGCCTTGTGCTGGTTTGATCGATATCGATCTCTAAAAGCGCTCTGATCGCATCTGGCTCATTGCCATCGACCGCCATTGAAAGACCTTTTTTTAAAAACTGATTTGATTCGTTATTTACTTCGCTCTCAAGTGCTAAGATGCCATCTCGCCTAGCTTTGGTTGAGTAATCAACTACTTTTTTTATAGTCTCAGGTAAATTTACAACAACTGATGGCTTAACAGCGACACCATAAAATTTACCAACACCTTTAAGCGTCTCCATCTTGAAGCCAACCATCATAACGCCGATAGTACCACCAAAAACGATCATCACAGAAGGGATATCGATGTATGGTCCTATACCAACGCCTATCGCCATTGATCCAAACAAAAGCACCAGGGTCAAAACCCAGCCGACGACGGTTCCTAAATCCATTTAAACTCGCTTTATTTATAAATTCTTAAGAATTGCTATTTTATTAGCTTTTTGTTGAAACAATCGTTAAATTAAAAAAAATGTTTGCCATTTTTTGCTACAATCTGCGAAATTTTTAACGTTAAAAGGCTTAAAAATGAACAATAATACTTCAATCATAATCCTAGCTGCTGGTCTTGGTACCAGAATGAAATCAAAACGCCCAAAGGTGCTATTTGAGCTATGCGGCGAGCCAATGATCATTCACATATTAAAGCAAGCTTATGCGATCACAAATGACGTTAGCGTCGTGCTTCACTACGAAAAAGAGTTAATTAGCAAAAAGATAAAAGAAATTTTCCCTCAAACTAAAATTTTTGAGCAAGATCTAGCAAATTTCCCAGGCACAGCAGGCGCGATAAAGGGCGTAAATTTAAGCGGTGAAAAGGTGCTTGTCACTTGCGGGGATATGCCACTTGTTAGATCAACTGACCTTATGCGTCTAGCAAATGCCGAAGCAGACGTGGTTATGAGCTCATTTGAAGCAGCAAATCCTTTTGGCTACGGCAGAGTCATCATAAAAAACGGCAAAGTTGAGGCCATCGTCGAGCAAAAAGATGCGAGCGAAGCGCAACTTGCCATAAAAAGCGTAAATGCTGGCTGCTACTGCTTTAAACGCGAGGCGCTAGAGCAAATTTTACCGCTCATAAGCAATCAAAACGCACAAAAAGAGTACTACCTAACTGACGCCATAAAAATAGCAAATGAAAAGGGCTTAAAGTGCGTTGCAGTAAATGTTAATGAGCAAAATTTCATGGGGATAAATGATAAATTTCAGCTAAGTATCGCTGAAAAAATCATGCAAGATGAGATCAAGCAAAATTTAATGAAAGCTGGCGTTTTGATGCGTATGCCTGAGAGCATTTTCATAGATAGCAGGGCTAAATTTGAAGGCGAGTGCGTACTAGAAGAAAACGTCAGTATCCTTGGCGAGTGCGTTATTTCTGAGAGCATCATCAAAAGCTCATCAGTGATCGAAAGTAGCATCATCAAAAACTCAGACATCGGTCCACTAGCTCACATAAGACCAAATTCTGAAATTTCTGATACGCACATAGGAAATTTCGTCGAGGTTAAAAAAGGCGTTCTTAGTGGCGTAAAAGCTGGACACTTAAGCTATCTTGGCGACTGCGAGATAGAAAGTGGCACAAATATCGGTTGTGGCACGATCACATGCAACTACGACGGCAAGGCAAAATACAAAACCAAAATCGGCAAAAACGTCTTTGTTGGCTCAGATACGCAGCTAGTTGCCCCTGTAAATATCGCTGATAACGTCATCATCGCAGCTGGCAGCACCATCACAAAAGACGTTGAGAGCGGCGCTCTAGCTATCAGCAGAGGTCGTCAAGAGAACAAAAGCGGCTTTTTTGAGAAATTCTTTGGCAAAGACGATGTTAAAAAATAAGAAAATTTTACTTGCCGTTTGCGGTAGTATCGCCTTTTATAAAGCTTACGAAATTTTATCACTGCTTAAAAAGCAAGGCGCTGATGTTTATGTAGCTTTAAGTGACGGAGCGCTTGAATTTTGCAGTGTAAGCGGCTTTGAGGCACTAAGCGAGCATAAAATTTTAAGCTCACAAACGCAAAACTGGCAAGATGGCGTAAATCACATAGCCTACTCTAAAATGGATCTAGTCCTCATCGCACCTGCCTCGGTAAATACGATAAATAAGCTAACAGCTGGCATCTGCGACAATGTCTTTATGCAAACGCTAATCGCCGCCTCGCACGTACCTTTAGTCGTTGCCCCTGCTGCAAATAATAATATGATCGAGCATTTTGCTACGCAAAATTCGCTTGAAATTTTAAAGAAAAACGGCGCTTTGGTAGTTGAGCCAGTGCTTAAAACTCTAGCTTGCGGCGACGTTGGCAAGGGCGGTCTTGCAAGCCCTGAGATGATAGTAGAAGCTGCCATTAAAAGGCTTAGCAAGCCCATTTTTGCAGGCAAAAAAGTAGTGATAACTGGTGGCGCGACAACTGAAAAGATAGATGATGTAAGAGCCATTACAAATTTCTCAAGCGGAAAAATGGCAAGAGCCTTGGCTAGAGCCTTTTACTACGCAGGTGCGGAGGTAAAACTACTTGCTAGCTTTGAGGCTAGTGGCGAGCCATTTGAGTGCCTTAAATTTAGCTCAAGTAGCGAGCTTTTAGAGCTTTGCAAGAGTGAGTGCAAGGAGGCGAATTTACTTGTAATGTGCGCTGCGGTGAGCGATTTTGTACCGACAAAGATAGATGGCAAGATAAAAAAAGAGGACGTTGGCGAAGTTTTAAATTTAAGCCTAAACAAAAATATCGACATTTTGCAAAGTTTAAGTAAATTTAGCTGTAAAAAGATCGGCTTTAAACTTGAGATTTCAAACGAAAACGCTCTTAAAAGCGCTAGATCAATGTTAGAGAAAAAAGCGCTTGATGCAGTTTGTCTAAATATTTTAGGCGAGAAAAATAGCTTTGCAAGCGAGCAAAACGAGGTAAATTTCATTACAAAAAATAGTGAGATTTTACTGCCGCTTGCCTCAAAAGATGAGATCGCAGGGCGCATCGTGGAGCTAGCGGCAAATTTATGATAGAGCAAATCTCACGCGTCCAAAAGATAGCAAACAATAGCCAAGCTCCGCTAGTAGCGATAAATTCGTCCCTGCCACTTAGCATTTTGGTGAGCCAAAAAGTGGGCTTTAACAGATACATCTTAAATTTCGCAAATAGAAATTTAAACACAAAAAGCGTAAAAGAGCTAAATGTAGGCTCAAGATACTGGGGCGAGGTGCATAGTCAGGGCGAAAACATCGTCATAAAAAATTTATACGAAAAACCAAAAATTTTAGATGAGGACGTTTTGGCTGACGGGCTAAATTTGATAGAAAATTTGGTAAAAAACGAGAATTTATCGTGGCTTTACAGCTATTTATTTAAAAACTTAAGCGAAGTTAAAACAAAAGATGAGATGAGAGTGCTAGCTAAAATGCTCTTTGCCCTGCAAGAAAATGTCGTGCATATACCATTTGCATATAGCGGTACAAACGGTATTTTCCAGCTTAAAAAAGAGGCAAATGAGATGAGAGTTTTTCTTGTTTTTTCAAATTTTGCGCCGCTTATTTTTAAATTTAAAGATGAAATTTTGTGTGAGATCGCAACTCCATTTAGTAACGTCGCGAGCTTGCTAAAAAGCGAATTCAGTGCCGCAGTTATGGTGCAAAACGTAAGCGCTCTTTGGAGCAAAAAAGAGCAGATAATTGACTTTAAAGGCTAGACATTGAACAAACTTAACCACCTCGCTATCATCATGGACGGCAACGGACGCTGGGCTAAAAAGCGTGGATTTTTGCGGACAAATGGGCACGAGGCCGGGGCAAATGTGGTGAGTGATATGTGTGAATTTTGCATCGATAATGGGGTGAAAATTTTAAGCCTTTACGCATTTAGCACCGAAAACTGGAAAAGACCGCAAAAAGAGGTTGATTTTTTGATGAATTTGCTTAAAAAATTTCTTCTTTTAAAGCGTGATGATTTTATAAAAAATGGGATCAAATTTAACACGATCGGCGACATCTCGCCATTTAGTGACGAGCTAAAAAATGAGATAGAGATCACTAAAAATGCAACACGTGAGAACGCAAATTTATTATTAAATTTAGCGATAAACTACGGCTCAAAGGATGAGATCATAAGAGCTGTGAAAAAACTAAATTTAAAAGGCTGCGAGATAGATGAAGCGAGCCTAAATGCGGCGCTTGACGAGAGTGAGCCGGTGGATCTTCTCATTAGAACTGGTGGCGAGAGCAGGCTTTCAAATTTCATGCTCTGGCAGGCAAGCTACGCGGAGCTATTTTTCACGCCGACACTTTGGCCAGACTTTGGCAAGGATGAGCTTGCAAGCATCGTGGCTAAATTTAAAGATATAGAGCGAAGATTTGGCGGAGTTTAGTGGGATAATGGATATTTTAGTCATCTTTTTTGCCGTTTTTGCTTTTGTTTTTGGCATCTGTGTGGGGTCATTTTCAAATGTGCTGATATACCGCTTGCCACGAAATGAAAGCATAAATTTCCCAGCCTCACACTGCCCAAAATGCTCTCACAAGCTAAATTTTTATCACAATATCCCGCTTTTTTCATGGCTATTTTTAGGCGGCAAATGCGCCTTTTGCAAGCAAAAGATAAGCTTTGTCTATCCGCTGGTTGAGCTAGCCTCTGGGCTACTTTTTCTGATCTGTTTTTTTAAAGAGTGCGGCGAAATTTTAAGCGTAGAAACCTTGCTTTATTCGCTATTTTTAGGACTTTGCTTTATCATGCTACTAGCCCTTAGCGTCATAGACATAAGGTATAAAGCAGTGCCAGATGCGCTTCTTTTTGCGGCGCTATTTTTTGCATTTGCCTATGCCTTGCTGCTTTTTATCTTTAAAGGAAATTTTGCTCAAATTTTAAATTTAATCATCTTTGGTTTTATATTTTGGGCGCTGAGATTTGTCGTGAGCTATGCGATGAAAAAAGAAGCCATGGGAAGTGCTGACATATTTATCGCAGCGATCATCGGAGCCATTTTGCCAGCCAAGCTAGCCCTTGTGGCGATCTATCTGGCGGCACTTCTTACGCTCCCAGTCTATGCGCTCGTTCGCAAAAAGGGCTATGAGCTAGCCTTTGTGCCATTTTTAAGCCTAGGACTGCTTGTCACCTACGCTTTTGACGGGCAAATTTTAGAAATTTTAAGGTTCATTTATGAATAGAGTAAATAAATATCTTTTGTTTAACTTTTTAGGCACGTTCGCATCGCTATTTAGTACGCTTTTTTTGATCATGTCGATCGTCTTTTTCATCCAGATCGCGCGTATCACTTCATACATCGAGATCAGCTTTGGCGAGCTCTTTAAACTCTACTCATTTATGCTCCCACGAGTGCTGCTCTTTGTCGTGCCTATCGCGTTTTTCGTCTCACTTGCGATGACGCTTTTTCGGCTATCAAAAGAAAATGAAAGTATCGTTATCTTCACACTTGGTGGCTCGCCAAATAAGATCGCAAGATTTTTCTTAGCTTTTTCAGCCCTTTTAAGCGCTGCCTTGCTGGTAGTTGCCATCGTCATGATACCAATAGCCGCCCAGCTAAATGCAAATTTCATCGACTATAAAAAGACGGTTGCTAAGCTAAATTTAAAGCCAACCCAGTTTGGACAAAAATTCTCCGACTGGATGGTCTATGTGGGCAGTGAAAGCGAAGACAAAAATGGCACAACCTACAAAGATATCGTGATGTTTAACCCCTTTGTCAAAGACTCACAGCGCCTAATAACCGCCAAAAACGCAAAGATCATAAACGTGGGTCAAAGTGTAGAGCTCTCTTTAAACGAGGGCAAAATGTATGACATCAGAGATGAAATTTATCACCAAAGCAACTTCAAATCAATGAAGATAAGAACCGCCCAAAGCGAGGAGATAAGCGA
This sequence comes from Campylobacter concisus, assembly GCF_002913765.1. Classification (GTDB taxonomy): domain Bacteria; phylum Campylobacterota; class Campylobacteria; order Campylobacterales; family Campylobacteraceae; genus Campylobacter_A; species Campylobacter_A concisus_BB. Next base: position 2,651 of record NZ_PPCH01000026.1, on the reverse strand, counting down.
CGTTGGCAGCATCAAAGAGTACTGGATGGATGCAGCTAGCAGCGATAAACGCCGAAAAGACCTTAGCACCTACGTCCTAGTGGCCCTCTTCCCACTTGCAAGCACGCTCTTTGCTATCAGCCTTGGCATCGTCACGTATAGATATGAAAAGGGCATGGTCTATGTTGGCACTTTTGGCGTTTTGTTTGGATATTTTACGCTCATAATGCTCTTTTCATCGAAGCCAGCGCTTGCAATACCGCTCATATTTTTCGTATTTTTACTAGCTGGCGTCTTGCTTTATAAAGCCAAGATCACACGAAGATACTGATGAAAATTCAGCTAATCTACAGCTACGATGGCTCGAAATTTCAAGGCTCGCAGACCCAGCCGCATGAAAACGGCGTAGAAGATGAGTTAGAGCGCGCCCTAGCTCACATTGGCATTTTCGAAAGAGTGATCTCTAGTTCGCGCACCGATAAAAGCGTGCATGCAAATAACCAAAGCTCAAGTGTCGTTTGCGGCGATCACTTTAAAGATTTAAATCACCTAAAAGATCTTATAAACCGTCACGCACATCCAAGCATTCACATAAAACGCATAAATTTTGTGGATGAGAGCTTTCAAGCAAGATTTGACGCGGTCGCAAGGTCTTATAGATATGTGATAGATCACGGTAAATTTGATGTTTTTAGCTCAAACTACAAGGTATTTTTGCCTAAATTTGATATCAAAAAAGCAAATGAAATTTTGCGTAATTTTATCGGCGAGCATGATTTTAGCGCATATATGAAAACCGGAAGCGATACAAAAAGCCCAGTGCGAGAAATTTACAAAGCATTTTGCTACGCATACAAAGAGCAAACTATCATCGTTTTTAAGGCAAATGGCTTTTTACGCGGTCAAGTTCGCCTCATGGTTGCAAATTTACTAAAGGCGCTAAAGCAAAAAGACGGCAGCGAGCTCATCAAAGCTTCACTAAATGGACATCCTGCCCTAACTCGCATACCAGCACCTGCTGAAGGGCTATATCTAAATAGAGTTTTTTATAAATTTAACTAATCTCAAAAGTGGTCTGAAAATAAAATTTGGGGAGAAAAGGATGGTGCGCCCGAGAGAATTCGAATCTCTGACCTTTTGAACCGCAATCAAATGCTCTATCCAGCTGAGCTACGAGCGCACATGAAAAATTAAGTTGTGATATTAACCAAACTTTCCTTAAAAAGAGATTGTATTCATTTTAAATTTATAACCTTTTTAGTAAAATCCTTTGAGTAAAAGGAGCAAAAATGAACGATTTTTTCGATAGTCTAAAAGAGATCAAAAAAGAGCTTACAAAAGAGCAAGGCGTGGCTAAAAAGCCCCAAAAAGAAGCCGCTTCTCACACAAAAGAGGAGGCGATCTTACACAAAGAACAAAAGCTAAGAGATGAATTTTTGACATATACAAAAGATAGCAATATCAGGAAAATTTAACTTTGGAACGCTAGTTGCTTTAAATAGGGATATTTTGAATGGAGAAACCCATGAATATAACCCAAACTTTAGAATCTTTAAGCATTTTAACCGATAGTGACGCTCTTTTTTGCGAGCTTCGCGCACTGATAAGTAAAAATTTCACAAAAACCCTAGCAAACAAAGACAAGATCATCTCTTTTTACGAAGAGAGCGAGATCCCGCAACGAAAATGCTTCTTAAAATTTATAAAAAAACTCTACGAAAAACAGGGCAACGAGCTTGACGTGACCTTTGCAAAATACAAAACCATAAAACTATCTCTAGTGCAAAGAAACGCTCTAACAAACATCTATAACATTGACATTGAGTTTTTTAACGACGAGATTATATTTACGCTAAACAACACTCCAAGAGCTTTTGCTAGCTACATTTTGCAAAATTTTAAAGGAAATGAGTCTAAATTTGACGAGAAAAATCATAAAATTAGCCTAAAAATAAAAAAAGATAGCGACTTTGACTTGATAGAAGAGATCATTTCAAGACGCGAACATCTAAAATTTATAGTAAATTTTAACTACAATGAAGTCAAATTTAAAGAGTTTAAGAGAAATTACAAGATCCAAAACTCAGCCAAATTTAAAAGTCGTTTCAGCGCTTTGGCAAATTTACTAGAAGAAAATTTTGAAATTTTAGGCTGCTCAAACAATGATAGCTTCGAAACTGTAAGAGACAGCTACCTAGCCCTTGCTAAAATTTATCACCCAGATAGGCACTCAAGCAAGAGCGAAAGCATCAAAAACGAGTATAACGCTAAATTTAAAAAGATCCAAGCAGCCTATGAGGCACTAAAACCATTCTTTAAAAACCAAGAGAATTTTATAAAAGTTGGCTAGATAAGACAACACTTAATATAAATTTAATCGGCGGTTTTTGCCTAAGAGCATTTATCGTTCTTGGAGCAATTTATATATTTTAATAAACTTTCTCCCTTTAAAAACTAGGCCGGATATAATCCGACCTAGCTATCTAATCATTTCTCGCCAAGTGGCCAGTAAACAACTGGTTTAGCTCCCAGTCTTGCCTCACCATGATACATACCAAGTTTATCTTTAGTCCAAGCAAAGCCAGTCTTACCAAATTTATCGATAGAGATGATACCACCACTACCGCCTAGTGCTGCTACCTCTTTTACAGCCTCTTCGGCTGCTTTTTGCA
>NZ_PPCH01000025.1:0-491524 GCF_002913765.1 Campylobacter concisus | reverse complement strand
TTAAAGCTAGTCTAAATCATGATGATGCCTTAGTAAATAAAAGTGGCTACTTATATATAAGTAAAGATATGTCAGCACAGGATATAAATATCTATGAAGATGACAAACTTACTAAAGAGCTAAAGAGCGATGAAAAGACAAATAAGAGATATCAAATTTACATAGATGAAGCAAATTCCGCAAACAATCAAAACCCAAGCAACACAAACCAAACAGGTCAAACAAAGATAAACCAAGATACCAAGTATGGTATCAACCTGCTAAGCAAAGATAATATGAATAGCTTTATAAACTCTTTTAATGAGTCAAAGAGCATAACAAGAGTAGATAAAGGTATGTGGGTGGATGGGGATAGAGGGGTTGGGGTTGATTTAAATAATAAAACATATAATATATTAATTGAAAGAACAATGGAAACCAGTAAAATGGGCAATGGACTTTTACTTTTAAGGGAAAATGAAGATACTATTCTGTCTATTAATATGGTTGCTGGTGGCTTTGGAAGTGGTGCTCCACAAAATGGAGAGTACACGGTTGACACATATAGAAACAGAAGAAAAGACAAAGATTATAATCCTGGCATGAATATTCTTGGAGTAGGCTTCAGCTTCAATCTAAATCCACAATTTGAAACCGAAAGATCACTTCTAAGAATCCACCCTGATGGTAATAATAAAGGTACTCTTGGTTGTATTGGAGTTACTGGTACCCAAGAAGAACTTTTGGAATTTGAGAAAACTCTAAAAAATTTACTAAAACAAAAAAGGAATATTCAGGCTACTATCAATATAGAAAACAATCCAAACAATTCTAAACCACCAAAAAAATTACAGTAAAGGAATAACACAGTGAAACGCTTTTTAATATTATATATACTTTTAGGCTTTCTAAATTTAATAGCTAGCGAAAATTTACCTCGCACAACAAGCATAGACAAAATAAATGTAGGCAAAATTTTATCTAATAAAAATTTAGCTCTAAAAAATGTCAAATATTTTTTAGATGGCGAAAAGGCAAGCTTTATAAATTTAGAAAAAACGCAGATCATGACGCTTGATTTTTGCTGTGGAGGTAACGGCGAAATTCAAAGGATAAACGTCAAATTTTATGATAAAAATTTGACTAAAGACTATATAAATTTCAGCAAACTCAAAGAATTTACTACAAATTCTGGTATCAAACTTGGCGACAAACAAGAGCAAATTTTAAAAAAACTTGGCAAGCCAAACGACATACTAGAGGAAAATGACACAACTACTGTTACCTATACCACTGAACAAAATGAAAGCAAACTTTTGCAAGAATTCGACATGCCACTTTACTATGAAAAATTTGTCTTTTCTGGTGGAATTTTAAAAGAATACGAATTTGGCTTTGAGTATCCGTGATAAAACACAATTTATGCGAGCTAATACTCACTGACTTTAAATTTGACTCTTACGAAAAAGAGAGCAAAGGCGCTTCGTCTGATAGAGATATCAAATTTAAAAATGCAAAGACCAAGTCAGATAGTGTGATCCTCTATAAAGAAAACGATGATGGCAAAGATGATAAAAACAAGACAAAGGGTGCTTGCTTTACTAGTATAAGACAAAGTAGCGATGAGATAGAGTACAAGCTAGAAGATGGTGTTGTAAAGATGAGCCACTTCCACCTCCCCTCATCTAAAGACGAATATCTAAATTTCAACCTTCTAAATTTCGCTAAGGAGAATAACTTTACCCTTAGAGATGATAAAGACTCAGCTATGTTTGATATGAAGCTTCGTCTAGCTCTTGGTAACAATGTAGTACCTACATCAACATCTAGCTCAAGCCTAGCTCTAACACTAGATAATCTCATCATTGAAAACGAAAAAGGTGAAGCTAGTGATATAGATAAGGTATATCTTCACCACTGCGGTGATAAGAGTATATATGAGAGTACATCTTTAGTTAAAAATAAAGAGTCAGATATCAAAAACTCATATACTGCTACATTTAATATACCTATAAACGGCGTTTTAAAAGAGTACGAATTTGGTTTTGAGTATCCGTGATTTTATATAGTTTTATAAAAACCAAAATAACCACAAATAGTCCAAATACTCACCAAACAATGATAAATTTAAAGATATTACTTTGACATAAAACAATGATAATATCTGGCTCATCTTGCTACAATCCCCCAAAAAATAATGCTTAGCTATATATGTTTTATAAATTTGTCCGATATGGCTTAGAATACAACGAGGAAAGATATGAAAGATAAAAAGCTGATTATAAAAGACATTCAGGGTGAAATTTACGTCATAAGCCAAGATGGAAGCATAAAAATGCTAAAAGATGGCGATGAGATTTACGCTGGTGAGAAAATTTTTACTAAAAATTTAGATGCCAAGATCACTTTAGAAGATGGCGAGCAGGTAAATTTAAGCGCTCATCAAAGCATAAATTTAGATGAAATTTTAAAAATTTCAGCAAAAGAAGCTGATGAGCAAAGCGATCACTCTAACGGCTTTGGTGCGAGCGAGGGCATATCTCTAAGCGCGGCTAGTTTTGTCACAAGCGGACATAGCGCAAATATCCATCAAATTTACAACCAACACAGATCTTTAGAGCCAAACGTAAGTAGTACCCAGTTAGCCCAGCTAAAAAGCGCCTCAGGCGCTTCTAGCACGCTGGTAGAAAAAAGCGGCGGCGCTGCAGAACCAAAAGAAGAGCCATTTATAGATACCATAAATGTGTTAAGCGTCACAAACAGAGGACTGGACGCAGATATCTGGCTTTATGACTCAGCTAGAAATGATGGACGAGGGCTTGATTATTATGATATAGAGCATAATAGCAAAAGCATACTAAAAGAGTGGAGTGCAAGCCATCACGTAAGTGCGACAAGTACTTTTAATGACCTATATTACTATAGTGGGCAACAGGCTGATCCTGGATATTTCGACGCATCAGATTCAGCTAAAGCTAGCAGATTACGCGACCGTACTCCGACAGCTATGGAGCTCGCTAAGATAGGCAGAGCTTCAAATGCAGACTATGCCAATGATAGACTAAGCGAAAATATGACCAGCCCCTTCAAGCCACACAATTTAAACGGACACTATAAACTATATGATTCCAAGATAACAGCAGATGGAGTAATGGTCAGCATGGATGGCTGGATATTTATAAAAAATCGTAGTGATATTAACAATTTTTATTATGATGCAAAGCCTGAAAGGCAAAGTATTAAGTTTGAATTTGATGGTAGAGAAATTTCATGGCAGCCATTTGCATCGGCAAGTAAAAATGGCGGCAGAGATGAAGGTAATGCCATACAAAGCGAAAGCACAAGTAGCCTAAATTTAACAGAAGACTACGGCTTTTATAAAGTACATATAGAAGTATCTGATGAGAGGTATAGTTATATTTTTGTAGCATTCTCTGGCATCAGCCCCAATAAAATTATTTCAAATGACCCTAATATAAAACTAGTCAGCAACGCCTACATGGAGGCTCTTGAGCACAATCATCTTGTGACAAAAGAGAGCGATACATTTTATAAGGCAAAAGAAACAAATGGCGTGAGATTTGGCGATAATGCAAGCGATTTTGATAAGCCATTTGATCTAGAATTTAAAGGCACAAAAGACGTTGGTAGTAACCTTGATGACAAATTCATCTTTAACTCACACGATATCGACGCAAAAGGTGGCATAGACACGCTAGTTTTTACCCAAAACGTGGATCTAACAAAGATAAGTGAGCTAGATAAGCGCCTTGAGAGCTTTGAGCGCATCGAGCTTGACAGCACAAAAGCTGTGAAGCTAAAGCTAAATGGGCAAAACATAAGCGATATGATAGACTCCAACCCTACCAAAGGGCCCGATGGCTTAGAGAGCCTAAATACTATCCTTAAAATTTCAGGCGATAGTGACGATGTGGTGCAGCTAGTTGGAAATTTCGTAAAGGCCACAAGCGGCGAAGTAGCCGCGCTAAATGCAAAAAATAGCGTAATCGGAGCTGATTATAACAAGCTCACAGTAGAGCCAAGTGGCGACGCGGTCAATCAAGTCTATAAAGGTGAAAACAACGCTGGACAGACATTTTTTGTCGAGATAGATAAAAACGTGCATGTAGAGGTGATGTAGTAAATTTACAAGAGCTAAAGACCTCACCCCAAAAAGCCACAAAACTATATAAATTTTAAGAGATTTTCCGATATTACATTACACACATTTTACAGGGATGAAAAAATGCCAAATTTTGACGCCATAAGGATCGGCGTTATCAAAAAGATCAAGGGTGAAGCCATCGCCATAAGCAGGGACGGCACTATGAGGGTGCTGCACAAAGGCGATGAAATTTACCTTGGTGATGATATAAAAACGAGCGAAAACTCGAACCTTACCATTGTTTTTGATGACGGCGAAAAGGCTTATGTCGGCTTTAGCTCGGTATTTCACACAATAAATGTCTTTGCTGAGCATAAAGGCGAGCTAGTCATCCCAAAAAATGCAAACATCCTTGAAAATCACAAAGAACACGCAAATGACGATGATCAAATCTCCCATCAAGAGCTATCTTCTCACGGCTCATCACCACATAACTTCGCCTCAGCAAGCAGTAGTGGCATCAAATTTGAACTAGGTGGCCACTACTCAAACATCTACGACTTCTACACTGGTTTGCGCGCTCTTGAAGCGAGGCATGACGAGGTCAAATGGCCAGTTGGCGAGGCTAAGATCGGCGGGGTCTCTTACGCTGGGTTTGGCGCCGAAAACCTAAATTTTACACCGCCAGAGCCAAACATCGTGCTAAATTTCAACCTCACAAGCGACACTGGCGAGAAAAAGGGCTTTTTAGGAGGAGCTCAGCTAAACTCGCTACCAAAAACTCCTGATGGCAAGAAAATCATCACAAGCATAGACGCCCATATCCCAGACGTTGCCAAAAATGGCGACATCATCACAATAAAGACAAATATGAAAGGTGGTGGCAAAACTAGCAACTACAAAATAAATACTGCTACAAACGAGTTAATCCCAGTTGATAGCACTGGCACGCCTACTGGAGCACCTCCTATACCTATCGTAAATGGCAAGGCAGAGATCACTGAGGTTGAAATTTTAAACCATGGCAAAACAACCGTGACAAGCTCATACACCACTGGTGGCAAGACATTTACCGCGCCGCCAACTGCTTATGAGCTAAACGACACGCCGGCTATCTCAAAAGTGACAGCCACGCTTGATCTTGATAAAAATGGCGACGGCGTGATAGATGCGACCGAGCTAGGATATGGCAGCGGCACGCAAACTAGCGGTATGAAATTTATAGTGCCTGACGAGCTTAGCACTGGAGATAAGATCACGTTTAAGCTAAATGAACCAGGCAAACCACCAGTTGAGAAGAAATTTACGCTAGATAAAGAAAATGGCACGGCTACTGACGAGGACGGCAACACCTATACATTTACAACCGATGAAAATGGCACAGTTAGCTTTAGTGTGCCAAATATCGCAAATATGACAGCAGGAAGCAGCATAGAAACTGGCGTAGTTGATAAATTTGGCAACGTCTCAGCCACAAGCACTACGCCAAGCAGCAGCGTAAGCGACACCGTCAAAGTGACGCTAACAGCTGATAAAAATGGCGATGGGCTAATAAGTAGCGACGAGATAGGTGATGGCACTTCAAAGGTTGAGATAAATTTACCTCGCACTATAAAGCCAAAAGAGAGCGTCACTATCAACATAGGTGGCTCGCCAAAAGAATTTGTAGTAAGCGACGATGGCAAAAGCGTCTATGATAAAAATAACCCAAGCATAGTAGTGCCAATAGTTAATGCTAAATTTGAAGTGCCAGGCGTAAGCGTGCCAGTAGCACCTGGCTCAAGTGTAGCTATAAGCACGACGGTTAATGACGAGCATGGCACGCCAAAACCAAATGGCTCAAGTAGCCAAACCACCCCAAGCGTCGTAGTAGCTCCACCTGTAAAATCAGCTAAGATAAGCTTTGATAGTGACTTGGGCTCTAGTAATAGAACACCAGATGGCAAGATAGATACCTCAGAAAATAGATACAATGACGGCGACCCAACAAAAACTGAGGCCTCTATAAAAATCCCAAGCGTGATAAAAGAAGGCGATAAGATAGCCATCGATGTCACCAACCCAGACGGCAGCAAAACGCACAAAATTTACACATACACTAATGGCAAGATAATCGCCCCTGATCACAATGAAGTGCCACTAAATGATGGTAAATTTAAGATCACAGTGCCAATAGAGCATGGCAAAACCACAAGCATAACGACGACCATGATGGACAAGGCTGGCAACAAAGGCGAAAGCGATACAAATGAGATAAAATTTAGCGACAGCCCAGTGGCTAAATTTGTCAAAGACGCTGATGGAGATGGGCTCATAGATGACACCACTGGAGCCATAACGACCTCTGATGTAAAGGTCTATCTCCCAAGTAGCGCAGTGCCAAAAGACGAGCTAAAGATAAGCATCCTAAACCCACTTACTAACAAACAATCAACCGTGAGCTACATCCTAGACGATGATGGCGTGCATATGATAAACAAAAAAGATCCAAGCGATATCAAGGTGATAAGTGACGGCGCTATCACCATAGCAGACGTGACGGTAAGTAGCAAGCGCCCGACCTTAGTCGATGCGACCCTTATAAAAGATGATGGAAGTGCAATATCAGGCACTTCAAGTGGTAGGCTATTTGCCTTTGGTGTGCTGGACTACATAGACGATGTAAAACTTGTTACAAAGATAGATAATGCTGATATCCACTCTGCAAAATACCTAAACGAAGAGGACTACGAGCATATTATTACAACAAGTCAGTATGAGTCAAATTCGACCCAAAAGATAAACTACAACATCGCTCTTACAAATGACGAACAGCCATACATTAAATTTGGTATAAATAAGCCTGACACCACAAGTGATGGCAAAGGCTATGTGCTAATAGAGATAAAAGATGAAAACGCAAATGTAAGTGATAGCTTTATAGCCAAGATCGAGAATAACACCGTCATAGCAGACTTTGAAAAAGCTGGCAAAAAGCTAGATAGAACGCACCACATCATAGACGCCACCTACGTGGGAACTGATGGCGTGCCTCAAAGAGATGATAACCTAACTATCACGGTCGATCTTGACTCAAAGCCTGACAAGCTAATAGAATCTGACTTTGATAATATAAAAAATAGCTCTGGTAGCTACGCTATAAATTTTAGCGGCAAAGGCGAAGCTGCAAACAATCCACACGATGAAAAATCAAAAGATGTAGAGGTCATAGACGCTGAGACATCTGATAAGACTACACTGACACTTGATAGAAATTTAAGCTACTCTGGAAGCTTTAACGTAGCGCAAAACACTGGCAGCAAAAACTACATAGTAGAAAGACTAGATGACGCGGGAAATTTAGCCGTTCAAACCGTGACTATGGTAGCAAATAAAGGCCTTGATGTTGATATGTGGTTTTTTGACTGCACTAATACAGAATTTTGGTCATATGACCCAGCAGTTACGACTACGACTCCGGCTGGTCACATAATAGCGGACAATACCTCACCTGGAGGATATGGATATCACGTAGCAAATCACTATGAAGCATGGACCAAATGGGCAAGAACTGGCGTAAGTGCTACTACTACTTATAATGAGCTTTCTTTTCAAGGAGGTAAAGACTGGAAACTAAAATCAACAAGACCGCACGCAAATGAGCTAAACACAAACGATATAGCAAAAGTAGGACACTCTCCTGAAGCAAGCGATACCGATCATACTGGGACACACTACAACCTAAACAAGACAGGAAACTACGTCCTTGAAGAGGCAGAGCCCATAGGAACTGATCTGATCATGAAAATGAAAGGTTGGATATATATAAAAGAAGATGGTCAATACAATATAGCCGCTAAACACTTTCAAGATATGGTAGATGTAAAAATAGCAGATGAAAGTTTTGGAAAGTGGGCGTATTGGTTTGGCGCAGGGGACAATGGTCCTCACGGAGGCGATCATGTTTATAATCTAAAAAAAGGATTTTATAGGATAGAAGTTGATTATGTTGATAGGACGGAAGATACATTCTTAGACATAATGATCAAAAAAAGGTCACAAAATGCTAGCTACTATAAAATAATAGGCTCGCAAGGAAGTGGCACGCACCTTTTTAGTGATAGCTACGTAAAAGCTCTACATGATAAAGGATATGTTAGCGATGAAAAAGATGGTCTTATAGCTGGTAAAAAAGGATATAGAAGTTTATTAAATCAAGAAAAAGACATAAGCAAACCAGCAAAATATTTTGGTGATGATGCGGATGATTTCAATAAAGTAATACATTTAAAACACAATAATGATAGCCTTGAAGGTAGCAACCTAAACGATGTATTTATCTACAATGGCAAGAATATAGACGCAAAAGGTGGCGTTGATAAGCTGATATTTGTTGAAGATACAAAACTAGAAAAGGTGAGTAATTTAAATGATAATCTAAAAAGCTTCGAACGCCTGCAGCTAGGCACAGAAAATCAAGCTGTTTCAATATCATTTAACACAAAAAATGTTCTTGACATAATAGACTCTAGAACAACAAAGATAACAGAGGGCGAATACTCAACCCTAACAACCGTATCTGGCACTGAAAGCATAAACACAGTTTTAAAAATACTAGGGGATAGCAACGATATCGTAAAACTAATAAACGATGGCACAAACAAATTTGAATTAGCAACAAACGAAGAGGTCACTTTGCTAAACTGGAAGCACAGCAAAGCCATAGGAGGTAGTTATAACAAAGTAGAAACTGATGGTCACGGACGTGTAAGAGAATTTCAACCAGATCCAACGCATAACCCAGATGTATGGAAAACGTATAAAGATGCAAGTGGCAAACCGATCATCGACTCCTACGACACTCCAGTAAATCACGTCTATAAGGGCACATACACTGATGGAGCTAGCACAAAGACATTTTTTGTTGAGATAGATAAAAATATCAAGATCACTCACGAAGGAGATGATCAAGACAATACATTTACCTACGAAGGTAACAAGATAGACGCAAAAGGTGGCATAGATACGCTCATCTTTACTGAAAATGTCGATCTTAGCAAAGTTGTTGATCTAAATGATAAACTAAAAAGCTTTGAAACTTTACAGCTTGGTAGCAACAGCACGCAGGCAGTCTCGATAGGGCTAGATGCTAAAAGTGTGCTTGATATCATAGACGCACAAGTAACAGATGGTGGTCTAAAAAGTGTAAATACCGTACTAAAGATCAAAGGCGATAATAATGACAAAGTAGCACTAGATGGCAAAGGCACTATCTTTACACAAGCTACAGACAGCGAAGTGGCAGCACTAAATTTAAAACATAGCGCTTTAGGCGATACACACAACCAAGTAGACGTAGATGCTAGCGGACATGCGCTAAATCAAGTCTATAAAGGCGTATATGGTAGCGGAGCTGGCGCACAAACATTTTTTATCGAGATAGATAAAGATGTAAGTGTAGTAAATTTGGTGCATTAAATTTAACTCTGTCGGGCTAAAAATTTATAGTTTTATATTTAAATTTCTTAAAAACAAAAGCTTCTTGTAGATTTTTAAACTTAGTTTAAATATTTAAAATGTATAATCCAATTTCTTTTATCAAGGTGGTTGGATAGCTCAGTCGGTAGAGCAGCAGACTGAAAATCTGCGTGTCGGCAGTTCGATTCTGCCTCTAACCACCATTTCTTTTTAATAAAATTTTTCATAAACATGGACAGATGGGTGAGCGGCTGAAACCACACCCCTGCTAAGGGTGCAGCTCTTAATCGGGGCTCGAGGGTTCAAATCCCTCTCTGTCCGCCACCACTTATAAACAATCACAAATTTTTATCAACTTTTGCAAACATTGAGCCACGGTTTTAACGTTATTTTAAAACTTTATTCAAAAAATTATAAACAATAGCAAACTATTATTATCATAACTTTTTAGCTGACTATTTGACTGACTAGCTCAAAAAGTAGCCAAAACATTTGCCTTAGTCAGCTAAAAGAAAAACAATACCTATACTCTCACGCCAATTAGTGATCACACAATTTAAAAGAGTTAAAGCCAACAAAGCTCTTAGCCGACGTATACAAGCTCTAAAAGTCTAAGAGCCTTGATAGATGTAAAAATAGAGATAGCACTTCATAGCAATTTTATAAAAATAGCCCTTTCTTACTATGAAATTTCATCTAGAAACAATAGAAAATTTTAGTTAATAAAAGTTGATTTGCTATGAAAATTTGAACTAAAAATTCAAGGGCATTGCGCCCTTGAAATTATGATCTAACAGGTGAAAGATAAGGTTTTTCAGAGTGCATAGACATCTCGTTTTGTTGTCTAAATGCTATATACTCCTCTTCGCTTAACCTTTTTATGTTAGCTATAGTGATCTTAAGAGGTGTGATACCTGAGAGTGGGTCGTGATCTTGTGCGTTTGCAAGCTCGTTACCGTCAGCCTCACTATAGTGGAAAGTCGTAAATATCGTGCTTTCTCTAAGGTCAGGATTTACGCGAAGTTTAGCTGCGATCCTACCACGTTTATTCTCTACCATTGCGTAGCAGCCATCTTCTAGTTCTCTTTCTCTTGCGATATCAGGGCTTACTTCGATTAGCGGACCTTCGATACCAGCGCCATACTCTAGTGGTGGGCACTCTCTTGTCATCGTACCTGTGTGGTAGTGATACACTTTTCTACCTGTTGTAAATAAGCAAGGATATACCTCATCTGGCACTTCGCTCATCGCCCCTGAACCTACTGGATAGCCATCAGGTATATGCATTTTGGCTTTAAATTCAGCCTCCATGCTCGCACGCTTATCTTTATCGTCAGCGTAAAGCACTGGAGCTAGGCGGAATTTACCATCAGGTAGCATTGATTTGTGATCAGTATAAAGATCAGGTGTGCCTGGGTGATCTTCATCAGGGCATGGCCAGCTGATGCCACCTAGTTTTTCAAGCCTATAGTAGCTGATACCACCAAAGAATTTAGGCATTAGTTTTCTAAGCTCGTCCCAAACCTCTTCTGCGCTTAAGAAGTCAAATCCCTCAAGTCCCATAGCTTTTGCGATGTTGCAAACTACTTTCCAGTCAGGCTCTACGCCACCTACTGGTTCGCTTGCTTTTCTAGTCCTTTGAACACGGCGAGATGTGTTGATAAATGTTCCATCTTTCTCTCCCCAACCAGCTGCAGGTAAGACAACGTCAGCCTTTTGAGCGCTCTCTGTAAAGAATAGATCTTGCACGATAAAGCAGTCTAGGTGGTGTGTAGCATGCACAAAGTGCTCTGTCCAAGGGTCACTCATAACAGGGTTTTCGCCATAAACGTAAAGCACTTTTAGCTCGCCGCTATCCATCTTATCAGGTGCGTATGTTAGTTTAAAGCCAGGCACTGGATTAAGCTCGAAGTGCCAAACTTTGCGAGCTTGCTCTTGTGCGTAAGCGCTATTTACTGCACCTGCTGGGATGACGTTAGGTAGCGCACCCATATCGCATGAGCCTTGAACGTTGTTTTGTCCACGAAGTGGATTTACTCCAGCGCCTTTTTTACCTAAATTTCCTGTTAGGATCGCTAAATTTGAAAGCGAGAATACATTTGATGTGCCGTCGCTAAACTGAGTGATACCCATAGTGTAGCAAATGGCAGCACTGCCAGCTTTTGCATACATCCTAGCAGCCTCAGTGATAAGCTCTTTTTTGACGCCAGTCTCACGCTCAAATCTCTCAGGAGTGAAGTCTTTTACGGCTTCTTTTAGATACTCAAAACCCTCTGCATATTTTTCGATAAATTCACTATCTTGTAAATTTTCAGAGATGATGACGTTCATCATTGTGTTTAGTGTTTTGATGTTTGAGCCAACTGGAATTTGCAAGAATATATCGGCTTTTTTAGCCATATCGGTGCGTTTTGGATCCACAACGATCATTTTTGCACCACGCTCTAAACCTCTTTGCATCTGCATAGCGATGATCGGATGGCATTCACTTGTGTTTGTGCCTATTAGTAAAAATACATCTGTATCAGTCGCAAATTCAACAAGATCATTTGTCATCGTTCCGTTTCCAAGGGTGCTGGCAAGACCTGCCACTGTTGGAGCGTGTCAAAGACGAGCGCAGTGATCTACGTTGTTACTTCCTAAAGCACGAAAGAATTTTTGAAATACATAGTTGTCTTCGTTGTTTGAACGAGCCGAACTAAAGCCCATGATAGAGCTTGGACCATATTTTTCTACGCTATTTTTAAAAGTCTTTCCTAAAAATTCATAAACCTCTTCAAAGCTAACCTCTTCAAGTTTGCCCTCTTTGTTAAACTCTCCGTTTAGTTTTCTCATCATTGGTTTAGTTAAACGTTTTGGAGAATTTACAAATTCCCAACCAAACATACCTTTTAAGCACAACTCGCCATCATTTACATGGTGGTTCTCAGTCGGCTTTGCATCGACTATCCTACCGTTTTCTACGATAAGGTCTATGCCGCAACCAGTTCCGCAATACGGACAGGTTGTTTGAACAATCTTTTGCATAGATTTCCTTTCAAGTAATATTTCTAATAACTCGGTTATTATATACCTTAGAATATAAAATTATTTTTAAAACTAATATTTTTTTTTAATTTTCTTTTAAGTAAATATGCAAAATTTGCATATTTCTTTGACGCTGAATTTACGGAGCTTTTTGCTGTTTTTGTCTTATTTTGAATTTGGTTTTTTTAGCTTAAGTGATTAAAAATAAATTTAAAAATATGAGAATTTATAAAAAGACGGGCGATTGCTCGCCCTTTGAATTAGTTTTTGCGTGTATTTGCGTCTGGGGTGAAAAGTGGCTTATCAAGAAGCTTGAAGTCGCCTATAAATTTCTGACCCTCTTCGCTTGTCGCCCATTTTATAAATTTCTCTGCATTTTCGATGTCAGTTTTAGGGCAGTGTTTTGGATTTACTGCGATTAGAGAGTAGAAGTTTTTAAGGTCGTTGTCGCCTTCGTTGATGATGACCATCTCAGGATGACCTTTTTGGTTTGCTTCATATTTAATGTAAGTACCGCGGTCAGTAAATGTAACACCTTTTTGCTCAGCAGCAGCATTTATCGTAGCTAGCATGCCTTGACCTGTTTGCATATACCAGCTATCTTTTTCAGGGACTTCGCCAGCGATCTTTTTCCAGATGCCTTTTTCTTTATTGTCTGTGCCTGATTTGTCGCCACGTGAGAAGAATTTGATACCATCTTTTTTGATGAGCTCAAAGCTTTGTTTTATATCTTTACCTTTAAATTTATCAGCGATTGATTTATCAGCGATAACGACGAAGTCATTGTACATTACGGCATTTCTTTTTAAACCAAAGCCTTTTTCTACAAATTCTTTCTCAACTTTTGGTGAGTGAACAAAAAGTATGTCAGCATTGCAGTCTTCGCCAAGCTTTAGAGCTGCGCCTGTGCCAACAGCTGTCCATTTTATATCAACACCTGTTTTTGCTTTATAAGCTGGGTAGATCGCATCAAGCAAGCCAGTGTTGTCTGTACTTGTTGTAGTCGCCATGATTAGTTCATTGTCAGCGCCAAACGCCAAAACTGCGGCTGCTAGTGAGCCTAAAATAATCTTTTTCATTTTTCTCCTTTAAAAAAAATTGTGATATTATAGCACATTTAAAATAATCTTAAGAAATATGCTAGGAAAGAATAATTGGATTTTTTACTTAATGGCTTTGCAGAAGCCTTTAATCTACTTTTAAACGGCAATCTTGAAACATATTCAGCCATCAAGGCTACTCTTTACACATCAAGCGTGTCGATACTTTTTGCTGTTCTTGTTGGCTTTCCGCTTGGTTTCATGCTTGGCTTTTATGACTTTAGGGGCCGAAAAATTTTACGCCTTTTAAGCGACACAGCTCTTGCTATGCCAACAGTTGCGATCGGTCTTATCTTATACGCATTTATCACTAGAAACGGCCCGCTTGGCAGCTTAAATTTACTCTTTACACTAAAAGCAGTCATGCTAGGTCAGTTTGTGCTCGCACTTCCTATCATCATCTCGCTTACCGCAAGCGTGGTTGAAAATATGGAGAAAAAGCACTATCTAACTATCCTAAATTTACGCCTTGCACCGGCAAAGCTAGTTTGCTGTGTGCTTTATGAGCTACGCTACGCCCTCATGGTCGTCATCGCCACCGCATACGGCAGGATCGTGGCTGAAGTGGGCGTTGCGATGATGATAGGTGGCAACATCAAGTACTTTACTAGAACGATCACCACAGCCGTTTCGCTTGAGACGAACAAGGGCGAATTTGCCATGGGTATAGCGCTTGCCATGGTTTTGATATTTATCGCATTTTTAGTAAATTTAGCGATCTTTGCGCTCAAAAAACTAGATAAATAGGAGCAAATTTTGATAAAGATAAGAAATTTACACCTAAGCTACGGCAAAAGCGAGATCCTAAATATCCCAAGCCTTGATATAAATACCAAAAAGATAACCGCTCTAATGGGCAGTAATGGCAGTGGCAAAAGCACGCTAATAAGAGTACTCTCGCGCCTGCAAAGCCCAGATAGCGGCGAAATTTCACTTTGGGGAGAAAATAGACCAAGCCTTGAAATGCTGCGTAAAATTTGCGTTTTGCTGCCTGAGCCTGCCCTTTTAAAAAGAAGCGTTAGAGAAAATTTCAAAGTCATCTTAAAAAGTAGAAATTTACTAAGCGAATTTGATGAGCGAACTAGCGAAGCACTCGCTCTTGTGGGACTTGATGAGAAATTTTTAGACAAGCGCCACTTTGAGCTAAGCTCTGGTCAGACGCAGCGCATCGCATTTGCACTTGCACTTTCTTTAAGGGTGCCATTTTATCTGCTTGATGAGCCGACAAACAGCGTTGATATCGCCACTTCAAAGCTCTTTAGCAAGGCTATAAATTTGATGCACGAGAGATATGGCTGCGGCTTTGTCATCGCAAGTCACGACGAGAAGTGGCTTAGCATGCTAGCAAACGAGTGCGTGTTTTTGCACAAAGGCAGGGTCTGCGAGTTTGAATACAAAAATATCTTTGAGATAGAGGGTGGCGTGCTAAGCTTTGGCGACGAAGCAAAGTTAAATTTGCCTTTAAATTTTAAAGGCAAAAGCAAGATCACGATCAACCCAAGCAAGATAAAAATTTCTAAAACAGGTGGTGAGGGTCAAATTTCAGGGGTTTTGCACTCAGCCTCGCTTTATATGGGCGATGAAAAGCTTTTGAAGGTCAAAGTTGGCGACTTTTTGATCAAAATTTTTAGCCATGATGATGAAATTTTAAAGATTGGCGAGAGAGTATTTTTAGAATTTGAAGATGGCTCGATGCTCGCTTTGGAGTAAAATTTACTCCCACTCTTTAAATTTAGCCAAAAAATAAAAATGGATATCAAAAAAGAGCTAAATTTTAATAATCCTGCTAAAAAATCATATCTTATATAACTCCCTAAAAATGGCGTTTTTAAATATGCAATTAAGGCATATTTAAGCTTTTTTTAACTTTTCTAATTTATTTTATTTTAAGCCACATTAATAAGGCAATTAATTGTATAGTTTCAGTGTCGTTAAAAAACTATTTAAGGAAAAAGGTGAGCACAAAAGAGGAATTTGCAGCTGGCAGAAAACTTTACTACGCTACTTTCTCTAAATTCTTCGTATTTAGTGAAGATGAAAAGAGATTTGATGGTCTTAGTAAAATGCTTGATCTCATAGAAGAATATAGCTTAAACGATGAAGTATCGCAAGCTGTTGCAAAGATAAAAAGTAAATTTAATGAAAAAAGTCCAGAGAATTTGATCACCGAATTTGATGACATTTTTCACACTCCGCCAAGTCCGCTTCGAAACTCACTCTCTTTTTACGATGAGGGATATGAGGTGGGTCATGCTTGTGCTGATGTGCGTAAAATTTTGGCTAAGACAAACATCAGAAGAGATGAGAGTAAATTTAAAGAGAATGAAGATAACGTGGGCTTTGTCTTTACACTTATGAACGAGTTTATCGGTAAATTTGACGAGTGTGAAGAGGAGCTTTTTAAAAATATTATAAATCCAAACATTGATGAGTTTATAGAGAATTTATATGAGCATAAAAATAGTGAAATTTACAAGGATGTGGCCGTTTTGCTAAATGAATTTATAGCGTTTGAACGCGTGGCACTAAACTCACCAAAACCAGTCAAGATAGACCACAAAAAGAGCGATGGTCTTTCAAGATCTGAAAGCATAAGAAGAGAAAAAAATAGGATAAGAAAACTAAGAACGGAGGGTACATATGCAAAATAGACGCGAATTTCTAAAAAAAGTCGGTCTAGTTGGCGCTGTGGCAGCAAGTGGTGCGGTAGCAGCAAATGCTAATGAAAATTTAAAATCAGGAAAGAGTAAAAAGACCGAAGTGCTTTATAAAAGAAGCAAAAACTGGGAACTTTACTACAAACAAGCAAAATAAAATTTGATAGAAATTTAAGAAAGGATGAAAATGTCTGAAGCTAGATTAAACACTACGCCAAACAACATCGGTCGTAGATCGTTTTTAAAAATGGCTGCATTAGCAGGTGCTAGTGGAGCGGCCGGCTTTGCAGCAAGCAATGTCACAAGAGAAGCAACAGCTCAAGAGATGGCAAACCCATTTCCAGACTCAAAAATAGTAAAAACTGTCTGCACAGTTTGCTCTGTAGGATGCGGAGTGCTAGCAGAGGTAGAAAACGGTGTTTGGGTGCGTCAAGAAGTAGCACAAGATCACCCAGTAAGTGCTGGTGGTCACTGCTGTAAAGGTGCAGACGTTATCGATATGGTGCGCTCACACTGCCGTGTAAAATATCCGATGAAAAAAGTTGACGGCAAGTGGCAACGCATCTCTATGACGCAAGCACTTGACGAGATCGGTGCAAAGCTAAAAGCTTACCGCGAGAAAAATCCAGAGCAAGTAATGTTTTTAGGATCAGCAAAAGACTGCAACGAGCAAAGCTACTATATAAGCAAATTCGTTGCGATGTTTGGAACAAACAACCTAGATCACCAAGCACGTCTTTGACACAGCTCTACAGTCGCCGGTGTGGCGAATACTTGGGGTTATGGAGCTATGACAAATCACCTTGGAGATATCCAAAACGCGAAGTCTATTTTTATAATCGGATCAAACCCAGCGGTAAATCACCCAGTTGGCTTTAGACACTTTTTAAAAGCAAAAGAAAAGGGCGCTAAGCTAATAGTAATCGATCCAAGATATACAAGAACAGCTGCAAAGGCTGATTATTTCGCACAAATTCGCCCAGGAACGGATATACCTTTTGTATATGGCATGATGAATCTCATCTTTGAAAATGGCTGGGAGGATAAGAAATTTATTGATGACCGTGTTTATGGCATGGATCTGATTCGTGAAGAGGCTGCAAAATGGACACCAGAAGTCGTTGAAGACGTGACTGGAGTGCCAGCTGCAACTCTTAAGGAGATCACAGAAGTCTATGCTAAAAACCGCCCTGGCTCGGTCGTTTGGGCGATGGGTCTAACTCAGCACACAATAGGCAGCTCAAATACTCGTATAGCTCCGATCTTGCAACTAGTGCTTGGCAACATGGGCGTAAGTGGTGGCGGATGTAATATTCTAAGAGGCCACGATAACGTTCAAGGTGCAACTGATATGGCAAATTTACCAGATAACCTACCTGGTTATTACCCTAAAAATGAAGGAAGCTGGAAATATTTTGCAAAAATGTGGAAGGTTGATTTCGAGTGGCTGCAAAAGAATTTTATTAAGCCTGAGTGGATGTTTAAGCCAGGATTTTCACTTGCACGCTGGTGGGCTGGTACGCTAAATGGTAAAGATGGCAATGATGCGATCGATAATGCAGGAGATAGCCTAAAAGCTCTTGTAGTTATAGGTAACGGCATAACATCTACTGCACAGCAAGCAAAGGTTCAAGAGGGTCTTGATGCGCTTGAGCTACTTGTTTGTGTAGATCCGTTTGTAAATGACGCTGCCGTTATAACAAATAAAAAAGATAATGTATATATCATACCTGCTTCAACTCAGTATGAAACTAGCGGCACAGTCGTAGCTACAAACAGAAGTGGCCAATGGAGAAGTCAAGTATGTAAGCCACTTTATGAGAGCATACCTGATCATGAATTGTTATTTGAACTAGCTAAACGCATAGGCTTTTATGACGAGCTAACTCGCACTATAAGGGATGCTGATGGCAAGATAGAGTGGCCAGAAGCTGCTACTCACGAGATAGCAAATATTATAAAAACTATAGGTATGACTGGCTGGACACCTGAGCGCTTAAAACGCCACCAAGAGAACTGGGATAAATTTGATGAAGTAACATCTCTTGGCAAGCCTGGCACTCCTGTTGAGGGCGAATACTACGGACTCCCATGGCCATGCTGGACAGAAAATCACCCAGGTAGCCCAATACTTTATGATACACATAAATCGGTTCGCGAAGGCGGAATGGGCTTTAGAAACCGCTTTGGTTTAGAGCACAACGGTGTTAGTCAGCTAGCAGCTGAGGGCTCAGCGCCAGTTGGTTCATCTATAAATGGCGGATATCCTGAGATCAAAAAAGACAATATCGAGAAAATTTTAGGCATCACACTAACTGATGATGAAAAAGCAAGGATCGGAGCCAGCTGGTCAACTGATGATAGTAATATCATAGCAACAAAATGCTTGGAGAAAAACATCGCTCCGTATGGCAATGCACGTGCTAGAACTATCGTTTGGACATTTGCTGATCAGATCCCTAAGCATAGAGAGCCGATCCACTCACCAAGACCAGATCTAGCCAAGAAGTATCCAAGCTTTAAAGATAAAGCAAAACAATACCGCGTTGATACTAAATTTGAAAGCTTGCAACAAAGTAAGGACTTCTCAAAAGAATTCCCTATCAACCTTATTACAGCTCGTCTTGTAAATTTCAGTGGTGCTGGTATGGAGACGCGTGCTAGTAAGTATCTATCACGCATTACGCCTGAGATGTTTGCCGACATCCACCCAGAGCTAGCAGCTAAACATGGCATTAAAAATTGGGATTTTGTTTGGGTTCATTCACCTGAGGGCACTAAGATCAAGGTTCGTGCAAGGATCGTGCCATCAGTCAAGCCTGATATGATCTTCTTGCCATTCCACTGGGCTGGATATATGCAAGGTGTTGATATGACTGGAAATTTCCCAGAAGGAACTTTGCCATTTGCGGTTGGCGAGAGTGCAAATACCGTAACAAACTATGGATATGACATAGTCACTCAAATTCCAGAAACAAAAGGCGGTCTTTGCCGCATAGAAAGGGCATAATATGAGCGCATTTAACGATAACAATAGACTTAAATTTTACTGCGACACAGATAGATGCATTGATTGCAACGGTTGCGCGGTAGCGTGTGATGAAGCTCATGAGTTGCCTATCGGCGTTAGAAGACGCCGCGTCGTCACACTAAATGAAGGTATGCCTGGTAAAGAAATTTCAACATCAATCGCATGTATGCACTGCGAAGATGCGCCTTGTTCGCTTGTTTGTCCGGTTGATTGTTTCTACATCAGAGCTGATGGCATCGTACTTCACGATAAAGATATCTGCATAGGCTGTGGATACTGCTTATATGCTTGCCCATTTGGTGCGCCACAATTCCCTAAAGATGGTGCCTTTGGTGCAAGAGGCGTAATGGATAAATGCACCATGTGTGCAGGCGGTCCGCTACCAACTAATAGTGAAGAAGAGCGCGAAGTATATGGACAAGATAGAATTTCTGAGGGCAAGGTACCAGTTTGTGCTGCGATGTGCTCTACAAAGGCTTTGTTAGTTGGCGAGTCAGATGTGATCGAAAAAATCTACAATGACAGAGTTGCTGCAAGAGGTTATGGCGAAAAGAACCTAAAACAAACTACTGTTTGGAAGATCGCTTACTACGCTGGCGACAGACTAAAACTAAAAGCGTAAATTTATAGGTGCTTTTTGCACCTATAAAATTTGTTATTTTCTCTAATTTTACACTTTAAGAAATATGCCTATTTTGCATATCAAATTTTAAGTATAATAACGTTTATTTCGTATCAAAATGTGTTTAAGCTTTTTGCTTTGTTTAAGCAAGTTTTTACTACAATCCAAAATTAAATTTAGCTTTTTGGGCTATCATTTGTGAAAACTTCAAGGAGCAAGATGGAACCGATTTATAAAACGCAGATCATCAAATATAAAGGCGAGCAAAAAGCGCAGGTTGATGATATCTTGGTGCGTGAGATCAAGCTTGAAATTTACATAAATGACAAAAAATTTGGTGCCGTTATGGCAACGCCAACGGATCAAAAGGCGCTTGCTGTGGGCTATTTGATCAGCGAAAACGTCATCACAAAGCCAGAAGACATAACAGAAGTTAGGCTCTCAAGCGACGAGCTAAGCGTCTATGTAAGCGCCAAAGTGAACGAAAAACGGCTAGAGCAGTTTGACGAAGAAAAGGTCATAATAAGTGGCTGTGGCAGAAGCTCAACGGCAAATATCGACCCGCAGGCGATGGCAGCAAGAGCCGTAAAAAGCGGGGCTAAATTTAACAAAGATATGATCCTTGCCCAAATGAAGGAGTTCTACACGCAGTGCGAGCTTTATGAGATGACTGGCTGCGTGCATACGGCAAAGCTTTTTGTGAGCGAAGATAAATTTTACATAGGCGAGGATATCGCTCAGCATAACACGATCGATAAGGCCGTTGGCAAGGCTGTTTTAGACGGAGCTAACTTAGCAAATTCATTTTTGATGGTGAGTGGCAGACTTAGCTCAGAGATGGTCGCAAAGGCTGTTATGCACGGGGTGCCAGCGCTTATCTCAAGGACAGCGCCAACTAGCCTTGGCGTAGTGATCGCTCGTAAATTTGAGCTTACACTTTGTGGTTTCGCAAGGGGCGAAAATATCAACGTTTATAGTGGCGAAGAGAGAATTTATGAGTAAAAATTTAGAAGAGCTAATAAAACAAACGCTAAATAAAAGCGGCAAACTTGACTGCGGAACGGCTTTTAAGATCGCAAATAAGCTTGGCATAGAAGTCGGCGAAGTAAGCGACGAGGCAACCAGACTTGGCATCAAGATAGACAACTGCGAGCTTGGACAGTTTGGTGGTTTGGATAAAGACCGCGGTAAATTTACATTGTCACTAAAACTAAAAGAAGTGAGCGACGAAAAGGGCAGAGTTTTTTGCAAAGATGCAAGAGAGATGGCGGCGGCTAACGGCGGGCTAAAGACCATGCGCTCGACGCTTAGAGACTACGGCTTTGACGTGAAGTACTGTCAGCTAGGCTGTTTTAAGGAAAAGAAAGGCAAAAAGATGAGAGTAAAGACAAAGACTTGGATAGAAAACGACGAGGGCGAGCTTATATTTGGCAAGGGCAAAACCGAGGTTTTAGACGTTATAGCCGAGGTTGGCTCGATATCAAAGGCAGCTGAAATTTTAGGCATGAACTATAAAAAATGCTGGTCGCATCTACAAATTTTGCAAAAAAATTTAAAAGAAGATCTCTTTACAACCAAGCAAGGTGGCGGAGATAATGCTGGCACCACGCTAAATGATAGGGCTCATGAGCTCATAAACGCCTATAAACAGCTTCAAAACGACATCGAAGACTATGCAAATAAGCGCTTTAAAGAGCTATTTTTAAAACAAGACGAGAAGAAAAACGATAAAAAATAAACCAAATTTTTAAAAGGAGAAAAACATGTATGTAAAACTAAACGACAGGACTTATCTAAACAAAGATAAGATCACGAGAATCAAGATCGATAGCGTTCAAGACGGCATTCGCATCCGTTTCTACGAGGGTGCAAACCAAGTTGCTAAGAGCCAAAGATTTGAGAGTGAAGCAAAAGCTAACGAGTGGTTAGAGAAAAACTTCTTAAACAAATAAACAGACGCGAGTGGGCGCCCTGCCCGCTTGTAACCTCACTTTATACAAAATTTCATTATAATCGCGCTTTTAACCAAAGGGAAAATCGTGCCAACTATAGATGAAGTAAGAAAAAATATCATTTTAAAAGATGGAATTTACTATTTTGACTACACGGCCTCAGGCCTTGCCTATGCGCCTATCGAAGATGAAATTTCAAAATTTCTAAAAACCTACGCAAACACCCACTCAGACAGCAGTTCAAGCGCCGTGCTAACGCAAAAACGCTATGAAAACGCAAGAGCCGAGCTAAAAGAGCTTTTGGGACTTGATGATAGCTTTTATCTAATAGCAACAGGCCAAGGCGCAACGGCTGCGATAAAGAAATTTCAAGAGATAATGGGAATTTATCTGCCGCCAACGACAAGAGCCTTGATCGGCGAAGCAAATTTAAGAAGCGTAAATTTGCCACTCGTGCTTGTTGGGCCCTATGAACACCACTCAAATGAGATTAGCTTTCGTGAGGGACTTTGCGACTGCGAGCGCACCTTGCTTGATGAAAATGGCGAGATAGACTACGTGATGCTTGAGAGGACGCTAAAACTAAACGCAAAAAGAAAGATCATCGCCTGCTTTAGCGCCGCCTCAAACGTCACAGGCGTAAAAACCGACTACAAGAGAATTTACTCACTCGTTAAGAAATTTGGCGGAGTGGTGGCATTTGACTGCGCGGCGACCAGCTCGCATGAAATTTTAAACGCCGCGTACTTTGATGCAGCCTTTTTCTCGCCTCACAAGCTACTTGGCGGAGTTGGAAGTTGTGGGCTTTTAGCGATCAAAAAAGAGCTTTATACAAGCGATATACCAAGCTTTGCAGGTGGCGGCACCATAGCGCTTGCGACGCCATCAAAGCACCTTTTTATAAAAAATGTCGAGCAGCTTGAAGAGGCTGGCACGCCATCTATCTTGGGGCTGGTGCGAGCAAGTCTAGCCTACAACTTGCAAGCAAGTGTCGGAGTAGAAAATATCAAAGCACGCGAAGAGGAGCTGGCAAATTTCTTTGAAAAAGAGCTTAGCAGCATCGAAGATATCACCATTTATGGCCCTAAAAATGCAGAAAAACTGCCTATTTTTTCATTTAATGTGCAAGACATTTCGCCTTATGACTTTGCCGCAACACTTAGCAACAACTACGGCATACAAAGCCGCGCTGGCGTGATGTGTGCTGGGCCTTATGCTTTTGACCTGCTGGGACTTAAAGAGAATAAGATCTTAGAGAAAAAGCCAGGTTTTGTAAGGGTGAGCATGCACTACACGCACACAAAAGAGGACGTGCTCTATCTCATAAACGCTATCAAATCATCGATCAAAAAGCACCGAGAGCTTTGGGGCGAAGAAAAAGCGATGTATGAAATGTTTGGCGGTAAAATTTAGGCTAAATTTTTGTTTTGAGCTAAATTCGTTGGATCTTGTTTAAATGCTTTGCTTTTAAACAGCTTCTGCAAAATTAGTTTTTCTAAATTTAAGCTGGCTTTATCTATATTAAATTTCGTCGTTCTGAAATAAAATTTAAAATTTATCATGGTAGCGCATAAGCTCAACAACAAAGCTTGCCTGCCCACTCAATAAAAATACTCAAATTTAACTTGTAACTTTAGTGGCGGTTACAACTCTTGATTTGCCCAAAATTTAATAGCAAGTTTTTTTAAAATAGGTTTTGAAATTTAAGCATTTTTTTAAACAGCCTCTGTAAAACTAGCTCTGTTTTTCAAATTTAAACCTGCCTCATCTACATCAAATTTCATCACTCCAAAATAAAAATTTAACTATAAAACTAAAACCTATCATAGCGATACACAAGCCCAACCAAAAACGCGCATCTGCTACACCCAAACAAATAACTTCAAATTTAACTTGTAAATTTAGTAGCGGCTGCGACTTTTTCTATCTTACTTAGCTCAAATTTTAATAGCAATCTTTTGCGATAGCCTAGAAAAAACGAAACGTTTTTTACAATTCAAATAAAGCAAGCCGTGTAAATTTAATATCCTATGCACTTAAACTTACTAACTTCAGAGTGGATAAATTTAGGTGTTTTTTAAATTTAGAAGCCAAAATTTCAAATTTTACTTTGAAATTTCATCTTTTATCTTTTGATAAAGCTCCAAAATTTCATCTTTTTTGATGATAAAACTATTTTTATTTGCGATTAGATAGGCTGAGCTTTGCATGATGTCGCCAGCTACTTTTAGCCCATTTTGCTTCATGGTTGAGCCAGTTTCGACCACATCGACGATCGCGTCGCTTAGCCCAACAAGTGGTGCTAGCTCGATCGAGCCATAAAGCTTTATGATCTTCACGCCAACAGCAAGCTTGGCAAAGTAGTTTCTCGTGATATTTGGCATTTTTGTAGCGATCTTTAGCTCAGACCTTGAAAAATCAAGCTCATCTTCGTTTTTTATGCCGATGCAGACCTTACACTTGCCTATTTGTAGATCAAGCAGCCTCACTACATTTGGCTTATGCTCTTCAAGCACGTCAAGACCGACCACACCGATATCCGCCGCGCCTTCGGTGACGTATGTTGGTATATCTTGGTTGCGAACCATTAAAAATCTAAAATTTCCCTCTTCAAGGATGAGTTTTCTATCCTCAAACATAAAGCTCGAACCAAAAATTTTTCTAAAAATTTCAAGTGTATCTTCTGCGATCCTGCCCTTTGGCAAGGCTACTGTTATCATTTTAAAATTTCCTTTTTCTCATCGATTATTTTTTGCATGGCACGAAAGATCAGCATCTTGTCGCAAATGGCATTTTTAAAAAATTTAGATAAAAAGTCACCATCTCCGCCAGTAAAATAGACTTTTTTGCTGCCTGCTAACTTCGAAATAAGCGTTATAATGGGTTTTATGATGCCATAACTCACAGCGTCGCTCGTCTTTTGAGGCAACGCATCGATGTCTATTTGTGAATTTAGCGTCACATCAAGGCGTGGCGAGATGCTTTTATAGGCATTTAACATAGTTGCGATGCCTGGCAAGATGTAGCCGCCAAGATGAAGTGAGTTTGCCATTATATCAACGGTTATAGCACTTCCAGCATCTACTATAACGCCATCATTTATCATATAGCAACCTGCTTTTCTATCTACTCCAAGACCTTGATAGATCGTGTCTATCTCAAAGTAAGGCTCTAAATTTACAAACATTTCGTCCTTATCTATCATGCGCAAAATTTCTTCATTTACGCAGATAAAATAGACCTTTTCGTCTGGCTTGTAGTTTTTAAATTCGCTAACTTTTATGTGTGTGATCTTGCCATTTTGCAAAAAAGAGGCGTTGGTGTTGCCGATATCACACAAAATCATAACAGCTCCAGCCTTCTTCTTTGAAGTAGTTTAGGGATTTTGAGCAAATTTGAGAGTTGTAAAAGATCACACGCTTTTTGATCTTGGTTTGAAATTTCTCTTCAAATTTAGTGCAAATTTCATTTATCTCGCTGGCTTCTTTGAGCAAAAGCCTGCTCTTTGCACTTCTTAAAAAAACGATCTCGTAGAAATTTTTTGTATCGACACCAAAAAGCGCCTCAAGCGAGCGTTTCTTGGTAAATTCGCTAAGGTCAAGCCTTTTTAGATCCCTTAGCAAGATCTTTTTAGCTTCAAAAAGCTCCCAAATTTTCTGGTTCATTGCCCTAGATTAACATACTCGTTATCGTAGTAAAATGCGCCATTTCCCATAAAACTTTTATCTTTTATCTCATCGCTAAACTCATAAATTTCAGCTCCGCTAAGATCTAAATTTGTCTTTATAACATAGCCTGTTTTTTCGATGACATAGAGCTTATTATTGATGATAGTAGCCGCTGAAAAGATAGCAAATTTGAAATTTACCTTATTTTGCTCTTTTAGCATGAGGTCTGTTCTTACTATCGTGCCATCTTTTTTAAAGATGTAAATTTCATCGTTATGAACTAGCACGTCTTTGATCTCACCGTCATAATAAACTGTCTGGCTTGGGTTGATGACGATTAGTTTTTTAGCTGTTGCTGCGATTAGGTTATCGCCTTCAACGCCTAAGAATATGATGTTATTAAAGAAATTTTCAGAGCTTACGACAACGTCGCGTAAAATTCTACCAGTATCTTTTTGCACGATGTAAATTTTACCATCAAGTGCTGGATAGACGATGAGCGAGCTCATGAAGTAAGGCGCCACAACTCTTGAATCAACCGCAGCGATGTCAGATGAGCTATACTCCATTAGTGTCGTAGCTGTGTTGATGTCGATTAGATAGATGTGGTTTGATGCGCTGATGGCTGCAAGTTGGTTTTGATCAAGCGAGGCTGCTACGATCGCAGTTGGAAATTTACCACTATAAACGCTGTGACCGCTAGGATCAGTCACGTTTAGATCGCCATTTATGCTAGCTGAGATGACAAAGCCGTTGTTTTCATTTAAGAAGTTGAAATTTTCAGGCAAGGTAACGCTTTTATTTAGCCCATTTTTAGTGATGATGTTGCCATTATCAAGCGTTGCGCCATTTGCATTTGCTGATTTGATGTAAGAAGGAAGATCTTTTGACAAAGATATCTCACCAGAAGTTTGCGCAGGCTCAAAATATTGTCTTTTTGTGCCGCATCCGCTTAGAACTAAAGCCAAGGCAAAGGCCAAGAATAGTGTAAGTTTTTTCATTATTTTATTCCCTGATAGTGTTTTAGATTTTTAACTAAAGTTTGTAGTTGTGAGTCAAGTGCGATCTTGTCAAATTCCACATTTGCCTCTTTGATTTTATTTTGTTTTAAAAGCTCAAAACCTTTTAAAAGTGCGTTGTATTCGCTTAAAATTTGAGTATTTGCATCGCCAGTTTGTGAAAGAATGATATCTTTTACGATCGGATTTACTTTTAAATTTACAAGCTCGCTAATGCCCTTTGTATCGTTTTTATCAAGCATTTGTCCAAGTGAGAAAAGCGCATACATGCTTGGCTCTTTCTCCTTTAAAACATTTAAAGCGTTTGCGTCATTTGGATTTAAGATAAGCTTTGAATAGGCTAAATTTGCCTCCTCAACCCTGTTGTCGTTTAAAACCTTACTAGCGTAAAATCCGATTAGTGCGACGATAGCTGCCACGCATAGCACGATCAGCAAAGTTTTGTATTTCCTAAAAAAACGCTCTCCCTTGATCATACTCTCAAGAAACTGCTCTTGGGCGTCGATCTCTTTTTTTATCTCGGTTAAGTCTTCTTTTATAGCCAACGTTTTTCCTTGCTTTTGAAAAATTTTAATTCGCAGATTTTAGCATAATTAAATTAAAAGTAGCCCAAAATTAAAGCTTGAATGTGATATAATGCCTCAAAATCAATTAAAAGGTTGCTTAATAATGCAAATAGACGACACTCTCTTAAATAAACTAGAAAAACTCTCCGCATTACAAATTAATGATGAAAAAAGAGAAGAGATCAAGAAGCAATTAAGTGAAATCGTATCTTTTGTCGATGTTTTAAATGAGCTTGATCTAAGCAGCGATGAGGCCGTAGTTAGCTCTATAAAAGGTGGCACTCCATTAAGAGAAGATGAGCCACATTTAAGTGACGTTGTCGATGAAATTTTAAAGCACGCCCCTTCACGCGAAGGACACTTCTTTGCCGTGCCAAAGATCATAGAGTAAAATATGGATCTAATCGAACAACTAAGAGCGCAAAGCTCGGACGCTCAAGCCAAAGCATCAGAGAGCAATCTCTCTGGTGACATCCAAACGCTTCTAAAAACCGTTGTTTTCAATAAAGCCAGTGACCTCCACCTAGTCTCAAGGTCTGAGCCTCAGATAAGGATAGATGGTACTTTAAGACCACTTGAATTTGGCGTGCTAAGCGGCAAAGATATAGAAAATTTATGCTACGCTCTGATCACAGATGCCCAAAAAAGCGAGCTTGAAAACAATAAAGAGCTTGACTTTGCTATTGAACTTCCAAATATCGGCCGCTTTCGTGGCAACTACTACTACACGATGAATGGCGATCTAGCGGCAGCTTTTCGTATTATACCTATCGACATCCCTTCGCTTGATGAGCTAAATGCGCCACAAATTTTTAAATATATCATCAAACGTGAAAAGGGCCTTATCCTAGTCACTGGGCCAACAGGTAGCGGTAAGTCAACGACGCTTGCAGCGATGCTTAATGAGATAAATTTAAATTATAGAAAACACATCATAACCGTTGAAGACCCAGTTGAGTTTGTGCACAACAACAAAAAAGCCCTATTTTCACATAGAAACATAGGCACTGACACGCACTCTTACTCAAAAGCACTAAAATTTGCACTTCGCGAGGACCCAGACATCATACTTGTGGGCGAGATGAGAGATAGAGAGACGATCTCTACGGCCATTACAGCGGCTGAGACTGGACACCTAGTCTTTGGCACGCTTCACACAAACTCGGCTATACAAACTATAAATAGGATCGTTGATAGCTTCGATGGAAGTGAGCAGCTTCAAGTAAGAAATATGCTTAGCGTTTCGCTAACTGCTGTCATCTCACAAAGTCTGATACCAAAAATAGGCGGCGGAAGGTGCGCTGTGCATGAAATTTTGATAAATAATATGGCGATTTCAAACTTGATACGCGAAAACAAAGTACATCAAATTTACTCTCAAATGCAGCTAAATCAGCAACAAACTGGCATGAGCACGCAGACTCAAGCGCTGATGAAAGCACTAAAAGAGGGCTTGATCACAAAAGAAAACGCGCTAGCCTACTCAACTAGCCAGCAAGAACTTCAAAATTTAATAGGAACTGTATGATGGATTTAGTAACTTGGTTTGACATTATCGTCATCGCCCTTGTCCTGATACTTGGTGTAAAAGGCATAATCAACGGGCTTATAAAAGAGGCATTTGGGCTTATTGGACTTATTGGTGGCCTAGTTGTCGCTAGTAGATTTTCAGATGTAGCTGAGAGCTTCATAAGCAAAAATATCTATAAATTTGAAAATCCTTCATTTTTACAATTTGTCGCATTTATCGGACTTTGGCTGGTTTTTTGGCTAGTTTGTCTGCTAGTTGGCAAATTTTTATCAAAGATAGTTTCAGTAAGCGGACTTGGCTTTTTAGATAGACTTGGTGGATTTGTCATGGGAAGTGGCAAAATTTTCCTCACATTTTCAGCAGTCGTTGCCGTAATGTCAGGCACTTCGCTAAATAAAATGATCGAGCCATACTTCACAAACAGCAAGGTCTATCCGCTCCTACTTGAAACTGGTAGATGGATAACAAATATCGATGTGAAAAACATCAAAAATGAGCTAGATGAGATGGTAGTAAGACCAAAGGATACAAACAAGAGTGATGCATTCATCTCAATGGATGCAAATGCAAGCATAAACACCGACACAAACGTCACTAAAGGGGAAGAAAAATGATAGAAAATTTAGAATATGATGCCTTGCTTGAGAAATTTAAAAGAGTTCTTCGCGACAACGGTTTAAAATATACAAAACAGCGTGAAATTTTACTAAAAACGCTTTACAACAATGACGAACACTTTACGCCAGAGAGGCTATATCTTTTCATAAAAGAGACCTATCCTGAGCTAAATATCGGCATCGCAACTGTTTATAGGACGCTAAATTTACTAGAAGAATCAGAGATGGTAACATCTATCAGCTTTGGTTCGCAGGGCAAGAAATTTGAGCTTGCCACAAAGCCACACCATGACCACATGATATGTAGAAAGTGCGGCCTTATCATAGAATTTGAAGATCCTATGATAGAAAAAAGGCAGATAAGCATCGCAAAAGAGCATGGCTTTAAACTAACTGGTCACATGATGCAGCTTTATGGAATTTGCGAAAAATGTTCAAAAAATAATATAAAGGGAAAGTAAGGTGATATTTGACAACCAACATGAAATTCAAAGATTAGAAAGCATAGATGAGCTTAGAAATTTAGGCATAAATCCATATCCACATTTTCTTAGAAGAGATATGAATATCTCTAAATTTAGACTTAAATTTAACTATATAAAAGATACAGAAGAGAAAAAAGCAGAGGGGCAGCTAGTTGGCCTTGCAGGCAGG
The DNA here is from genome assembly GCF_002913765.1 of Campylobacter concisus. Taxonomy (GTDB): domain Bacteria; phylum Campylobacterota; class Campylobacteria; order Campylobacterales; family Campylobacteraceae; genus Campylobacter_A; species Campylobacter_A concisus_BB. The sequence goes on along the minus strand of NZ_PPCH01000025.1, from coordinate 461,539 downwards.
ATAAAGCTGATCCGCGACGCTGGTAAAGCAGTCTTTGCAAACATCGAAGACGAAAATGGAAATTTACAAATTTATTTTAGCAACAAGACGCTTGATCCAGAGTGGTTTAAAATCGTTAAAAAATATGTAGAAATAGGCGACATCGTCTATGTTAGAGGCTACGCTTTTATAACAAAAACTGGCGAATTTTCAATGCATGTAAATGAGCTTAGCTTAGCTACAAAATCGATAAGTCCGCTTCCAGAGAAGTACCACGGGCTAGTTGATGTTGAGACAAGATATCGCCAAAGATACCTTGATATGATAATGAACCCTGAAGTTAGGGCTGATTTTAAAAAGCGCTCGGTGATTATAAGCACGATTAGAAGATTTTTTGAAGAAAAGGGCTTTTTAGAGGTTGAAACTCCGATGCTTCACCCAATAGCTGGCGGCGCAAATGCAAAACCATTTGTGACATTTCACAACGCCCTTGGAGTTGAGAGATACCTAAGGATCGCTCCCGAGCTATATCTAAAACGCCTTGTAGTTGGCGGTTTTGAAGCTGTTTATGAGATGAATAGAAACTTCAGAAACGAGGGTATGGATCTAACCCACAACCCTGAATTTACAAGTATTGAGTTTTACTGGGCATATCACAACTACCACGATCTAATGGGCATCACAGAGGATTTATTTAATGTCATTTTAGAAAAACTTGGCATGGAGAAAGTGATAAATTTTGATGGCATGGAGATTGATTTTAGCAAGCCTTTTAAACGCATAAGCTATAAAAAAGCCTTAATTGAGATAGGCGGACTTGCTGAAGATATCGTAAGCGATAAGGCTAAAATTTTAACAAAATTAAGAGCTGATGGCTTTGAAGCAAACGAAAAGCTTGACCTTGGCCACTTGCAGGCTGAACTCTTTGACAACTACGTAGAGAGCAAGCTCATCCACCCAACTTTTGTCATCGACTATCCGATCTCTATTAGCCCACTTTCAAGAAGAAGCGACACAAATCCTGATGTGGCAGAGAGATTTGAGCTATTTATCGCTGGTCGCGAGCTAGCAAATGGCTTTAACGAGCTAAACGATCCAATCGATCAATACAACCGCTTTAAAGCGCAAATCGATGCTAAAAACGCAGGCGATGATGAGGCTCATGAGATGGATGAAGACTATGTAAAAGCCCTAGGATACGGCATGCCACCAGTTGCAGGCGAAGGCATAGGCATCGATAGACTTGTGATGCTTCTAACAGATAAAAAATCAATCCGCGACGTTGTTCTCTTCCCAGCGATGAGACCACTAAAAACTGAGACAAAGGAGAATGAAAAATGAGTTTGCAAAGCTACGATAAAGAAATTTTTGATCTAGTAAATTTAGAGCTAAAACGCCAGTGCGACCACCTAGAAATGATCGCTAGTGAAAATTTCACATATCCAGATGTTATGGAGGTGATGGGCTCAATCCTAACAAACAAATACGCTGAGGGCTACCCTGGTAAGAGGTATTATGGTGGCTGTGAATTTGTCGATGAGATCGAGCAAATCGCGATCGATAGATGTAAAGAGCTTTTTGGATGCGAATTTGCAAACGTTCAACCAAACTCAGGCTCTCAGGCAAACCAAGGCGTTTATGGTGCTTTGCTTAACCCAGGCGATAAAATTTTAGGCATGGATCTAAGTCACGGCGGACACCTAACTCACGGCGCAAAGGTGAGCAGCTCTGGCAAGATGTATGAGAGCTTCTTTTACGGCGTCGAGCTTGATGGTCGCATAAACTACGATAGAGTTATGGATATCGCAAAGATAGTAAAACCAAAGATGATCGTTTGTGGCGCGAGCGCATACACAAGAGAGATTGAGTTTAAGAAATTTAGGGAGATAGCTGACGCTGTTGGCGCGATACTCTTTGCAGACGTTGCTCACATCGCTGGTCTTGTAGTAGCTGGCGAACATCAAAATCCTTTCCCACACTGCGACGTCGTAAGCTCAACTACGCATAAAACTCTAAGAGGCCCAAGAGGCGGCATTATCATGACAAACAACGAGGAGTACGCTAAAAAGATAAACTCTTCAATCTTCCCAGGTATCCAGGGCGGTCCGCTAGTTCATGTCATAGCTGCAAAGGCAGTTGGCTTTAAGCACAACCTTAGCCCTGAGTGGAAAATTTACGCTAAACAAGTAAAAGCAAACGCTAAAAAACTTGGCGAAGTGCTAATAAGCAGAGGCTTTGAACTAGTAAGTGGCGGTACTGATAACCACCTAATCCTAATGAGCTTTTTAAACCGCGAATTTAGCGGAAAAGACGCGGACATCGCTCTTGGAAATGCTGGCATAACTGTAAATAAAAACACGGTCCCAGGCGAGACAAGAAGTCCGTTTATCACAAGTGGCATACGTGTAGGTAGCCCAGCTCTAACAGCTCGTGGTATGAAAGAGGCTGAGTTTGAGCTAATAGCAAACAATATCGCTGACGTGCTAAGCGATATAAACAACGCATCTTTACAAGAGAAGATCAATGGCGAGCTAAAAGAGCTAGCTCATAAATTTATAATCTACGATAAAGCGACATTTTGATGCAAAGTATTGATACATCTCTTATAAAGATAATAACGACCCACTACTACATCAAACGTGACACGATCGTCAATAAGATAGAGTACAAGGGTAAAATTTTCTTTGATAAATTTGAAAAGATCAACGAACCACTAACTTATAGTGTCATGAAAGAGCATGAGGAGGGCAAAGCTATAATCGCCCACTCGCTAATCAATGCAAGTGACAAGGTTGAAAATATAGTTTTTGACTACAACGGCAGAACTCCAGATAGGTTTTGGCATAGAGCTCAACTTCTTTTAAGAGAAGAAGGCTTTATAAATTTCACAGCCTACGAGACCAAGACGCCAGGACATTTGCACCTTTATGTGCATAAAGGTCACACTACGCTAAATGAAGCTTGCACGCTTGCAAATATGCTAAGCGCAAAGCTCTCACAAAAGCTAGCCAAAGAGTGGAGAATGTTCCCAAATCAAGATATGCCAAAAGAATTTAACATCCTAACTTTGCCATATAACCTCTATCAAAAAGAGCGTGGGGCAAGTTGGTCAAAATATATGTAAGGAGAAATAATGGAAAACGAAGAGTTAAAAGATATACTTTTAGAAAAAGACGATGAGGCAAAGGGCGCAAAACTAAAGAAACTTCTTATGTTTATAGCAGCTCTTGTTATACTATTTTTAATCATCATCGTAGCCATGAAGCTTATAAACTCAAGCGACTCAACACAAGCACAAAATGAAGCCGACTCAAGACTAGTTCTGCCTCCAGTGCCAGCAGAGCAGCCAGTCGATACTCAGGTGCCTGCACAAGATACAAATTCAGATGTTAAAAAAGGCGATACACAACTTTTCGAGCAGGTGCCTATCGTGCCTGAAAACAAGCAACAAGATGATTTTGAAGATATGATCAAAAAGCTAAAAGATAAAGAAGGTGCAAAATCAGCTCCTAAAACTGAAGAGCCAAAAGAGGTAGTAAAAGCTGTAGAGTATCCAGCTGAAGCGCCTAAAAAAGCTGAGACAAAGGTAGAGGCTCCAGCTAAAAAAGCTGAAACAAAAAGCGAAGCTAAAGTAGAGAAAAAAACTGAAGCAAAGCCAGCCAAAACTGAGGCAAAAGCTGAGAAAAAAGCTGAAACTAAAGCTGAGAAAAAACCTGAAACAAAGGTAGAGAAAAAGACTGAAGCTCCTGCAAAAGCAGAAAAAGTAGAGAAAAAAGCCGAAACTCCAGCAAAAGCTGAGAGCGTCGCAAAAGGCTCTTATGTTCAAGTATTTGCAACTAGCAAATTTAACCCAAATGCCGACTATATGAAAAAAATAGCAGCCAAAGGCTATAGCTACAAAACTATAAAAGCTGGCGAGCTAACTAAAATTTTAGTTGGTCCATTTGATGAAAAAGGGCTACAAAAAGCTGTAAATGACATAAGAAAAGATGTCAATAAAGACGCTTTTGTCTTTAGAGCAAAATGAAAACCTTCGCAGTTTTTGGAGATCCGATAGCTCACTCGGTATCTCCAAGACTACACAACAAAGCCATTGCCGATCTAGCTCTTGATGCCCTATATACTAGGGTTTTGCTAAAAGATGGCAATGAGCTAATCAATAAATTTAGATCCCTAAAACTAAACGGCGCTAATGTCACACTCCCGCATAAAGAATTTGCTCTAAATTTAGCCGATGACGCCTCAGAGGCAGCACGTAAAATAGGATCTGCAAACACTTTAGTGCTAAAAAATGAGAAAATTTATGCCTACAACACTGACGCACCTGGCTTTTTAAAAGCGATATCAAATTTCAAAGAGGCAAAAAGCGCCATCATCCTTGGAGCCGGAGGCACTGCAAACGCCCTAGCCTACGCACTTAGATCGCAAAACATAGATGTTTGCATACTAAATAGAAGCAAGGCAAGACTTGATAAATTTAAAGATCACTATGAGTGCTTTAGCTGGGATGACTATAAAGAGCATAAATTTGATCTAGTGGCAAATTCAACCTCAGCAGGGCTAAAAGACGATCTTTTGCCAGCACCAAAAGAGATTTTAGATGGCATTTTAAAAAGTGCTAAATTTGCATTTGATGTTATTTACGGCAAGCAAACGCCATTTTTAAAAGAGGCTAAAAGCCAAAATTTAGCATGTAAAGACGGAGCTGATATGCTCTTGTATCAAGCGGTTTTAGCGTTAAATTTATTTTATAATGGCAGCCTTGATGAGAAAAAGATAGAAATTTCTATGCGAGAGGCTCTTAGTTTATAAGGCTTGCAAGACTACATCGTTTAAAATCAAAATGGATAAATCATCAAGCTTGATAAATAATACCCTAAAGCTTAGCGATATAAATTTTAACTCCTTTAGCCACTCTAAAAACTGGATCGGCTTTTTTGAGATAGAGGATGAAAACTGGGCTTCTGGCGTAGATACCGCACTAAAGCTATTTGATAAATATTTTAATAAATTTAAAAATGAAGCATTTGTCATAAGCGCCTTAAACTACGACGATACTAACTTGAGCGATGAAACACTTGAAATAAAAACTTTGCACGATAAATTTAAAAAGCTAGGCATCTTACAAGAGCCAAATGAGCACTTTGATCTTGATATAAATAGTGAAATTTTGCTGCCTGCCATCTGCCTTAGGATAGACACTTTAAAATTTGATGAGATCAAAGATCTAGCTAAATTACTTATGCTTTATACATACTCCTTAAACGAGTGGTGCTTTTTTATCTTTCCAAGCCTAAATTTAGCGCTTTATCCACATGATGAGAAGGGCTTTGGCTGCATCGGACTAAATGACGATATAAAAAATGGATTAAATTTTCTAGAGTTTTGCAAAAGAGAGAAAAATGCAAAGGTTGTTTTAAAAGAGCAAAATAGCAAATAAATTTTACGATCACACAAAACTAAAAGCCCTCCCTTGCCGAAGCAAAGGAGGATAAAATTTACTTTTCAAAAGCTTTTTGCAAGCTAAATGGAAACGCTTGATAGCCCATAGCATTTGTCATCTTTATCTCTATACTTGGCTCTTTTGCACCCCACTCAAACTCATCGATGTGCGGGCTAGGAAGTCCTACTGGGCGACCTTTTGCGATGTCAAACTGCATGCCAGCAACAGCTGAATAGACCATCACGCTATCAAGGTCATCTTGATACTGCGCAAGGCTTGTAACCGAGCTATACCACTCTTTACCGCGCTCTTTGCCATACTCCCAAATCTGCTCAACGGTCTTTTTGTTCTCATCGATCTTATAAACGACCGCACGAGAGTACTTCATACCAGCGATGGCTGGTTGCTCCATGCCCCTTGTGTCGCCATTGTCAAAGACACTTAGATAAATTTCACCTTTTTTAGACTTGCTATCTATCCTAAATGCCGTATGTTGCGTCCATTGCCAGTCAAAGCCACCTTTGTCGCTCTCGTATCCTGGGCATTTTGAGTACTCATCTTCGCAGACTATTTTGTTGCCTTTGCTATCGACTGGCTGAAGAAGCTTATCTTTAAATTTATCGCTCCAGCCCTTGTGAGCGCCCATGATCCATTTTACTTGTTTATCGCGGCCGATCTTTATAACTGCGTCTTGGTGGCGGCTTGAGATGATGATACTATCATCGCTTGGGTCGTAATCCACGCTATTTACGTGTGCCCAGTTGCGTCCTGGACCTGCTCCTACGATATCGCCCCATTTATCGTGTGTATCCATAGACTGAAGCTCATCAGAGCTTGCTGTATGGCCTGCTTTTTTAGCGTCTATGTTTAAGCAAACTGCGCCTTGATCAAGTGTTTTTAGCACGATATCGCGGTAAGGATCGAGAATTTCATATAGTCTAAAGTCATCAACTACGTTGCCGTCGCGGTCAAGCTCAACGATGACGTCACGCACTGTTCTTACGTTTTTGCCATCAGCCCTTTTGTAGTCGGCATTTGCCACACGCAAGAAGTAGTGTCCGTTTTGTGCTACGTCCATTGAGTGAGAGAAGTCGTTGTAGCTAGCTGGTAGCTCGCGGTTGAAAATTTCTCTACCCATGATGTCGTATTTTGCGTATCTTTGGCCATATCCCCAAGTCATCGCGCCGTCGTCATTTTGCTTAAAGCCCATCATAACGCCAGCGTGAAATGGCTGTTTTAGGTCGTAAATTTTACTTGGCTCAAGATACCATCTAACCTCGCCTTTTGTATCAAGGATGAAGTTATTTGGGCTGTAGTTCCACTCGATCGCACCGCCAGCTGGGTTGTTCCAAACGACTTTTGTGCCCTTGCCTGTTTTATTTACAAAGTTATTTACATAGTAGAGGCGGTTTGCAAATTTAGCACTCGCTGGCTTAGTAACCTCAATCTTATCAAATAACGCGCCCTTTTGATTTGGCGTGCCAGCGCTCTCTAGGTAGATAGCTGGAGCGTAAATTTTATAGCTCTCTTTTATATGCTCAGTCTTGCCCTTGTAGCTCTTGTCGTACTCGACTTCAACGGTGTTTTGATAGTCAGGATACATGCCAAAAACTGGGATGCCACCATGTGTGCGAAGATGCTTGTCAGCCACTTTGTAGCTTATCACCTGACCGCCTTGCTTTGGAACGATGGTTACTTTTGCATTGCTTAGTGTGTAGCCGCCATTTTTGATGACTGCTGTAAGTGGGGCAGTATCGTATGGATTTACCACTACTTCGCCGATCTGCCCAGTGATAGCGTAGTCAAGTTTAGCTCCGCTTGGACCGCCTATCGCAAAAGCGCTCGAGCAAAGCACAGAGGCTAGTGCAACACAACTCAAAGTCTTTTTCATAACATCTCCTTTAGATAAATTTTATAAACTCTACTCATAAAGCTTATAAAATTTAGTAAAAAGCCTTGGCAAAACCAAGGCTTCAATCAGTAAAAGGAATAACAAAAATGATTTGCTTTGTGTGTAATTGTAGTAAATCTTTATAACATAAATTTCACGCTAAGATTAATAATAGCTTAAAATTTAAAAATATATTTAAAATTTATTAAATAGTGTATCGAGCCTCGTTATCTTCGCCATTTATAAGGTCAAATATAATAAAAATAATGCTAGCAAATTTACCTAGTCTTATTACTACTTTACCTCTCTTAAAAACCTATGTTCTTTAAAAAATTTTCGGAGTGATTTTTGCTCTTTTGGACCTATTTTGTAGCTTATAAATTTAAGATACCACTTGATATCTTCCTCGCTTATGTCGCGGCTTTTAGCATACTGAGCCAAGATATAATTTGGAATTTTTACATTTTTTTGCAAAAATTTTGCGACCAGTTTTTTGTAAAACGAGCCATTTTTTACGTAAGAAAATCTACCAAAAACAAAGGGTAAATTTGTCTTTTCGTGCCAAATTTGACCAAGGTCGTAAAAGCACTCTTTGCCATCGCTTAAATATGCCTTTAGTGCCCTGTCGCCTATGATCACCTCGCCGTTTAGTCGAAGCACCTTGGCTAGGGCGTTTGAGCTAGCTGAGGCAGGATCTGGCTTTGGGGCTGAGTTTTTGCGCACAAGCACGCTTTTTACATCTTTTTTGGCGACTATTCCAAAATTTAGCTTCTTTAAATTTGCCTTTTTACTAGCTATGCTTGAGATCACCGCAGCGTCGATCTTTCTAGCGTTTAGGGCTCTATTTAGCTTGCTTGGCACGCCCTTTTTAAACTCTATCGCCTTTTTTATCTGAGTTTTGAGTGGAGCTGCCTTTAAAAATACGTGAAATGGGAGTAAATTTAGATAATCAATCTTTCCAAATATCATTTTTCATCTTTTACAAGCTCAAATTTAACCATCTCATTTTCGTTGCTAACGTCGCGAAATAGCTGAGCTAGGCTCTCTTTCGTGCCCTCATCTAAAGCATTTTCATTTTTTAGCTTTATAAGCGTTGGCTCATTTATCTCACAAAGGCAGTCAAAGAGCGCGTCTAAATTTTTGCCGTAGTACTCTGGCAGGTCAAATTTCTTAGCAAAATACTCATGCATCTTCTCTTTTTTAAGCATCTTTTTGGCATCTAAGATCACGCTTTTCATTGCATCCTCTTCTCATAAAGCAGGTAAAAATGCTCGTAGTGATCGGGCGTGTAGTAGATAAGCCCGTCGTTTGAGTATAAAATTCTCTCAGCGCCGCGCCTGCCACCATTATAATTCACATCGCACTCAAACCACTTTCTACCATCAGCTTCAGGCAGTCTCTTTTCTCGGTTTGAAAATCTATCCCCACCGATGCTTTTGCCGCCGCTTATCTGCCATAAATTTCCGCTTTTTGCATCCCAGCCAAGAGCCATTGCCTCTTTTTTAGTTATGAAATTCTTTGGCAGCTTGTTAAATTTATAGATATAAAGCGCGACCTCATCTTTTGAGGTATATGAGCCATTTTCTGCGAGGCTTTGGCTCTTTTGCCCCTCTTTATTGAGCTGCTCAAGTAAAATTTGAGCGTTTTTGTTTGCCTCGCCGCCCTCTTTTGAAAAAAAGAAAGTACCGATGATGATAGCAATGACAAAGGCAACTAGAGCTGGCAAAAGTCTTTTGTTCAAATTTAGCCCTTAAAGAGTGTTAAAAACTCTATCGCCAGCGTCACCAAGACCTGGTACGATGTAGTTTTTCTCATTTAGTTTCTCATCGATTGAAGCCGTATAGACCTCGACGTCTGGGTAAATTTCGCTAAATCTCTTTAGCCCCTCAGGTGCGGCGATGATAGAGATAAATTTGATCTCTTTAACGCCCTTTTCACGCAAAAACTTAACCGCGTCTATCGCCGTGCCACCAGTCGCAAACATAGGGTCGATGATGATAGCCATGCGCTCTTTTGCGTCTTTTGGAAGCTTTGCGTAGAAAAACTCAGCCTGCGCTGTCTCTTCGTTTCGCTGAAAGCCCAAAAAGCCAACGCTCGCATCTGGTATGATGGTAAAGATGCTATCAAGCATGCCAAGAGCAGCCCTTAAGATAGGGCATATCATCACCTTTGTAGTTAGCCTTTTTGCGTCTGCCACCGCAACTGGTGTTTGGACTTTGACATCTTTTACCTTTAAATTTCTAGTCGCCTCAAAGATCATAAGGTAGCTTATCTCATCAACTAGCATGCGAAACTGAAAAGGCTGGGTGTTTTTATCACGTAAAATGGTTAATTTATGCTCGATCAATGGGTGTGAGATGAGCTTCACGTTTTGCATTTTTTGTCCTTAAATTTACTGTTTTTACAAGGTTTGTCTTTTACAAAATGCCAAGAGGAGAATTTAGCCCAAAATTTGGGCTAAATTTGATTAAAAACCTTTTGCAAGTTTGGCTTTGTAAGCCTCAACATCAAAATCTTTTACTCTCGCTACGCCATCTTCAACTGCGGCTTTTGCAACTGCTGGAGCGACCGCTGTTAGTACGCGCTTGTCAAATGGTTTTGGGATGATGTACTCTTTGCCAAATTTTAGCTCACTAACGCCACTTGCTTTTAAAACTTCAGCTGGCACTGGCTCTTTTGCAAGCTGCGCAAGAGCTTTAGCTGCAGCCATTTTCATATTTTCAGTGATCTTTTTAGCCCTAACGTCAAGCGCGCCTCTAAAGATAAATGGAAAGCCCAAAACGTTATTTACTTGGTTAGGATAGTCGCTTCTGCCTGTGCCCATCATAACGTCATCTCTTACAGCTACGACGTCCTCTGGGAAGATTTCAGGCACTGGGTTTGCCAAAGCAAAGATGATAGGCTCTTTGTTCATTGAAGCAACCATCTCTTTTGTCACAACGCCAGGCTTAGAAAGACCTAAAAACATATCAGCGCCCTTCATCGCATCAGCCAAAGTCCTATCCTCAGTCTCAAGCGCAAATTCAACCTTTTCTGGAGTTAGGTCTGTTCTTTTTGAGTGGATGACGCCTTTACTATCTATCATCACGATGTGTTTTGCGCCAAGTGCTTTATACATCTTTGCGCAAGCGATGCCAGCTGCACCTGCGCCGCTAACTACGATCTTTATCTTAGATATATCTTTGCCAGAAATTTCCATCGCATTTATAATGCCAGCGCTTGTTATCATCGCTGTGCCGTGCTGATCGTCGTGCATTACAGGGATATCGACTGCTTCTTGAAGCTTTCTTTCTATCTCAAAGCACTTTGGAGCGCGGATATCTTCTAAATTTATACCGCCAAATGTAGGAGCAAGAGCCTTGCAAATCTCAACGATCTTATCAGGATCATGCTCGTCTAGCTCGATGTCAAAGGCATCAACGTTTGCAAATTTCTTAAATAGCACCGCCTTGCCCTCCATAACTGGCTTGCCAGCGATAGCGCCGATGTCACCAAGTCCAAGAACAGCCGTGCCATCAGTAATGACAGCCACCAAATTTGCTTTGTTTGTATATTTATAAGCTAGTTCAGTGTCTGCATTTATCTCACGGCATGGCTCAGCAACGCCTGGTGTATAGGCCATTGAAAGGTCTCTTGAAGTCTCGCAAGGTGTCTTTACCCTGATCTCGATCTTACCGCCGATGTGGTAGTTTAGTGCCTCTTCTTTAGTTACATGTGTCATTTCTCTTCCTTTAATAAATTTTGTATTCTGTTTTTGATCTCGTTGCTACCTACTACTTCAAGCACCTCAAATATGCTTGGGCTCACGCTTGAGCCAGTTAGCGCTATCCTTAGGGCCTGAGCTAGGTCTTTTAGTTTTAAGCCATTTTGCTCTAAAAATTTATTAGTTAGCTCCTCATAGCCCTTTGCGTCAAGGTCACGGTCTAAAATTTGAGCAAATTTCGCCAAAATTTCTTTGCTATTTTCATTTATAAATTTAGCCCAAGCTTTCTCGTCGTAGCTTTTTGGAGCGTTGATGATAGCATTTGCGCTATTTGCCATTTCAATTAGTGTCTTTGATCTCTCACGGAGTGAATTTAGCAGTAGCTCACCCTTTGCCAAAGCCCTAAAATCAACGCCAAACTCGAGCATATCGTGCGCTAGCCTCTCGTAAGGCAAAGTTTTTATGTAGTGAGAATTTAGCCAGTCAAGCTTTTGAGCGTTATAGGTGCTTGAGCTTTTGTTGATATCGTTTGGATTAAAGTATTTGAGCATATCCTCGATAGTAAAAATCTCATCATCGCCGTGGCTCCAGCCAAGACGAACGAGAAAATTTAAGAGCGCTTCAGGCAAGTAGCCCATCTTTTTGTACTCCATAACGTCAGTGGCACCATGCCTTTTGCTAAGCTTTTTGCCGTCCTCGCCGTTTATCATAGCGACGTGATAAAATTTTGGCACCTTAAAGCCAAGCGCCTCGTAAAGAACGATCTGTTTTGGGGTATTTGAGAGGTGATCATCGCCGCGAATAACGTCTGTGACGCCCATTAGCGCATCGTCTATCACAACTGTGAAGTTATATGTTGGCGTGCCGTCGCTTCTAGCGATGATGAAGTCGTCTAAGATATCTTCAACCTTAAATTTAACCTCGCCCTTTATGCCATCATGTATGACGATCTCGCCGCTAAGTGGGGCTTTTATACGGATGACTGGCTCGATACCAGCTGGAGGCGTGCCAGTAAAATCTCTATATCTATTATCATATTTTGGGCGCTCTTTTCTTGCCTCTTGACTAGCTCTAAGCTCCTCAAGCTCCTCTTTGCTCATGTAACATTTGTAGGCTTTGCCCTCATCAAGCAGCTTTTTAACGTACTCTTTGTAAAGATCAAATCTCTTTGACTGATAGGTCACTTCGCCGTCGTGATCTAGCTTGCACCAAGCAAATGCCTCTTTTATCGCTTGCGTGGCTTCTTCTGAGTTTCGTTTTAAGTCAGTATCTTCGATGCGGAGCAGAAATTTTCCATTGTTAGCTCTTGCGTATAAATAATTATAAAGAGCTGTCCTAAGTCCGCCTATATGTAGGTATCCAGTAGGCGACGGAGCAAATCTAGTAACTATCATTTTGTGCCTTATTTTTATGTTATAATTGCCCAAAATTATATTTACTAAATACTTAAATAAAGGTTTCATTATGAAAAAATTGCTCTTTTTGGCTGCTGGCGTGTTAAGTGCCTTAAATTTATATTCAGCTCAGATGATAAACGGCATCGCAGCTATCGTGGAGAACGAGCCTATCACGCTTTACGAGGTTTATAGCTTGAAGGAACAGCTAAAGACAACAGAGCAGGACGCTTTAAATTTGCTTATCAGAGATAGGCTTGAAGATGCGCAGATAAAAAACTTAAATTTAAGCGTGACACCTTTTGAGCTAAACGACAGGATCGAGGCGATCGCAAAGCAAAATGGCATGACAAATTCGCAGTTTAGAAACTCTATCCAAGCTCAAGGCATGGACTTTTTGGACTTTAAAAACAACTTAGAGCACAAGATGCTTCAAGAAAAACTTTATAAAAGCATAGCTGCTGAGGCTGGCAAAAACATAAACGAGCAAAAAGCAAAGGCATATTTTGACGCTAATCCTGATAAATTTAAGGTCTTTAGCACCGCTAGAGTCGTAGTTTATAGAGCAAAAGACCCTGATCTGCTTGAAGCTCAAAAGACAAGTCTAAAGCTACTAGACGGCGTGCAAACACAAGAGGTAAGCTTGGACTATCAAAGCATAGACCCAAGACTTGCTGCGATCATCTCAAGCACAAATAACGGCGACTACACACAGCCTTTGCAAGGACCTGACAGTTTTGATATGTTTTTAGTAAAAGAGAAGATCGGCTCATACACACCAAGCTTTGCTGATGTAAAAGATAACGTTATAAACGAGCTTTATCAAGGTGAGCAAGAAAAATTAATGAGTGATTACTTCGAAAAACTCCGCGCAAAAGCAAAAATTCAAATTCTAAGATAACTTCAAATTTAGCCACTTTGGTGGCTAAATTTCTCCAAAATTTAACTTCAAAATTTATAAGCAAAAACCTGCAAAAGCAGCCAAATTCAGTTAAACTTTTTAGTGAAAAATTCAACGTAAATAGCGTAGATATAAGGGTTACTACAGCATAAGGAGCAAAAGGTGTGATGCCAGCACCTGAGCTTGCAAGCACGAAGTTGTGACTTATAGCAGCTCCAGCTCCCATGCCTAAAACAAAAGAGCTGAGCCTCAAAGCCAAATTTGTATTGATCTAGCACTAAATTTGTGATGCTTGCAAAAAGAACGATAGAGACTATGCCATAAAACATCGAGAAGTCACGTTCAAAAATTTTACTGATAGCTCCCACTGAGCAAAATTTACTTCTTTGCATAAATGCGCCGATGATGATGGCACAAATAAGCGAGATAAATAAATTTGCATGCTGTGAGCCTGGGCCTTTTTCTGAGCTAAATAATGCGCCATTTTCGCCAAGTTTTAGACCAAAGATAAGTGCTATCAAAAATAAAATAGCAATGATAGTTGGCAAAAGTCCTATCGCCTTTGCAAGTGGTTTCACTCTCAGGTAAAATGTAGCTGTTTTTTAAATTTATCTTATAAAAGCTAGAAGTGTCGGTTAAATTTAACTATTTGACGACAAATGAGATTAGTGAAAATTTTCTATGAGGTCTTTAAAAACTTCATAAAGTTTATTTACTTCATCAACGCTAACTCTTTCGTTTTTGGCGTGTATGCGGTCGTTTATGACGCCAAATTCTATTGCATCTACGCCAAATTCAGCAAAGTGCCTTGCATCGCTCGTGCCACCCTTTGTATTTAAAAGTGGCGCAGCACCGGTGATCTTTGTGACAGATGCCATTAAATTTCTTACGATCTTGCTATCTTTGTTCGTTAAAAATCTCTTCGAGCTTTGCTTTATACTAAGCTCGTAGCTAAGCCCATCTAAAACGCTTCTAAGATAGCTCTCAACGTCATTTACATCGATTAAATTTGAGTTTCTAACGTTAAACATTATGCTAAGCTCGCTTGGCGTGACGTTGCAAACCTGCATGCCGCCACGAATGTCCGTCACCACGATCTTACTTGGGCTAAAAAACTCGCTCCCCCCGTCCATATCATGGTCAGCTATCTTACTTAAAAGTGGAGCTATCAAATTTACTGGATTTATGCATTTTTCTGGGTATGCCACGTGTCCTTGAACGCCCTTTATCACGATCTTGCCATTTATCGAGCCACGTCTGCCGACTTTTATGCTATCGCCAAATTTCTTATCACAAGTTGGCTCAGCCACGACGCAAAATTTGGGCAGATCACCTATCTCACGCAGATATTCGAGCGCTAAAGGCGTGCCGTAAGTGCCATCGCCCTCTTCGTCACTTGTTAAGATGAGGCTTAACTTGCCATCAAATTTAGCCTCTTTGCACGCACAAACAAAGGCAGCCACGCCACTTTTCATATCCTGCGCACCCCTTGCGTAGATGTAGCCATCTTTTTCTAGCGGGCTAAATGGCTCGCTCTCCCAGCCATCTCCTGGTGGCACGACATCGACGTGTCCTGCAAAGGCTAGATGCTCGCCGTCTCCATAAATTTTAGAAAGTATGAGATTTTTTGTGCCGTTTTTTTCTATAAATTTGGCCTCAAAATCAGGCAAAAATTTAGCGATAAACTCCAAGCTGCCTGCATCATCTGGCGTGATAGAGCGAAAGCTTAAAAGCTCTTTTAAAAAGCCAACTACCACTAAAACGCCTTTTTAGAAGGAAGTCCCAAGTAAAATCCCTGGAATTCGTCGATGCCTATCTCCTTACAGACGTTAAAGATTTCTTTAGAATGAACATACTCTGCGATCGTTTTTATGCCAAGATCCTTTGCAAATGCCACGATCGCGCTTGCGATGGCGTATGAGTCTTTATTGATATCGATATCTTTGATGATAGAGCCATCGATCTTCACGTAGTCTGGCTTGATCTTTATGATGTAAGAGAAATTTGAGTAACCAGAACCAAAGTCGTCGATCGCTATCATAGCGCCCATGCTCTTTGCACGCTCAACAAAGACTGAGACGCGCTCAGCGCTTTTTAGCTCCTCGTCTTCAACTATCTCAAAAACTATCCTGCCAGCTACATTGTGCTTGTTTAGTAAATTTAAAACCAGCGCAGAGACGTCGCCATCTATCATATCTCGGCTGCTTAAATTTATAGAAAGAACCAAATTTGGATCTTCAGTGAGGTGCTCAAAGCACTTTTTGATGAGCTGTTTTTCAAGGTCTGCGTAACGCTTGATACGCTTTGAGATATCCAAAAATACGCTTGGCGAGATGACGTCGTCGCGGTCTAAAATTCTTATTAAGCATTCATATTTTATAGGGATCTTTTTCTCGTCAAATATCGGCTGAAAATACGGCACAATGTTGTCGTTTATCGTAGCGTTTTGGATAAGCTTTGAGCGCTCGATCTGATTTGCGTATTCATCTTTTTGGCTTAGCCCTTTAAAGTAGCAAACATAGTCTTTATCAAGCGTCTTAGCTGATTTTAACGCGATGGTTGCCTTTCTTAAAGTCTGATCGCTATCAAGCGCAAAGCCTATGGTGTTGTGAATTTCTATATCATCGACCTCTACGCCATTTTCATCTTTTATGCTAAGCATCCTGCCTTTAAAGATATCTAGTAAATTTTCAGCTAGCTCCTCGTATCTGTCGATAAAGTCGTTATTATCTTCGACCAAAGCAAACCTATCCGCCTCGATACAATAAGCCTTCATATTCTCATTTTTGGCAAATTCTTTGATGAGATTTGCCATCTGTTTTAAGATCTGATCGCAAACGTATTTGCCGTAGTAGTCGTTCATCTTGCCAAAATCATCGATATCCATAAGTATCACTTTTGGATATTTATACTCGCTCACATCTTTTATGAGCGCTGCCTTGTTAAAAAGCCCAGTCATCGGATCGATATATAGCTTCTCTTGTAGCTGGGCGATCTTAGTAGTGCTCTCTTCTTTTACTTTTAGATAGTCAAATTTGATGTTTAGATACTTAAATACAAACCAAAGACAGACCGCAAGCCCTAAAAATAGACCAATCGAGCTTAAGATCAAAGTGACAGTCATATTTTTTATCAGCCACTGAAAATAAAATGGGTCGCTAGTGCCAGTTATCCTTTGATCGATATGCGCTTTAAAGCCTAAAATATAGTCATTTACGGCAACAAACATACATACTTTGGCGCTATTTTCTGGCAAAATTTCAGCCTTGAAATAATCCTTTTGAAAATCATGCGAATAGATGTCGCCACAGCTCTTGTCTTCGTAGTCTTTATTTACGAGGCTTTTGTTTGAAGAGGCCTCTATCTTAAAGCCGTTTTTGCCATTTTCTTTTAGCAAAAAGACTTCGCCAAAAGCGTTATCGGTTATATAATTTTGAAAATCTATAATATTAAATTTACTTATATTTTTAAGATAATTTACATATTGAGATGTTAGATACTCGGTCTTTTTTTTGAGGCCAAAGTTGTTTGTAGAGAGTGCGTTGTTGTATTTATACGAATAGACGATTAAATTTTCAGTTAAGAAAAATGCAAAAAGCAAAACCACGACCAAAGTGACGGTTTTAACCATACTAAAGTGCTTTTTTTGCGATTCGTCGCCTGGCATAAAGTTTAAACTTCCTTTCTTAAATTTAAATTTTTCTACTGGATTATATCCAAGCTAAATAAAAAATTTCTTTCATTTTTTAATTAAAAATTTAGCTCAAAGCTTAACGATCTTTGCACCGTATCCGCCTTGATTTGCCGGTGCATCGTGAAATTCTTTCACACTTGGATGCTCTTTTAAGAAATTTTTAACAGCAAAGGCAAGCTTACCAGTGCCGATACCGTGAAATACGCTAACCTCATCAAATCCCATAACAAGACTATCTGAGATAAATTTATCAAGCTTTGCTATCGCCTCGTCAGCTCTCATGCCGTGCAGATCAAGCGAGAGCGAGGCCGTTTTTGGCTTATCTACGCTTAAACTTACGCCGCCTTTTTTAGGCAAGACCACTTCGTTGCCATTTTTTCTTAAAAGCTCGAGTGGCACACGTAAATTTATGCCATTTGACTCGATCATCGCGTCATTTTTAGAGATGCTTAAAACCGTGCCTTTTATATTTTCATACTTCACTCTATCGCCTACTTTTAGGCTCTCGCGCTCAGTTTTTTTAGGCTTAACGATGGCAGCTTTTTTCTCATTTGCCACGTTTAGCGCTCTTTGCTTGTCTTTTATCTCTTTGAAATTTATAACAGCTTTTGCCGCATTTATCGCTTCATAATATTCTTTTTCTAGGCGCGAAATAGTCGCATTTAGCTTGATCTCATTTTTCTCTTTTAGCTCTTTTTGCTCCTCAAGCAAGCGCTCCAGCCGCTCCTCTTTTGCCGTGACCTCTTTTATCCCCTCATCAAGCTTGGTTTGTAAATTTAGTGTCTTTGTGATGATCTCGTTTAAATTCTCTTTATCTTCGCCGTAAATTTTCTTTGCCTGAGCCACTAAATTTTGAGATATGCCGTATCTTGCCGCAGTTTCAAAGGCGTAAGACTTGCCGATCGTGCCCTTTAAAAACTCAAATTTAGGCCTTTGAGCCGCCTCGTCGTAAAGTGCCGCCACTAGCTCAACCTCCGGATTTTTAGCTAGCAACATCGCAAGGCGCTTGTGGTGGGTCGTGATGATCATTTTGATATCTTGAGTGATGAGGCGCTCTATCATGACGCCATACAAGCTCGCAGCCTCCTCAAAGTCGGTGCCAAGCTCGATCTCGTCGATACCGATGATGATCGATTTTTTAGTAAAAAGCCTTGCAAAATGCACCATCCTACCAGCAAAGGTCGAGATGTCGTTTTTTACACTTTGCGGATCTTCTATGATCGCGTCAAATTCTTTAAAAGAGCCGATGCTTGAGTGGTTTGCGTCGATACGCATAGGTAGCAGGTACTTTGCAAGCAGCGTGGCTGAGATGATCGATTTTAAAAGCATCGACTTACCGCCAGCATTTACGCCGGTTATTAAAAGCACCTTTTTACTAAAATCCACACTCACACTTTTTGGATTTTTTAGCGCTGGATGGGCAAATTTCTCAAGCTTGATAACGTGCGAGCTATTTGGCAAAACAAACTCATAGTCACGTGATCTAGCCAAATTTACACGAGCCTGATATGCATCAAACTGATCAAAAGCGTTATTTATAAATTTCAAAAAGAGCAGGCTCTTGCTCATCTGCAGGCTAAATTTCTTGCAGTGCTCAAAAATGATCTCCTCTTTTCTATCAAGTAGCTCGCTTTGCTCCTTTTTTAGGCGCTCGGTGCTTGCAGGTGCGACGTAAAAGTAGCCGCCTGAGCTTCTAGCGATCACGGTGCCTTTTAGGGCGTGATTAAAGCCGCCACGCACCAAAAGTGCCTCTTGCGAGTTGATGTAGTGCGTCTGGGTATCGACTAGATAGGGCGTGATGTGCTTTGAGTAGATGAGCTTTTTAAGCTCGGCATCGATCTGGCGCTTTTTCTCGCTAAATGCCTGCTTTATCGCAGCAAATCTCTCATCCACGCTGTCGCTAAACTCGCCGTTTTCATCAAAGCTGTTTGCCATCTGGCTCATCGCTTCGGGGATTTCAACCTTTGCGATCCACTCGCCAAGCCTGCCTTCAAATTTTTGCTTTTTTAGATATGAAAAATACTTAATAATCTTTGCAAACTCGTAAATTTCGCTGATGTGAAGCACTGCTTGCTTGCTAAGCCTCATAAGCGCATCATCAAGCTCTTTTATCTCGTCAGGTGCCTTAAAATCATACTTTGAAAGCTCGCTAATGTTTTCAAAGTGGATCTTGCTGTCGCCTTGTAAAAATAGCGGTTTTTGCCTTGCTAAAAAGGAGTTAAATTTATCCAGATACTCGCCCAGATCGAGCTTTAAAAATATCTCTTCAGTCATTGCTCACAACTTTTTATAGGCACGATGACGCCTGAGAGATCGCTAAATTCTCGTTTTGGCAAAAATGACGCCGTGCCAAATTCGTAGTTAAATTTCTCAGCGCTAACGTTGTATTCGCCACATTTTAGTGTTTTGCCCTGCTTAAAATCGCTAACTAGCTTTGAGATAGCGTCCTCGTTTTTGGATAAATTCTCTTCGTAAAAATAGACACAAACAAGGATCGCCACAAGTACCGCGCTAACGAGCGCTTTAACGCCTTTGCTGATCTTTTCATCTTTTATCGCCCAGATCGCTCCAAAAAGCAGCATCACTCCGGCAATTATTATCAAATTTCTTACCATTTCACGCCTTTATACTTTGCGATGAGCTCTTTGTAAAGCTCGGCATGAGGCTTGATCTTTTCTAAAATTTCAGCCCTAACCTCGCTGATATCTTGCTTTTCAACCAGCAAGCAAACAGCTAGATATGGGGCATTTGGCAGCATATCTTTTATCTGGGCACTATTTAGTTTTTGCGACCTTGCAAGGGCTATCAAGATATCTTTTTTGCCTAAATTTATAAGGCTTGAAATTTCTTCTTCACTAAGCTCTTTTTCTTTTATCTCTTTTAAAATTTCATTTTCATCTTGAGGCTTAAAGTTGCTTAGATCCATTAGTAGCCGCCTCTTAATTGCACGCTGATATCGCCCGCTCCAAAGCCAACTACTATGCCGTCACTTAGGCGATTTTTCACGCCAAATTCATCTATAAATTCAATTCCTTCTTCAACCCTCTCGACCTTGTCGGTAAAGATCGGGTTATACTCGCTAAATTCGCTCTTCATATCAACTTCGATCGGATTTTCTCCAGCCGCATAAACTGGCAAGATGACAAGCTCATCAACGCCCTTAAAGCACTCTTTAAAGCCAGGTAAATTTGTGCTAAGTCTTGTGTAGCGGTGTGGCTGAAATATCGCTGTGACGCTCTTTATACCTAAAATTTTGGCGTATTCAAAGACTGATTTTAGTGTCGCTTTTATCTCAGTTGGGTGGTGCGCATAGTCGTCTATTAGGACGAAATTTTTGTTTGCACTAAGTATGTCAAAACGCTTTTTGATGCCTTTAAAATTTAATAAATTTTCTCTGATATCTTTAAGCGGCGTCTCGTGCATCGCAGCAAGGATAGCCAAAGATGCGTCTATGGCGATGTGCTCGCCCATGCCAAAGGCTTCAAATTTGCCTAAATTTTTAAGATTAAAGCTGGTGTATGGCTGATAGTCTCTTACAACCATCGTTAGCTCGGTGATATCGGTGCTTGGGTAAAGCCTGATCGCATCAAGCTTAAGCGTGCTTAAAAACTCGTCCTCAGCGTTTATCACCCTAACTTTCGCGCGCTCCAAAAAGCCCTTGTAGGCTGCGTAAAATTTAGCTAGATCGTAGTCGTAGTGCTCCATGTGTTCTGGCTCTGCGTTTGTGACGATGGCTAGATATGGGTTTGAGTTTAGAAAGCTAGAATCGCTCTCATCGGCCTCAAATACGACGTTGTCGCTTTTGGCGTAGCGCATATTTGAGCCAAACTGCTTTGAGATGGCGCCGATGATGACTGAGCCCTCGATTAGGCTTGCTAGCATCGCTGAAGTAGTACTCTTGCCGTGCGCGCCAGCTACTGCGAAAACGCATTTATCTTCAAGTACATAAGGCAAAATTTCTTTTCTTGAAAAGCACTTTATACCCTTTCGTCTAGCCTCGACTAGCTCGATGTTGTCCTCTTTTATCGCAGCTGAATAGACCACAAAGTCTTGGTCTTTTATCGCCTCTTTGCAGTGTGGCGTGATGACCTCGATGCCTTCATCTTTTAGCTCTAGCGTCGTCTTGCTCTCTTTGATGTCGCTGCCACTTATCTTGTGACCTTTTTCGTGTAAAAATCTAGCGATGGCTGAGATGCCGATACCGCCAATGCCTATGAAATGGACTTTTTTGATCTCGTTGTTTAGCTCTTGCAAATTTTATCCTTAAGTTTTTCGTGATTTTAACAAAAACTACTAAATTTAAGGCTGAAAAATGGCTTTTATTTGCTTAAGGCAAAGCTTTCATCTATCAGGTCAAAAACAGTTTTTTGTGAGATTTTGGAGTTTAAATTTACGCTTATCCAGTGCTTTTTATTCATGTGATATGCTTTAAAAATTTGCCTCTCATCAACTAGCACCATGGCTAGATCTGGGCTACATTTTAGGTTTAAAACCTCGATCATTTCGTCACTTTCAAGACCAAGTTTACTAGCACTTATCTGCATAAGTAGCGCAAACCACTTCTTGTTTTTCTTATGACGAAAGACACTAAATTCTGGATATTTTGGGAAAATTTGCTCGCCCAAAATGTCAAATTTCTCTTTTATATATTTTTCAACGTCACTTCGTTTCAAATTTCACTCCGAAATTCCTTTACAAAAGCACTCATTTTCGTGATCATCGATGACGCCAACGCCTTGTAAAAACGAGTAGATGATCACAGCACCTACAAATTTAAAGCCACGCTTTTTCATATCTTTTGAGATGCACTTTGAGAGCTCACTGCTTGCTGGCATGTCCTTAGCACTTTTTATGTTATTTATCACGCGCTTACCATTTGTAAATTTATAGATGTAGTTATAAAACGAGCCAAACTCGGCACAAAGCTCTAAAAAAGCCTTGGCATTTTTTGGCAGAGAGTAAATTTTAAGGCGGTTTTTGATCGCTCTATCATCGCTTAAAAGGCTTTGAAGCTTTGCCTCGTCATAGCTAGCGATCTTTTTTGCATCAAAGCTGTCTAAAATTTGAGCAAGCCCAGCTCTTTTTCGTAGCACATAGTCCCAGCTAAGGCCTGCTTGAAAGCCCTCTAAAATGAGCATTTCAAAAAAAATCTTATCATCTTTTACCGCTCTGCCCCACTCAAAGTCGTGATAGCTCTTGCTAAATTCGCTCTTTTCAGCCCAAGCGCAGCGCTTCATCTTTTAAATTTAGCCTCTATCTGCATAAAGCCCCAGGTGCTTCTAGCCTCGCTAAGTTCCTTTTTGCTAAGCTCATCGATCATCATCTCTTCATTTTTGCCAAGCCTGTTTTTCACCTCGCCAAATGGACTAATAAGCATCGAGTCGCCGTAAAAACTCCACTGCTCGTCCTCGCTCTTGTGGCTTCCCACGCGATTTACACGAAGCACATAGAGGTTGTTTGTAAAGGCTCTAACCTTTAAAAGCTCCTCCCAGCGCGCCTGAGAGAAAAATGTGCAAGCCGTTGGCACAAGCACGATATCGACCTTTTTAGCGCTCATATAGGCCCAGCACACGTCAAAATGCGCCTCGTAACCAAACATGACGCCAACCTTAAATTTATCGTAGGTAAAGATGGGTAAATTTAACTCCTCGCTTGCGTTACTAAAAAACTTCGCCTCGTTCCAGTGCGCATAGGGCATGAGAATTTGCTGGTCGTATAGCTTTACTTGAGTTTGGCTAAATTTAGCTAGGCTTTTAAAAATTTCTTTGCCTTTTAAATTTATGATAGGTGCGATGATGTTTAGATCATACTTTTTTGCCATCGCAAAGAGTGCCTCTTTTTTGCGCTCGCTCTGCTCTTTTATGAGGCTTTTTGGCATGCTGGCAAGCTCTTTAAAAAAGCTATTTAGCACGTATTCACCAAGGACAACCAGCCTTGCGTTTTCGTCGGCGCAAATTTTAAGGTAATAATCAAGCCTCGCCTCGCTTAAGGGCTGCGTTGGTAGCTGAAGGGCACAAATTTTACTCATCATCCACCTGCTTTATGCTAAGTTTTGCGTTTTCTAAAATTTCTCTTGCCTCGTTTAAGAGCTTTTTGCCCTGCTCGTGTAGCTTTATGCTGTTTTCTAAGCTCACATCATCTTTATTTAGATCGTTTAAAATTTTATCTGCAAGGGCTAATTTCTCTTCAAAACTTTGCTCTTTTTGCTCCATTTTCTATCCTTTTAATATATTTTTTATATATCCATCAAATTTTTCTATCTCGACCAAAAAGGCGTCGTGGCCGTAGTTGCTATCTATCTCTACAAAATTTGTCTTTGCCTCCCGCCCCATCTCGCAAAGTGCGTCATAAATTTCTCTCATGCAACTTGGCGGAAAGAGTAGATCGCCTTTAAAAGCGACTAGATGCAAATTTGCTTTTATCGGCGCAAGGGCGTCTTTTAGGCTATCGTAGTGCCTTGTGCAGTCAAAGATATTCATCATCTTTACAATGTATAGGTAGCTTAGTGGGTCAAACCTCTTTGGGAAGTTATAGCCGTTATACTCCATGTAGCGATCGACCTGAAAATGTCCAAAAAGATCGTAAAGGCCGTCGGTTTCGACGTAGCTCCGTCCAAATTTCTTATCCATGCTATCAGGGCTTAAAAAGCTGATATGCCCTGCCATCCTGCCGTAAGCCATACCTTTTAGCCCATTTTTTCTTATAAATTCCGCGTCGTATTCGCCGTTTTTGAAATTTTCATCGTTTAAAATGGCTTCGATGGCGATTTTATTAAACGCTATCGCCCAAGGCTTAGTCTGATAGGTGCTTGCAAGCATTATGATATCTTGCGCAAATTCTGGAAACTCGATAGCGTAGCAAAGGGCTTGCATACCGCCAAGACTGCCGCCTATCACGGCTCTTGCCCTTGTGATGCCAAGCTCGCTAAATAGCCTCATCTGCGCCTTTACCACGTCACTTATGGCAAGGACTGGGAAATTTAGCCTATACTCTTTGCCGCTACTTCTATCAACACTTAGCGGCGAGGTCGAGCCAAAACACGAGCCTAGGATATTTACGCAAATAACGTAAAATTTATCGGTATCGACCGCCTTTTTGCTGCCTATTAGCCCGTCCCACCAGCCAGCTTTCTCATCGCCTGCGTATGTGCCAGCTGCGTGGTGTGAGCCAGTTAGGGCGTGACAGATCACGATAACGTTGCTTTTATCAGCATTTAGCGTGCCGTAAGTCTCATAAATAAGCTTGAAATTTGATATCATACGGCCACTCTCAAGATAGAGTGGCTCGTTAAATTTAATAGTTCTAGTTTGCAGGTCTAACACTAATTAACTTTGTAGTTTGGTGCCTCGTGAGTGATAACTACGTCGTGGACGTGACTCTCTTTTAGTCCAGCGCTTGTTATCTCGACAAATTCAGCTCTTTCTTGAAGAGTTGGGATATCTTTTGCGCCGACATAGCCCATAGCGCTTCTTAGGCCGCCTATTAGCTGATGGATCACATCTTTTATGCTGCCAGCAAATGGCACACGGCCCTCGATGCCTTCAGGCACTAGCTTGTCTTGAGCGGTACCCTCTTGGAAGTAACGGTCAGAGCTGCCCTTTGTCATAGCGCCGATCGATCCCATTCCACGATAGACTTTGTACTGGCGACCTTGGAATGTTATAAGCTCGCCTGGGCTTTCCTCGCAACCTGCAAGCAAGCTTCCCGCCATAACGCAAGCTGCACCTGCCGCAAGAGCTTTTGCCACGTCGCCTGAGTATTTTAAACCGCCATCTGCGATAACTGGGATGCCATATTTCGCTGCTTCGCTTGCGCAGTCGTCAATCGCTGAAATTTGAGGCACGCCAACGCCAGCAACGATCCTTGTGGTACAAATAGAACCTGGTCCGATGCCCACTTTTATGCCGTCTGCGCCTGCTTCTGCTAGGTCTTTTACGGCTGCTGGGTTTGCGATATTGCCAGCTACAACATCGACATTAAAATTTGCTTTTACCTCTTTTAAAGTGTCGATGATGCCCTTTGAGTGGCCGTGAGCTGAGTCGATGACGATGACATCTACGCCAGCATCAACTAGCGCTTTGGCGCGCTCTATCTGACCAACGCCAATAGCCGCAGCCACGCGAAGTCTGCCGTAGCTATCTTTGTTTGCGTTTGGATACTCTTTGCGTTTTTTTAGATCTTTTATGGTGATAAGTCCGTCAAGTCTGCCGTCTTTATCGACGATAGGTAGCTTCTCAACCCTGTTTTGAGAGAAAATTTTCTCCGCATCATCAAGCGTGCAGCCCTTTGGTGCAGTGATAAGTGGCGCTTTTGTCATGCGGTCTTTTACCAAAGTGCTCATATTTGTCTCAAATCTCAAATCGCGGTTTGTTAAAATTCCTATTAGTTTGCGATCTTTGTCGATGACTGGAACGCCTGAAATATGAAGATCTGACATAAGGCTTAGAGCTTCAGCCACGGTTGCTTCTGGATTTATAAAGATAGGATCGATGATGACGCCACTTTCGCTTTTTTTAACGCGTTTGACCTCTTTTGCTTGGCTTTCGACGTCCATATTTTTGTGGATGACGCCGATACCGCCGAGCCTTGCCATCATGATAGCAGTTCTATGCTCAGTCACCGTATCCATCGCAGCGGAGACGATCGGGATATTTAGCGTGACGTTTTTGCTGATCCTGGTTTTTACATCAACTTGCTTTGGCAAAATTTCAGAGTATTGCGGCACAAGAAGCACATCCTCAAATGTTAAAGCTCTCTTTACTATCTTCATATTTTTATCCTTTTATTAAATTTTCTAGGCTCTTAGCACCATTTATCAAGGTCTGTTCGTCCCACGCTTTTGCGATGAGCTGGGCGCTCACGTTTAAATTTTGATCATCTTTGCCAACTGGCACAGAGATGGCTGGCAGGCCTGCTAAATTTACGCTGATCGTGTAAATGTCGCTTAGATAGGCTTGAAGCGGATCACTGTGTGCTCCAAATTTATAAGCTGTGCTTGGAGCAACTGGCATGAAGATGAGATCATTTTCTTCTAAAATTTTCTCGTACTGAGCTTTTATATGCGCTCTTGCTTTTTGCGCTTTGATGTAGTAAGCATCGTAGTATCCGCTACTTAGTACAAATGTACCAAGCAAAATTCTTCTTTTTACCTCTTCACCAAAGCCCTCAGATCGCGAATTTACATATAGCTCTTTTAAATTTTTAGCATCTGCGCGTCTGCCATATCTTACGCCATCGTAGCGGCTTAAATTTGCGCTTGCCTCTGCGGTTGCGATGATGTAGTAAGCTGCGACGTCATATTTTGAGTCTTCAAAATTTGTGTAAGTTACGTTGTGTCCGTGTGATTTTAGCTTTTCGATAGCTAAATTTAAAGCAGCTTTTGTCTGCTCGCTTGCGTTTTCTACGTAGTTTTTGATGACACAAATTTTTAGCTTTTTGTTGCCATCTATCTTGTCGCTCACGCTCACAAATGGCACATCTGCGCTCGTGCTATCTTTTGGGTCATGTCCAGCGATCGCGTCATATAAAATGGCTGCGTCTTCTACGTTTTGCGCGATCGGCCCTATCTGATCAAGGCTGCTTGAGTATGCACCAAGGCCATATCTACTCACTCTGCCATAAGTTGGCTTAAGTCCTACGCATCCGCAAAATGCCGCTGGTTGGCGGATCGAGCCACCAGTGTCGCTACCAAGTGCGGCTACTGCAAGGCCAGCTGCAACTGCTGCTGCCGAGCCACCACTACTACCACCTGGGACGTGAGCGTGATTTAGTGGGTTTAGTGTTTTGCCGTAAAATGAGCTCTCAGTCGTGCTTCCCATCGCAAATTCGTCCATATTTGTGCGGCCAAATGGAGCTAAATTTTTACTAAGTAGCTTCTCGATAACGGTTGCGTTATATGGTGCTACGTAGCCTTGTAAAATTTTAGAAGCGCACGTGACGCTCCAGCCTTTTACTTGGATGTTATCTTTTATAGCGATAGGCACGCCCTCGCCTAGTTTTGCGATCTCTAAATTTGCTAGCTGCTCGACATAAGCGCCAAGCTCTTTTTCTTTTATGATCTTTGCCTCAAGCTCGGCTCTTAAATTTTTTATCTCTTCAGCTGAAAATTTCAAAGCTTCTTTTAAAGTTACCACTATTTTTATCCTTTAAATTTATTAACCAAAAATATGCCAAACAAGCTAACAACGACCACCGCAGCGATCGTTGCAACTATGATAGTTGCGCTTACTGGCTCACTTAGCACTTATGACCTCTTCACATCTTGGGCATAGCGCATCTTCTTTACTAGCGTTAAATTTCCAGCATCTTGGGCATTTGTGAAGGTTGCTTGCTATGATCTTAAATTTATCGCCCTCCAGCTCAAACTCAGCTAATGGCTCGCTATCATCGTAAGCTCTAACTGAGCTTACCATGTAAAGATCAGCCACTTCGCGCTCGTCGTAGCCTGTGATGTTGTGGTTTGTGGTCTCTAGGCTTAGCTCTAGGGTTGATTTTATCTTTTTGTCCTTCTTAAGAACATCCACGATCTCGTTAAATTTCTCCCTGCTGGCAAAAAGCAGCTCATCTTCAAAACTAAGGTCAAATTTGATCGGCTCATAGACTAGATCAAACGCGTCTTTTGCCTCGCCCTTGATGATCTTTGGAGCGTAGTCCATCACCTCATCAACGGTGTAAGTAAGCGTTGGGGCGATGAGTGGCAAAAGTGCCTTTGTGATGATAGCCATCGCGCTTTGAGCTGATCTTCTTCTTGGTGCGTCTTTTGCATCGCAGTAAAGTCTATCTTTGCAAACGTCAAGATATACGCCGCTCAGATCGGCTGATAAGAAATTTAAAAGGATATTAAAGCCCTTTGAAAAGTCGTAGTTTCTAAAGCAAGCGCTCGCCTCGTCAAAGACCTTTTTAGCACGTGCTAAGATCCATTTATCAAGGATATTAAACTCTGTATTTAGGCTCTCAAGATCATTTACGTTTGCTAGTAAAAAGCGGATAGTGTTGCGTATTTTGCGGTATTGCTCGCTTATTTGCTTTAATATATCTTCGCTTATTTTTAGGTCACTTGAATAATCACTCATGCCAACCCAAAGGCGTAAAATTTCCACGCCGTGAGTCTTAGCCACGTCTTGTGGAGCGATGACGTTGCCCTTACTCTTGCTCATCTTCTCGCCCTTGGCATCGACTGTAAAGCCGTGAGTTAGGATGCTCTCGTAAGGTGCGTGAGAATTTATAGCTGTGCTTACTAAAAGCGAGCTTTGAAACCAGCCGCGGTGCTGATCTGAGCCCTCAAGATACATGCTTGCAGGGTATTTGCCAGCGTCGTAGTTGTCGCTTTGCAAGACCGCGTGCCACGTCGAGCCGCTATCAAACCAAACGTCAAGAATGTCCATCACTTTTTCTAAATTTTCAGCCTTGTATTTTGAGCCCTTTGGTAAAAGCTCGTCTATGCTTAGCGCCCACCACGCGTCAGCGCCTTTTTCTTTAAAGATAGCCACGATGTGGTCTAAAATTTCACTATCAAATATAACTTCTTTTGTCGCTTTATCTCTGAAAAACGCGATAGGCACGCCCCAGTCACGCTGACGAGAGATACACCAGTCTGGGCGATTTTCTATCATAGAGCCTATTCTTTTTATGCCTACACTTGGGTAGAATTTAACCTTTTCAAGCTCTTTTAGCGCTGTTTGTCTAAGCGTTTTTCCGCCTAGTTTAGCCTCGTCCATAGCTATAAACCACTGCTTTGTGGCTCTATAAATGACAGGCTTGTGCGTTCTCCAGCAAAATGGATAAGAGTGTCTAAATTTAGAGACGCTAAGTAAATTTTTGCCAAGTAGCTCTAAAATTTTCTCATTTGCTTTAAAGATGTGCATGCCGACAAACTCATCTACCACATCACTTCTAAATAGTCCGTGATGTTTTATGCTCTCATCGTAGCAGCCTCCATCATCAACTGGCATCAAAATTTCGCTAAAGCCATATTTCAAACATACGTAGTAGTCGTCCTCACCGTGTCCTGGAGCTGTATGAACAAGTCCAGTACCCCCGTCCATCATGACGTGATCGCCTAGTAAAAATTTAGACTTTCTGCCGTTTAGTGGATTTATCGCGTGGGCGTTTTCAAGTAGGCTTGATTTAAACTCTTTTTTGATCTCGCCCTTGCTTAGGCCACTTTGCACAACGCTTTCAAGTAGTGGCTTTGCAAATATCAAATTTTCAGCCGTTAGCACATAAATTTCATCTGGCTTTAAGCTTATGGCTTGATTTGCTGGAAGTGTCCAAGGCGTGGTCGTCCAGATGACAGCGCTTGCCTCTTTTACGCCAAGCTTTTCTAGCGCGTCGCCATCAAGCTCAAATGCTACGTAAATAGAGTAGTCCTCTTTCTCCTCGTACTCGACCTCAGCTTCAGCTAGCGCCGATCTAGCCGCCCAGCTCCAGTAAACTGGCTTGCTTCTTTCAACCAAAAGGCCTTTTTTAGCGATCTCGCAAAGCGCTTTGTAGATGTCAGCCTCAAACTCAAATTTCATCGTCATGTATGGATTTTCAAAGTCGCCGATGATGCCAAGGCTTTTAAATTCATTTCGCTGAATGTCTATAAATTCTCTCGCATGCTGCCTGCAAAGCTCTCTGATCTCGACCTTGCTAAGCTCTTTTTTCTTATCGCCAAGCTTTACTTCGACTTGCTGCTCGATAGGCAAGCCGTGGCAGTCCCAGCCTGGCACGTAGCGGACGTTTTCGCCGTAAAAATAGTGCGTTTTTGTGATGATATCTTTTAAAATTTTATTTAACGCGTGGCCGATGTGAAGGTGGCCATTTGCATACGGAGGGCCGTCGTGGATGTTGAAGTTTTTAGCCGCATTTTGGCGGTTTTTTTTCATTTTTTCGTAAACCTTGCGCTCTTCGTACCATGATTTTAGTCTTTGTGGTTCATTTTGTGGGAGATTTCCGCGCATCGGGAAATTTGTCTCTGGGAGTAAAAGTGTCTCTTTGTAGTCCATTTTTTACCTTGATTTTAAAATTTGCTAATTTTACACCTGTGCTGGTTAAATCACACTGAAAAATAGTATAATGAGGCAAAAAAAGGAGCTTAAAAATGAGACAAAGTATCTTGATAATAGGCGAAGATCTTGAGATAAATAGAGAATTTCTAAACTACATTTTTCAAAGTTACGAGGATCATTTTGGCGAGCTTGGAGTGGTCAGTTTTGCTCCAAAAAATAGCAAAGAGCTACCTTTTATCATCGAAAATTTATCAAAAGATTACGACTTTGTAAGCATTTTTGGCTCAGATGAAAATTTTGCCATCGCTGCAAAGATAGTAGCAACGCTAACTGGGGGCTCGCTTGAGCTAAAAGATAGCACGACGCTTGCGCTTAAAGATAGCTTAGACTACTCTAAAAATAGCTTTTTAGCCAGCCTAAATAACGCCCAGATAAATCTCATAAAAGCTAATCCAAATGAAGAGCTAGGCGAGTTTCTCACCGAATATGAGCCTGATTTTAGCTACTTTCATCTAATAGACATCGACGCAGATAGCGCGAAGATCCTTATGCTGCCACTTGCTAAAACTTATGAGGTCGATATCACTCTTGCGCAGATCCTGCCAAATTTGATACTAGTAAGGGCAAAAAGCAATAAATTTGGCCAGATCGAGAGCTTTTTACAAGGGGTAAAAACGCTATTTTCACAAAAATTTATCCCGCAAAAAGATGTGATCAAATTTATAGCAAAAAAGCTCATGCAAAAGGGGCTTAAAATTTCATTTGCCGAGTCTTGCACGGCTGGGCTTGCCGCGGCTAAATTTGCAAGATATGGCGGCATCTCAGCTAGCTTTGATGGCTCGTTAGTAACTTATGCAAACCACATAAAGCACGAGTGGCTGGGCGTTGAGGATGAAATTTTAGATACTTACGGAGCCGTGAGCGAGCCTTGCGTAAAAGCGATGGTAAAAGGCATGCTAAGCACGACAAATGCGGACTTTGCGCTTGCTATTAGCGGTATAGCTGGACCAGGTGGGGGCACAGCTAGCAAGCCAGTTGGCACGGTATATGTCGCAGCTGGTGATAGAAACGGCAACATCGAGGTTGAGAGACTGCTTTTAAAAGGGGATCGCAACTACGTTAGAGAGCAAAGCGTGCTAAGCGCCTATTTGTGCCTACTTCGCCTAAAAAGCGAGATATTTTTCGCATAAATTTGACTTTACTAAAAATTTATAAAAGACTTACGCTAAATTTAATAACCTAAAATAAAATCCAGCGGTGATCTTTATAGCAAAAGATCAAGAATAAAAAGCCAAATTTAGGAGGCTAAAAATGTTTAAAAAGATATTGTTGCTCGCCATTAGTGCGTTATTTGCATTTGGTGCCAAGACACAAGCGGGCGAGATAAAAGCAAGTGACTCGCCTTTTGGTTACGCTAGCATTGGCGCGGAGCAAAATTTTGGCGGATACGCCGGCAAAGAGAGTAAAGAAGTCACCGTAAAAGATAGACAAGAACTCGTAAAATACGCCCAAATGGGCGGCTACGTCATCTACGTGGATGGGCTAATAGACCTTAGCGAAGGCAAGATCCCGCAAAATGGCAATAGCGATGGGCTAGATAAATTTATAAGCGAGATTAGCGGTGGTGAGTTTAGCTCTTATACCAAATTTATGCAGGCTTACGGCGCCTCATGCCGCGCAAATTTAGATGGTTCGCAAGATCCAAAGCTAGCAGAGCTTCGCAAAAATTTAGCCAACGAATACAAAAAGCTCATCGTAGTGCCGGTAGCTAGCAACACCACGATAATCGGCCTAGGCGAAAACTCAGGCATAAAAGGTGGCTCACTTTTGCTAAAAAATGTCCAAAATATCGCGATCCGAAACATGAATATCCTAGATGCTTTTGATCCATTTCCAGATATACAAAAAAATGACGGCTTTAATGCGCAATATGACGGCGTTAGCATAGAGTCAAGTAAAAACATCTGGATAGATCACTGCCATTTTAAGGATACTGTTGAGCTTAGCCATGTGCATTTAGCAGGCGGAGAGCTTACTAAATGGCAAACTTATGATGGACTATGCGACATCAAGGGGGATAGTGCGGCTATCACGATCTCGCATAACATCTTTGAAAACCACGACAAAACGATACTAATAGGCTCAAGAGACTCAGACGGCAGCAGCGAAACAAGGACGATAACGGTCGCTCATAACATTTTTGACAACTGCGCGCAACGCCTACCTATGGCACGCAATGCAAAGGTGCACGTCTATAACAACTTTTATGACTCAAAAGATGGCTTTTATGACCAAAAATACGCCATTGGAGTGCGCTTTGGCTCGCTAATATACGCTCAAAACAACTACTTTACAAATGGCGTCAAGATAAGCTACAAATGTAACAAAGGCACCATTTTTGAAAGCGGCAACATAGACTTTTCTAAAAAAGGCAGCGTTTGCGAAAAGCTAGACAAACCACCATTTGAGCCTCCATATAAATTTGAGCTCCTCGAAGCTTCAAACGTCCAAAACGAGGTAAATCAAAACGCAGGCACAGGCAAACTAGCCGTCATAAAATAATATCACCAAAGCCCCGAGCTAGCCAAAACGCTTGGGGCGTGAAAACAAAGCTAAATTTTTATATTTTTACAAGCCAAAACGCTAGCGCATAGCCCATATATCAGCACGCAAAGGCTAACACTTAGCCCAAAGACGCTAAGAGCGGCGGTCTGGCTAAACGAGAGCGTAAAAAACGAGATAAAACTCGTGATAAATGCGCAAAATATCCCATAAATTCGCTCTTTTTCGCTAAGGCTCTCATTTAGCGCAAATATCATGTAGTCAATCCCCACAGCGCTTGCAAGGATGAGCCCAAATACGCCAAAAATGCTTAAATTTACGCCAAAAACGGCAAAGATAAAGAGTGTAAGAAGCACGCCAAAGATGATGACGCCCATCACAAGTGCCGAGATAAGCGCACTAAAATAAAACCAAAGCAGTAAAAACGCGACCACGAGCGCTGCTATTTTTAGCTTTAGCGCAAGCTCTTTTGCCTGAGTTAGGCTCTCATTTAGCGAGCTAGCAAAATTTAGGCTAAAAGCATTATAGCGCTCTAGCACCTCATCACTTTGCGCCCCTTTTACAAAGCCACTCGCGTAAGCCACACTTGCATTTTCATCAAGCATAAATTTCTTAAAATCCTTCATAGATTTTAGAGCCAAAATTTCACTCACGCTAAGCTCTTTTTCGTCCAAAATCTTTAAAATTTCACTTCGTACTTCATCTTTGCTAAAGCCAAATTTCTCATAAATCGCGTAAATTTGCTCATCATCAAGCGCCTTTTTAAAGGCCTCTTTTAGCTCAGCCTGCTCGCTTTTACTTAAAAATATATCACTTAGCGAGCTCTCATCTTTTATCAAATTTCTCTTTTTTAGCTCATCTAAAAGGCTCTTTTCACCTCCCAAAATGTCGCCTCTTGATCTTGTCACTATCATCGTGTTTTGGTTGTTGCCAGTTAGACTTAAGATATAAGAAGAGTCCGCTAGCAGGCTCTTTGGCATATTTGAGTAGTCTTTTACGTTTTCGCTTTTTGATAAATTTTTAAGATCAAAACCAAGAAAAATAGCTAACAAAATAAGTGAGATAGCTAGAAATTTAACCCCCAAATGCCTTGAAACTGCGCCTGAGAGATCACAAAATTTAGTTAAAAACGTGTCAAAAGCCTTTGATCTATAAAATTTCACCCCTTCAAAGACCAAAGGCATAAAAAAGTAGCTAGCTAAAAACGCACCAACTAGCGCAAATGCCGAAAACAGCGCCATTTCTTTAAGCAGCCTAAGATCAGAAAAAGTAAAAGCCAGATAGCCACTAAGCGTGATAAGTAGGCCTAGCAAGAAAATTTTTAGCATATTTTTTATGCTGCTGGCCCTGATCGCTTCGCCCTCGTTTTTGCTAAGCCAGTGCAAGACGTAGTCAAACATAAGGCCAATGAGGCTAGTGCTTATTAAAATAGTAAGGATGTTTAGCTCATTTAGGCAGAGCAAAGTACCTGCAAATGCCACGCTAAAGCCAAATACAGCGATAAATATCACATAAAAAATTCGCAAATTTCTAAAAGCAAGCATCAAAAATATAGCGGTCAAACTAAGCGAAACCACACTCATATAAAGGCTCTCGCTCTCGTTTTTTTGCTTTGAAAATGCCTGATAAAGCGCACTTGAATGCACAAAAAGCTCGTTTTGCCCAACTTTTAGCGCATTTAGCTCGTTATAAAATTTTATTAGCCCCTCGCTCGAAGCTCCCTTTTTTAGCTCGCCTTTTAGCAAGAAAAAGCTCTTCTTACCGTCCTTTACCTCAAGCATGAGATCTGTTAAATTTAAGCTTACGTTGCCATTTTTTGCGCTAAAACCGCTACTTAGCGAGAAAAAATCATCATTTACATTTAAAAGCCTAAAGCTAAAGCTGTTAAAAATTTCCTCTGCGCGTTTTTTGAAAAAGGCGTTTTTATCGCTTTTTAAAAGATCTAAATCACCCCTACTTAAAAGTGCGATCTTTGAGCGGTTGATGTCACTTTTTATATCATTTAAATTTACATCGATGTTCGCCTCAAAGCTCTTAAAAAGCAAGCTTTTAAGCGCCAAGCTTTGCACGTTTTTGGCTAGCTCTTTGGAATTTACAAGTACCAAAAAATTTGACGCCATCTCATCTTGCACCTCTTTTAGCACCTTTGCCTCTTTGGCGTCTTTGAAATTTATCAGTGAAAAGATATCGGTTTGGACGTTTTTTAGGCTCGCAAGCGAATATCCAAGCGAGGCTAAAAAAACAAAGATAAAAGCCAAGATCGTGGCTAATTTTTTCATTTTATACTAAACTCATTTAGCGTTTTATCGCCGCTTACCTCGTCAAGCTCGATCTTTTTTACCGCTTTATCGCCACTTATCTTTATGGATTTAAAAATTTGTTTAAAGAGTAAATTTTTAGGGATTAGCTCTATGCTCCACTCTTTTAGACTGCCGCCTGTTTTTATGTCAAATTCTTTCACAAGCTCGTTTTCATCGAGGCTAATAATGGCTAGAAAGAGCTTTTCATCAAAATTTGCACTCGTCTTTTCAAGCTTGCCATTTTCGTTTTTGAAAATGCCATCTTTGTTTATAAAAACCTTCGAGACGACTGGCTCTAGCGTGTCCCAGTAAAGGCCACCCTTTTCGAGCCTAAACTCGCCCGTGCTTTTTATGCTTTTGTTAAAGCCAGCCAGACTCTTTGTCTGCGTGAAATTTCCACTTACTTTATCTGTTTTTACTATATTTTTAAGCTCACCCAGCTCATAGCCAAAGCAAGATATAAAAATGGCTAAAAAAAGAGCTATTTTTCTCATCTTTTCTCCTTTTCATTATAGGCTTTAAGCGCCTTTTTTAGGCCTTCTGGCATCTCAAAGCAAGTTTGCAAGCTCTTCATCTCTATGACAGCTTGGGCTGTATTTGCCTCGCTTAGTTTTTCGCCCTTTTCATTTTCTATAAGGTAGTGAAATTTCAAAAACGTTTCGCACTCGCTAAGCGTCGTTGTGACCTTTATCACGTCGTTAAAAAAGGCTGGGCGCACGTACTTTACGTCAAGCTTTACGATAGGAAAGGCGTAACCATCTTTTTTCATAGCGATGTAGTTGTATCCTAGCTTGTCAAGCAGCTCGCAACGCGCCATTTCTAGGTACTTGACGTAGTTGCCATGCCACATCACCTCCATGCTATCAACGTCAAAAAACGCCACTTTAAATGTGCTAACGTGTGAAATTTTCACTCTCATCTCCAAAAATCAAAAAAGTTAAACCACTGCGACGGGTTCTTGCACGCTCTTGCTTCAAGCTGCCTTACATAGCTTTGCACGTATGGCAGGATGCTTGCCTTGCGGTCTCTGCTAAGCTTTATCTCATCAGCGATATCGCTTAGCTCGATATCAAATTTATCACCCTTTTTTATGCACCAAAGCGCGCTCATCTTTACTCCCAAAATGCCAGCTAGCAAGTATGGGCCGTAGTTAAATTTAGCCTCCTTGCCAAGAAAGCTAAGCCTTATAAATTTATCTCCATTAAGCGGCGTCCTATCGCCCATTATGCCGATATTTACGCCATCTTCAACCGCCTCTTTTAGCTGCATCATCGCAGCCGCATCAAGCTTTTCAACGCTTATTAGTTTGATCTGCCCCTTGCTGATCTGCTCTAAAATTTTATAAAAATTCTCGCTACCCTTGCTATAAACCAAGATGATCATGCGAAAATTTGGCGATCTAAGCGAGAGTGCCTTGCAAATTTCTACATTTCCAAGATGGCTTGTAAGCACGATCCTGCCAAGCTTTGAAGCTTCAAACTCATCTTTGATGCTATTAAATTTACTAAGCTCTAGCTCGCTTTCAAGCACGCCATTTTGCCAGATGCGAAATTTATCACATATTGCTATGCCAAAGTCATAAAAGTTGCTAAAAACGCCAGTTGCCGGCTTTTTACCGCTAAATTTTTCTACGTTTAAAAGAAATTCTCTTATATTTTCTCTCTCAACTTTTGAAAAGAGATAGTAAAAGCAAACGACGATGATAACGATAGGTTTTATTAGAAATATAGGCAAATTTCTAGTTAAAAATAGACTAACTCTAAGAAAAAATTCGTTTGATCTCTCACCCTTTTGCCACCATGCGTATTTTTGCCCTTTAAAGGCTTTGCCAAGCAAAAATGGCACTAAAGTAAAAAAATATCTTGCGTGCATTAGGCTTATTAGCGCGTTATCTTTTAGCATTTTAAAGTGCGAAACGCCGCCAACTTCGTAGCTCACTTTTAGCGCTACCCACTTGATCTCTACGCCAGATCTTATGGCATTTACCAAGATCTCCATGTCAAATTCCATCCTATTTGAGCTACTTTGGAGGGTCGCACTCTCAAGCTCTTTTAGCGGATAAATTCTAAAGCCACACATCGCGTCTTTGATGTCAAAATTTAAAGTGTTGATCTTGACCCAAAAATTTGTGATCTTTCTGCCATAAAACCTCGACTTTGGCGCGTCTTCGCCGTAAATTGGATCAGCCATTATTAGATCATTTGGATATCTTTTACTAAGCTCTAAAAACTCCGCTACCAAGCTTATGTCGTGCTGAAAGTCAGCGTCGATCTGAAATGCATGCGTGTAGCCGTTTTGCAAAGCGTATCTAAAGCCATCTTTTAGCGCAGCCCCCTTGCCGCCATTTTGCGCTCTAGTTAAAATTTCTACACCAAATTCGCTCAAATTTAGCAAAGCTTTTTTTGAAGCTTCATCTGAGCCATCATCGACTATCAAAATGGGCAGATCATATCTTGCAAGCGCCTCACAAAGGGCTTTGATCTTTTCTGGATGGTTGTAAAATGGTATGAGAAAGAGCGTCTTCATAAGCCCAGCTTTATCCTGCCACCAGCACTTTTGGTGCCATTACAAAATATCTCAAAATAGACCTTCTCATCTTTTTGCGAAATTTCTATGCAAAGCTCGTCATTTGGCCTTACAAATTTTAAAAATTTCAAATTCTCCACCACACATTGATCGCCTATTTCTGCGCCAATCTCTCTTGCAAATTTAAACACAAAATCAAGCTGCACAAAGCCAGGCAAAAGCGGTAAATTTGGAAAATGCTCCATAAAAATGCCAAGTGCTGGGCTAAGCTTTGTCTTAAATTTATAAACGCCATCTTCGCTACTTTTCTCCCAAGAAAGCTCCTCGTTTTTTTCTAAAAGAGCTTTAAAATTTGCCTTTAAAAACTTGCCCTGAGCATTTTTGCAAAGCGAACTAACGATCTTAAAATATCTAACACTATTTTTAAACTCAGGCCTTAAAAGCTCATTTAGCCTTGTGACAACGCCCTTTTTGCCGCTATCTCTAAAGAGCTTCACACCCTCTTGGCTAAGCTCCAAAAGCGCAGCTAGACGCTTAAATTTTGGATGCGTGTCGCAGTAGCAGTCTTTTAAAAGGCCGCTTTCAAACATCTTATTTTCGATACTTATTAGATTGACTCTTTTGTCATTTAGCTTAACGATCCTATCGATCCTGCCTTTTAGCGTGAGCCTGCTGCCATCTATCTGCGCCCAGTCGCTAGTTTGAAAAAACTCGCACCAAGGCGAGCTCACATTTAACGCCTCGTCCTCGCTAAGACCAGCCTTTACCTTGCTAAAAAGCAAGAGCTCATCGCCTAAATTTCTAGCAACTATGCCAGTTTCAGTGCTACCATAAATTTCAATTATCCTAGCGCTACTTAAGCTTTCTATCTTTGCTCTTAGCTCGCTCTTTAGTGCAGATCCCGCGCAGATGATGTTTTTTAGCCCTGAAATTTCAGCTGCTCTTGGGCTAGAAACTAGCGTTTGAAGCAGGACTGGGCTTGTTACGAAGGTTAAATTTGTAAGGTCTAGTTCAAAGATCGCCTCTGGGTAGTTTAGCTCCTTGCTAACGACCCTTGCGCCAGAGATGAGCGGCAAAAAGATCTTAAATGTAAGGCCAAACATGTGCTGGTGCGAAACGCTAGCAAAAAATTTATCCCCCTCATTAAATCCAAGCTCATCTTTTAAAAATAGTCCCTCATCTATCATAGCGCCAAGGCTTTTTTGGATATTTTTACTAGCTCCACTTGAGCCTGAGGTCTGGAGAAAAAATGTAGAATTTTGATCAAATTTTAGCTCCATGCTCTTGCTAAAGTCTAAAAAATCACCAAAATTTTCATCATTAATGACAAATTTATCCCCACTATATATCGGCTTTGCAAGCAAGATAGGTTTTACGCCAAGCGCAAGCGCTCCAAAAAAAGCTGCACAAAAGTCAAAGCTCTGGCTTAAATAAATTTCTATCTCGCTTAAATTTTTCTCTTTTAAATTTGCCCCAAAAGTAGCTGCATACTCGTAAAGGTCCTTGCTAATGTCCACAAATTTAAATGCCTTTAGGCTCTTTTTAAAATCCATTTTCCCTCTTTAAAATAAAAATTTTACGATATAAAATTTCGCCAAAAAACAAAACTCCCATCAAGATATAAGATACAAATGAGCAGTAAATGCTCCAGTAAATTTTATCCTCAAACTGCGCCAAAACAAAGGCAAAAGCTGCGTTAAAAACGAAAAACCAGCACCAAATTTTAGTTAGTCCTCTTGTGTAGCTAACGACCTTTTCATCTATGTTTTTCTCTTTTAGCCTAGCAAGCCTAGTTATCACCGCCTCGCCCTTTAAGCTGTAAAAAAATACCGCCAAAAAGCCAAGACTTACGATACTTGGATATAAAAGCGCTAAATTTACACTTCTAAAAATAGCGCAGATGGCAAAAAATAGCCCAGCTGCTAAGCAAACCTGCCTTGTTTTACCGCTTTCAAAATAAGCCCTAGCCAGCCAAAGAGCGCATAGCACGCAAAAGATAAGAGTTGCACCCTTTTGCCAAAAAAATAGCACCAAAGGATAGGCGATGCTTGCTAAAACTAGCGCTACTTTTACTATCTTATGCTTCAAATTTCTTTGCTACGGCTTTTACGATATCATCAAGCGTTTTTACGTTTTTAAAGTCCTCTGGCATCAGTCTATAACCAGTTTGGCGCTTGATGTAATCAATCATATCAATAGCATCTATACTATCTATCTGCAAGTCCTCATATATCCTAGTTTCAGGCTTTATCTTGCCCTCGTCTATCTCAAAAAGCTCTATCAAAGCCTTCTTTAAAATTTCAAAAATTTCTACTTCGCTCATCGTTATTTCCTATTTTCATAAATGTATTTTGCAAGAGAAGATACACTAAAGAATATCTCTTTTAAATTTGCTGTCTTTGAGTCAAGCACGAGGCCATATTTTTTCTGCACAGCAAGCCCAAGCTCTAGTGCATCGACGCTGTCAAGGCCTAGCCCCTCGCTAAAAAGTGGTGCGTTCTCGTCGATATCGCTTGGCTTCATATCCTCTAAATTTAAGCTTGTAATGATCAGCTCTTTTATCTCATTAACTAGTTCTTTCACTAAATTCCTCCTTATAAATTTTACTTATCTCTTCGTGTAGCGCCCTAGCCCTTACGGGACTTGGCCTATCTTTTAAAAACTCACTAACTTCAAATTTCTTTAGCTCCTTAAAGACGTACTTTATCTTTTCATCTGGCGTTTTGTACCATGGCTCATTTTTTCTAAGGCTTCTTGGAGCCATATTTATACCCACACAAACCACGTTAGACGCGCCTTTTATGCCCATGTATGCGGCTGCTTTATGAAAGATAATCTCCTCTTTCGTGCGCGTGCCCTCTGGGAAAATGAGCAAATTTTCGCCGCTTTTTAAAACATCTACGCTTTTTTGTAAAAATTCCTCGTTATTTGTGTTTGGTATGTAGTTGCACGCCCTAATAGCCGCAAATAAAAATATATTTTTGCCAAGCTCGCCCTTTACGACGCAGTTTATCCTTTTAAATTTTGAGACCAAAAAGACCACATCAAGCAGCGAAGGGTGGTTTGCGATGACTAAATTTGAACCGCCATTTAGCTTTGTAAGCTCAAATTTATAGTCCAGATACCAACAAATTTTAGTAACTTTTATAAAAAATCCCCAAGAAACTCTAACAAGATCGCGGCATAAATTTTGCACAAATTTAAATTTATTTAGCCCCAAAAGCACGACTGGCACTAGCAAAAGGTCGCCACTTATGCAAATGAGCGCAAAAAAGAAAAATAAAAATCCAGCTCTTAAAATTTTAAGGCTCATAGCTAAAATTCCAAGACGCGAAATGACTGCTACTTTGCCACGTTTTTGCCTCATTTGGGTCAAAATTTACGATGAAGCTTTGCAGTAAATTTTCTGAAATTTCTTCTTCTTTTTCCACTCTTTTTAGAGTTAAAACTCTCTTATCTTTTGCCTTTGAGACGACAAGCGCTAGCATAAATGATGGCTTTTTCTCATCAAAATAGCTCTGCGATATCGACTCATGATAGGCAAGGATGAGCACCTTTTCATATCCGTCATTTAGCCTTAAAAACGCAGCTTGCAGCGCGTCTTCTACTGGGCTAAAAGATGAGATGGCTAGAATTTCATTGTGATTTTTAGCTTCGATGCTAAGAAGCGACGAGATAGCGTTATGCACAGAGAGCGAAAACGACGTTGGCGATACTGGCTCAGCCTTTGCAAGCGCAGTTTCTAGCTCAAAACAGCGATTTATCTCGCCCTCATAAGAGCTAAAAATGACTGGCATATCAATGCTCTCAAAACTACTAAGCAGGCTAAAAGCGCACTTTGCGGCACTACTTAGCCTTCTTCTTTGCATGGGCGGGATCTTTGCTAGATCAAATTCTTTTTTATATCTAGCCAGATCCTCGCTGATCTCGCCATAAGCTATAGCGTCATAAAAATCAACTTGAAATTTCATTATTTCGCGATGTCGCCTCTTAGTGTGACGCCAGACATCAAAGAACCGCTGCCGCACTGAAACTGAGTTTTAGAGTTAAATGGCTGTTTTTTGTAATATCCAGTCAAATTTACAACCTTCGTGCCGCCCTCTTTCACCGCTCTTTCTTGAAATGACTTTAGAGCAGAGAGAAGTGCGATCTGGCAAGCCTCTTCGTCGCTTTTGTTAAAGCCATTTGTCTTTTTGTTTGACGTTAGATCTCTTACGATCACCTTGCCAGTGTATCCTGTGCCAAAGCTGATGCTAACGTTTGGTAGCAAAAATTCTTTAGCCTTTGGGCCATTTAAGAAGTCAAGTGAGTGGTACTTCACGTCATCTCTAGCGCTAAGGCTTGAGGCAAATGCCAAAACGGCAACTAATGAAACTAATCTTTTCATTTTCTATCCTTTTTAAAATTTGTTATCTACTCTTTTAAATATCAAAGATGTATTTACACCGCCAAATGCAAAGTTGTTACTCATCACAAAGTCCGTCTTTATTGGCGTTGGCTCCTTTAAGTAGTTTAGCTTTGCACACTCAGGATCAGTTACGTTTAAATTTATAGTTGGGAAAAATAGCTCTTCTCTCATCATCATTATGCTAGCTATCGCCTCTAGCCCGCCACAAGCGCCAAGCGTGTGACCTAGATAGCTTTTAAGCGAGCTAATGGCGATGTCCTCTCCAAAAAGCTCGTTTGTAGCGATACTTTCAGCTATATCGCCATGTTTTGTCGCGGTGGCGTGGGCATTTACGTAGCCTATGCTTTTTGGCTCTAGTTTTGCCGCGCGGAGTGCTAGGCTCATCGCCGCTTTCATCGTAGTACTTTGTGGTCTAGTGATGTGCGTGCCGTCACACGTAGAGCCAAAGCCAACGACCTCAGCGTAAATTTTAGCCCCCCTTTTTAAGGCGCTCTCTTCGCTTTCAAGCACTAAAAATCCAGCTCCCTCGCCAAGCACCAAGCCATCTCTATCTTTTTCAAATGGCGTTGGTGTCAAATTTGGCGCGTGGTTTTTGACACTAGTCGCGTAGAGCTTGTCAAAGACGTATGCCTCGCTCACGCAAAGCTCCTCAGCCCCGCCAGCTAGCATCATATCTATACTGCCATTTTTTATGCTCTCATAAGCGTAGCCAATGGCGTGTGAGCCGCTCGTACATGCCGAAGATGTAGGGATGATGCGCCCTTTTAGCGAGTAAAATAGCGCGATATTTGCCGCTGTGGTGTGAGGCATCATTTTTATGTAGGTATTTGCGTTAAAGCCGCTATCCATGTCCAAAACTAGCTTTGCCATGTCAAGGATAGAGTCGGTGCTACCAGTGCTTGAGCCACTTGCCACGCCCATTCTACCGTCTTGCACGCTTGGGTCTAAATTTGTAGCCTGCAAGCCTTCGCCATTTAGCAAGCCAGCGTCTTTTAAAGCAAGTCCAGCTGCGTGTACGCTATAACATGAGACCTTACCAAGGCTTCTTAGCTGTTTTCTGTCCCACTCCTGTGGGTGTTTGTAGTCTATGATGGGTGCTGCTAGGCGTGTGTTTAGCTCCTTATAGCCCTCCCACTCGCTCATATATCTCACGGCGTTTTTGCCCTCAAGAAATTTAGCCCTCATCTCCTCCCAGCTGTTGCCAAAAGCACTGACTGCACCGATACCTGTGACAAATACACGCATTAGCAAAGTCCTCCATTTACGCCGATAACCTGCCTTGTGATGTAGCTAGCCTCGCCACTTAGTAGAAATTTAACAAGTCCTGCCACCTCATCTGCCTCGCCAGCTCTTTTTGCAGGTATGGCCTTTAGCACTTCGTCTAAGAAGTCGCTATTTAAAATTTCTTCGCTCATATCTGTCTTTATAAGCCCAGGCGCTACGCAGTTTACTGTTATGCCCCTGCTGGCAAGCTCGACTGCAAGGGCTTTGCTAGCTCCTATGATGCCAGCTTTGCTAGCTGAGTAATTCACCTGACCTCTGTTACCAATAACCCCTGAAACAGAGCTTAGCGTAACTATCCTAGCTGGCTTTCTAGCCCTTATCATGGGCATTAGTGCTGGCCTTAGGACGTTGTAAAAGCCATTTAAATTTACATCTATCACGTCAAACCACTCTTCGTCGCTTAGCCCCACAAAGGTATTATCCCTTGTTATGCCAGCGTTTAAAATAACGCCGTAATAGACGCCATTTGCCTCCATGTCGGCCTCTATAGCTTCTTTAGCCGCAGCAGTGTCAGCCACGTCAAATGTCATAAATTTAGCCCCAAGCTCA
This sequence comes from Campylobacter concisus, assembly GCF_002913765.1. Classification (GTDB taxonomy): domain Bacteria; phylum Campylobacterota; class Campylobacteria; order Campylobacterales; family Campylobacteraceae; genus Campylobacter_A; species Campylobacter_A concisus_BB. Next base: position 417,913 of record NZ_PPCH01000025.1, on the reverse strand, counting down.
CTAGCCATCTTTAAAAGCTCATCGCTCTTACTTCTTGCATGAAGCACCACTTCGTATTCATTAGTAAGGCGCTTAGCAATGCTAGCTCCTATGCCTCTACTTGATCCAGTTATCAATACTCTCTTACTCACTAAGTGCCTTTTTTACAAATTCTTCATCAGGACTCATCACGTTTAAAACCGCCCTTGCGCCAAGCTCGCCATTTACAAAAAGCTCGCTGTCATAAACGCCAAATCCACTCTCATCTTGGATCGAGCACTTTGAAATGATCACTATCTCATCGCCCACTTTAAAATATGGTCTAAAAATTTCAAATTTTCTACTGCCAAGCAAAAAGCCAAATATCGCCTTTTCGCCCCTTAGCTCACGCATCTTTGAGTCGTAAATCCCAAGACTTTGAGCCATCATCTCTATCGCCTTTTGCGTGTGAAATCTCCCCTCTTCTAAAAAGGGGTTTTGCTCATTTATCACGCTTCTTACTTTTATGCTCTCACAAGGGATAAATTCTAAAATTTCATCGATCAGGGTTATGGCGCTGCTATGCGGCAAATAATCACTTATCATCATCTCACTCTTTTAAATATTATCGCGGCATTATCTCCGCCAAAGGCAAAAGATAGCGACATCGCTGTTTTTACGTCAAATTTCGTGCCACTTTTTACTAAATTTATAGCCTCCAAGCTCTCATCATACTCGCCGTCATAGACGTGTGGCGGCAAGGTGCTATTTTCCTCCATGCAAAGCATGGCGCAAATGGCGCTTTCTATTGCTCCAGCAGCGCCAAGCGTGTGACCGATCTGTGGCTTTATCGTGCTAGCAAAAGTGGCGCCAAGCGTTAAATTTACAGCTTTTGCCTCCATTTTGTCATTCGCCTGCGTGCCGGTGCCATGCAAATTTACATAGTCCACGCCGCACATGCCAGCTCTTTTTAGCGCGCCCTCTATGCAATTTACCGCCATTTTGGCACTAAAATCAGGCTGCGTCATGTGAAAAGCATCGCAGTTTGAGGCTGAGCTAGCGACTGCGACGTTTGAAATTTCATCGCGGCTTAGCAAAAATAGCCCAGCTCCCTCGCCGATATTTATCCCCTCTCTGTTTTTAGAAAATGCCTGACTTGGGGCGCTACTTAGGATGCTAAGCGAGTTAAAGCCATTTATCGTAAGCGTATTTAGGCTATCGACGCCGCCACAAATAACCGCGTCACAAAGCTCGCTTTCAATTAGCCTTTTTGCTTCTATGACCGCCTTGACGCCTGAAGTACACGCAGTCGATACGCAGTAGCTTGGGCCGCTAAGCTCGTAAAAGTCGCTAACAAACTCGGCCACATTTGCAAGGCAGTTTCTGTTTATGCCAAACCTGCTTTTATCAAAAAATCCAGTCGCGATATAGCCTTTAAATGGTTCGAAATTCTCCTCGACGCCGCTTGTTGTAGTGCCAAGAACTACTCCCACTCGGCTTTTGCCATATTTTTTGATCGCTCTTTTTATCTCCTCATCAATCTCAAGCATCGTGTTTAAAAGCAAGGCGTTGGTGCGAGTTTTGAAGTGCTCTTTAGTTTTGCTTGAAAAGCTAGGCAAAGTGCTGTTAAATTTACCCACCAAAAACTCATTTTGTGGGTGAAATTCGCAGCTTTTACTTAAAAATCTCTTGCCGCTTAAAAGCGAGCTTAAATTTTCATCACTACTGCTACCTGCGGCGCTGATAATGGCTGGTTTGCTAACGTATATCAACGCTTTTTACCTCATAAATTTGATCATCTATCATAAATTTTTGCTCATTTTTTTCATCTTTTATCATCTCAAGCACCTTGATAAAAAGCTCATTGTAGGCGCTATTTGGCGGTAGGAAGCCCAAATTTGCAAACGTGCCGTCCTTTAAAACTCGCCTAGCTTCTGGCGCTCCAAGTGCATTTACTAGGCTAAATTTATACTCATTTTCGATATTTTGCACATAGAGCATTAGCGGCCCTTTTGACGAACTGACCTTAAATGCCTTTAAGCTAAAATCCGCCAGCTTTGGCGTATCAAATTTCTTCGCACATCCAAGAGCTAGAAGCGTTACCGCAAGGATCATAGCTATCTTTTTTACAAGCACTTTTTACCTTTTTAGTGTTCTAAAATCATAAAAATTTAACAATTATATCTTTGCTATGCTTAAATGCAAGGCAAATGATAAATAGATTATTAATAATGATATACCTTCTTTGCATCTGGTCAAATCCAACGCCAGCAAGGTCACTAAAGGCTAAATTTTTGGCTTTTATCACAGCCTCTTTTGCGGTGTAAATTTCATAAAATTTTTGCATTTTGTCTTTGGCGTTTGCGTAAATTTCGCTCTCTTTTTTGTTAAAGCAAAATTTCGCGACACCGTCAAAATTTCTCTGCTTTAGCTCCTCCACATCAACGCCAATTTTTTCTTTTGAGATAGCCAAAACAGCGATATTTTCTTTGTGAGAGAGGCAAATTTTACCCCGTTTTTTTGCTTTAAATTTTAAATAGCGAGAAAGTTTAAATGAGTTTGAATTTACTAAATTTGGATATTTTTTTTGTTTTCTACGCTCTTTTCTAGAAAGCATTTTGGGGCTAAATTTCTCAGCATCAAAGCCGATAAAAAGATAAATTTCACCCCTTTTTATAGGCATTTTCAACTCTTTTTTTATACTCTTTTGCACTTTTAAGCGCCTTACTAAACTCGCCACTAACCACCCTTAAAGCGTCATTTTGAAGCTCTCTCTCATCTTTAAACGATCTAATCCTTGGCGTAAAAGCGACCTCATCCTCTCTAAAATCTGCCTCTTTTAGATCAAAGTTTAAATTTTGAACTTTTGCATTTAAAATGTGAAGGGCACATTTTCTTGGTCCAAAGATGAAATTTCGCTCTTTTAAAGGCTTTAAACTTCTTACCAAGATGCCACCATAAAGCGCTGGCTCACTCTTAAAAGAGATGTCAAAACCAAAGTTGTGAAAGTAAATTTCGCCCGCCTCGCACGATCTTTTGTAGGTGTTTGCATCAAAGCAAGTGTAAATTTCAAGCTCGCCAAATTTATACTCCACGCCGCTTACAACGAAGATCTTGCTTTGCATCAGCTCACGCAAAAAGTCCTGAAATTTCGCGTCAAGATACGCCTTAAAACCTGCTATTTTAAGAAGCTCATCTCTTTGGCTCTTGTCTAAACTTTTAAAGCTATCTCGCCTAAGTGCTTGAAATTTTTCTTTATCAAAAGAACATTGCTTTAAAAACTCGCTAAGCATCGCCACTAGATCAAATTTAGCAAAATGGCTTTTAAGTAGCTCGCCTGATAGCATTTTTGCTCCTAATTTTTTGGCATATTTTAAGAAATTTAGCTTTTATATGCAAATATTGGGTCTAAAATCCATAAAATGATCTCTTAACCTACAAAGAAAAATACCAAATTTTAAAATTTCATGAACGAGTAATTTCGGCTCTAAAATTTGAGCTAAGCAGCAAGCGAAGCCAAATTTTAGTAGTCAATTCTTGTGAGTGAGTGGAATTTTAAAATTTGCGAAATAGCAAATTTCTCTTTTAAAAATACAGACCTTAAATTTAAAAACTCTTTTATCCAAAAGGGAGACAAGGGGACTTGAATTACGAAGCCGTCCCCTTATCCCCCTTTTTAAATCCCCTAAACCCCTCGCACGTTAGAGGTGCATGTCTCAGTGCTGGCGCACTGCATGCGTTTTATTATCAGGCAAGTTTTCTCAAATTTTTAAAATTTCATGAGCGAGTAATTTCGGCTCTAAAATTTGAGCTAAGCGATAAGCGAAGCCAAATTTTAGTAGTCAATTCTTGCGAGTGAGTGAGGTTTTAAAATTTGCAAAGGGTAGTGAAATTTACTTCTAAAGCAGGTAAATTTTACCAGCTGCCGCTAGCTCCGCCTCCGCCAAAACCTCCACCGCCGCCACTAAAGCCACCTCCTCTGTTACTTGAGCGACCGCCACCATTTGAGTCTGAACCACCTCGTCTAAAGCCCATTGGCAAAGAGCCGCCTTGGCTATTTCTCTTAAAAACGTCTTTTAAAATAAAGAAAAATACCGCAAATATAAAGGCAAAAGCACCAAAGATGATAAGGTAGTTTTGCACGCCAAATCCTTGCTCAAGTGCGGTTGATACAAGTCCAGCAAAGCACGTGCTAAAGCCAGTTCGCATAAAAAATTTGCCAAAGATCACAGAGGCAAAACAAGAGAGCATGCCAGCAAAAAAGGCAAACACCCCAAAAGGCAAGTCGCTAAGGCTAGTTTTGCTACTAAATTCCTCGCCGCTAGCCACTTTTATGATCGCTAAAACGCCATCTTTCACGCCTTCGCTCATATTGCCATTTTTAAACTCAGGTATCATCACGCTATTTATGATCTGGCTTGCCACGGCGTCAGTTAGCACCCCTTCAAGTCCGTATCCAACCTCGATGCGGACCTTTTTCTCATTTGGAGCGACCACCAAAAGCACGCCGTTGTTATCTTCTTTTTGACCTAGTTTGTAGCCTCTAGCGATCTCAAGAGACAGCTCTTCAATGCTCCTGCTTTCAAGCGAATTTAAAGTCACTATGGCGATTTGCGTGGTGCTGTTTTGCTCGAAATTTTGTACTAAATTTAAAAGCTCATCTCTTTCGTTTTGTGAAAAGATATGAGCCTCATCGTTGATCTGCTCATTGAAATTTAGAGCAAAACAAAAGCAAAATGCAAAGAGCAAAAGAGCAAGAGCTTTTTTCATCACTTCTCAAACGAAACTTTTGGGTTTTTCATATCTTCGCTGCTAACCTCGATGCCTTGCTTTGGCTTCATCTCTGGGTAGAAAATGCCTACTATAAATTTACCTGGAAAGCTTCTAAGAGCTACGTTGTACTCTTTTACAGCCTCTATGTAGTCGCGTCTTGCTACGCTTATGCGGTTTTCTGTGCCTTCAAGCTGGCTTTGGAGTGAGAGGAAATTTTGATTTGCTTTTAGCTCTGGGTAGCTCTCGCTAACTGCCATTAGCCTGCCAAGTGCGGAGCCTAGCTGACCTTGAGCTGCCATAAATTCTTTAACCTTTGCCTCGTCGCTAAGGCTGCTTGCGTCGATGCTTATTTGCATGCTCTTGCTTCTTGCGTTTGCCACGTCTTCAAAGACCTTTTGCTCGTGAGCTGCGTAGCCTTTTACGGTTTCAACTAAATTTGGCACGAGATCGGCTCTTCTTTTGTATTGATTTAGCACCTGCGACCACTTCTCGTTGGTGTTTTCATCAAGCACGACAAATGAATTTGCGTATTTGAAAGCGCCAAAAACAAGTGCGGCGATGACCACAACTATGGCTATTAAATTTTTCATATTTTCTCCTTTAAAAGGGGTGATAGGGGTGATATTAGTAAAATAAGGCTTAAAAAATGATGTAAATTTGAAGTTAGGTAAGTGAAGTGAGTGCTTAAAAGAGCACTCACTTTTTGGGGATTATAGGTCAGTTTGGATCTTATCTTCAATGATAATATGTACTGTATGACCATTTCCAGTTTGATCATTTACAGTATCGTTGCTTGTATAGCCTTTTGAGCCAAAGTCAGCATGCACTGATGGGTCTTCATGCCACTTACCTTTTATATCTACCTTGCTAGTGCTATCGCCTCTTATCTTAAGGATAGTATTGATGTTATCAGTCATAGCAAAGATATCTTTTGCGTCAAATTTGATCTCAGAGTTGCCTTTTAGCTCGATCCTCTCGATGCTCTCAACTTTTGTGTTAAGGTCAGTAATGCCGCTAAGATCTACGTGAGAAGTATCTCTAAAGACGATCGTATCAGATGTGCCCTCTCCACCTTTCATCACTTTGCTTGGATCATAATCCATTCTAAAGTCTTCAAGCTCTATGCGAAGCGTATCGCTGTGAGTTTTATTTACAAGACCACCTGGAGTTTTAAGCGTAGCATCTACTTTTAGATCATAGGCTGATCTTGCATTGATGTCTAGTAGCTGATCAAATACACCTTTACTCATATCATCTGCTGTTAGTACATGATTTACTGTCTTTGTTTGAGCGTGATTGTCTGGATCAGTATATTTGATCTCAACTGTATCGCCCGCTCTTGCATCATCGCTAACATAAATTTTAACTGGCGTTGTATCTTGAGTTTTATTATTACCGCCAAAATTTTCGTTGCCATATAGATGTCCATCTCTATTGCCATCTTCGCTAAACTGCATACCTCTTATAGCATCCATCTCAACTTTTGCATGATCTTCTGCGCTTACAGTAGTTGTTCCGTCAGATAGAGTTACTTTTGCTTTTGTCTCTTGTCCTACTGCGATAGCTGCATCAAGCTCAAGTGGTTTGCCATTTTCAAGAGTGAAAGGGTGTGCGAGATCTTGTTGATCTTGCAATTTGATATTGCCAAGTGGATCTTTGCTAAGAACTTTAAATTCTTTAGTCACAGGCGTTGTGCTACCAGCATTTGTGATCTCAACTTTTATGCTATCGCCAGCTATTACGCTACCAGGGAGAGATACGCTTACTTTTGAAGTATTGCTACTTGTCTCATCTCTTGTGATAGTGCCATTGTCGTTTGCATCAGCAGCTATGCTTACACTTAGACCTTTGCTGCTTAGCTGTGCTAGTTTTGCCTCTGCGTCAGCATGTGCTGTTTGATCATCTTGAGTAGTTATAGTCGCATCTACCTTTGTCTTCTCACCTGGCTTCATAGGGACATTATCTACTTGTATGGTGTTAGTTTTTGTGATATCTTGTGGTGTTCCACCATTTATTATATCAGTAGCAGTGATTTTACCATCTGCTGTTTTAGTTATTTTAAATTCTCTACTTCCTGGGGTGCCAGTATTTGGATCAACATAATCAACTTTTACGTGATCGCCTGTTACAACATTGTAAGGTACTTTTACGCTTACTGTTGTAGTTTTTAGGTGGTTATCTGATATAGCCTCATCTCTGCTTAGCTCATTGTTTCTATTAGCATTATCTTCGTTGAAAATTACGCTTAGCTCGTTATTGTTTATAGGCTGTAGTATCGCCTCTGCTGATTTAGGTGTGATATTAGGTATCTCTACTTCAACCTTAGCAGGATTTGTAACGCTTACAGCGATATGAGGTATCTTTAGTAGGTTGCCTGGTGCTAAAGACACATTGTTTCCAGCTGCATCTTTTATCGTTAGTACGTGGCTATTGTTGCTAGTTACTTCATATGTAGTTGGCACACCATTTACTTTTACAGTAAATGTATCACCTGCATGTAGGTTACCACTTGGTAGAGATACGGTTGCAGATGTCTCTTTAACCTTACCATCTGAGTTTGCCTCATCTCTGCTTAGTTTGCCATTTCTATCTTTGTCCTCATCGATAAGTACATAGAAATTTGTACCACCATTACCATCAGCATCAAGTAAGATATCGCTACCAGCTTTTACCTTATCAACACCTGTTGCATCGCTAACTGTTGCACTTACCTTGCTTGTTTTATCTTCTTGTAACGGTACTGTATACTCAACAGCTTTATTGCCAACTACATTTAGACCATCTACTGTGATGTTACCCTGAGCGTCTTTGTGGATAGTGTGACTTGTAGTAGTTGGTGTGCCATTTTCTATGCTTGTAGTTATCTTTAACACGTCACCATCTACAACATTGCTTGGTAGTTTTATGGTAGCTGTGGTTTTATCTAAAACACCATCCGAATTTGCTTCTGCTCTATTTAAAATTCCGTTAAAGTCTGCATCCTCTTTAAATATAACAGTCATATCATCGTGAAGCTTTTCAAGGGTAGCGTGGTTTGTTACTATAGTTTTAGCATGATCTTTAGCATCTGTAAATGTTGCCTGAGCTTCAGTGTTTTTACCTTCACCTATTACTATGCCTGGTACTGTGATTTTATTATCGCTATCAGCTGTTAATGTTTGACCATCAGCTGCTTTTAGAGTGATAGTATTGTCGCTATTTCTTGTGATAGCAAATTCTTTTTGTAAAGTTGTGTTGCCATCAGCTTTAACCTCAAGTATCATCTTGTCGCCAGTTATCACATTATTTGGCACTTTTACTTTTAGATCAGTCTTATGAAGATCACTATCTTTCATGCTCTCATCTCTTGTGATAGATGTATTAGCATCAATATCTTCACCAAAGAAAATTCCAGAGTCATCAAGCTCTGTTACGCTTACACTATTTGTTCCAGTAGCACTTTGAACATCATCTTTATCGATGATAGTAGCTGAAATTTTAGTCTCAGCTCCTGTTAATGTACCAACATGAGAAATTTTAAAGCCGTTGTCGCTTACTACTACATCATTGCCATGCTCATCTGTTATCTTAACGCCTGAAGCATCTTTATGAACATTAAATTTAAGCGTTCTATCTTTAGTTGTGCCGTCAAGTTGTGGCTCAGTGATCTTAACTTCGATCCTATCGCCATCTACTGCATTTTTAGGGATCTTGATAGTTGCAGTTGTGTTAAATTCATCATGGTCGCTAGCTGAATCTTTTCTGCTCATAGTTTTTGAGTTATGCGCCTCATCAAAGATCACCTCAGGTGCTTTTACATGCTCTAAACTAGCTGAAACTTCTGGCTCATTTATATCTGTATGTCTGCCTGGTGTCATGTTTGTGATGCTAGCTTTGATAGTGGTATCTTTTCCATTTCTTAGATCAAAGCCTGGTACTTCAAATGAGTATTGATTAAAGCTCTCTTTTGTCAATGGGAAATTTTGTCCGCCATTGCCAATCTCTGTTATACCAGTTACCTCACCTTTATCATTCATATTTATAGTGAAATTTCTTGTATAAACGCCATTTGTAGGCTCGTTTATAGTAAGTGTAACTATGTCACCATTATCTATTTTATTTGGAAGTCTTATAAGAGCTGTTGTTTCATTTACTTCATGCTCGTCCATACTCTCTTGTCTTGAAATTTCATGAAGAGTGTCTTGCTCTATAAATTTTATCTCCATGTTTCTACCGATAGGTATTACATTATCTTTGTTAGACTCTGCACTCTTTGGTGTGCCATCTGCAGCTACGACATGAGCACTTGCATAGTTCCATTCGTCAGGGAAGACTGGTAAAGATGTATTTACCTTATGGTTATCAACGTCTGCTTGTGTAAGAGGCACTATTTTTGTTGTATCATGTTTTGTTAGTGGATCAGTGTAAGTTATGACAACTTTATCGCCTGCTACAACATCTTTTGGAAGTGTAACTTCGACAGTTGTGCTTCTAAAGTTTCCATCTTTGCTATTTTCCCAGTCATCTATGCCGCCATCATTGTCATGATCTTCAGTAAATGTTAAAGTTGGTCTTACATCTGGAGTAACATCATCAGTTGCTACATCGCTCTTCCAAGCGCTAGAGTTTGTGCTATCAGTAACATAAGCATCTACTTTTGAAACTTTACCCTCAGCAACTGGCATATTGTCTATCTTGTAGCCATTATTGATTATATTTTGATCGATAGTAACTTCTTTATCTTCAGTCGTGCCATCTGGTTTTGTTAGTATGATGTGAAGCTTATCTCCAGGGATAACATCACTTACTTTTATAAGTACTGGTGACTCATTTTGATTGCTGTCATTGTTGTTTTCTGTGTAAGTTAAAAATTTATCGTTATTTCTATCTTCTGTAAATTCAACGCTTACGCTTGATTTTGTAGGAGTTACGTGATCTTCACTGCTGCCGCCAGTGTTACCTTGGAAATTTGTAACGCTTGCTTCTACTTTTGAGTTTTTACCTGGCTCTACAGGTGCATCTATTGGATAGCCATTAGTTATGATAGATGGAGTGATGGTTATGTTTGTTGTTGTTTCATTACCATTTGGATCAGTTACAGTGACTTTTAGTATATCACCAGCTCTTACTGTGCCGTCATTTGGTACAGTGATAAGAACTTTAGATGTATTTATATCTGTATCATTTCCGTGCTCTACTCTGCTTAAAGTGTGGTTTCCATTTATATCATTTATAAATTTAACAGTTGGTGCACCTGGGATTATATTAGCGTTTGCGCCATTATCACCATTATCACCATCGTTGCCATCATTGTAGCCGCCTATTGGGCTATCGTATGAAGCAAAAGCTCTGTTTGTATCAGTTAAATTTCTATAAGTTTCATTGATGTTAGAGTAGTGACCGCCCTCAGCAAATCTAGCTTCGCCAAGGCTAACGCCATCTCCACCAGCAGCAGCATTACCACCAGCAGCAGTCTCTTCAAGTTTTGTTAGATCGCCACCATTTAAAATAGCATTTTGCAAAGCGCTTATATCAGCTAAGCCCTCAGCACCTATCGTATTTGGATTTAAAGAAAGCGTGTCACTACCTAGTACAGTTAGCTCTTTGCCGTTATTTGCAACAATAGTTACTTTGTCGGCTGCATCGCTAGTTTTGACACTCTCACCCATATAAACGATGTCGCCAACTTTTAGCTCTCTCTCGTTTCCGTTTTGATCAACTGCGACCGCCTTGCCACTTAGCGATTTTACTACACCCGCTTCTTTAGCCATAAAACTCTCCTTAATAATTTTTCGGCGATTATATAATAAGAGTGAGGCTGGGGATATTAAGTAAAATTTGGGTAAATTTAAGTTTATTTTTAGTTATTTAATACTCTTTTATCACACTTTAATATTTTTAAAATTCCCCCTAAAAAAGGCATTTTGTGTAACTTTTGTGTAAAAAATTTTAAAAAAAATTTTTATATGGTACATGTACCTTTCGTTTCATAAAAGCGTTATTCTGAACGCCTTAAGAAAGAGCATCTTTTAAGCTAACACGAAAATATTATGCGATTTTTAGCTACTTTTGCCAAAAAATTTTCTTGCCAAAACCTAGAGTGTTACTCGTAAATTTAACCTTTTCAAGGCTTATAGACCAAATTTTTGGATCCATCGCTTTTGCGTAAAAAAATCTTTTAAAGTAAATTTCTCGCTCACTTGTGCTAGCCTCTCTCATCACCCCTTGAAACTGCGCGCCCTCTATCTTGCCAACGATCTTTGTATCAAGAGCGACTGTGCCAGCAACGAGCTTTGAGTTTTTTAAAAATTTAACATGAGAGCTCTCATCACAGCTAGCTAGCAAAATACAAAAATTTACCTCATCAAAGGCGTAAAATGCGCTAAAAGCGTAAGGCTGCCCATCATCATCAACGACACAGACACTTGTAAGGTGCATCTTTTTTAGAAATTTAACTATCCTCTCATCCATCTAAATTCCCCTAAAAATGTCAAGAATAGCTTGAAATTTAAAGATAACAACAAGTAAGATAACGACCCAGATCAAAAAGATGATGAGCTCAGTGAGATTAAATTTATCCTTTGCCACTTTTTTAAAAACTATCATCGTTAAAAATGCTCCCAAAAAGCCGCCAATTAGCGAAAAATAGTGGATCGCGTTTACTTTTACAAAGCTTGGCAAAAGCCCTTTGAAAAATAGTGAAAACATTAAAATGGCAAGCAAATTTGCAAGTATAAAGTAGTAGCCAACGACTGGCAAAACAGGCCAAAGCTTAGCAAAAACAAAGCTTAAAACAGTGATAAGCATCAGCAAAAAAACCCTAGTCCCAAAACAACACATCGCCCGTCCTTTTTTGACGCATTTTACAAAATTTTGCTTTATGAAATTAAAATTTTGCCGATTTAGCCTCAAAAGGATTTAAAAATGCAAACAAATTTTTACTCTCAAGGAAGCTACAACAACATGAGCTTTTCGATGAAAACTAGCTCAGGCGATGAGATAAGCTTTTCTATGTATGACAACAAAAGTTTGGAGTTTTCTAGCCAGAAAAATGGAACTTCAAGCCAAAAAAGCCTAACTTTAACGCACGAATACGGCTATGAGTTTTTATATAAAGGAAACGGCATAGACGAGCAGGATATGAAAGAGATCGAAGAGGCGATGAAGCAAATTCGCCCACAAGTCGATGAGTTTATGAAAAATGTCAAAGAGGGCGACAAGATCGCAGGTAGCAGCCAAAGCATCAGTGAGCTTTCAAATAAGATCAAGCAGATGCTGCCTGACGCAAAAGATCTGGATCATAAAAATTTCATAAATGATAATATGCTAAAGATGTTTGACGAACTTTTAGCTAAAAATGATGCAAATAAAAATCTACTAAGTGCGACAAAAAGGCTATTTGATACCTTGCTTGATGAGAGCAACAAACTATCTTACTACGCGTAAATTTAGGGCCTTTTGGCTCTAAATTTTAACTAGTGCCTCCCTTTGATAAAAGAGGTGCGACAAGACTATCACGAAATAAAGCTGAAAAAATAATCCCACAAGCGGCACAAGCGAGATGAGATAAAACAAAAGTGTAAAAGCAATAAATTTAACCCCACCGCCTTCAAGCAACGCTAGCTCAAATTTATCGCTATCGAGTGTGTTTGAGCCAACGTCTATTAGTAAAAGTTTGTAGTAGATGTAAAAAAACGGCACGTTTATGATGAAAAAATTTACAAATGGCACAAACAAAAGTGGCAGGCAAACGAGCAAGATCCCAAGAAATTTCACGATCTCAACCATCATCACCTTTAGCACTCTAGCCGTGCTAGCCTCGCTTTTAAGCACGTAGTTGTAGTGCCTTTTGTTTATCTCTTTAGCCACGACTGGTGTTAAAAAGCCAGCTACGATTAGGGCGATCACGATGCTAATGATGATCGTTAAAAAGGTGCTTAGAACGTAAAAAAGTATGCTAACTATCCACTTTGTAGCGCTAAAGCTTAAAATTTTAATAGCTATAAAAGAGAGCGTCGAGTTTGACTCTAAAAAGGCGAAATTTTCGTTTTTAGCGCCATCGCTTAAAAAGTCAAATATCTCGCCACCTCCCCAGATGCTTAGCCAAGCTAGGCAAAGTATGCTAAGACAAAGCGGCAAGATCGATAGCGTTATAAATTTGGCTGTGAAAAAGTCTTTAAAGCCAAGGCGAAGAAGATTTATCATTTTACCTTTTTGTACTCACGCTCAAGTGCGGCGTAAATTTCGTCTATCTTACTAACGCCATTTGATAAAATTTCGCTCATCACTTCGTTATCTTCACGTCCGTTCCAAATTTTCTTATAGCTTCCCTCTTTGTAGCCATTATTTTGGCGGAAGCGGTTTAGCACGTTTTTAGCGATATAGCACTCATAAAGCGAGTATAAATTTACGCCACATTTTAAAGACATTGAGAAATAAATTTTAAAGATATCAAAGATGTCATAGTCAAAGCCGCTGCACTCATGTATAAGCATCTCAACATCGTTCATGATCTCGTAAATGCTCTCATCTTCGACCTTTAATGGCTCTTTGCAATAGTCACTAAAGCCGCTTGACTGGCAGATATCCTCAGCCAAAGTCTCAACATCGCCAAGCTGTTTTGCCTTGTAAATTTGTAGCGCTAGGCTCATTATAAAGTGCCAGATATCGACAACCTCGATGCGTAAATTTTGCTCATCAGTCTTGGCATCTATGCTCTTCCAGTGCTTCCAAGCAAAGCTGTCAATGAGCTCAGCGCACTCCATATATATGCAGCGCCTCCAGCTTATGAGTTTATTTTTATTTGTATAGCCATTTTCCCAACCAAGCCCGTTTGTCTCGTCATTTAGGCTTTGTTGCATCTTTAACATCTCTAAAACAATAGTTCTTTCATCCATTTTTAAACCTTTTAAATTTTAAATGATTATAACAAAAAACAATTAATGCTTAAGCGACAAGCTTGACCCAAATCATCTTAATACAAGCTTACAAGATGTAAAATCACCCAAAATTTCAAAGGAGAAAAGATGAGAGAGAAAGATCTAGTAGTTTGCAACGTTTGCGGACTAAAAAGCAGCGATGATAAAAATGCAGTTTTCATCCACGCTCACAAAAACGGCGAAGAGGTCGATATCTGCACAAGCTGTATCCCAAGCGTGATACATGGCTCAGGCATGGTCGTAAAATCAAACGAAGAGATAAAGGCTGAAATTTAAATATCAGCCACCATGTGAGAATTCTGCCTTAAAGAATTCTCAAACTCCTCCGCACTCATCGGACGAGATAAGAAATATCCTTGCATTTCATTACAATTAAGCTCTTTTAAAAGCTCTTTTATCTCGTGGCTTTCAACGCCTTTTGCTGTCACTTTTAGCTTCATTGATTTTGCTATATTTATGATAGCAGCGACTACTTGCATATCTTTTTTGTTGATCACTGACTGAGCAACAAAGTCATTTGCTATCTTTATGCGGTCGATCTTATACTTTCTGATATAGACAAATGACGTATATCCAGATCCAAAGTCATCTATACAAACATCTATGCTATTTTTCTCCAAAAGTGAGAAAATTTTATCAAGCGTCTCTTGGTCGTTTTTCCAGATATCTTCGCTAAATTCAAGCTCAAACTGCTTTGGATTTAGGTGGTGCGAGTTTAAAGTTAGCATAAATTCATTTACAAATTTTTCAGATGTGCTTTGAATTTGCGCTACGTTTATGCTTATTTTTGGTACTTTTAGCTTTTTGTTTTGCCATCTTACGGCTTGTTCTACTGTTTTTGAGACAGAAAGCGTGCAGATGTCGTTTAAGATGTCGCTATTTAAGCTAGCTATATCCATAAACTCGCCAGCTTCTTTTTGTCCATACTCTTTTGACTGCCATCTAAGTAGCGCTTCTACGCAGATGATCTTTAAATTTTTAATGTCATAAATCGGCTGAAAATATACCTCAAAATCCTCTTGTAAATTTGCTTTTTTAAGAGCTATCTCTATGTTTGAACTTTGTTGTATTTCGCTATCTATCTCATTATTATAAACCATTGGGTTTTTGGCTGGATTTTGCTTAGCATAGTACATCGCCATATCAGCTTTTTTGATGATATTTCTAGGATCGCTGATGTTATCTCTTGTGACAACGTGGATACCAACGACACTCTTGATCGCAAAGTGATACTTATCTATTTGCAAAGGTTTTTCTATCGTATCTCTTAGCTCCATACCAAGCTTCATGCGTTTAGTGTGGCTATTTTCTTCCATTTTTGAAAGCACAATGAACTCATCAGCGCCGATCCTTGCGGTGACCTCTTGTCTGTTGCACGCTTCACGTATGCGCTTTGCTATCGCTTTTAAAATTTTATCGCCAACCTCGTGTCCATAAGATGTATTTATATTTTTAAAGCGACTTATATTTATATAATAAACTGCGATCTCTTGCTTCTCGCCCAAAACGCTACACATACCTTTAAGTTCATTTAACAATGAGTCTCTGTTGCCAAGAGAGGTTAGATAGTCTTTTTCAGATACACCCTCTAAGCTTAAATTTATCATCTCAAGTTCGTTTGTCTTTAGGTGCTTCTCTTTGTTTTTAGCATCATGTAAATTTTGCTCTGCGTTATATATCTCTTCGCTTTGATCAAGCACCTTCATAAAATAGCTAATGACAGCTCCAGCTACAATAACAAAAATTATAAGTAGATCGACATAAGATGAGAGGTTGGCTTTTATAAGTATTAGTGCAGCTGAGATGATAGGCACGAGCTTAGATGTTGTTTTTATGCCAACATCTGCTGCGCTTATACGCTTGTTGTCGCCCCTTAGATAAAAAGCTCCAAGCATCAAGAGGAAAAATGGCACAAGATAGATAGAGTGCAGAGTAAAATCATGCCCTTTGTTTATAAGCTCATTATAAAAAACATATAAATTTAATAGCGTAAAAATCGCACTTGCTATTATCAAAAAAAAGCCGCTATGTCTAATGTAAAGATGGTTGCTATTAAAAATTTCACTAAGAGCGATGAATAAAATAGACAAATTTACAAAAATAGCAATGCTAGCAGCAAGCTCGCTAGGGCTTTTAGGATGGATCAATATATTAAAATCGCCCATATCGCCAACAATGCAATAAGCAAGCGTGAAAACTAGCAAAAGCACATTAAAGCTATCGGCTAGGACTAGGATCTTTTTATCACTGGCTATAAATTTGACCACAAAAAATATACCAACAGCGGCCAATAGTAAAAACATAGGGAGTAGATCAAAAAAATCAAGATAAGAAATTTGCTCTTTGCTTCTTAAAAGAAAGTCTTCATTAACGCTTCTAATGACATCAATAATCGTCCAAAGAAAGACCCCAAAGCATGCAGCAAGCCAGTGCATAGCTTTAAGCTTTGATCTATTCATAGAGATGTAGATACCAAGAACTACAAGACCAAAGCCCAAAAATATCAACAAATTTTCAAAAATTTTATAGTTTAAGATGCCGGCAAACTGAGAAAATATAAAAAGAGCTATAACGGCATAGAAAATTTGTTTTTGTCTTACGATAAGTGACGAATTTGACGTAAAAAAAATGTTTCTCTCCATTGTTTATTCTGTTTCAAACCCTATTTTTAGTTATAATTTTGCAAATTTTTCTTTAAGGTTTATTATGAAATGTAATATCGTCTTATCTGGAGAAAATTTAATAGACTACCAAGCATTTAATCTATTTTTCTCAAAAAAAGCTAGAAAACAGTATTTTATAAATGTTTTTATGATTTTTACGGAGGCTATTATAGCTGGATTTGTCGCTGATATGCTTTTAAAAACCAAAATTTTTACTATTATCGGCGTCATTTTTGCTATTTTTTGGATCATTTTTTATCCAATTTTTTTAAAAAATAGACGAAAATCGGTGCTAAAAAGCTTAGAAATTTCAGACTTTAAAAAAGAGATGATATTTGAAGTAGATGAGAAAAATTTGGCATTTTACGAAAATGAGCCAAAAGAAAATGAAATTTTTGACATAAAAGATGTAAGTGAAATTTACGAGCTTAAAAATATCTTTGTCATCTTTATAAATGAAAAAATCCACCTTGTCTTGCCAAAAAATAAAGAGACCTCAGAGCTAGTAAAAACACTTATAAAAGAGAGCAAAAAAGAGCTACTGCTTTTTGAAAATTTAGACTACAAAAGCGTTATTGGCTAAGCTTGTAAATTTACAAGCTTAGATGTGATCAAGCGTGATTCTTATGAGCTCTTCAAAGTCTTTAGCGCTCATCGGCTTACCCCAGAAATAACCTTGTATCTCATCGCAGCCTAGCTCTCTTAAAATTTCAAGCTGAGTTTCATCTTCAACACCCTCAGCGATCGTTTTTAGCCCGATATTTTTAGCAAATGTTATAACGCTCTTTACGACGTCTCTATCTATCTCGTTTGTAGCGATGTTATCAACTAACTCTTTTGCGATCTTTAGCCTATCTAGTGGATACTTTTTGACGTAGTTCATCGACGAAAAGCCAGTGCCAAAGTCATCGATAGAGATGCTCATGCCATTATCTGAAAATTTCTTTAAGACTGTTTGCATGATCTCTTCGGCATTGACGAGACTTGCCTCTGTAAGCTCGATATCAACGCACTTTGGATCCATGCCAAATTCTTCAACATAGCCAAAGATGTCCGATGCAAAATTTATATTATCAACCTGTTTTGGCGAGATATTGATGCCAACTTTTAGGCTGATGCCATACTTTTTATTCCAGTAGCTCATCTGCCTTATGGCCTCTTTTGCCACCCATATTCCTATTGTATTTATAATTGAGCTTTGCTCAGCTACTGGGATAAATTTAGCCGGACTTACAAAGCCTTTTACCGGAGAGTTCCATCTAATTAATGCCTCAGCGCCTATTATCTTTTTACCATTTAGCAGATACTGCGGCTGAAAATTTAGGCTAAATTCCTCATCAAAATTCATAGAATTTAGCAAAATTTCTATGTAGTTTTTCTCCTGAATAATCTCTTTTATATCATCATAAAAGACATATTTTGTATTAACATCTCTTTTGGCTGCATCAAGTGCAGCTCCAGCTTGCATGATGAGATCATCAGCTAAAATTTCACTTGTTTGAGTTGAGCTAACGCCAACCTTTGCTCCAAGAGCTATCTTATAGTCGCCAACTGAGATTTGCTCGGCTATGATGTTTAGCAGATAGTATAAAAATTCTCTATAATGCCCCTCATTTTTTTGTTTTAAAACTATCATAAAGTCATCACCGCCAAACCTTGAGATGATAGCACCTTCTGGCAAGATCGCTTTGATATTTTTAGAAAGTTTTAAAAGCACCTCATCGCCTACGTAGTGGCCGTATGAGTCATTTATAGCTTTAAAGTGGTTGATGTCGATACTATAAATGTCTATCTTCTCGCCAAGCGCTTTAGTCTTTATCATCTCTGAAAGTTTGCTTAAAAATGACTGCCTATTTAAAAGTCCAGTGAGTGAGTCAAATTCACTAAGCTGCCTTAAGCGCTCGTTTTTCTCTTCAAGCTCTCTTAGACTATCTTTGATCTCTTCATCTAGTTTAGCGATGATATGCCTTTCAGATCTAGCTAGATCCCTCATAGCAACTGTACTTGAGATACTATAAATTAGCGCTGCATAGGCTAGCAAAACCATAAGTAGAAAAACTATCCAAACTGAGTAAATTTTATCTGTATTAGCAGCTCCTAAAAAAAGTAGGGATACGATAAGCAGGGTGATAAATTTATATATAAGCGCCCTTGTATAGTCTTTTCTGTAGCTTCTTATCTTGATATTTGCCTCGTTTTCCTTTAGATGTAAGCAAGCTACAAATATAATAAAAAATGCAACTTTAAAGAAAAACTCGTAATGAACATTTGTACCGCCATGCGTCAAATAGGCCTTTGATGAGTAGTATGCGTCGCAAATGCAAATGATAAGCAAGGCTGATAGATATAAAAGTAGGCTAACTCTTTTATAGCTAAAAGCTGGTTTTTTTGATACAAAATTTAGTGAAAATGCGACAACAAAGACAAAGCAAAAGATAAAAATATCCATTATGATGTATGAAAGACTAGTCACGAATTCTTTATTAAGCGCTACTGCTAGACTTCTATCAAAAATTACAAACCAAAAAAAACTAACCGTTATAAGCATCAAAGCAAGCGCATCTACCACGACTTGCTGCCATATCACTCTTTTTAAAATTCTTGCAAAAAAAGCAATGGCAGATACAAGAAACATAAAAAATGGGATCAAATATAAAATTTGCATAAGATCCGTGCGGGAGATGTTTCCTGGCATAAGAAGCGATCTATCATAAAGCAATAAAAGGATATCAGCCAGCGCCCAGCTCGCGATAGCTAAAAATATATAGGTCCAGTATGAGTTTAAATTTCTACTACTTTTTAAGAAAAAGAACAAAAACAAGGCGATCACTACATCAGTGCCTACTGATATAGCTGTCAGATAAAACTGATCACCCAGATAAATAGCAAAAAAATAAGCAATAATCAGGGCAAATATAAATAAAAATGAGCCGTTGTGAAAATTTGTTATCCTATCAAGCACGGCTACTCTCCGCTTCTTGGGCTAGTTTTTGCCATCTTTGCCACTCGCCGCTATCATCGACGTCGTTGCCTATAGCCTCGTACCTAGCGTAAAAATGCTCGACAAATTTCTTGCACTCTTCATCTTTTGGCAGATAGCTTTGCTCATCTTTTTGGCAAAATTTCTCCAAAAACGTGCTCGCATCATCTTTTTTAGCGTATGTTTGCGCTAGGTCAAAGTAGTTTTGCAAGCAAATTTCTTTAAATTTAGCATAAGCTTGCTCGCTCATATCCACGCTTAGTTTGCCGTCAAATTTAAGCACTCCAGCCCTAAAAAGCAGGCTAAGATGTATGAGCCCCTCGCAGTAATAAGCCCTAACTTCATCGACCTTTCGCCACGCTATAAGCCCAACCGCACGGGCTATTAGCTCGTGAAAGACGGCCATTTTATACTCCGCCTCTTCGTGCAAGAAGAAATTTACTAGCCCGCCAGTTGTTGCCTTGTACTCTTCTATAAATTTAAAGACGCCACTTTTATTCATGCTCATCTCAGTATCAAGTCCGATAAATAAAATGTGCCCAAACTCATGGCCGATCGTTGAAATTTCATATACTTTTTTCCAAATTTTTGGCTTTAAAAATAAAATCTCTCTACCAAAATCCAAAAATTCCTTGCTAAAAATTTCAGCCCCAAGCTTCATAAAAGGCTTTGCCTTTGCGCCCTCATAGACGTGATTTACAAAGGCAAAAATTTTCTTGCCGCATTTTGCGCTCACACTCTCATCATTTGGCACGACTTGAGCGCTAAAAAGCCCATTTAGCTCTGCCCCATAGTAGATCATCGGCACGCTTATATAAAGCTGTGTTCTAGCAATATTTTCACTAACTGCCTTGTTTGTCACGGCGTTATCAAATTTGATTTTTTCGCAGACGCTTTTGTAAGTTTTTGTCACTTTTTCTTTAAATTTAAGCTCATCAATGCCCTCGCTATCCACCAGCCTGATGTCCCACTCAAGCGCGACTGCGTGCGTGTAGGCATCCTCGTAGTACTCTAGCGGATGACCTGGCTGAAGTGCTCCTTTTACATCCATCCACGCTATCTCAGCCTCTTGCCAAGCATTTATTACTTTTGCGTTGTCCTCTTCGCAAAAGGCGTTTTGTAGCTTTTCAAGGTATTTTACGTAGGATTTTTGCTCGTCATTTTGAGCAAAATTTCTTAAAATTTCAAGGTTTTTTATAAATACTTTTTTAAGCTCTCTAACCTCATCTTTAAAAGCAAGCGCGTAAGGCAAAAAGCTAAATTTCTCGCCCTCTTTGCAAACTGCACCATACGTTCTATCGGCTCTTACGCCATTACTATCACACTGAAATAAGCCGTTTTTAGTGATAAACTCATTTGCCTGGCTTAAATCTTTAAATTTAGCTTCAAACTCTTTATTTGTGGTGTCTATTATCTTATCTTGCCATGAAATTTGCCACGCATTTAGACTAAGCCCAAGCTCGTGCATAGCCTCTACAAAAGCTTGATAAAAAGGCTCTAAAATTTGCTCATCACGTGCCTTTTTTATAAGCTGGGCGTGCAGATTTTCATATAAATTTCTAACGTAGTCATAGATCAAATTTAACACGCGTTTTTGCTCGTCCTCGCCTAAATTTAGCTTTTTTAGCTCATTTTGAAGTGGGTCTACTTTTAGGTCTATGATCCTTCTTGCAAGGGCTAGTTTTTGGCTCGGCGTGCCATCAAGGGCACAAATCCTCAGAGCATCAGCTATGATCTTGTCATCTAAATTTTTATAAATAGCATTTAGCTTGGATTTTTGCGCTTTTGTAAGTTCGTTTAGTCTTTTAAAATCATTCATCTTTTCATCCCTTAAAGTTGCAGGATTTTAGCATAAAGCCATTAAAATTTGCTACAATTTACCAAAAATTTAAGATCTAAAAGGCAAAAAATGGACATTTTAAAGGACTTTGGCGAGCCACGCATCAAGCAAGTGATGCTACCAAAAGATACAAACTCAGCTGGCAATATCTTTGGCGGCTGGATAATGAGTCAGATAGACCTTGCAGGTGCTCAGGCTGCTAGAGAAATTTCGCCTGAGCGAGTTGTGACGATTTCGATGAAAGAGATCATCTTCAAACAACCAGTCTTTGTTGGCGACGTGCTAAGCTGCTATGCAAAGATCATCGCAGTTGGTAAAACATCGATAACAACGCAGATAGAAGTGACTGCACTTAGACTAAATGATGGCGGTTTTAGAGAAACTATACACGTCACAAGCGCCACCGCGACCTATGTTAGTGTGACAAAAGACGGGCACAAAAAACAGATAGATGAGAAGATAAAAGAGCTTCACGGCTTTTAAAATTTGGTTGCAACTTATGCAGCCAAACCCTTAAATTTATCACTATTTTTAAAAGAATTTGAAAAAAAGTAACACCAAAAAAGAGAAATTTCAACTTATTTAAATGCTTTATAAAGTAAAATCTGCCCTTACACTTTTTTGGGAGAAAGATGAAAAAATCACGCTTAGGGCTTTTACAAACACATATTTTAGATATCTTGACACAAGATGAGCTGGAGAAATTTGAGTTTAAAGAGCTGCCAAAAACAAGCACGATCTACACCGAAGATATCGAGATAATTATCCTAAAAAACGGCTCAGCAAAGCTCTCATTTTTTGAAGATGGCGAGGAATTTATCCTTTATCATTTAGAAAAAAATAACATCGCCATACTTGATGACAACTGTGCATTTGAAGTGCTTGAAGATGCCCAAATTTACGTCATTAGACTAGATAATATCGGCGAAATTTTACATAATCAAAAAGCTGCAAGCGAGATCCTAACAACCACACTAAACACCATCATCGTGCAGCGCCAGATCACAAAGTCGATACTTTTTGAGGACGCAAAGGGCAGGATCGCAAATTTCTTAATCGAGCTTGCAAATGAGCAAGATCTAAAACAAAATGGCTACCGATACGTGTTTTTGCCGTTTTCTCTAAAAGTGCTCTCAAGCTTTGTTGGTCTCAAGCGCCAAAGCGCCTCAACAGCCTTTAATGAGCTTATCAAAGACGACATCATCAGGAAGATCACACCGCACGAATTTCTCATCATCGACCACGAAAAACTTGAAAGCTATACGAATTAAGAAGCTTTTACGCCCTATCTTTAAATTTAGCGAGCCTATCTCGAAGCTCTTTTGAAAGTGTAAATTGTGAGAGTTCGTATCTGTCAAAAATAACGATCATATCATCGCCAAGTGCCTGAACTAGTCCAAAGCAAGCATCTCTATCGAGGCGATTTTTTCTAAATTTAACACTTAGCGCATCGACCTTTTTCTTATCGCCAAAGCTTTTAATAGCGATCTCATCGATATCTTTGAAGAAAAATTTAATATTTTTTGAGCCTTTTGTGATGACAAATCCATCATCATCTATCTCAAAAAAGTTGTTTTGCAAAATTTTTCTCACGCAAAAAAAGGTTGAAATGGCGCCAACGATGACACCAAAAAGAGAGGGCGTGCCAAGATCAAGATAAAAGTAGCTAGCGACGCTAAAGACAAAGAGCCCAAGCCCAAAGGCTAGCGCCCAAAAAACATCTTTTTTACTCTCTTTGGTTATCATTTTTGCCCTCTTATGCCAAAAGTCCGGCGCCATTTATCGCTTGGCTGCGCTCTTTGGCGTAAATTCTCTCACCATTTATCACGTCATATTTCCAGATCGGTGCATTTGCCTTAAAGTCCTCGACAAACTCGTTTATAAGCCTTAATGCGACCTTTCTTTGAGGACTAACAACACCTGCTACATAAGAGCTCGTATGCACTGGCACATCGCCTTTTGAGTGAGCAAAGAGCACATAGGCATTTTCTTTTTTGGCTCTCTCCTGCCAAGCATCTAGCCATTTTTTAAGGATCGGCTCGTAGATGTCAAAGCTAAGCGCCGAAATACCGCCCTCTTCTCTTACTATGCCTACAAAAGTGATGAGCGCACCGCAGTTTTTATCTTTAAATTTATCATACCACTCGTTTGTGATGCTTTGAACGTCCAAGCTACCATTATAAATTTGCATCTTAGCCTCCACAAACTGGCGGTAAGATAGAAATTTTATCGCCTGATTTAAGAGCGAAATTTATATCGCTTACGATCTCGTCATTTACAGCCACAGCGCAGATATTTAGCCACTTTTTAAGCTCCTCTTTCTCACTTATTGCCGCTTTTACCTCGCCTAAATTTTTTGCTTCTACTTTTATACTCTCAAGCCCGATAGGCCCAAGAAATTCGATCTCTATCACATTTTATCCTTTGAAATTTTTACTGATTTTACTTAAAAATAAATTTAGATATACTTATTTGAAAATTTGCAAAAGAGAAAGAAAATGAATGAAATTTTAAAAAGCATAAAAACCCCAGCCTACGTCTGCGAAGAGGCAAAAGTACGTAAAAATTTAGAGCTTTTAAAGTATGTAAAAGAGCAAAGCGGAGCTAAAATTTTAGTGGCTCTTAAGGGTTTTGCATTTAGCGGAGTGATGGACTTGGTGGGCTCATACCTTGACGGAGCGACTTGCAGTGGGCTTCATGAGGCAAAATTTGCAAACGAATACGTAAAAGGCGAGATCCACACGTATAGCCCAGCCTTTAAAGATGAGGACTTTGATGAAATTTTAAAAATTTCAAAGCACATCACCTTTAACTCTTTTGCTCAGTGGCAAAAATTTAAAGGCATTGCCCTTCAAAACGGCATCATCTGCGGCCTGCGGGTCAATCCAGAGGTCTCACTAGCGCCAACTGATAGCTACAACCCATGCGGTAAATTTAGCAGGCTTGGCATCACAAGGGCAAATTTTAAGCCAGAGCTTCTTGATGGCATCACGGGGCTTCATTTTCACGCGCTTTGCGAGGAGAGTGCGAGCAGCTTGCAAGTCGTACTGGAGGCGTTTGAGGAGAAATTTGGCGAGTTTATACCAAAGATGAAGTGGATAAATATGGGCGGCGGCCACCACATCACGAGGGCTGATTACGACGTGGAGCTGCTTATAAAGATAATTAAGCGTTTTCGCGAGAAATACGGCGTGGAGGTCTATCTGGAGCCTGGCGAGGCGGTGGGCTGGCAGACTGGCTTTTTGATAAGCAGCGTGCTTGACATCGTGCACAACGAGAAAGATATCGCCATACTTGACACCTCAGCCGAGGCGCACATGCCAGATACCGTGCTCATGCCTTACCGCCCAGCCGTTAGAGGTGAGAGCAAAAATGGCAAATTTGCTTATAGATTTGGCGGCAATACCTGCCTAGCTGGCGATATCGTGGGACTTGAAGCGGGAGATGCGGAGTATAAATTTGATAGCGAGCTACAAATTAATGATCGCGTCATATTTGAAGATCAAATTCACTACACCATCGTGAAAAACACGACATTTAACGGCATAAAACTGCCTGATCTGCTGCTTTTAAAAGAAAATGGCGAGATAAAGATGGTTAGAGAGCTAGACTACGAAGAGTATAGGCGCAGAAACTAGGCTGAGTTTTTGAAGGTAAATTTGGCTTTTTTAAATTTAGGTCAAATTTATCTGGATTACAAATTTCGCCAAAATGGCTTTGAGCTGCCTAAATTTAAAAATTTATCTTGAAGCTATTTTTGACAAAGCTATTTTCGTTTTCAAAATTTAAAGCCAGACTGTAAACTCCAAAATGATTTAAATTTATTATCTACAAATTTTATCTTGACACTTTTTGTTAAAGCTATCTTGGCTTGCTATCCTTTTTAAAATTTAGTAGATTTCTGACTTTATCAAAAGGTCGCAAGCTATTTTAAATTTAATACCCATAAATTTTGGCAAATTTATCTATCTTTGAGCTTTTTTGCCAGTTATATTCGGTCTCGTTTGCGATCTTTTGGGCTAGCTCCTTGCCAAAATGATCACTGATAAATCCAAGCGCCATATCCATGCCAGCAGCGACGCCTGAAGCTGTGTAAAACTTACCTGCTCTCACCCACCTGGCGCGCTCTTGCCATTTTACAGCCTTGCCGCAACTTTTTACCCACTCAAGCGATCTTTTACTTGACGTCGCTTTTAGCCCATCAAGCAGCCCAGTTTTTGCTAGTAGGGCTGAGCCTGTGCAGACGCTTAGACAAAATTTAGACGCCAAAACGCACTCTTTTAGTCTAGAGATAAACTCTTTATCACCTACCAGCGCCCTTGTGCCCTGACCTCCAGGGAGTAGCAAAACGCTCTCTTTTGGCATCTTGCTAAGTTTTTTTGTTTTTATAAGAAAACCTTGCTTGCTTCTTTTTGCTCCGCCTTCAAATGAAACAAAATTTAAATTTAGCTCAGGCACTCTGGCTAAAAATTCGACCGGCCCCATGAGATCGAGCGTCTCATAATCATCAAAGATAAGAGCGTAAATGTTCATTGTTTCGCCTTTTAATAGAGATCTAAAATGCTTTTGATATTTTAATTCAATTTTTAGAAAATATAAATTTAATAAGGTATTTTGAGCTAAAAAGCTAAATTTATAAAGCATTAGCTTTTTGATAAAAATATTCAAATTTATCTAGCACCATTTCTAAACTTTGAATTTAACCACGTTTTTAGGTAAAAAATTGAGATTTTTACTGCTCAAAATTTATATCAGCGTTTATCAAAATTAACAAAACTTAAATATTTTTTATAAAAATTTTAGTAATCTTTTTTGCTAAGGTTTGCTTGTGATTAGCTCTGATATAATAGCCACAAAACGGCATAGCTGTGTGATTTTAGCATATTTAACCAAAGCTTAAATCATTTAAGCTTTAGCAAATAAAGGAATAAAATGACGAGAATTCTTACTCTACTTTTTACATTGTCCGTTGCGGCAATGGCCATTGAAGGACCAACTGGTGTCAATCAATTTGACAGCACCATTTGGGCAGCACAGAGGATAGAAAATATCAAGCCTTATGAGCATGGCTGGGGCCCGATATTTACTTTTATACAAGGCAACGACTACTTCGCGATAGCTGCACTTTCTATCATTTTAGCTGTTATCGGCGCGTTCGTGCTACACTTCTTGATCATCGGACCAAAACACTTTAGTCACGATGGCAAAAAAGTATTTGCGTTTTCACTGATCGAACGTATAGCTCACGGCTTAGCTGCGATCTCTTGGATCATCTTAGTGCCAACTGGCATCATCATCATGTGGGGTGCAGAGCTTGGCGGTGGCACATTTGTGCGTTTCTGTAGATACTTGCACGATATAGCGACTATTATATTTGCTATTTCTGTGCTTCCTATGTTATTTGCTTGGACTATCAGAATGCTTCCAGCTGTTTATGACATCAGATGGATGATGATAGTTGGTGGTTATCTATCAAAGAAGAAAAAACCAGTCCCTGCTGGTAAATTTAACGCTGGTCAAAAGGCATGGTACTGGATCGCTATCCCTGGTGGTATCGTGATGATCATCACTGGTGCGATTATGTATTTCATGGATATTAAAGAGCCAGCAGTTGCTAGTTGGTTTGGTATCTCTCAAATCGATCTTTTAAGATATAGCGTAGTTATCCACAACTGCCTTGGCATCGTCTGTGCGGTATTTTTCCTAGTTCATATTTATATGGCTGCGATCGCTATACATGGCGCTATCTGGTCAATGGTCACTGGATACAAAGAAGAAGAAGAGGTTTATGTACTTCACCACTACTGGTATCAAGAGCTTGTTAAGGAAAACAAGATCCCAGTATCTGACTACGAGAAATCTTACACAAATTTAAAATAATCAACCTTGACCTTGCGACTTACGCAGGGTCAAACTCTCTTTTATAGCAAATTTCACAGCACAAATCCTTTTAAAAAATTAATATTTTTTAGCTATAATCCAAAATCAGTTTCAAGGTTTGAAATACTAATCACAAAGGAAAAACAATGACAAGAACAATTGATTGCAGAAATTTAGAGTGCCCAAAACCAGTCATCATGACTAAAAACGCACTTGAGGGCCTAAATGAGGGAGAGAGCTTAGAGATCATCGTAAATGCCCTAGCTCCAAAAGAGAATATCTCGAGATTTTTGAAAAATCAAAATATAGAATTTAGCCTAGAAAGCAATGGCAATGAGACTAAAATTTTAGCCATCAAGGGCAAAAGCGCACTTGAGCTTACAAATTTTGATGAATTTGTCTGCGACATAACACCAAAAAATGAAAAAGTGCTCTATCTAAACGAAGAACACGCAGGTAGCGGCGAAGTTGGCATAAATTTGCTATCAAAATTCCTAGGCGCACTTCTTCAAGTAGAGAAAAAACCAAAGATAATCATCTGCGTAAATAACGCCGTTAAGATGACGACAAACCGCTCACATCCAAGCTTTAAGCCGCTTAAAGATCTTGAAGCTGCTGGCGTTCAAATTTTAAGCTGCGGAAGCTGCTTGGAGGCTTATAAACTAGTAAGCGATCTTGCAGTTGGCGAAATTTCAAACGCTTATGAGATCATTGACATACTCTCAACTCACGAGCAAATCAAACTATGATCTATAACGACAAAAAGCTTACGCAGTTCGTTAAAGCCGCTGGTTGAGCTGCTAAGCTTGACCCGTCGGGTCTTCACAAAACGATTAGTAGTTTAAATTTATCTCATCCAAACCTGCTCTCAAGCATCGGCTCAAACGAGGACGCGAGCGTTTTTAAGCTCTCAGACGATCTAGCACTCGTTCAGACGCTTGACTTTATCACGCCAGTAGTCAATGACCCATTTATATATGGTCAGATCGCTGCTGCAAATAGCCTAAGTGACGTCTTTGCAATGGGTGGCGAGGTGATAAACGCCCTAAATATCGTGGGCTTTGATAGTTGCAACCTTGCACCTGAAATTTTAGGCGAAATTTTGCAAGGTGGAGCCGATAAAGTAAGAGAGTGTGGCGGCGTCATCGTTGGCGGACATACGATAGAGACGCAGCAGATGTATTATGGACTAAGTGCGACTGGCAAGGTGAGCCCACAAAATTTCTGGGCAAACAACACTGCAGAAGTTGGTAACATTTTGATCCTCACAAAGCCTCTTGGCAGCGGTATCCTAAGCACAGCGATCAAGGCTGATCTGTTAAGTTTGGAGCAAATAAATGAGGTCGCAGGCATCATGGCTCAGCTAAATTTCTACGCTCTAAAAGCACTAAGTGGCATCAAAGTTTATGCGGCTACCGATGTGACTGGATTTGGATTTTTAGGGCATTTAAGCGAGATGTTAAACGACAAGATCAGCTTTAATGTCTTTGAAAAAGATGTGCCAGTGATCGCAAGTGCGAAAGAATTTGCCGACATGGGCATCATCCCAGAGGGAAGCTACAAAAACCGCGAATTTGCAAAGCATTTTGTGAGCAAAGAGGCTGATATCATGCTTTTTGACGCGCAAACTTCTGGCGGACTTTTGCTAGCTGTTAGCGAGAACGATGCAAATTTAGCTCTAAAGCGCCTAAAAGAGGCTGGCTATGAGCGCTCAGCCATCATCGCAGAGGCGATACAAAAAGGCGAGTTTGATATATTTTTAAACTAACTCTAGGCTAAATTTAGCCTATTTTAAGGCCAGCTAAAGTCTGGCTAAATTTCTTTTAATTTACCTAGTCGCTTTATAATGTCAAGAAATTTAACAAAGGAGATATGATGAACTATCTTGAAATTTTAAAATTTCGTCACGCTTGCAAAATTTTTGACGAGAGCAAAAAGATCAGCGCTGGCGAATTTGACTTTATCCTAGAGGCTGGCAGACTAAGCCCAAGCTCGACTGGCCTTGAGCAGTGGGACTTTTTAGTCGTGCAAAACAAAGAGCTTAGAGAGAAGATAAAAGCTGTTTCGTGGAACCAAGTGCAAATCACCTCTTGCTCGCATTTAGTTGTCATCTTAGCAAAGATCAAAGAGGTAAAAGTTGGTAGTAGCTATATCGATAAAATGATCGCTAGAAGGGCTGATAAAGACCCCGAAGCTATCGCTGCAAGGCAGAAATTTTATCACGACTTTTTGCTATCAAATTTCAAAAATGACGATGAGCTAACATTTCAGTGGTCACACGAGCAGTGCATGATAGCTGCAACAAATATGATGAACGCAGCCGCTAGTCTTGGGATTGACAGCTGCCCGATAGAAGGCTTTGACAGACACGCTTTAAATGAAATTTTAGGTCTTGATGAGAGCGAAAAAAGAGTGGCTATTTTAGTGCCATTTGGCTACCGCCTAAACCCACAACCTGAAAAACTACGCAGACAAAGAGCCGAAGTAGTTACTTGGATCTACTAAGTCACGGGGCAAAACGCCCTGTGATCTCTTTAAATTTAAACAAAAAGGCATTTTATAAGCTAAAAAAAGTAAATTTGCGTTAAAATCATGGCTAGTTTTAAAAAGCGAGGCTTAAATTTAATGCAAAAAAATAGCGCTAAACCAGTTTTGCAGATTTTTAAGAGGTTCTATGTAAAGATAGCACTACTTCTTTTTGCCTTCATCTTTCTTGCACTTTTTGTCATATTTGCTGGCATAAACGATATAAAATATGAAATTTCAACGCTAAATTTAATCACTAGAAACAATATCGTGAGTACATTTGTAGAGGTAAAAGACAATATCACCACAAAGGCAAGACTCATAGCAAACGGCGTAGAGCCATTTTATGAAGATACTGTTGTAAGTAAATTCTACGCCGCTTTTTACGTGATAGCAAAAGATAACTCCTTGCTTTATGAGCGTAAATTTGAGGGCGCTTTTGAGTTACACAACTACGATATCTCGTGGTTTTCAGATATAAAAGCAGGCGAGTTTAGGCTCTCTGATAGATTTTATAAAAATAGACGCTTTAAAGATATCTACATAGCTTACGGGCTAAAAAATGGCAATAAAATTCTCGTTCAGCTAAATCAAAATCTTTTAAAAAACAAGGTCGATACAGGCTACAATAAAAACCTTGCCGCATACGTCTTTTTGGTCGATAAAGATGGCAACCTCTCAAGAGATGAGTTTTATAGAAAATTTATAAAAGAGGACTTTAACAAATACATCTCACAAGGTGGCGAGTTTAAAGCTGACAAGATCATTTTTAAACTAAAGGATATGAATTTTTACAAGATCAGCTACCTAGAAGAGCAAAAGCTATTTGTCATAACAGGCTCTAGCAGGCAAGCACAGATCTTTATCCAGCTAGTTCTAGTCGTGCTTTCGTTTTTCTGTTTTGTCGCATTTAGCATACTTTGGCTACGTGATAACTCATATATAAAAGATAAAATTCTCTCTCCATTTACTAGAATCACTCTTTTTGCGGCAGATAAAAGTAAGCCAACTGATGAAGAATTTGACATAAAAGAATTTACCTCGCTAAACAACAGCATCAAAAAACTCTACGAAGATAGAGATAAAGCTTACGAGACGGCACAAAGCTACGAGAGTAGATTTGGCTATGTATTTGAAAAGAGCTTTTTAAAGATCGTGGTCTATGACGCTTATACTGGCGTCATCACGGACATTAGCAACGCTCTTTTAGAAAATCTAGGCTACAAAAAAGATGACGTAGCAGATCTAAATATCAAAGAGCTACTTGAAGATGAGTCTAAAAATTTAGCAGAAGATAGAGAAAACGCTATAAATAATGATCTATCTTATGAAGCTAAGCTAAGGCGTAAAAATGGCGAAATAATCGACGTTTTAGCGACCCAAAGTAGCTTTGAGCTAGAAAACACAAGGCTAAATTTCATACTCATAAAAGATATCACTCAAGAAAAGATGACGCAAAGAAATGACGATATCATCAAAAGCTACGTCTTTTTATCGCCAAATGTCATCGCCATCGCTTCGGCACAAGAGCCATTTTTGATCATCCAAAGCACAAACAATGTCGAGAGAATTTTTAATGTCCAAAGCCAAGGTCTCATAAATTTAGAAGATATCATCGCAAGCGAGGACTTTGATAGCTTTAAAGCTGCCGTGCTAGCAAGTAAAAAGGCCTTTTTACAAGCAAGCTTTAAAAATGAAGAGCTAAATTTCATAGCAAATATGACAAACGCTTACGGCAAGAAAATTCCATTTAAGATAAAGGCTAAATTTATCGATGCAGACGAGCAAAAGGTCATCTACTCATTTACCGATCTTAGCGATATGCTAAAGCTTCAAGAGAGATTTGAAAAGCAAAGCAAGGAGAGCAAGGCTCTGCTTTGGGCGAGTGAGGCAAATGTCTTTACTTGGAATAAAAGAAGCGACATGCTTAACATCTCAGATGAGCTAAGTAAAATTCTTGGCACGCAAAGCACTCTAAATTTCGAGCAAGCAAAGTCGGTCTTTGTCGATGAGTTTGATAGTTTTTATAGCTTTTTTGAGAGCTTAAGAGATGCTCAAACATACATCAAAGATATCAAGCTTTACAGCATAGATAAAGAAATTTTACACTTTAGACTAAGGGCAAAAGCGCTTGAATACGACGAATTTGGCGAAGTAAGCTTGATAAAAGGCACGTTAAGAGACCTTAGCCTAGAAGATAGCTTCTTTGTCTGCCAAGACCTGCTTGCAAAAATTTTCTCATTTAGCAAAGAAGAGGTCGTCTTGCTTGATGAGGAGATGAGGATCATTGATGCAAATGACGCATTTTTTGAAAGTTCGGGCGCAAAAGATAGCGTATATCTAAAAGATATCACCTTTATAAAGCAAGGCTTAAGCGATATAAAACACCAGATCATAGAGACCATAAACCAAGGTGGCTCGTGGAGTGGCAAGGTTTGGAGCGAAAATAATAAAAACAAAAGCAAGCTTGAAGTCATAGAAATTTTACCGCTTATCGATGCGAGCGAGAAAAAAACCGGCTACATCATGCTAGCAATGCTTGCAAATAACGAAGCGCAAAATGAGAAATATCTAGAATTTATCGCATATCACGATCCGCTCACAAAGCTACCAAATAGATTTTTACTCTACAACAAGCTAAATTCTCTCATACAAAAAAATGAACAAAAAATAGCCGTCATCTACCTTGATATGGATGATTTTAAGAGCATAAATGACAACTTTGGTCACCAAATAGGCGATAAATTTTTAGTAGCTATCTCTGAAAAGATAGGCGCTATGTTTAATGGCAAAAATATCTTTGCAAGGATAGGCGGAGATGAGTTTGTAGGCGTCATAAACTACGAAAATTTAGGCGAAGTCTATGAGATAGCGCAAAATATGCTAAGGCTAGCTTCAGATGAAGTAAAGATAGACGAGCTAAAACTAAAAGCAAGCGCTAGCGTAGGCATAGCCTTGGCTGATAGTGAGCTTGGGGCTGATGATGTGCTACAAAGAGCCGACTGGGCGATGTATCAAGCTAAGATAAGTGGCAAAAACAGAAGCTATACATTTGATGCGAAAAAAGATGTCTATTTTAAGAGCCAATACGAAGATGGCTCAAAAATTTTAAAAGCGCTTGACGCTGGCGAGATGTTTTTAGAATTTCAACCAGAGATCAGCTTTAGCACGGGCGAGACTTTAAGTTTTGAAGCGCTTATTAGATGGAGAAAAGATGGCGAGATCATCTATCCAAGCGACTTTTTACCACTTATAAAGACAAGTAGTGCATCGAGCAATATCGCTTTATTTACGATAAAAGAGGCGCTTGTAGCAAGAAAGATGTGGCTAGAAAATGGCATAAGCGCAAAGGTTCGCGTAAATTTAAGCGTTAAAAAGCTCTTTACAGAGGAATTTTGGCATAAATTTAAAGCGATATTTGATGAGGATAAAAGCCTTGATCCAACTGGGCTTATCATCGATGTTATCGACGCTGCAACAGCTACAAATTTAGAAATTTTAGAAATTTATGTTAGAAAATATAAAGAGCTTGGCATACACTTCTCGCTTGATGACTTTGCCTCATACTCAAGCTCGATAGAAGCTCTTGGCATGCTAAAGACAAACCGCTTTAATATAGATAATAAATTCTGCAAACATATCTTTAACTCAAAAGAGGCGCTTGAGAGCATAAATATGATAAGGTTTGTGGCTGATAAATTTGGACTAAATGCGACTATAAAAAATATAGATGACAAAAGAACGCTTGAGTTTTTACTTGGTCTTGGCTTTGATAAATTTCAAGGTAACATTTTCTCATTGGCACTTTTGGCAAAAGATGCTGCTTTGTTTAAATTTGAAAGACCATATCTACACATAAAAGACTATAAAAATAGCGAAAATTTCGAGCTTTTTAAAGGCTTAGTCGTGCTAAAAGAGCTTGCAAATGAAGTGATAGCAAATTTAAATCAAGATGACAAACTAGCACAAAGCCTAAAGCAAAAAATAGAAGATGAGATAAAAAATATAGGTAAATTTAATCAAGAAATTTCTATAAATTTAAGCAAACTAGCAAGCAGTAGTGACAGCGGCGAACTCTATAATCTAGCCGTGTCCATCATCAAAGAGTGCGATATAAATTTAGGTTTTAGTAAGGAGATAAGAGTTGAGTGATGTAAATGTTTATGAGCACGAGATCCCAAACGGAAGCAAACTTTACTTTGCAAAAAGCGCAAAACTAAAGAGAAAAATCGAGCAAAAAGCGAGTGAAATTTTAGAAGATGAAGGTTTTAGCGAGATCGTAACGCCGTTTTTTTCGTATCATCAACATCTAAGCGTAGATGCGACAAACCTTCTGCGCTTTAGCGACAGTCTAAACCACGAGATAAGCCTAAGGGCTGATAGCACTGTTGATACCGTTAGGATCGTGCTTAGAAGGCTTAAAGCAAACGAGCCAAGGAGGTGGTTTTACATCCAGCCAGTCTTTCGCTACCCAAGCCAAGAAATTTATCAAATAGGCGCTGAGCTTATCGGTGAAAACGACATTTTAAAGAGCATAAACATAGTAGCAAAGCTCTTTAGCGAGCTTGAGATCGGTGCTTGTTTGCAGCTTAGCAATATGCAAATCCCAAGGATCATCTGCGAAATTTTAAACTTAGAGATAGAAATTTTTGAAAATTCATGGCTAGAAAAGATCTTAGCCCAAAACGTGCCGTGGCTTAGCAAACTAGCCCTTTTAAAGGACACTAGCGAGCTTGATGAGATAGTAAATTTAGTCCCTGATAAGCTAAAAGAGGCGCTAAGAAATTTACAAAGTGTAGCCAAATCACTAGAATATAAAAATTTAAGAATAGTTCCGCTATATTACTCAAAAATGAGATATTATGATAGTTTATTTTTTAGATTTTTAAAAGACAACGCCATCTTAGCAAGTGGTGGAAACTATGAAATAGACGATATTTCAAGCAGCGGGTTCGCTGTTTATACTGATGCATTGATAGAAGAAAAAATTAATTTAAGGAAGTAAGAATGAGAAAGGCTGATTTAGTAGTTGGTGTTCAATGGGGTGATGAGGGCAAAGGCAAGATAGTTGATATGCTAGGACTAAACTATGACATGATTTGTCGCTCTCAAGGTGGTCACAATGCTGGTCATACGATCTGGGTCGATGGCGTAAGATACGCGCTTCACCTTGTCCCAAGCGGAATTTTGCACAAAAATATCATAAATATCATCGGCAACGGCGTCGTTGTCTCTCCAGAGGTGCTCATCACTGAGATGGCGCAGTTTGACAACTTAGGGGGCAGACTTTATATAAGCGACAAAGCACACTTAAATTTAAGCTACCACAGCCAAGTCGATCAAGCAAAAGAGCGCTTAAAAGGCGAAAAAGCGATCGGAACGACTGGCAAAGGCATCGGACCAACATACGCAGACAAGATAAGCAGAAGCGGCCACAGAGTTGGTGAGCTACTTGAGCCAGAGCGCTTGTGCGATGCTTTGATGCATGATTTTGAAACAAATAAACCCGTATTTGACGCTCTTGGCGTAAAGATACCTGAAGAAAATGAGCTACTTGAAGAGCTAAAAAGATATAAAGAGGTGCTTGCTCCATTTATCGCAAACACTACAAATTTAGTTTGGAAAGCGCTTGATGAAGATAAAAAAGTCCTACTTGAAGGCGCTCAGGGCACACTTTTAGACATCGATCACGGCACATATCCTTATGTAACTAGCTCAAATACCATAAGCGCTGGCGCTTGCACAGGCCTTGGACTAAATCCAAAAGAGATAGGCAAAGTAATAGGCGTCATCAAAGCATATACAACTCGCGTAGGACACGGACCTTTCCCAACTGAAGACAAAGGCACAAATGGCGATAAGATGTGCGAGATCGGTAAAGAATTTGGCACAACAACAGGCCGCCGCAGACGTTGTGGTTGGTTTGACGCAGTAAGCGTAAAATACGCTTCAAGGCTTGATGGTGTCGATACTTACGCGCTTATGAAGCTTGACGTACTTGATGGCTTTGAGGTGGTAAAAATTTGTAAAGCATATCAATATAACGGCGAGACGATCGACTACGTGCCAACAGATCTTGAAAATACAACGCCTATCTACGAAGAGCTTGCGGGCTGGGACAGCGTAAAGGGCATCAGCAGATATGAAGACCTGCCAGCAAACGCAAGAGCGTATATCGAGCGTATCGAGGAGCTAACTGGCGTGAAGGTCGGCTATATCTCAACAAGCCCTGAAAGAAGCGATACGATCATTAGATGAAAAGTAAATTTACCTCCGTCGTCCGCGTCAAAAAGCAGGAGATGGATAAGGTAGAGGCTAAGCTCGTCGTTGCTAGGCTAAATGTAAGAAATGCTGAAGAAAAAATAGCACTCTTAAGAGCCAAACTTAACGAGTTTAGCTTGCCAAAAAGTGGCAACATAGGCGAGCTAAGAGAGAATTTAGAGCTCATAAATATAGCAAGAGCCGAGCTAAGTGCCTGCAAAGAGAGCTTAGAGATAGCAAAAAAAGAGGTCTTGCACTACGAGCACAAATATAAAAATGCAAATTTAGAGTATGAAAAGATGAAATATCTAGAAAAAGAAGAATTTAAAAAAGAGATAAAACGCATACAAAAGGCTGAAGCGCTTGCTCTTGATGAGTTTGCGGTTATGAAATTTGCAGCCAAAAGCGAGGCGTGATGAGAGCTATTTTACTCTTTTTTATGGTTATAAATTTTGCATTTTGCTTTGAAGTGCCGGTTGATTGCACTCAAATTTTTGAAGCTAGAAAAGAGGAAATTTCAAAGGAGCTTGAGGTCATCGACGAGCAGCGCCAAGCTCTAGAGGTCTTTCGAGCAAGCTCGGCTGCGGCTTATGAAGAGAATAACAAAAAGCTCGCCAAGAAAGAGGCTGATCTGAATGCGACGATGAAAGTGATCGAGCAAAAACGCAAAGAGATCGACGAAGTTGTCGCTAAAAATGAGAAAATTTTAAAAGAGCTTCGCACGATGACGACTGATAAGGTCAATGAATCCTACGCCAAAATGAAAGATGGCGCAGCAGCCGAAGTGCTCTCGCAAATGCCAAGGTCAAACGCAGCCACCATACTTTACGCCCTTGATGCAAAAAAGATCTCAACCATCATGGCTAAAATGGATCCAAAGGTCGCCTCTGAAGTGACTGCGCTACTTCAAAAAGGGCCTCCATTTATCGATGAAAAGGGAGATATGCCAGCTCCAGCTGGAAGCATAAATATGCAGTAAATTTAATTTACTGCCAATCTAAAAAACTAAATTTAACTGATAAATTTAACCTATTTGCTCACCCGTCTCTTATTTTTACTCCTGTTCTTGTTGGCTTTAGCGTGCAAAAAGATGAGTTTTGGTTTAAAGAGCTTAGTGGCATTAGTTTAAGTGCGGACGTAGTGATAAATACCAAAAACGAGAGCCATAAATTTAGCGGTGATCTGCTTTTTACACATAGGGGCATAAGTGGTCCAGCGATACTAAACGCTTCACTTTTTTGGCAAAAGGGTCGAATTTGCATAAATTTTTTGCCTAAATTTAGTGAGAAAAATTTAGTAAATGGCAAAAAGCATCTTAGCTCGGTTTTGCCTTTGCCAAAGAGATTTGTTCTGGAGTTTTTAAGAAATTTTGGCTTAAAAGATAGGGCATTTTATGAATTTAGTGATGATGAAAAAAGTATCATAAAAAGACTTTTTGCTTACGAATTTGCCCCAGCTGGGACATTTGGCTTTGAAAGGGCTGAAGTTACAAAAGGTGGCGTAAAAACTAATTTTTTAGATGAAAATTTAGAGTGTAAAAGCGTAAAAGGGCTTTACTTTATAGGTGAAGTTTTAGATATCACTGGCATGCTTGGTGGATATAACTTGCATCTAGCCTTTGCAAGTGCTTTAAAGGTAGCTGGCGCTTTAAAAAATAACTAATC
The DNA here is from genome assembly GCF_002913765.1 of Campylobacter concisus. Classification (GTDB taxonomy): domain Bacteria; phylum Campylobacterota; class Campylobacteria; order Campylobacterales; family Campylobacteraceae; genus Campylobacter_A; species Campylobacter_A concisus_BB. Next base: position 380,450 of record NZ_PPCH01000025.1, on the reverse strand, counting down.
AAATAGAAGTGAAATTTAGCTAGTGGCAGCTAAAACTGCCACTAAATTTAATATTTCTCACTCAAGCTCACAAAGTCTCCAAAGCCCAGCTCTGATCTTATAAAATTCTTTATTAGTCTGCACTATCCGTCTTATACTAGCAAATGGAGTTTTGCTGCCCCAAGTGCTAACATCAGTTTCATGGTAAAGATCAAAAAGCGTTGCCATGCCACCAAGGCTAGCTAACGCTTCTATTACACACTCTTTTTGACTCATCTCTCGCTTAGATACTCTTGCAAGCTTTTTACTTCAAGTGCTTTGCCAGTTTGAACTGTGCTTAGCGACTTAGCAGCTGCGAGTGCTGCGCGGATCGTTGTAAAATATGGAATTTTAAATCTAAGCACATTTTGGCGGATCTTTTTGCCATCATCCACGCTTGATTTAGTATCGCTTGTGTTTATAACAAGTGCTATGTCGCCGTTTTTAAGTCTATCTTCGACGTTTGGTCTGCCCTCGCTTATCTTATAGACAAACTCAGCCTCCACGCCAGCTTCGCTTAAGTGTGATATCTAAGAATTTCTGCTCTTTTTCGAAGCACAAAAAATCCCTATCTAGCAAATTCACATATGGGTATATTTATTTGCATATTTTGTTAGCAAAATTATCTAAAAAAGCAAATCAAATGCAGAATTTACTAAAAGCAAGAATTATCTAGATTAATCAAATAGTAGCAGGTATTTTTGATATGAAATTATAAAATTCTTTTTGGTCCATCAAAGCATTTTGTAATAAGTTAAAACAAAAATTTATGAATAAATTTACGTTTAAATAGTATTAGACTCAAGAGCCTTAATAAATTTTAACTATCATGCTTCTTTGATAAAACCGACAGCCTCAAGTGGATTTGCAAATATATGTTCACTAAGCTGCCTCAAATCAAACTCTTTACCATATCCACATGTAAGGCCAACGCCCGTTATAAGAGCAGCTTTAGCAGCCTTTAGATCCATGATGGTATCGCCAACCATAAACGCATTATCTTTTTCTTTGTCTAGTCTCTTCAAAGCTAAATTTATAGGTTCTGGATCTGGTTTTGGATTTATAACATCATCTCGTCCGACAACCGTTTTTATAAATTTCATAACACCTAAATGTTCAAGTAAAATTATAGAAAATTTTGATGTCTTTGTCGTAACAACACCAACATCAGCAAACGTGCTAGCTTCTTTTAAAGCATCCAAAGCATACGGTAAAAGCACAGTCTCGTCTAAATAGATCTTCTCGTAGCAAGCTTTATACTCTTTTACATATTCGTCAATCAAATTTTTCTTGGCACCGAGTTTTTCAAACATTATTTCAAGCGGATATCCTACTAGCGATTTTAGTGCATCATGATCAGGCTCTTTCTTGTCGTGAGCTAAAAACGCCGCATCAAAACCTTTTAAAATAGCAGAAGTAGAGTCTATAAGTGTGCCATCTAAGTCAAAAAGTATAGTTTTTTTCATGATAATCTCCGCAGAAATAAAAAAGGGCTCAGCCGAAGCCAAGCCCTAAAGAAGTAATTTTAAATAATAAAATTATTTATGGAAAGTAGCTTCAACACGTCTGTTTTGAGCGCGACCTTCTTTAGTTTTGTTTGTAGCGATTGGTTTAAGTTCGCCGTAACCAACTGTAGAAATTTTAGCTTTATCTACACCGTAACCAGCAAGAACCTCAGCCACTGCTTTTGCTCTTTTTTCAGATAGTTTTTGGTTGTAAGCTTCTGCACCTACGCTATCAGTGTGACCAGCAAGTACAACTTTATAATCTTGGTGTTCGCCCATAAAGTCAGCTACTTTTTTGATCTCAGCTGCATATTTTGGTCCAACTTTGTAGCTATCAAATGCGAAGTTAACATCTAGGTCTCTAAGAACGATAACTTTCTCGCATCCTCTTTCGTCAACAACTACACCAGCTGGAGTGTTAGGGCATTGATCGATATCATTTGGCACACCGTCATTGTCATCATCAAGAACTGGAGCTGGAGCTGCTGCTGGAGCTGCTGGAGCTGCTGCTACAACTGGAGCTGCTTTTGAATCAAGACCAATGCCAAAGCCTAGTGAATAGAATAGGTTGTGATCAGCATGCTCAAATTTGATAGCATCTCTTGCCTCTGCTTTAAGAGCAAATCTATCAGTTACTTGGTATCTTAAACCAAGACCATATTGACCAAAGCCACCATCTTCGTTTTTAACAAAAATAGCTGGAACATCTTCATAACCAGCACCGATTAAACCGTATAGGCTAACTGGTCCAAAATCAACGATATTTTTTACAAGGTTAGCGTGGTATCTAAGAGCTCTACCCTCTCTTACAACGTTACCTGTTCTCTCTTTTAGTTTTTGAGAGTAATCAACACCAAGTTCAACTTGATCAAAGAAGAAATCTTCAAGGTTTCTAGCCGCTCTAATACCAACAAAATTGTGGTCTTTTACACGTAGATTTCCTTCTGGATGAACACCACCGATAGTTGGAGTGATCTCATAGTTGTATGCTGCGTTAGACGCAAAAACCGCTGTTGCGGCAACCATAGCTAAAGCAATCTTTTTCATAATAGAATTCCTTTCAAATAGGGATTTTTAATGTTGACTATAATTTTACCTAAATAAAAATAAATCAACTTTAAATTATAACCAAATTCTTAATGTAAATCTGACAATTTACATAACCTAAATTTTGCAAATGCAAAAGCACTTGCAAAAAACCATTAACGTTTAGAGAATTGTGGGCTTCTTCTAGCCTTTCTTCTACCAAATTTCTTACGTTCAACAACACGAGAATCTCTAGTTAGTAAGCCTTTTGGTTTAAGCGCTGCTCTAAAATCAGCATCCATATCAGCTAAAGCACGTGATATGCCGTGTCTTAAAGCCTCAGCTTGTGCTGAATAACCGCCACCTAAAGTTGTAGCTACTACGTCTATTAAACTCTCTTGTTTTGTTACTAAAAGTGGTTGAATGACTTTAAGCTTGATAGCCTCGTGACCGCCAAGCCAAGTATTAAGATCCATACCATTTACTACGATTTTACCGCTTCCAGCTTTTATCCAAACCTTTGCTACGGCAGTTTTTCTTTTACCAGTTGCATAAACTTTTGCCATAATTATTTTCCTTCTTTTTTAGCTATTTGTGCCGTATGAGGATGCTCACTGCCAGCATAAACTTTTAGTTTTTTTATCATCTCTCTTCCAAGTTTTGTCTTTGGAAGCATGCCACGAACAGCTAATTTAAATAGTTTTTCTGGCTTATTTGCTATCAAATCGCCAAATTTCTCGCTCTTTACGCTGCCAAAATATCCTGAGTGTCTGTGATAAAGTTTATCTTCAGCTTTGTTATTACCAGTAAATTCTACTTTTGAAGCATTTATGATGATAACATAGTCGCCACAATCTACGTTTGGCGTGAAGCATGGTTTGTTTTTGCCACGAAGTATAGTTGCTACCTCAGTTAGCAATCTACCAAAGCGCTTACCAGCTGCATCAACTACGATCCAGTCTCGCTTAACTTCGTTTGGCTTTGTTATTTTTGTCATTTTCTTACCTTTGCCAAGTTAATTTTTGAGTTGTGATTGTATTTAAACAATGCTTTGACAAAGCTTAAATTAAGTAGCATTTAAACTTCAATATATGAAATTTTGCCCTCAAGTGCATAGAAAATGACGGCGATTATACTATGTTTTTCATAAAATTTAGCGAGCGCATCTTTATACTCTTTTACCTGCTTTTTGTTCTCTTCTATATTTTTATCTGTCGTTTTATAATCAATCACGCAAATTTCACGCTCATTAAAGCAAAAAAGATCCATCTGTTTTAGCTCATTTTTCACTTTAAATGGCTGCTCTTTATAAATTTCTTTGCCCTTTATGCACTCTATAAATTTTGGCTCACTTATAAGCATTTTCGCCCTTTTATAGGCATCTTCAAGGACTTCAAGTGGCAAAAATTTATGAAATTTATTTAGCATCAAATTTTTAGCTTTTTCTAGTGAAATTTCATCAAATTTCTCGCTCATCTCAAGCAGATAGTGAAACGCCAGACCAAAATATATCGCACTTAAATTTTTACCACTCGTCTTTTGCTCTTTTACCTCAACCTCTTGCCTCTCTATCTTTAAAATTTCAGGCATTTTTTCATCTTTTTTTAGCTCTTTTTGCTCAGTTTTACTAGGCAAAATTTTGCCAAAGCTAAACTCTTTTAGATCAAGATAGTCGTTTGCTTCGCTCTTGTCGCTTCTTGTGTAAAATGAAAAAAAGCTTGGACTATTTCCGCTTGGGACGGCTTGTTTGATGATGATGAGCGACTTTGTTGCCCTTGTGAAAGCGACGTAAATTTTATTGATATTTTCTTGCTTTTCAAGCTCTTTCATCTGCTCTAAAACGCTTGCGTAGTCGCTATCAAAATTTTCTCTGCCTGAAATTTTACTCTTTACGATCCACTCGCCCTTTTCGCTGTATTCGGTGATGAAATTTGAGTCATCACCCCTGCCCTTGCCCATCATGTCGCAAACTATGACGTGAGCAAACTCAAGCCCCTTTGACTTATGCACGGTCATCACTCTCACGCCGTCGCTACTTTTTGGGCTGATTTTAGAGCTAAAGTTTTCAAGGTTAAATATAAAATCACTTAAATTTTTATACCCCGAGCTTAGCTCAAATAGCCTTAAAATATCGACATCTGCCATGCTTATGCCTAAATTTTTAGCTAGGTAAAATAGGCTATTTGTCGCGCTCACTTCTGGCTTTATGTTTAGTTTTTTGACATTTGCATTTACTAGCGCTTTTACATTTTTTTCATAAATTTTTTCTTTAAATAGGCAAAATTTCGCATACTCGATGATCGCAGCAACAAGCGGCGTCCTTTTTAGCTCCAAAGTGCCTTCATTGACGCTTTTTATCCCTGCGCTACTAAGCACTTCTGAGATGAGGCCAATGTCGCTATTTTTCCAGCAAAGTACGGTTATATCGCTTGCATTTACGCCAGCTTTTAAAAGCTCACTTGCTTGCGAAACGACCGCACCTGCGATATCTTCATCACTTAGCACACGCAAGTAGCCGTAGTCATCTTTTTCTACTTCAAAGTACGCACACTCGCCACTTACCTCGTAGCTTAGCGTCTCATCTTTTTTAGCTGGCTCTTGTGGCTCAAAACTAAGCCCATATCTATGATAAATTTCTTCAAAAACGGCGTTGTTAAATTTCACCAAAGCCTTTAAACTGCGGTAGTTGCTTGGCAAATTTTCTATATCTATCTGACTAAAATCATCTCCAAGCTTGTCAAAAAGCTCCTTTTTGCCACCTCTAAATTTATAGATGCTCTGCTTCGTATCGCCGACGTAAAAGAAGCTTCCAAGCCCGTTTTGTCCGTATCCAGAGACGATTTCAGCGATGAGCGGCAAGATGATCTCGTACTGGATCACGTTTGTATCTTGAAACTCATCAACCAAGAGGTGATTTATCCTGCCATCAAGCCTAAAATAAAGCGCCTCTTTGTCTAAGCTTTGCACCAAAAGCTTAAAAACCAGCTTGTTTATATCAGCAAAACTTAGCGCATTTAACTCTTTGTTTAGCTCCAAATTTGAAGCCTTATAAAGCTTTAATAGCTTACTAAAGCCACTTAGCCTATACTTTTCGACCTCTAAAATGTAGTTTTTTGCTGCATCTTTTAGCTCAAAAAAGAGCCTATCAAGCTCTGGGGTGTAAATTTTGTTAAAAGTGCGGTAGTCTAGGCTTTCTCTAGCAAAAACCTTACTCTTAAATAGCTCAAATAAATTTTGCTCACTAAATGTCTTTTTGGCCACATCACTAGCGCCATTTTGCAAGGCTATATACTCATTTATCGCCCTTTGCGCCGCCCTTACTTTGCTATCATCTGGATAGCTTGCGCCACTATCTTTTAGCTCGCCACCAAAGCTTTCATAAAATTTCGCCAAAGTCTGCGAAAAGCTAGCCTCTTTTTGGCTTGAAATGATCATCATAAGTGCTAGCTCACTAAGAAGCTTTTTATCCTTGCTCGCCTCTTTTACAAATTTTTTCCACGCCAGATCTTGCAGGCTATCTTGCACGCTGTAATCAGGGCTAATGCCTAAATTTTGGCTAAATTTCTTCAAAATCCCAGAGAAAAACGCATCAAATGTATAAATTTTTAGCTCGCTTTGCAAAAAGACGCCAAGCCTCTCATCTCGCCTTTTTATCGCCTCATCTTGGTTTATACCAAGCTCCGCGCACACCGCTTCAAGCTCGCCTTTTTTGTTTTGCAAGTCCAAAAAAGTGGCGATTATGCGCTCTTTCATCTCGTTTGCTGCTTTTTTTGTAAAAGTTAGAGCGACGATCTCGTTTATATTTTCGCCTCGAAGCACCAAAGCGATGTAGCGAACGCTTAGTGCAAAGGTCTTACCGCTTCCAGCACTTGCTTTTAGGGCTAAAAAATTTTTCATAACTCTCTCCTACAAAGTGTGACGTATTCGCAAAATGCGCAAGCACCGCTCTTTCTCTCAAAATTTATCTTAGTTTTGTTTATGCCTTTTAGCTTTTCTATCTCGCCAGTTAGATCCTCTACGTTTTTTTTAGAGCTAACTAAGCTAGGCTCGTTTTTTAGGGCATAGTAGGCACTTCGCACCTCGCCGCCGTAAAGCGCTTCGTAAAAGGCAAGCTGGAGCGAATTTACATTTGCTTCGCCCGTTTTATAATCAAGTATAAGCACGTCGCCGTTTGCGTTCGCATCGATCCTATCGATAAATCCCTTTATCTGCACGCCGCAAAACTCGCTTTGCACCTCTTTTTCGCACTCAAGCACCCTAAAGCCAGCTCTTAAGCGCTCGTTTTCATAAATTTCATACTCTTTAAATTTATGCGTCCAAATTTCAAACTCAAGTGGCGTAAGATTTTGCTTTGCTAGCATCTCTTTAAAAACGGCTAGATCAAAGGTGTTATTTTGCTTATAAAACTCACTCGTATAGTATTCAAAAAGTGCGCTATGAACGCTATTTCCTTGCTTTGTACCAAGCTCTTTTGCTACACCTTTTGGCGCATCTATGTGAGCTATTTTTGTGTAGTAGTATTTTCTTGGGCAGGTTAGAAATAAATTTAGTGTCGAAAACGAAAGTGGGTTTGCGAAGAAATCATGTTCTAAAATAACCTCATCATCACTTAAATTTAAGCTCGCCTCTCCCTTTAAAAATAGCTTCAAATAGGCCTCATCGCTAAATTTCTCATCTTTTATCGTTTTGAAATTTTTTAAAAATCTTGAAGGTATGCTCTCTTCATTTACGCAGCAACTTATCGCCACTTTTTTGGCGTTATTTATGAGGCTTTCGTAGTAAAATCTCTGCAAATTCTCGCGCTCAATATAGCTTATAAGCCCCGCTTTTTGCCTCACTTTTGAGTTTAAAAACATCTCGTTTGCGCTTCTTGCTGGGATGAAGTTGTCGTTAAAATCAACTATGATAACGCCATCAAATTTCATCCCGCGGCTCTCTAGCATGCCCATGACGCTGATCTTTCCGCCGCCCACATCATCGATGCTTAGGCGCGAGATATTTAGCAAGAAAATTTCACTTAGCTGCTTTAGGCTAAAGCTAAAATACCTGCATAAATTCTCCATCCTAAAAAGCTCAAGTGCGAGCTTCTCTTCGCATCTTGGCTCATTTTCAAGCACCAAAAGCTCGTCTATTAGCTCTTTAAATTTGCCAAATTCACACAGCTCAAAATAGCTAGCCCTAAATTTCTCAAAAAGCTGCTCGCTCACGCCAAATTCGCTTAAAATAAAGCCAAGCTCCTCGTAGCTCTCACACTTACTTTGATCAAAAACTGGGCTTGCCTCTTCGTTGATCGCTCTTGTGATGTAGTAAAGCGCCTCATAAAATTTTGTATTTTTAAAGCTCTCGCCCATGGCGTAGTTAAAAATTTTAGCACTATCATGAAGCCTTAAAATCTCACTAAAGCCCTCATCTGGCAAGATCACTGCGATATTTTCAGGCTTTATGCCCTCACGCACAAACTCGCTCGCCTTTGCCATAGCATAGGCGCACTGCAAGCTTCTTGTGGCGAAATTTCTCACTAAAACTGGCTCAAATTTTGTGATATTTTCTAAGCAAGTTAGCTCATTTGTGTTTAAATTTAGCTCATATTTTTTATAGTTTTCAAGCTCGCTAATGGCTGAAATTTGCCTTATCTTTTCTATTAGTTTTTTATTAAAAACGCTAGTTTGAAAGATAATTTTTAGCGTTGTTAGTTTTGAGATTTTTTCTAAAATTTCCCACTCAAACTCGCTTAAAATGCCATCAATGTGCAGTGAAATTTCACTAAAACTTCTTATGTAAGCTTCATTTATCGAGTAAATTTTTGGCAGGGTTATATCATCATAAAGATCCTCTTTATCAAGCAGGCTCTCATACTCTTTTAAAACCGCTTCAAGTATGCTTAGATGCTCCTCAAAATCAGCGTAAATGTCGTTAAATTTGATCTCTTTAATGCTCTTTTTGCTGATAGCTAGCTCTTTAAAAAACGAAAAAAGATAGTCGTTGTTTTTCAAAAACTCAAAAAACTCAGTTGGGATTTTAAGCACCAAGTTTGCCTCTTTGACGCTGGCACAGGCTCTGTTCATAAGCACCAAAGCGTAGGTACTATCACACTCAAAGCGGCCATTTACAAAAACAGCCTTTTTATAAAACTCTGCGATGCTTAGACTTTTTGGGATTAGCTCGTCATTAAAACCAGCGTTAAATTCCCTGATCTTACGTGAGTTTGTAAAGACGAAAAGTTGATTTAGATTGCGCATTTTACTCTCTTAAATTTTTAAAAAATGATAGCCAAAAGCTAATAAAAGAGCGCTTTTTCTCACTTAAGCTAAGCTTTGAAAATTTTTCTAAATTCTTTAAAAATTTAAGCCTTAAAGTGCTGGGGGATACAATTTCAAAAAGGAGCAAAAATTCATAAAGAGTTAAACAGATCTGGCTTTTACTACGGCTTTCCCGTCCTACTTGCCACCACAAAAGATCAAAAAGGGCGAGATGATACCGAGCACCCCCAGCCGCCTAAATTTTCGCCTACGACCTCGGCAAAGCCCGCCACCTCGCGCACGCCCTTCGCCATAGCCTCGATGCGGGCATCCGTTAGTCGCAAACGATCAAGCAACGCCAAGCTAAGGCCCGATTTCTCGCCGTTTGCAAGGTCTTTGGCGTTTGCCGCTTTTATAGCCTCTTTTTGCGCTAGCAGCTCGTCCGCCACGGCGTTTAAAATTTCAAATTTAGCCCTGCTATCAAGTCTCAAAAGCTCGCCGCAAACAGCCTTTGCACGCTTACATATATCTAAAATTTCATTCATTTTCGCTCCTTAATCTATAAAAACCGTGCGCAAGCGTCCCGCTCCCGCAAGCGCGGCATGGCAAATTTTAGCGACGCGTCTACTAAATTTACCTTTAAATTTGACTTGACTATAGCCAAATTCGCCCGAATTTTATGCGAGCGTAAAAATACGCTATAATAGCCAAAATTTATAAAAAGGAAGCAAAATGAGCGGAATAAAAGAGTTTTTAAAACACGAAGCCAGCGGCGGGATTTTGCTGATGATCGCTACGGTCGCGGCGCTACTGTGTCAAAACACGTTTTTGAGCGATTTTTACAACGAATTTTTAAAGACCAAATTTACCGTAAGCTTCGGCGAATACGGACTAAGCAAACCCCTGATCTTGTGGGTGAACGACGGATTGATGGCGGTATTTTTCTTTCTCATCGGACTCGAGCTAAAGCGCGAGGTTTTGGAGGGCGAGCTAAAAAATCCGTCGCAAATCGCGCTGCCTGCCATCGGCGCGGCAGGCGGCCTGATAGTGCCCGCGGTTATCTTCTATTTTTTTACCAAGCACGACTCCTTCGCGCTTGGCGGCTGGGCGATACCGACGGCGACGGATATCGCGTTTGCTCTGGGGATTTTGAGCCTACTCGGGCCTCGCGTACCGACTAGTTTAAAAATTTTCCTCATGACGCTAGCGATCGTCGACGACCTTTGCGCGATCGTGATTATCGCGCTATTTTACACGAGCGAGCTTAACGCCCAAATGCTTGCGGTCGCAAGCGTTTGTCTAGCCGCGCTTTTTGCGCTAAACAGACTCGGCGTAAAGAGCAAGGCGGCATATCTGATCGTAGGCGCGGTGATGTGGGTAGCAGTGCTAAAATCAGGCGTTCACGCCACGCTTGCGGGCGTCGTGGCGGCCTTTTTCATACCGCTTAGCTTTAAAGACGAGCCGGGCAAATCTATGCTAAAAAGCATCGAGCACGACCTGCACGGCTGGGTGGCGTTTGGCGTGCTGCCGATATTTGCCTTCGCAAACGCAGGCATCTCACTGCGAGGCGTCGGACTGGACGAGATTTTGTCTCCAGTCGCGCTAGGCACGGCGCTGGGGCTTTTCGTCGGCAAGCAAGTCGGGGTATTTTCTTTTAGCTTTTTGGCGATCAAATTTAAGCTAGCCAAGCTGCCAGAAGGGTCAAATTTCATCCAACTTTACGGCATTGCGGTACTTTGCGGCGTAGGATTTACGATGAGCCTTTTCATTAACGGCTTAGCCTACAACGACACGGACGCCTTTGCCTACACCGACAAGCTTGCTATCTTGCTAGGTTCGGTAGTTTCAGGCGCCGCAGGGTTTATATTGCTAAAATTTAGCACCAAAAACTAAAGCGTGCGCATAAAAGAGTGCAAGATACAGATAGAAACGATCGTCGAAAAGTGCGAGATAAAGGAGTGGTTTTGCATAGTCACTTGCAAGATAGTTGGCATCTTTGTTGATGAAAATTTGTTAAAAGATGAAAAGCTAGATACTAAAAAATACTCGCCGCTTATATATAAATTTAAAGAGTACGTCAAGACTAGCAAGCGTTTGGGCTTAAATTTTGGCTTTAAAGAGCTCTGATCTAACATTTAGCGAATTTGCAGGTAAATTTATTTGATTTTGGCTAAAAGAGACTTTAGGTGCAAATTTAACTTACTTTGTAGCGTTAAAATCAAATTTATAATATCTCGTATCTTGCTTGTCGCTTAGCCTTAAAAGTAGCTGCCACCTGCCCTCTTTTAGGCCAACACTCTCGCTTACAAGCTCGTTTTCTTGCCATGAAGCGTTTAATGTTTTGTTGTCTTTGTTTGTTTGTGGACGGGTAAGTAAAATTTCATATCTAAGGCTTGAAATTTCGCCATTTTTTGGTGTTAGGAGAAATTTAAACTTACCCTGCAAACCTTTAAATTCTGGCTCAAATTTAAGGCCAAATTTCTCATCAAACCTAGCCTCGCTCTCTTTTATAAATGTGATGTTTTCATCGACGCTTTGATGACTTTGCATATAAGCGCTATCCATCTCGACTGGGTTGTTGATCGCAACAACGATGGTTGCGGCGCAAGCCAAGATGATAGCAACTATACTAAGCACGATACCGTAAGGCCAAAAGCTCTTTTTAGCCATTTTTTACCTTTTTATAAAAGATGATGAGCACGAAAAATGCGATCAAGCCGTAGATAAAGATTCGCAAGAAATTTAAGGTCGTCTTGTTTGAGCTGCCGATGCCACTTTCTAGCTTTAAATTTAAGCTCTCAGCGATCTGCTCGGCGATATCAGCGTAGCCGTTTAAGATAGCGGCGTTATAGACGTCTTTGCCGTTTTTTGAGACCAAAATGGGGATAATGGTGCCTGATTCTGGATTTACACTTAGAATTTGCTCCTTGTTAAAGAGCTTTGAAGTGTTTGTATCGCTAAAAATTTCAACCTTTTGTTTATCTTTTATGAGCACTAAAAATACAAAAGGTGAGCTTAAATTTTGCTCTTTAAAAAGCGCGTCTAGCTCGCCATCTTTATATACGCCAACTACTAAATTTATGCCGCTTTTTTGATAAAGCTCACTGCCGATCTCATTTAGTTTTTGGCTCACTTTTTGGCTTAAAATTCCATCATCATTGATAACAAAATTTGCACCCCAAGCCAAATTTTGCCACAGCAAAATGATAAAAATGAGTGCAAATTTCTTCAAATTTAACCTACAAATAGGTGATTTGGCGTAAGTACTGACCAGGCACAAATGGCGCCTGCGACGACTATTAGCAGGATAATGGCTTTTTCTATTATGCCTAGCATCGCTACTCCTTTACAATGACGTGTTTAGCGTTATCTACGCTCTTCATCTCGATGCTAGCTGCATCTTTTAGTGAGTAAGGTTTGGTTGCGACCTCTTTTTGCAAGCCGATGCCAACGTATGTAAGCACCGCTAGGATAGAGAGCAAAAGCACCACCGCTATTAAAAAACCGCTAATGCCGTTTAAGGCAAAGATGTTTCTATTTTTATTTTCCATTATTCGCCCTTTGATAGCGATATGACGTACTCGCCAACTGCTTTTTGCTGGATATCATTTAGCCTGCCATCATTAAATTTAGGCATAGTGCCGATCGCTCCTTTTTTGCCACGATTTAGCACATCAGCCACAAAGCTAGCCGAGCCATATTTGCTAAGATCAACTGACATACCATCCATGCCCTTGCCATCTTCGCCGTGGCATGAGGCACAAGCAGCATAAAGCTCTTTGCCAGTGGCTACTAAATTTTCATTTTTAGTGCTTTTTATAGCGCTTATCTCTTTAGCTACGTAAGCTGCGATCGCCTTTGCGCCATCAGCATCGGCTAAGCCTGCTGGCATCTCGCCCATTGGATAATCAAGCCCTTTTGAGCCATTTAGTATAGTCTCGACTATGCCTTTTTCGCTGCCCCAAATTTGTAAATTTGCAGCCTTGCCGCCTATGCCATCGCCTGTGATGCCGTGACATGCTGAGCACTGCACGAGATAGATACTTTCGCCCATAGCGTGAAGCGTCTCTTTGCTTGGGTTTGCATACTCTTTTTCAAATTTGGCGTTTGCTTCTTTGACCTCTTTGTTGTATTCGCCGATTTGTGAGTAAGAATTTAGTGGGTAGCCCAGCAAATAGTACCAGATCGCCCAAACTAGCGCTAGTAAAAAGACGACCGCCCAGCCAAGTGGGACAGGGTTTTTGTATTCTCCTATGCCGTCCCAGTTGTGCTCGCTAAGCTCAACACTCTCATCTTTTTTAACCTTCATCTGCCCCACGTACCTGCCAGCTACAACGATGGTAAGCACGATGATTAGAGCCGCTCCTATAAGAGCTAGTAAATTTACATTATCTTCTAAATTTAGCCATTGCATACGCTCTCCTTTGTAGCCTTACGCTCTAAAATTTCGCCACCGATCTCATCGTTAAGCGCTAGTTTTGAGTACTTCTCGTAGTTTCTTCTGCCAGTTTTTTCGCTCTTATAAAGATGAAAAAAATAAGCATACAAAGTGATCGCCAAAAATGCTGTCAAGAAAAAATAGCCATAAGCCTGAAACTCTCTAATGTTCTCCATCTTACGCTCCTACTTTAGGCTATTTAGATAAGCAATCAGTGCTACGATCTGGCGAATTTCACCTTTTTCAAATGCACTTTTTACCTGCTCATCTTTCATATTTTCAACGATAGCTGCAGCCTCAGCCTTGACGTTAGCATTTGTCTGCTCTAGCGTGCCAAGAGCTGGCATATCTTTTTCGTCATAAGGCGTGTTAAAGACCTTTTTAACCGTTAGCGCTTCAGCGTAAGCAGTCTCTATGTCAGCATTTTTCTTAAATAAAAATGGATATGCTGGCATGATCGAGCCTGGCACTACTGAGGCTGGATTTAGCATGTGATTTTCATGCCAGTCAGTCGTTCTATAGTTGCCCACACGCATAAGATCTGGACCTGTTCTTTTTGAGCCCCAAAGGTGCGGACGATCATAGGCAAATTCGCCACTTAGCGAGTACATGCCGTATCTATCAGTCTCAGCTTTAAACGGACGGATCATTTGAGAGTGGCAGGTGTTGCAGCCATTTTGCATATAGATATTTTTGCCAGCTAGCTCTAAAACGGTGTAAGGCTTTGTGCCCTCAAGCGGCCTAGCTCTGTTTGCAAAGTCTGGCAAAATTTCAACTATGCCAGCGTAAGCGATGACTATAAAGACGCAAACTGCAAAAAAGAATGGATTTTTTTCTAGCCAAGTAAACATCACATCACCTCCGCGCTAGCTTTTGCCCCGCCGCCCATTGGCGAAGCGCTTTTTGGCTCTGCTAAGATAGCTTTAGCAGAAGTTGATTTGTAGATGTTATAAGCAAACATCAAGAAGCCAACTAGATAAAGAAGTCCGCCAATAGCCCTTATATAGTAGTATGGGATAAGCACAACTACTGTATCTATAAACGAGTAGAGTAAATTTCCGTAGCTATCAGTCGCTCTCCACATCATACCTTGTGTGATACCAGCGATCCACATAGACGCGAAGTATAAGACGATACCTGTTGTTTGTATCCAAAACTGAGCTTCCATTAGCGACTTTGAGTAAATTTCACGCTTAAACACGCGCGGTGTCATGTGATAAAGTGCCGCCATGATCATAAAGCCAACCCAGCCAAGAGCGCCGTCATGAACATGTCCTGGCACCCAGTCAGTAAAGTGCGCTAGAGCATTTACAGACTTGATAGAAAGTATCGGGCCTTCAAGTGTCGAGAACATATAAAATGTCGAAGCTAGAACCATAAATTTAATAAGCGGACTCTCTCTAAGCTGCGCCCACTCGCCCTTCATCGTAAGAAGGATGTTTATCGCTGAACCCCACGAAGGCAGGATCAAAACGATAGAAAAGACTGAGCCCATAGTCTGCATCCAATCAGGCGTAGCAGAGTAAATGAGGTGGTGTCCGCCAGCCCAAAGGTAGATGAACATCAGACCCCAAAATGAAAATAGCGATAGTTTATATGAAAATATCGGCTGACCGCTCTCTTTTGGCAAGAAATAATAAATTTGAGCGATGATCGCCACTGTAAAGACGAATGCAACCGCGTTGTGGCCGTACCACCACTGAACCAAAGCGTCGTTTGAGCCAGCGTACATAGATACAGAGTGTAGCCATGAGCCATATCCGCTAACAAGTCTTGTTGGAACTTCCATATTGTTAAATAGATATAGCATCGCAACGCCAAGAAATGTAGCGATGTAGTACCAAACTGAAATGTAAAGTGTCTTTTCGCGGCGGATACCAATGAGGCCAAATATACTAACCCCCCAAAGCACCCAAACAACAACCACTGCGATATCTAGTGGCCACTCAAGCTCGGCGTACTCTTTAGCTGTGCTCTCGCCCATAAAAAGTGTAACAACAGCCAAAATCATAACAAGCATATATAGCCAAAAGTGAAGCTTGCCGATAAACATCAAAAATGGCGACTCGCTCATCGAGACCTTCAAAACACGCTGTCCGATGTAGTACCATGTGGCAAAGATGCCTGAGAGCATGAAGCCAAAAATGATGCCATTAGTATGAAGAGGACGCAACCTCCCAAACGCCGAATATTCGCCGGCTATGTAGTTAAGCTCTGGACAGGCCATTTGAAAAGCTATAACTACGCCAACAACCATGCCTATGATACCAAAGAGTATCGTGGCAAACATAAATAGCTTTGCTACACTATAATCATAGTGTAGTAGCTGAGATGGTCGCATAAAATATCCTCCTAGTTAAATTTATATTAATGATTCGTTATTTTAAAGTATAAGAACTATAAAAAAACTTAATTAATATAAATTCTCATTAACTAAGAAAGTCTTCTGTCTATTTTGTAACCAAGTCCTGGGACATTTTTTATAAAGTTGTTGCCAACTTTGTCTCTAACACGCTTAACAAAGGTTCTAATAGCTGCTTCAGTAACGCTCTCGCCAACCCAAACGACGCTTTTGATCTCATCATGAAGCACAAGCGTACCAAGTCTTTTTATCAAAAGTGAGATAAATGCGAGCTCTTTTTTAGTAAGTGAAATTTCAACGCCATCTCTGATAAGTACGCGCTTAATTTTGTTAAAGCTATATCCGTTTGCAACTTGTATGATGTTTGCAGTTTCTATCTTGCTTTTTGCGACATTTTCTATCGTTTTTAAAAGATCGTCTGCCATGATAGGTTTTATGAGATACTTATCAACGCCAACATCGATAGCCTTTAATAAAGTCTCTTTTTCGCTATGCGCACTTAGGACGATGACAGGTGTGTCTTTAGAAATTTCTTTGATATATCTTGTCATATCAAGTCCATCACTAATTGGCATAAATACATCTGTAATTACCATATTTGGGTTGTATTTTTTAAATTTTTTCAAACCTTCATCACCATTTTGAGCAGTAAAAACTTTTTCAAAATTGTCACTTAGCACATCGTGCATGATCTTTTTGCTGTCGCTATCGTCTTCGACAAGCAAAACCGTTAGGTTCTTTAAAATTTTATTCATCTATCTCTCCTTTGTGTGGTAACTTTATTAAAAAACAGGCCCCATTGTCGCTGTTGCCCGCTGTTATTTCTGCGTTAAATTGATCGATTATTTGCTTTGACATATAAAGTCCTAAACCAGTGCCTTTAGCATTTTCTTTGGTGGTAAAATATGGCTTAAATATCTCATCTATCACATTTTTATCTATGCCACCGCCATTATCTTCTATGCTTAGGTAAGCAAATTTTTCGTCATTATCAATCTTTATTTTTATATTTTTATCTTCTATCTTTTTTAAATTTAGTGCGTCTTTTGCGTTGTTTAGTAAATTTATAATGACTTGCATGAGTCTGTTTTTGTGACCATAAATTTTAGAGTCCCTTAGCACTTCAAGCTCTATACGAATGCCATCTTTTTTCATCACGCCTTTTACGATCTGTATCGATGCTCTAGCTGCATCTGCTAGGCCAAATTCTTGCGAAAGTGTGTTTGGGTTTAAAAACGAGCTAAACTCATCAGTAGTTTCTGACATATACTTTATGATCTGCATAGCCCTCTCATAAGAGCCAATAAATTCGCCATCTTCGCTGCCTGCAAGCTTTTTCATCTTATATAAAACTAAGCTTAACTCATTTAGCGGCTGCTTCCACTGGTGAGTTATATTTGCCATCATCTCGCCCATCATCACAAGTTTAGCAATCCTCATACCCTCGCTACTTGATAGAAAATTTTCATCTAAATTTAAACTAGGCATTTGCTCTATATCCTAAAAATGATAGATAAAGTCCGTTTAAGATCATTATGCAAGCTGAGAGCTTAAACATGATCTCTTTAAATTTCTCTCTTAGTAAGCCAAAAACAAAGCTAGCTAGCAACATCGCTGGTAAGGTGCAAAGCCCAAAGATAAGCATTATCAGGGATGCGTCAGCCACATTTGCGCTTAAAACTCCAAGTGCTAAGAAATAATAGACCACGCCGCAAGGCAAAAGCCCATTTAAAAAGCCAAGTAGCAAGAAATTTGCCAAATTTCTCTTTTGCATGCTTGTTTTTGCCATTTTTACTATAAATTTAAGTGCTTTTTCGCTCTCAATAAATTTTAAAAGCTCACCCCTAAAAAGCAGTGCGATACCAATAAATGCGATCACTAAGCCAACTATGAAAAATATCACGCCTCTTGCTTGCACACCAAAACTAATGGCTGCTCCAAAAGCGCCAAACAAGGCTCCCAAAGCCACATAAGCAAAAATTCTAGCTAGGTTATAAAGCGCGCTTAGCATTAAAATTTCACTCTTGCTTTTGCCTTTAAAAAATAGAGCTTGCAAGCTCAAAAACCCGCTACACATACCCACACAATGACTAAAGCTGCTCAAAAGCGCAACTGAGATAATCATGTAAAGGCTTATGTTTTGCATATTATAAAATTTCTAAAAACTGCTTAAATATATATTTGCTCTCGTTAGGGCCGCTGCTTGCTTCTGGGTGATGTTGCACCGAGAAGATCGGATAGTCCTTGTATCTTACGCCCTCGATCGTGTTGTCAAACAAATTTCTATGTGTCACAACCGCTACTTCAGCGATGCTCTCTGGCACGTTGTAGTTGTGATTTTGCGTTGTTATCTCGATCGCTTTTGTCTCTAAATTTAAGACTGGATGGTTTGCTCCATGCTGACCAAATTTAAGTTTATATGTCTCGTATCCAAAGGCATTTGAAAGCAGCTGATGTCCAAGACAGATGCCAAATATCGGGATTTTTGCCTCTATCATTTTTTTGATTTCAGCGATTTCAGCCTTTAAATTCTTTGGCTCGCCTGGACCATTTGATAAAAATACCCCGTTTATCTCGCCATTTTTAAATTTATCTATCAAAACTTCAGCCTTAGTATCGTGTGGCACGACGATGACCTCAAGACCAGTTTCACATAGCTCATTTAGGATATTTCTCTTTACGCCAAAGTCAAAAACAGCTATCTTTTTGCCGATACTTTTTAGCGGCTTATATGATTTTAAATTTCTATCCCAAGCGCCTTTTTTGTGCTCGTACTCGTCCATTGCGCTAACTGTTTTTACGTAGTTTATATTTTCTATGCGTCCGCTGCTTTCAAGCCTGCGTTTTAGCTCGTCTTTGTCGCTTATCTGCGTTGAGATGTAGGCCATCAAAGCGCCTTCATCACGTAGCATCTTTGTTAAATATCTAGTATCAACGTCATAAACGCCAAATTTGCCCTGCTCTTCGAAAAATTTGCCCAAAGATTTTTGCGAGCGGTAGTTTGAAGGAATTTCATTGTAGTTTCTCATTATGACGCCACTTGCATGAATTCTAAGGCTCTCCATATCATCTTCGTTTATGCCAACGATGCCGATCTCTGGCATAGTAAAGACGATAAACTGACCAGCATAGCTTGGATCGCTCATGATCTCTTCATAGCCAGTCATAGAGGTATTAAAAACGAGCTCGCCTGCACACTCGCCGTGAGCACCAAAGGCTTTTGCCTCTAAAAAAACGCCGTTTTCAATGTAAATATAAGCTTTCATTAAAGCATTCCTCTTTTTTTAAGCTCATCTTGATACAAACGCTCAAAAATCAGGTCGTATTCGTCAGTTCCTGGGATCAGTTTGCGTTTGTAGTTTTGCATCATCTCATAGACGCTATCTTCTATCTTCTCATAGCTCTTTAGATACTCATCTATCGAGCCATATATCACGTTTTTTACGCGGTTTTCAGATACGCTATAATCAACTAACCCGCTCTTCCAAATAGTCTCAAGTATCTTGTGAGCGACATTGCTAAATCTATCTTCATGAGTTAAAATGACGTCAAATTCGCCAGCAAGTTTCTTTTTAACGAGCCAAAACATATTTTTGCGGTCGATTTGCATCGTTTGCATCTCGTCCTCGTTTTTCTCTAAAAGCTCATTTACTCGCTCGTCTAGCGCTCTTTCTTTTTGAACGTCAGTAGTTAAAATTTCACTTGCTTTTGCTACGATTGGCTCAATACCTTTGTTTAACTTTACAAAACCACAGTTTAAAAGATCTATTGCTATTTTATGTGAGACATAAGGTACGTGTGGAAGTTTTATACGCATTTTAAACCTTTAAATTTTTATGCCATTGTAACTAAATAAAGGTAAAACTTTACTTTGAAATTTTAACGACTTTATCATTGTCACTTCTTAGAAAATAAATTTCTCTTCGTCCGTCATAAAGGACTTTGCCGCTTGTTTTCTGCTCGTTTTGTAAATTTGAAGATAGATCCATCTCAAGTGGCTTACTCATAAAATAAGCCTCGCCCAAGCTTCGTCCAAAATCAGGATACCAACTAAGTGCACAAAGCAGGAGCAGGAGCAGATAAAAGGCTCTAAAAATTTTCCTAAATGGCGCGTAAAAGAAACAATATCCAAATATAAAAAACACAGGTAAAAGCCACAAAAAAGGCACATTATCTACAAAAATCACATTGAAATACTCATTTATGCCATAAAATGAAAAGTAGTTGTTGTAAATTCCAACAAATAGCGTAAAAATAGGAGCAAGAACAAATATAATGCCAGTAAAAAATGCATTGAAAAATTTCATAGACTCTCCTTTTTTCGTGGGATTATATTAAATTTTAGCTTTATTATTGCTCTAAATTTATTAGCCAAGATGTTTTAAACTCCAAAATGTCACAAATTTTCAAATAAGGGGGAGTTAAAACGATAAATTTAAAATGAGTGTGACATTTTTTAGATGAAAAATAAGAGATTTTTTTGAAACTTTTAAGGTAAAAAAGAGAAATTTGTAATTTAGCCTTTGCCATAAAAGCAAAGACTAAAAGGGAGTTTTTAAGCTTTTTTCTTCATATCAAATTTATTAGCCATGAAGCCAACAAGACCAACAAAGAAAAGACCACCGCAGATGTTACCAAGTGTAACTGGAAGCAAGTTTTTGCTTAAGAAATTTGTCCAGTTGATGACATCTAGTTTATCAGCTGTAGTGTGAAGTAAAGCTGCTGCTGCGTTGATATCGCCACCACTTGCTGCTATATAGTGAGCTTTAGAGATGATAGCTTCAGTGATGATGAACATATTTGCAACGCAGTGCTCCATTGAGCAAGCAACGAATGCACCGATCATCCACATAATGGCAAAGAATTTACCAGATAGGTTGCTCTCGCTTGTCGCAGTCCAGATAGACATACAAACAAAGACGTTACAAAAGATACCACGAAGAAATAGCTCATGAAATGGTGCTGTGATCTTGCCAATAGCTGCTGGCACGAAGTGTTGCAAGATGTAGCCGTCATACTTTAGTGGCAAACCAGAGTAGTAGTACATATAAGCGATCAATGCACCGCCAACGAAGTTAAATATCCAAACAATTACCCAGTAGCTTATGGTTTTGCCAAGTGGCAATTTGCCCTCATACGCACTAACACCGCTTAAAACAGAGCTAGTAAATAGGTGACCGCCATAAAATACAACCATCATGAGGCCGCAGCTAAATGTGATACCACCGATGAAGTTTGAAAGACCGATAGACTGTTTTTCAGCCATACCAACTGTTGAGTGAGCCCAGAAGATATCACCCATCGCAATAGCAGCACCAGCCATGATAGCAAGAAATATAATGCTTACAAGTGGCGTATGGGCTTTATGCTCCATTGAATTTGAGACCGCTTGAGCGGTTTCTGCCGGATTTAACATCACGTCTCCTTTTTATTTAACCTTCTTTGATCTATAAGAAATAAAAGCAAAGAAGCAGTGCCAAAGATAGAGATTTTAGCGTCAAAATTTAATGTTTAAAAATTAGTTTTACACTAAATTTCAAATCCAAAATGATCAAATTTATCTTTAGCAAACCCCAGATTAAATTTAGCTCTTACTAAATTTAACCAACTAAATTTTTATCAATCTCTACAATTCTTAAAAAAGCTTTTCTGGCACTTTTTTTAGCCTGCTCGCTTAGGCCCTCTTCAAAATCAAGGACATTTTCAAGCAAGACACTAATGCCAAGAAAAAGCGTCTTTGGGCAAATTTTACGCAAATAACTTAAAAGCACCGGCGTTGGTAGGTTGTGGGTTGAGTAGATGTAGTCTCTATCGTCACTTAGGTCAAAAAACTCTATCTTATCCTCATCAAAGCCGCTCATCGCATCGACTACTATCAAAATGTCAGGCGCAAATTCTCTAATAGCTGAAAATTCGTTCTCAGGCACATCTTGCCCAAAAAAGACCTTCCACTCTTTTAGCTCAGTTTCTACGATGCGGCCGACTTCATTGCCAACATCATCGTCGCCACGCATAGGATTACCGATGCAAAGGATGGCCTTTTTCATCAAAAGTCCTTCCTAAGCACGATATATCCCTCTTTTAAATTTGCCAAAATTTCTTTAAGCTTACACTCACAAAGCTGTGGCAAGAGTCTAGCGATATGCTCAGCAAAAATTTCAACTTCAAAATACTTGCTTAAATTTCCGATCTTAAATTTCACATATTCGCCTGAGTTTTTGATCATCTCGTCAAATTCCTCATCGCTTAGCTCTAAGATCTTCTCACTAAAATCAATCGTACCAACGCCGTGCCCCACGCAAGTGGAGAAAACTTTTATCTCCTTTAGCTCGCGTGGAAGCTTTTCGTTGTCGTCCATATGCCTTTTTGTAAGCTTATAAACTTGTATCATCTTTTACTCCAAACCTCACTATCAACATCAATCGCAAAATTTTTACCAGCTTTTGCATATTTTAGATAGACATCGTTGTGTAAAAGTGCCATGCACTCAGCATATCTAGGATCATCTTCTTTTTTGATAGCTGCTATGACCGCTTCACGTGCAAGCTCTGGGTTGTGGATATCGCTTGAGGCTTTGATAGCGTCCATATATTTTTCAAATAGTGTTCTACCAAAGATATAACTCATCAGCCTTTTACTTTCAGCATGCAAGTCACGTTCAAACAAGATATCGCCCATTACTGACTTTTTAACTGGAGGAGGTGTGGTGCTATCATTTTCATAGCTTTTTTTGTGTAGCTTTTGATCAATGATGCCAAGAGCCATACCTAGACCATAAATAACACTTGCTGGGTGTGGAGGGCAGCCTGGGATATAGACATCAACTGGTATGATCTTATCTATACCACCCCAAACGCTGTAAGCGTCATGAAAAATTCCACCAGTACTTCCACAAGCACCAAAAGCAACTACGATCTTAGGATCTGGAGCTGCTTCATAAGCACGAAGAAGTGGGTAGTACATCTGTCTTGTGACTGGTCCTGAGCAAAGCAAGATATCAGCGTGTCTTGGGTTTGCTACAAGCTTAAATCCAAAGCGCTCTGGGTCCCACATCGGAGTGATAGCAGCGAAAATTTCGATCTCACAACCGTTGCAGCTTCCGCAGTCGATCCTATAAACGCTAAAGCTTCTTTTGATATTTTTTAAATGCTCTAGCTTTGCAGTTAGGTCATTTGCTGTTTTTATGTCCTCTGGGACTTGATATAGACTCATTTTATAGCCTCCTCAACGCCTTTTGTTAGCCTCTCAGCAGATTGATTTTTCTTGCACTCTGGGCAGATAAAAAGGTACTCTTTTGCCTCTTCAAGTCTACCTGGGAGTAAATTTGCTGTGCCAAGCTTTTCAAGGGTGAAATTTATAAGCCTTTTTGGCGTAAATGGTTTGCCGCAGCATTTGCAAGTTTGCATCTCAAGCTCGCCTCTTTGGATAAGAGCACTCTTGTCAAATTTAACCGCAAGCTCAAAGCTATCGCTAAGTCTTACGGCTCCAGTTGGGCAAACCTCATCGCAGCGACCGCAGAATATGCAGCGACCACAGTCAAACTGCCAAACAAGCCTTGTTTGCTCATCGTTCATCTTAAGCTCTATTGCGTTACTAGGACAAGCGATACCGCAAGCTGCACAACCTATACAAAGATCGTATGTATAGTCTGGCTGACCGCGGAAATTCTCAGGCACAATATATGGCTCAAATGGATAGGCGTATGTCGCCTTTCCATATTTTTCTGTGATGTCAAATAACTTCATCATCTTAAATCCTTCTTACTAACCCCGCCATCTTGACAGAATTTTTTAAGGTCTTTTTCTGTTAAAATTTTACTTTTTTTAGTCCTTACATCAACCAAAGTAACACGCTCGGTGCATGAGTAGCAAGGGTCAAGTGAGCAAACGATAAGTGCAGCGTCACTTATGTTGTTTCCTCTAAATTGATACCTTAGGCTTGGCCAGTTGTTATATGTCGCAGCCCTACATCTCCAGCGATATACTTTTTGAGCACTACCTTGCATGATCCAGTGAACGTTCTCACCACGTGGTGCTTCATCGTGACCAAGTGCGAAATTCTCAGGCTTGATCATAGTCACAGGATCGATCATGATAGGTGTTTGAGGCATCATCTCAAAGCATTGGCGAATGATGTGGATAGAGCTTTTTAGCTCTTTATATCTAACCATCTCACGAGCAAAAACGTCGCAACCATGCTCAACTGCTACTTCAAATTCTATCTGTTTGAAGAAGTCGTATGGGTGATCGTAGCGGTTATCACGTTTAAAGCCAGAACCTCTCATGTTTGGACCAACTGGGCTAAAGTCACGTGCTATTTGGCGGTCCAAGATACCTACACCTTTCCAGCGTCCGATTTGGCGTTTATCTTCCAAAACTGCATCCCAAATTTCTGAAATTTGAATGTCAAGTTTGTTGATGATCTCTAAGCCTTTTTTGATCTCATGGTTTGTCATATCACGTCTTAAGCCACCCATAACAACGTTGCCGTATGTTTTACGTCCGCCAGTTACAAGTTGAGCTAGCTCCATAGAGTACTCACGAACCCTAAAGATATGCATGAAAGCATTGTAGTTACCAGTAACCTCACAAGCTAGACCGATATTTAAAAGGTGGCTGTGAAGACGCTCGATCTCAAGACAGATGACGCGTATAGCTTGAGCTCTTAGTGGGATTTCAAGCTTGATAGCTTTTTCTGCTGCTTCGATACAAGCTATAGCATGAGCATAACCGCAAATTCCGCAAACACGCTCTGCAAGATAGCCCATTTGATCATAGTTCATTCTGTTTTCAGCTAGCTTCTCCATACCGCGGTGTTGATAGAACAAGCGGTAGTCAGCGTCAATAATCTCATCACCGTCGCAGAAAAGTCTAAAGTGACCTGGCTCATCAGATGTAACGTGTAGTGGTCCAAGTGGCACATCGACTACTGCATCGCCTGTTGGAAATAAAAACTCCGCATCAGGCTCATCTCTGTGATCAACTGGATCAGGGCGGTAGCGGTAGTCCATAGCATCTTTTCTAAGTGGGTGAAGTCCGTCTGGCCAGTCATCACTTAAAACTAGACGTCTTTTATCAGGTAGTCCCTCGGCTACTAGGCCAAACATATCATAAGCTTCTCTTTCATACCAGACACAAGCTGGTACAAGTGGAGTAACTGATGGAAATGTCGGATCGCTTCCTGGGATAAGTGTTTTAACTGTGATAAAGCACTTATCCTCAGCTGCAAAGTCGTCGGCCTCAGTCATCTTGCTACCTTCCATTGAGATAGCATAGTAAAGCGCATAGCAGCCATTTATCTGGCGCTCGTCGTTTGGTATCATAGTGCTTATAAAGCCACCGATATCATAATAAAGTGTCTTAACAGCTAGTGGAAGATCATTTCTATCAACCAAAACTGTGATCTGATCGTCTGCTTGACGAGTTACTTCTAAAATTTTTACCTTTGTTTTTAGAATTTCAACAAATTTATCGCCTCTCATTTTAAAGCTCCCATCATTATATTAACACCGTTATTTACTAGCGTATAAAAGCTATCTACGTGCCATACGCCAAAGATTATGATAAGGGCACAGAGTGCTATAAGAGGTAAATTTTCAAACAAACTCATCTCTTTATTATGAACAACCACACCTTTTGGCTCGCCAAAGCTTGCCATATTAAAGTGCGCAAAGTCAGCTATGAAAATAACTGCAAGTGCAATAGCAAATAGCGCAACTGCGATATATTGACCACTTGTGATAGCTCCAACGAAGACGTTATATTCGCTAACAAATATAGCAAATGCTGGAACACCAACTAGTGAGCATACAGCTGCACCAAACATAATAGTTGTAATAGGTGCGATCTTAACCATGCCGCCCATCTTACTCATATCTTTGTGGCCGTAAATTCTTGCTATGTTACCTGTTGAGCAGAAAGCCAAAGCTTTTGTGAAGCTGTGAGCTAAGCAGTGGAATATCGCTGCAAATAGACCAAATTTACCGCCAACACCAAGTGCAAATGCGATAACACCCATGTGAACGATTGAGTGGTATGCAAACATTCTTTTTACGTTGTGTTGTCTTATTAGGAAAAATCCTGCTACAAAAAGTGTGATAGTTCCTGAAACGATCATCACGCCTTCAACAAAGCTAAATCCAACTGCTTGAGCTGTGATAGCGTAGTATCTTAAAAGTGCAAGCATCGCACATTTTAAAAGTACGCCTGATAGCAATGCTGAGATAGGTGCTGGACCTTCAGCGTGAACGTCTGGCAACCAAGTGTGAGTTGGAGCAAGACCAGCTTTTGTACCAAAACCAATTAGCGCAAACACAAAGATAAGTTTTGCTGCATCTGGGTTTAAATTTTTAGCGTTAGCCATTATGCTTGAAAACTGCATAGAAGCCTCTCCGTCTCCTAGTGTGCTATATGTAGCTGAGTATAGAAGAACGGTTGCATAAAGAGCAAATGCTAGACCGATTGAGCAAAGAACGATGTATTTGTAACCACTCTCTGTTGATTTTTGATCTTTGTGTATAGCAACCAAAAATACAGAAGCTAGTGTAGTAGCCTCGATAGCTGCCCACATAAACGCAACGTTGTTGCAAATAACGCTTAAAGTCATTGTAAAGATAAATACATGGCTTAGTGCGTAGTATTTTTTAAGATCGCTTAAGTGGATGTGTCCATCTTCAAGTTCCCATCTCATGTAATGGATAGAGTAGAAATTTACTATAAATCCAGTTACAGCGATAAGCACCAAGAAAACACAGCCTAAGCTATCTAAGAATAAAAATTTATCAAAACTATAAAAAGTTCCGCCACTTAAAACTTTAAGAACATTGTTAAGTAAAGCCACTGATGTCGCAGCAGAAAACAAGACATGAAGTCCGCTAAGTACTGCATAGTTTTTAGGACTTAAAAACAAGATCAAAGCACCAAGGAGCGGTAAGATAAGTATTAAAGCTAAACTATCCATCTCTAACCCCTTAAATTTGAAGCTTTAGAAGTATCTAAGCTATCATAAGCTTTATAAAATCTAATCGCTAGAACGCTCATGATAATAACAGCAAATATCGCATCTGTTAAAATTCCAAGCTCAACTAGCTCATGTGAGTTGTAAGCCATTAGAGCAAGGCTTAGGTGGATACCGTTTTCAAACAAGCAGTAAGCTAGAATTTGTTTTATAAATGAGTTTCTTAGCATAAAGCCAAAAATTCCCATCATAAAGACTGTTCCAGCAGCGATTAGCATGATCTCTTCTTTGATAAGAGAGAATTTTAAAAATATAGGGTGGATACTCATTGAAAGAGCTAGAGAAAATCCCATAGCAATAACAGGACTTACAAAAAATCCACCAACTGGCTCATCTTCGCTAACTACGCCAAGTTTTTTGATAAGCCAGAACAAAATTCCTGGCACGAAAAGAACTTTGGTAAAAAACGCAACGATCGCCCAAGTTTTTAGCTGCTCAGCGTTAAATTTCTCAGATAGCAAGAAAAATATACTAACTAAAAGTAGTGTCTCTATCGCATAAGCGATGATTGAGAGTTTCAAGCTTCTAAGACCAAAAACCGCAAGCGAAGTTACGATCATGCAAATGGCTAATATATCTAGTGTTTGCATCTCACGCTCCTACTACATAAAGTGTTAGTGCAACAAACGAAATAGCAAGTGCACCAAGAGCATTTTTGCGTAAAGATGAAGTCATTTTAAAGCGTGGTCCAAAGTTGTCTATAAATACAGCTGCGACGTAAAATACTCCAGTTTTTATCACAAAAACGATAATAGCTAAGAAAGGATTGCTAAAATTCCATGGCTCAAATATGCTTAGGAAAAGTCCGATCATAGCAAACTGTTTTAATATAAGTGATGCTTGAACTAAGCCAAGGTCGCTACCAGCATACTCACCAAGAACACCCTCTTGAAGCTCTTGTTCTGCTTCAGCTAAGTCAAATGGCTTTCTACCAGTCTCAACATACATACACCACAAAAATGCGATAGAAGCAACGGCAAAACTTGGAATTTGATATCCGATAACGCCAGTTCTTACCATTTCTTGGATCTCAACTAAATTTGATGTTTTAGCTGCAAGCATAACTACGATCAA
Source organism: Campylobacter concisus (assembly GCF_002913765.1). Classification (GTDB taxonomy): domain Bacteria; phylum Campylobacterota; class Campylobacteria; order Campylobacterales; family Campylobacteraceae; genus Campylobacter_A; species Campylobacter_A concisus_BB. The sequence goes on along the minus strand of NZ_PPCH01000025.1, from coordinate 352,772 downwards.
GCACATAATCATAACTGGCTCAACATAAACACCAAGCATTTGCTCCCTGCCGCCACCTGTTGCTGCAAATGGGTTGCCGCTATCCATTGAAGCTGCACCAAATACAAATCTAAGTAGCGCACCAAGATAGAGGATAACAAATATATCTGAATATGCTCCAAATACAGTGTCTTTGCTATAAGTGATAGGTATAGCAGCTAGCACTGCAGCTGAAGTTGCAAAAAGGAAAAATGGAGCCCATCTAAATACCCAGTGAGAGCACTCAGGGACGGTTCTTCCTCTTCTAAAAAGCTTTATAATGTCGCGATATGTTTGAAAGAAATCGCTACCTTGTTTTGATTGAAGTTTAGCTCTAAGTTTTCTTGCCATACCATCAAACAAAGGAGCTACCAAAACGATAACGACTACTTGAAATATCATTAAAAGTATAGTTTGCATTTTCGTCTCCTAAACTAAAAAGTAGCCCACAGCAAGTATGACACAAAGATATAGCAAGATATAAAGTGCATATACATTTGTATAACCACTTTGAACGATACCTAACTTATCAGCAAATTTCACACACCATTTAATGACTGGCTCATAAAACATTCCCCACCAAATATCTTTTGGATGGTTGTGATACTCAACCGCGTCAAAATAATTTCTAGTAACTACTTTTTTATCAGCTCTAAATAGCCATTGCATAATCTTTCTAAGGTCGCCAGTGAATGGACCACCTGTCATTTGCATACGTGAGCTATATTTAAAGCCACAAGCCCAAGGATCAGTTTCGCGCGGTTTATCTCTGTTTGCTTTCATAACAGCAAGGATGATAAATGGCAAAATCATAGTCGCACATAGGACTAAAGCGATAAGTGGAGTTGAGATCATGCTGCCCATAGGTGAAGTTACATTTATAGCACCAAGGCTAGCTTTATAGTCGCTTATAGCGATAGAATTTACAGCTTGCATGATGTAATCAACTATGTAGTTTGCGCCAAGACCAAAGCCAACGCAGCCTATCATTAGGATGATCATACCAAGAACCATACCTATCGGACTCTCTTTAGCATTTTCCCAAATTTTTTGATCTCTTGGAGTACCTGCAAAGATAACAGCGTAAAGTTTAAGGTGCATACCAACCAAAACGCCTGTTAGCGCAAGAGCTACAACGCCAAGTGTAAATGCATATCTAACTAATGTTCCTTCTCCCATAGCACCTTGAAGCATACCTTGATATGTAAACCACTCTGAAACAAAGCCATTTACTGGAGGTAAAGCTGCGATACCCATGATACCTATAAACATACCAAGGCTTGTCCATGGCATTTTTTTAGCAAGACCACCAAGGATGTCCATATTTTGTGTATGAGTAGCGTGGATAACTGAACCAGCGCAAAGGAAAAGCAGACCTTTAAATATAGCGTGGTTAACTACGTGGTAGCAACCTGCTAGAAAACCTACTGCTGCAAGTGTTAAATTTCCAGCTGCAACGCCGTAGATACCAGTACCAAGACCTAGTAAGATGATGCCTATGTTCTCAACTGAGTGATAAGCAAGCAAGGCTTTGAAGTCGTGTTGGCAAAGAGCGTATAAAACACCAAATAGTGAGCTAGCTGCACCAAGAGCGAGTATTGTAAGACCAAAGTATGTGCTAAGTGGTAGGTAAAGTGTAAATTTAACTAGTGTAAATAGAGCAACTTTAATCATAACGCCTGACATAAGGGCTGAAACGTTTGATGGTGCTGCCGGGTGAGCTTGTGGAAGCCAAACGTGGAATGGCCACATACCAGCCTTACTACCAAAGCCGACCAAGAATAGTACAAATACAGCAGCAGAAGCGCCAAATGGCATCTTAACACCCATAAATGCGCTAAATTCAAAGCTTCCTGCATAGTAAGCTGTGATAAGCAAGCCACAGGTTATACAAAATGCACCGATTTGTGCGATACCAAGATATACCATAACCGCTTTAAGTGTATTTTTACCGTCATTGACGATGATAAGAAATGATGATACAAGAGTCATAAGCTCCCATAAAACAACAAAGCAAAATACATTGTCAGCACTGATTACTAGAAGCATTGAAAGGATAAATGTGTTAAACAAACATGCAAACACACCAACATTTGCTTTTTTTATGTACTCTTCTGCATAGCTCATACCATAAACACTACTTGCAAATCCGATGAAAACAACGACAAAGCTGAAGAAATTTCCAAGTGGATTTAGTGCAAATTTTGGCGAATACAAAAAGCCATCCATAAGAGCAAAGCTATCACTTACTCCCATATTTGCAACGAAGTGACACATCGCATAAAAGCAGCTTATAGCACTTAGTCCAAAACCAACTTTAACAGCGGCTTTTGGAGCGCAGTAGAGCAAGATGCTAACGACGGCACTTACAAGAAATAGCATATAAACCGTAGTCATCTTATGCTCCTTGTCCGTTTAAAATTTTAGTAGCAAATTTATTCGCTGCTTCGTAGTCTATCCTCTTGCCAAGCTTATGTTTACCCTCTTCTGGATCAACCATTATAAGAGCGCTTGTTGGGCATACATCAACGCAAGCTGGTCCATTTTCACGGCCAAAGCACATATCACATTTTACTGCGATGTTTTTTGCGCCTGATTGAGACTCTACTTCAAGATAGTATTTTGGCTCGACAGCGTAATTTACTGAAGGCATAAGCTCTGCACTTGAGCTTATCGCACCATAAGGGCAAGCGATCGTGCACATCTTGCAACCTATACAAATTTCCTCGTGAAGCTCGATGCAATTATCGTTAAATCGCAACGCTCCAGTTGGGCATACATTTGCGCAAGGGCCATCGTCGCATTGCCTGCACTGAGTCGGCATAACACCGCTAGCTTCTCTTAAGACGCTTAGCCTTGCACGTGATAGTTTGCCGCGTTCATAAGCACTTTTAAAACATGCAGCCATACAGGTCGCACATCCTATGCAGCGTTTAGAATCGGCAATCACAAATTTATGTTTTTTCATAAATTCCTCCTAAAAAACAAGGCAAGACCGCCCTGCTCACTAATAGAGTGATTGTTAATCACATGAATAGAGATAGTTAAATTTTTATTTAACATCTCAAACGCTCCTTCCTGAAATTTTTGAAACAATTCTATAACTTCTGGCGATTAAATTCCGTCAGCTATCTGACAAATTTTGTATTTTTGAAATTAAATTTTTATTTTATATTAGTTTAAGATATGCTATTAAACGGCGTTGTTTTCGTGTGATTAATCAAAAAAGATTAATATTTCATAACAGATAATTACTAAAAAGAGTAAAATTATCTTAATTAAGTTTAAACTTAAAAATTAATTCTTTAAGTTTGGATTTATTAAATAAAACTGAAATTTAAAAACCTAAAATATAATTCAACCTTTAAATTTAAAAAGGTTATTGATGGAAATTTTTATAGTTATAGTTTTATTTATTGCTTCAGTTTTTGTTTTTATAAAATTTGCCCCAGTTTTTGGCGGCACGCCAGATGTTAAGAGTCAAAAGCTCATGGAAGCATCGCCAAATTTTAACGGCAAAGTTTTTATAAATTTAGAGCCGACAATCGATCTAGTAAAGAAAAGTCCGCAAGCATCTATGCTAAATTTCACCCTCCAAGCGCTCTTTCCACCAAAGGGCAAGCTGCCAAAGTGTCCTTTGCCAAATTTAAAATTTGACGCAAACGCCCTCAAAAATGGCGAGTTTATCTGGCTTGGGCACGTTAGCCTAATCTGCAAGCTTGATGGCAAAACCATCATCACAGACCCAGTTTTGCACCGAGCATTCCCTCTGCCAGTTGGCGGCAAGCCCTTTGCCTACGAGCACGCCATCACCGCTAGCGACTACCCAGAGGTGATCGACATCGCCCTCATCTCGCACGATCACTACGACCATCTTGACTATAAAACAATCCTTGAGCTAAAGGATAGGATAGCCAAATTTCTAGTACCGCTTGGCGTCAAGGCTCACCTCGTAAAATGGGGCGTAAACGCAGATAAAATTTACGAGTTTGACTGGTTTAATGAGCAAAAGATAGGAAATTTAAACTTTACTTTTTGTCCCTCAAGGCACTTTAGCGGGCGCACATTTAAAAGAAATACCACGCTTTGGGGCGGCTGGGCGGTAGAGGAGGCTGACTTTAGCTTTTATTTTAGCGGTGATGGCGGATATGGTAAGTATTTTAAGATGATAAATGAGAAATTTGGTGGCTTTGATCTAGTTTTCATAGAAAATGGCGCTTACAGCGATGGCTGGCCTTACTTGCACATGAAGCCAGAGGAGTCAGCGCAAGCGCTAAAAGATCTTGGTGCAAGGCTTGGCGTGCCGGTGCATTGGGGCAAATTTGATCTTTCTTATCACGCTTGGGATGAGCCGATCAAGCGCTTTGAAAAGGCGGCTACAAAACTTGAGCTAAACTACGCAACACCGATGATCGGAGAGGTTTTCACCGTTCAAAATCCACCTAGAAAAAAATGGTGGGATGAAATTTAGGAATAAAATTTGCTCTAAATTTTAAAATCCAAAAGGAAGTGCAGATGAAAATTTCTGAAAATTTATCAAATTTAAAAAACGCTATCAACAAGGCAGCGAAAAACGACCTTGATGCAAGCGCTACTGGAAGCTTTTTGCAAAATTTAGAAAAAGCGAACAAAGAGACAGAAAAGATCTATGAGAAGCTTGAAAAAGAGCTAAAGAGCGATGCGCAGATGTTTAAACAGTTTGACTTCATGCAGATGATGACAAAGCTTCAATACGGCAACCTAAAATCAAGCGAGCGTGAAGAGCTGATAAACAAAATGAGCAAGATCGCCAAAGAAATTTAGCCGTTTAGTGTGGCTTTACGGCGAGTTAAATTTAGCTGTTTTGCGTAAATTTATGTGGTTTTTGCTGAGTAAATTTGCTAGAAAATACAAATTTACTCGCTTAGTGGCTGTTAATATCCTCACATTTGCCACATCTTTTGCCAAATACCTGTTGCACACTAGGTATGCAAGACAGCATCGGTATATCACATGCGCAAAATTCAAGCAAATTTCTGAAATGCTTTTAACCTCTAAATTTAAGCTAGTTGATCAATAAAGGCAAATTTTAAAATTTCATGAGTAAGTAATTTCGGCTCTGATTTTAGTGGCAAGCTTTGCGAGACCTAAAATCTGTAGTCAATTCTTGCGAGTGAGTGAAAGTTTTAAAATTTGCAAAGACAGCTTTATTAAATTTGTCAGTTTTTTTATTAAGAAGGGAGACAAGGGGACCTGAATTACGAAGCCGTCCCCTTATCTCCCTTTAGATCCCTCAATCCCCTCGCACGTTAGAGGGGCATGCTTTAGTGCTACGCACTGCATGCGATTGTATATCGGTAAGCCTCAGTAAATTTTAAATTTCATGAGCGAGTAATTTCGGCTCTGATTTTATGGAAGTATCATACAAAAATCAGTAGTCAATTCTTGCGAGTGAGTGAAAGTTTTAAAATTTGCAATAGTGTCAAATAAATTTAAAAAAGCTTGATTAAATTTATAAAAGAATAAATTTAAAGAATACCTATTTATATATGTAAATTTATTAGAGAGAATTTAAGAGCCAAAAAGGCTCTTAAATTTTAGTGGAGTTCGCTCCAGACTTTGCGTTTCCAAAGCCAAGCAAAAATTCCTAAGATGAAGAAGTAGATCATGACATAAAGTCCTGTGCTCTCGCGCTCAGCTTTTTTGCTGTCGCCTACTTTTTCTATGTAAGATACTATGTCGTCTTCAGCAGCTTTGTTTAAGCCAACTCTAGGCATCGCAGTGCCTGGAAGCATCTTTTGAGTATCGTTTATAAATTTATGCAAGTAGTCAGCACCTTTTGAGCGGATCATCATAGATAGATCAGGTGGGTTTGAGCCCATATATGCTGCAAGGCTTACTTTGTTGCTGAAAGCATACTTTTTATCATACTTCATATCGTGGCATCTTTGACATGCATCAGCAAATACTTTCTCGTCAGTGATCTTGCTCTTTGCATCCGCGTCAGCTGATACCTTTTTAAGGTAAGCAACTATGTCAGCGATCTCAGCATTTATATCGCCGCCAGCACCCATAAATGCTGTCATCGGATAAGGATGCTCGTCATTAAATTTATGAGATAGTTTTACAGCCATAGTTGGATTTTTGATGAGTGCAGCTAAAAATCTCTCGTCATAAATTTTACCAGCTGTGCTAAGATCTGGTGGCACTACGCCAAAGCTTTGGCTAGCTGTCTCAGCGTCCATACTAGCTGGCATGCCGGCTGCTTCGATGCCGTGGCATCCTGTGCATCCAGCTGCGCCAAATGTCTCAGCGCCTTTTGCAGCGTCACCTTTTGCAAGGTCGATCGAGTTTATATCAGCCCAAAAAGCTGTGTAGTCATCAAGAATTTTTTGTGCTGTCTCAACGTCTTTTGTAGCCGCTTCTATACTAGCTTTATTACCACTAGCTTTTGCAGCCTCAAGCGCTTCTTTTTTCTGCTCTAAAAAGTGCTTTGCGTAGTCAGTATCTTCTTTTGAGAAGTTGTACTCAGCATTTGCAGTGTGCGGATGAAGCTTTGTGTGAGCGTAAGGCTCGATACCCCAGTATAAAATACCTGAAAGAATAACAACGATGGCAAAAATTTTAAGCTCTTTCATGATTAGCCCCTTTTTCTTTCAAGTATTGTGATAACTGGAAGTGCGATTATAAATAGCACTAAAAATAGCAGTGACGCGTAAAATCCTATCCAGTCGTTGATGCCGCCTGTTGGGAGCTTGCCATATATAGATAATACGATAAGGTCAGCAACTAGCACCCAAAACCATACGAAAAATAGTGGTCTTTTGTGTGCTGGTGCCACAAGGTCGCTTCTATCAAAAAGAGGTATAAGCATAAAGGCAACACCTGCGAATGCAAATGCGATAAGACCGATATTATAAGCTGAAATTCCAGCTATATCAAAGAAGAAGCCACGTAAAATTTCATATTGCCACAAGAAGTACCACTCTGGGTAGATGTGTGGTGGAGTTTTTAGCGGATTTGCTGGCTCAAAGTTGATAGGATCCATCGCAAAGTTGAAGTGATAGCAAACAAGATATATGACAAAGATCATGAAAAATGATACATACATAAAGTCTTTTGCCAAAAATCCTGGCCAAAATGGTATAACTTTAGCTTTTGCTCTGTCGCCGTGCAAATAAACCTCAGCCTCTACGTCAAAGTCGATATCTTCGCTTGTTAGGTTATTTACATGAGGAACCCTTAATGAGTAGAAGTGGATAACCAAAACAACGATAGTTACAAGTGGTAGCAAGCATACGTGAAGCATGAAAAATCTAGTAAGCGTTGAGTCGCCAACTGCGTAATCGCCCCTGATCCACTCAACCAAAGCATCACCGATAACTGGCACACCACCAAAAAGCTGAGTGATAACGGTAGCCGCCCAGTAGCTCATCTGACCCCATGGGAGCATATAGCCACTAAATGCCTCTGCTGAAAAGCAGATAAATAGCACCATACCGCTTACCCAAATGACCTCTCTGCCTCTTTTGTATGAGCCGTAGTAAAGTCCAGTAAGCAAGTGGATATACATGATAAGAAATATCGTAGAAGCTGAAACTGCGTGGATATGACGCCAAAGCCAGCCATACTCGACCTCTTGCATGATAGTGTAATTTACGCTATCAAAGGCTAAATGTATGTCTGGTTTGTAATACATCATAAGCAAATAGCCAGTGATGATCAAAAGTAAGAAAAGTGTCGTTAGGATAACGCCCATCGCCCAAAGGAAATTTATATTTTTTGGTATCCAGTATTCGCTAACTAAAACCTTCATAAGCTTTGTAAAAGCTAGGCGTTGGTCAAGCCAGTCAATAACGCCAGTTGATTTGTGAGATAAAGACATCGCTAACCTCCTAAGCTTTAGCTACTAATTTTTCATATTCTGGGCTTGTTTCGCCTAGAACTAGCTTGGTACCATCGATCTTAAATGGTGGGATATCAAGCGGTCTTGGTGGAGGTCCGTATGTTTGCACGCCATCAACGTTAAATTCGCCGCCATGACAGGCACAGACAAACATTTGCTTGCTCGCTTTATACTCAGGGATACATCCTAGGTGCGTGCAAAGTCCGATAAGAACTACATACCTCGCATCTCCAACGACAACATCTCTCTTGTCGTTTTTAGCCATATCTGGACTTTTTTTGAGGATGAAAATAGGCTTTTTACGCCACTCAACCTGTCTCATCTCGCCATCTTTGATCGGGCTTAGATCGACAGTTGTAAAACCAGCGGCTTTTACGCTAGGGAGCGGATCCCAGGTCTTTTTCATGGCAACTAGTGACATCACACCACCAACAGCTGCCACGGCACCAAACGCAAGGCCGATAAAGCTTCGTCTTTCTTGCTTTACTGACATTAATTTCCTTTCTATAAATAAAATTTAAACGATTATACTCTCAAAAAATTAAAAAACTATAATCTCACAATATAGTTTGTAAAAATAATATTTAATTAAGTATGATTGTAATTTTCCAAAAATACTCGTATGCTATAAAAAGCGTAAAGTTTTATGTTCTCACGAGAAGTCTCTTACTTTCTATAAGTTTTTACATATGTCATCTTATATTTCATTGTTTTATTGTAAATTAATATAAAACATTTTAAAAACATATTTTTGTATTTGCCATAGTCAAAACCAATTTTATTGATATCAATAAAAATCATATTAATAATAAATAAAAACTCATTTTTTATAGTTTTTAAAAGTATTTTTTATTATTGGGTTATTAAAAATAGCTATCCTCTTTAGAGTATTTGTATTTTTTCCATATTTTTCTTTCTCAATATTATTTAGTTGTATAAAATTTTTTATAATAATTTTTTGAAAAAGGTTTATGAGAATATTTTTTTTGAAAAATATTCTCATAAGAGAAAAAGAAACAATAAGACTTATTAGTGGGGTAGTTAACACGACAAAAATTAGAAAAAAAGTAGACAATATGCCAATAAAAGGTATCGGCAACAAAGTCATAATATTGTCTAATATAACAATATATACTTCCATTATATATGGGTACAGTATATATCCAAAGAAAAAAAATAATGAAAATTGCGCTAAATACCATGCAATATTATCTGTCATCAAAAGTCTGATTTCAATATCTAATAATTTTATTTCGATGTAATTATTGGCAAGACTTCTAAAAAAATTTGTATTTTTTCTAATCATATTAAGCTTATTTAGTTTTTTAAAAAAAATAAGGATAATAATAATGCCTGTACCTGTAATTGAGAAATATAACAAATACAACAAATCTACTACAAATAATATACTATTGACAGGCATAAAAATACTTTGAACATTCCTTAGTATATCTATGTTACTTATAATAGAGTAAGTTTTATAAAATAAACTATCTAAGAACATAATTATAGGATTATCTTCATGTAACTTTATAAATATATAAATTCTATTTGCTTCAAATGGGTTGTAAACGTATCTACAAAATAGTCCATACAATATATTACATAGAATAAAAGGGGAAAGTACAAACAATGGTATTTTTAAAAACCTGATTATATAGGCTAATATTAAATTATTCATTTTGTCATCATTTGCGTTCGCTCATCTTTATGTAGATATGCAAAATGTCAATCGCTGCTGGCGTGATACCCGAAATTTCGCTCGCCGCAAAGAGCGTTGGCGGGGCAAATTTCTCAAGCTTTTCGACCACTTCGTTGCTAAGTCCGCTTATGCTTCTAAAGTCGAAATTTTCAGGGATTTTCACATCCATCATATCTTTCATTTTTTCTATCTGATTTTTTTGCTCGCTGATGTAGTGCTGATATTTGCACTCGGTTAAAATTTGATCCATGCTCGCATCGTCTAAATTTACAAATCTCTCATCAAGCTTTCTTAGTTTCTCAGCCGTGAAGCTCTTTCTAGCGACTATCTTTTGTAGGCTCACATTTTGGCTGATCGGCTCTTCATCAAGGCTTGCTAAAAGTTCTAAATTTGCCTTGCTTGGCGTGATCTGAGTCTCGTTTAAAAACTCTAACCCCTCTTTTAAATTTCTTCTTATATTTTCTATCTCATTAAAAGTCTCATCATCAAGCAGCCCAAGCTCATGACCATACCCGCCAAGCCTTAAAATAGCATTTTCCTCACGCAAAAGCAAGCGATACTCCGCCCTACTCGTAAACATCCTATATGGCTCTTTTGTCCCTTTTGTGACAAGATCATCGATCAAAACGCCGATATACGCCTCATCACGGCGCAAGATGAGCGGCTCTTTGTTATCAAGTGAAAGCGCTGCATTTATACCAGCCATTAGCCCTTGAGCGCCGGCCTCCTCGTATCCAGTCGTGCCATTTATCTGCCCAGCCAAGTATAGCCCTTTTACCTTTTTGGTCTCAAGGCTGTGTTTTAGCTGCGTTGGCTCGACGTAGTCGTACTCTATGGCGTATCCATGCCTTACTATTTTGGCATTTTCAAAGCCCTTTACAGAGCGGAGCATCTGCACTTGCACCTCATAAGGCAGGCTCGTTGAAAAGCCGTTTATGTAGTATTCTGTCGCTTCAAGGGTCTGAGGCTCGATGAAAAGGTGGTGCCTATCGCGGTCGCCAAAGCGGTTTATCTTATCCTCAATACTTGGGCAATATCTTGGTCCGATACCCTCTATCTGACCTGTAAAAAGTGGTGCTTTATCGAAATTTGAGCGGATTATCTCATGCGTGGTTTCGTTTGTATAGGCGATGTAGCATGGTAGCTGCGTTGGGGAGAAATTTTTAGTTCTAAAGCTAAATGCAACTGGCTTTGCGTCACCATCTTGCTTTTCTAAAATTTCAAAATTTATCGTTTTTGCGTCGATCCTTGGGCATGTTCCAGTCTTTAGCCTGCCTAAATTTAGCCCAAGCTCTCTTAGGCTAGAGCTTAGATCCTTTGCGCTTAGCTCGCCAACACGGCCAGCTTCAAGTTTGTTAAATCCAACGTGGATTAGCCCGTTTAAAAATGTGCCAGTTGTAATTATCACTTTTTTTGCGTTATAGATGTTATTTAGGTGGGTTTTAACGCCAGTTACTTCGCCATTTTCGCTTAAAATTTCAGTGGCGATCTCTTGAGAAATTTCTAAATTTGGAGTGTTTAAAAGCAAATTTCTCATATAAACGCGGTATCTATCCATATCGATCTGAGCGCGGCTACCACGTACTGCTGGGCCTTTGCTCTCATTTAGCACGCGAAACTGGATACCAACAGCGTCAGTCGTAAGCCCCATCTGACCGCCAAGCGCGTCGATCTCTTTTACAAGATGTCCTTTTGCGAGGCCTCCGATGGCTGGGTTACAGCTTGCAGCGCCTATTTGCTCGGCTAAGATCGTGATCAGTAAAGTTTGTTTGCCCATTCTAGCAGCCGCAAGACTTGCCTCAATGCCAGCATGTCCGCCGCCAACGACGATGATTTCATAGTCCATGATAAATTTTTCCTTATTTTTGATAGGCGGATTTTATCAAAAAGCATATAAAATTTAAATTTTTTCAAAGAAATTTCACCACAAAATTTATGGCTAGAGTTTTTTATTAATGATATTTTAAATATTTTGCTGTTAGATTTACAAAATTTTAAATCCAAAAAGGCTTTATTCATGAGGAATTTACTAAAAGTCACTGGCTTTTTGCCCTACCTTGCGATCGCATTTTTAAACGCAAGTGTCGATCTAGCGCACAAAATAACAATTCAAAACGTCCTTTTAAAGACCTACTCAGGCGACACGCTTTTTATCCTGACAGCCGTTATAAATGCGATGATCTTGCTTCCATTTATATTTTTATTTTCGCCTTCAAGCTTTATAAATGACAAATTTGCAAAGACAAAGGTTATTAGAATATGCGCCGTCTTTGGCGTTGTTATCAGCGTTGCGGTGCTTATTAGCTACCTTTTGGGTGCCTTTGGCGTTGCATTTGCGCTCACTCTCATACTAGCTGCTCAAAGTGCGATCTACTCGCCAGCAAAATATGGCATCATCAAAGCACTTGTCGGCACTGAGCGACTTGGCACAGCAAACGGCATCATCCAAGCACTCACCATCGTAGCGATACTTGTTAGCTCATTTTTGTTTTCATTTATATTTGAAAATTTATACATCCAAGGCGAAAACTCAGAAGAAATTTTAAAAAGCGTCTATCCTATCGGCATCTTTTTAGTCGTATTTAGCGCACTTGAAGCATTTTTTGCCTACAAGCTACCTTATATCAGCGAAACGAACGAACAAAGCGGAGAATTTGAGCTTAAAAGATACATCAGCCTTAGCTACTTAAGAGAAAATTTAAAAGAGGTAAGATCAGATAAAAATATCTGGCTAAGCATCGCTGGTCTTAGCATATTTTGGGGAATTTCTCAGATCATCATCGCAGCTTTTCCAGCTCACTACAAGGCAGTTTTTAATGACGACAGCTCTCTAGCAGTGCAAGCCATCCTTGCAGTAAGCGCCATAGGCATAGCATTTGGCTCATACGTGGCTGGCTCTATGTCAAAGCTTCATATCGAGCTTGGCATCGTGCCGATGGGCGCTATTGGTATATTTTTCTCGCTATTATTTTTCGCATTTGGCTCAAGCATCGGCGTAGTGAGCCTTAGCTCATTTGCATTTGGCTTTTTTGGAGGCATATTTATAGTGCCGCTAAATGCGATGATCCAGTATTTCGCCCCACAAAAGAGCACCGGTAAGATAATGGCGGCAAACAACTTCTTACAAAACGTCTCAATGCTGCTATTTCTAGCCATTGGCATAGGCTTAGTATATTTTGAAATTTCAACCACTGGACTTTTTGTCTTTACAGCGCTTGTTTGCTTGCTCGGCAGTTTTTACGCCATTTTGCAGCTTCCACACCTTTTTACAAGGCTGCTTTTACTGCCATTTTTAAAGACAAAGTACCGCTTTTTCGTTGAGGGACTTCAAAATTTACCACAAAGTGGCGGCGCGCTACTTCTTGGCAATCACATCAGCTGGATCGACTGGCTCGTGCTGCAAGCTGCAAGCCCAAGGGGCATAAGATTTGTCATGTATAGAACGATCTATAACAAATGGTATCTAAAGCAAATTTTTAAATTTTTTAAAGTGATCCCAATAGGCGCAGGGGCTAGCAAAGAGTCGATCGAGCTAGTTAGAGAGTGCCTAAAAAATGGCGAAGTGGTCGCACTTTTCCCAGAGGGCCACATCAGCTACAACGGTCAGATAAATGAATTTCAAAAGGGCTTTGAGCTTATCATCAGAGATCTAGAAGAAATTTGCATCGTGCCATTTTATCTTCGTGGTCTTTGGGGTTCGAGCTTTTCAAGAGCTAGTAAATTTTACAAAGACCTCACTTCTAAAAATGGCAGACGCGACATCATCGTCGCCTTTGGCAAGCCAATAACTACATTTATAAACGCTGCAAAGATGAAGCAAAAGGTGCTTGAGCTTAGCTTTTCATCATGGGAGAGCTTTATCTCAAGGCAAAAACCACTAACAGAGGAATGGCTAAATAACGCAAAAGAAAATAAATTTAAAGAGTGCGTGAGCGACAGCACTGGGCTAAATTTAAGCAACTTGAAATTTATAACAGCCGTTTTAGTCTTTATCAAAATTTTCAAACGAGAGCTAAAAGATGAGAAAAATATAGGCATCTTGCTGCCTAGCTCAAGCATCGCAGCGATAGTAAATATGGCGCTTCTTGCCAGGGGCAAAGTGAGCGTAAATTTAAACTATACGCTTAATGTTACCTCGCTAAATCACGCCCTAAGAAAGGCAAATATAAACACGGTGATCACCTCAAGTAAATTTCTTGAAAAGCTCGCACTTAAGGGCTTTGATCTAAAAGATGCGATGAGCGGCAAGGCTAAATTTGCAGAAGATCTCTCAGCCAGCGTCTCAAAAAAAGAGAAATTTTTAGCACTTTTAACCGCGTTTTTTGCTCCAGTTTGGCTTATTAAGCTTTGCTATTTCAAGCGTGTAAGCTTAGAGGATACGGCTACCATTTTATTTAGTAGCGGCAGCGAAGGCGAGCCAAAAGGCATCGAGCTAAGCCACAAAAATTTACTTGCAAACATTAAGCAAATAAGCGAACTTCTAAATTTCAAAAAAGACGACGTGATCTTAAACTCGCTCCCAGTATTTCACTCATTTGGCCTAACAGTCACCACGCTCATGCCACTTTGCGAGGGCATAAAAATGGTAAGCGTGCCTGACCCAACAGACGGAGCTACTATCGGCAAAATGGCCGCAAGACACAGCGCTAGCATCATCTTTGGCACCTCAACGTTCTTTAGGCTCTACACCAGAAACAAAAAGCTTCATCCGCTGATGTTTCAAAGTGCCAGAATGGTCGTAGCTGGGGCTGAAAAGCTAAAACCTGAGATAAAAGACGAGTTTAGGCTCAAATTTGGCATAGAAATTTATGAAGGATATGGCGCGACCGAAACGGCGCCAGTAGCTGCTGTAAATATGCCAAATATCCTAGAAAAAGAGAGCCTAAAAGAGCTTACATTTAATAGACCTGGCAGCGTTGGCATGCCTCTGCCTGGCACTATCATCAAGATAATCGACCCAGAAACGCTTGAAGAGCTAGAAACTGGCACAGACGGGCTCATCGTCATCGGCGGCTCGCAGGTGATGAAGGGCTATCTAAATGACGAAGCTAAAACAAGCGAGGTCATCACGCACATTGATGGCGTAAGATACTATAAAACTGGCGATAAAGGCCACATCGATGAAAACGGCTTTGTGTTTATCGTCGATAGGTATTCAAGATTTGCCAAGATAGGCGGCGAGATGATAAGCCTTGGAAGTGTCGAAGAAGAGCTTGCAAAGGTGCTTGGGGGCGACGTCGTCTTTAGCAGCGCAAACGTGCCAGATAGCAAAAAAGGTGAAGCGATCGCACTTTTAGTAAAAAGTGGCACAGAGCCTGAGAATATCGAGCAAATTTTAAAAGAAAGCAGCCTAGCTCCTATAATGATGCCAAGTTATATATTTATCGTTGATGATATCCCAACGCTTGCAAGCGGCAAGGTTGATTTTAAGGGGGTAAAAGCTCTAGCGGTCTCACTTTTAGCGGAGTGAGGTGCCGCCCTTTTATTTTTGTGATAAAATAGCGCCAAAATATCACATAGGTCGCAGTTGCGACTGACATTTGCATAAATCTTAAATTTTTATCTTTTTTTGCAAATTCCGTTATTGATTTTATTTTTTCTATGAAGGAGTTTTGTATGAAATTTTCTAGTGCTTTTAAATTTGGTGCGCTCTGCGTAGTTGGCTGTTTGCTCTCTTTAAATTCTGCCTTGGCAAATTCTTACGAGCAGATCAAAAAAGATGGCGTTATAAGGATAGCAACGGAAGGCGTTTATTCGCCATTTTCATTTCACAATGAAAAAGATGAGCTAATGGGCTATGACGTGGAGATAGCAAGAGCCGTGGCTAAAAAACTAGGCGTAAAGCCAAAATTTATCGAAGCTTCATGGGATGCGATGCTTGCGGCATTTGACGCTGGCAAGGCGGACGTGGTGTTTAACCAAGTAAGCATAACAGACGAGAGAAAGAAAAAGTATGACTACAGCGTGCCATATATGGTCTCTTACTCGGCCATCGTCGTGCATAAAGATAATAGTGACATCAAAAGTTTTGCTGATCTAAAAGGCAAAAGAAGCGTGCATTCAGTAAATAGCATGTGGATACCGACAGTTGAAAAGTATGGCGCCAAGCTAGTTGTGGCTGATAGTTTGAGCGATCAGATAAATTTGATCATCACAAAAAGAGCTGATGATACGATAGATGATGCTGTGATGTTTTATGACTACATCAAACAACATCCAAACGCCCCTATAAAGATCATCGAAGCTGGCGATGAGCCGATGTATACGGCCGCGATTGTTAAAAAAGGTAACAAAGAGCTACTAAATAAGATAAATTATGCCCTAAATGAGCTTAGCAAAGAAGGAGTTTTAAGCGAAATTTCGCTTAAATACTTCGGCAAAGACATTTCTAAATAAGGAGAATCAATGAATTTTAAGCCCATTTTTGGCTTTATCGCAGGTGCTTTTTTAGCTTTAAATTTAAATGCTTCAACTATCAAAAAAGGTGAGCTTATAGTTGCAACTGAAGGCACTTACTCACCTTACTCATTTTATGACGAAAAGGGCGAGCTAGTAGGATATGACGTAGATATCGCAAAAGCTGTTGCAAAGAAGCTAAATTTAAAGATAGAGTTTCTAACAGCCCCATGGGATGCGATGCTTGCGGCATTTGACGCTGGCAAAGCAGACGTTGTTTTTAACCAAGTTAGCATAAACGAAGATAGAAAGAAAAAGTATGATATGAGCGTGCCTTACACCATGCCATATCCCGTAATAGTCGTGCATAAAGACAATAACGACATCAAAAGTTTTGCTGATCTAAAGGGTAAAAAAAGCGTGCACTCTGCAACTAGCAACTGGGCAGCGATAGCTGAGAAAAACGGCGCAACAGTGGTCGTGGCTGATGGCTTTAGTAAAGGTGTGGAGCTTATCATCTCAAAAAGAGCTGACGATACGATAAATGATAACGTCACATTTTTTGACTACATCAAACAACGCCCAAATGCACCGCTCAAGATCGCATACACTAGCAACGAGCCGATGCCAACAGCTGCACTTCTTAAAAAGGGCAACACCGAGCTACTAGAAGCGATAAACAAAGCGCTTAATGAGCTAAAAGCCGAGGGCAAAATAAGCGAAATTTCGATGAAATATTTTGGAAAAGATATTTCAAAATAAAGGATCAAAATGAAATTTACAAATTTATTAAAAGTAGTAGCAGTGCTTGCAATGGCTCTAAATTTGCAAGCAAAAACTATAAAAGATGGCGTGCTAACAGTAGCGACAGAAGGCACTTACGCGCCTTTTACATTTTATAATGACAAAAATGAGCTAGTGGGATACGACGTAGATATCGCAAGAGCAGTAGCAAAAAAGTTAAATTTAAAAGTTGAGTTTCTAACAGCTCCTTGGGACGCGATGCTAGCAGCATTTGACGCTGGCAAAGCAGATGTTGTGTTTAATCAAGTTAGCATAACTGATGAGAGAAAGAAAAAGTATGCTTTTTCAGTGCCTTATACTGTGACATTTGGCGCTATCATCACTAGAAAAGATAATAACGATATAAAAAGTTTTGCTGATCTAAAAGGTAAAAAAGATGCCGACTCAGCGACTAGCAACTGGGCAAAAGTCGCTGTAAAATACGGTGCTGAGCACATCGTAACAGACAGTTTTGCTAAAAGCATGGAGCTTCTTATATCAAGGCGTGTAGATGCTGTTGTAAGAGATAACATCGTATTTTACGACTTCATAAAAGAGCGTCCAAACGCACCTGTAAAGATAGCTGCCTCACTTGACGAGAAAGACTACACAGCAGCAGCTGTCAAAAAAGACAACGCCGAACTTGCAGAGCAAATTTCAAATGCACTAAACGAACTTTCAAAAGAAGGAAAACTAGAAGCCATCTCGAAAAGCTACTTTGGCAAAGACGTCTCAAAATAAATTTATAAACCAACAAGGCAAAAATGGAAAATTTAGATAGAGTGATCGAGCTTGTTTCAAGCTCGACGCTACCGATGATCATCGCACTTTTAAAAGTGACGATCCCACTTACTTTGCTCTCGTTTTCGCTAGGGCTTGTCATCGCCATTATCACAGCAGTAGCAAGGCTTTCAAATATAAAAATTTTAAAATTTATATTTGCCACCTATGTTTGGATATTTCGTGGCACGCCGCTTCTTGTGCAGCTTTTCATCGTATTTTACGGGCTTCCTAGCATCGGCGTCACGCTTGATACTTGGAGTGCGGCCACTATCGCATTTAGCCTAAACGTGGGCGCTTATGCGTCTGAGTCTGTAAGGGCTGCCATACTTTCTGTGCCAAAAGGTCAGTGGGAAGCTGCCACATCGCTTGGCATGACACACTATCAAATTTTAAAGCGCATCATCGCACCTCAAGCAGTGAGGATCTCGCTCCCTCCGCTTTCAAACACATTTATAGGCCTTGTTAAAGACACTTCACTAGCAGCTTCTATAACGATGGTAGATATGTTTATGGTCGCTCAAAGGATCGCAGCAAGGACCTTTGAGCCACTCATCCTCTACATTCTAGCAGCGCTCATCTATTTAGCGGTTTGCACACTTTTAACCTATCTTCAATCAAGGCTTGAAAAAGCTGTCTCAAGGTATGTCTAATGGCTATAAATTTTAAAAATATAAGCAAATCTTACGGCGATCATTTGGTGCTAGATAACATAAATACAAGCTTTAAAGAGGGGCAAACGACCGTGATAGTTGGCTCATCTGGTTGTGGCAAATCAACGCTTCTTAGATGCATAAATTTACTTGAGATCCCACAAAGTGGCACTTTAGAGGTAGATGATAGGAGTGTAAATTTTAAAGAGAAGCTTAGCTCAAAAGATCTTTTAGAAATTCGTAAAAAAACAGGCATGGTCTTTCAAAGCTTCAACCTCTTCCCGCACCTAACAGCGCTTCAAAATGTCACCGAAGCTCCGATCTACGTTCAAAAAAAGGATAAAAACGAAGCGATAAAAGAGGCAAAAGAGCTTTTAGCTAAAGTGGGTCTTAGCCACAAAGAAGATACCTATCCAAATAGGCTCTCAGGCGGACAAGCACAGCGCGTGGCCATCGCTAGAGCGCTAGCTGTAAATCCATACTTTTTGCTACTTGACGAGCCTACAAGTGCGCTTGATCCAGAGCTTGAGGCTGAAGTTTTAAAGGTCATTTTATCTCTTGCAAAAGAGAAAAAGTCTATGATCATCGTCACTCACAATATGAATTTTGCTAGAAAGATAGCTGATAGAATTTTGTTTTTAGATAAAGGTGTGATCGCCTTTGATGGCTTGGTAGATGAGTTTTTTAACAGCCAAAATGAGAGGATAAAAAGCTTCATCTCGGCTATGGATATATAAATTTAGCTAGAAGATCTAGCTAAATTAATTACGCAAAGTATGGTTTTATCTGCTCGATCCAAGCTGAAATTCTACCCTCAGTCTTGTCGCTCTGATTATCAGCATCAAGCGCTAGACCTACAAATTTACCGCCTCTTACGGCATCAGAGCCATCAAATGTATATCCATCAGTGCTAACTTCGCCAACTACTTTTGCACCTGCTTTTACGACCTCATCGTAAAGCTTTGCCATGCCGTTACAGTACTCATCAGAGTAGCTCTCGCTATCGCCCATGCCAAAAACAGCGACTGTTTTACCGCTTAAATTTAACGCTTTAAAATCAAACGCATCCCAGTCATCTTGAAGATCGCCGCTACCCCAAGTCGATGTGCCAAGGATGAGCTTATCAAAGCCATTTAGCTTCGCTGCGTCCACGTCAGAGACGTTTAAAAGCTCGTTTTCAAGGCCCAAGCCCTCGCTTATAAGTTTTGCTGCATCTTCGGTATTTCCCATGCTGCTTCCATAAACTATACCTATCATTTTTATCCTTTTTAAAAAATTTTACTAATAATCGTATAAGGCACGAGCTTTATGCACCCTCTAGCAAAGCAGTGTCTAACCTCAACGTGCCGCCTAAATTCCTCATTTCTAGGGCAAACGATATAGACCATCTCGCACTCGTGACCAAGCGCGCAAACGGCTGCATCGATGTCGTCGTTTAAATTTCTCATATCATCAAAGCTCACTCTTTTAAAGCTTGGCATGACGCTGAGTAAATTTTTGCCATCTTTTTTGACCGAGATGACACCGCCATTTAGCACGACCTCTTTGTCCTGATGGCGGAGGCGTATTTTATCATAAACAAACTGGCAAAACATCTGCGCTGCGTCAATGAAAAACTCAAATTCCCCGCTTCTATAAAGCATCTTTATCATCTTTGCAGCTGCCATCTTTGGCTCTTTTGCTACAAATCTTAACCCTTTAAAATCATTTTGCAAGTAAGCATTTATAACGACGTTTGAAGGTATGCAAAAGCTATCAACTGGTTTGAAATTTAAAAATTTATCACGCAGTAAGAAATTTATCCTAGCCTCAAAAATGTCTTTGAAATTTAGAAATTTAGCGTAAGAAAGCGGGATCTTTAGCTCGCTTTCAACGCCAACATTATAAAGTGCGATGAAAATTTTCGCACGCGAAAGCTTGTCAAGCTTTGCAAAAATACTTGGAGTTATTTCGCCAATATCTGATAAAAACCCGAACTTCATCGATTATTCTTTGCATCCAAATTCCTTATCTAGTCCAAAGACCTTACAATACTCGCAAAATACGCAACTAACGCTTCTTTTGGCACAAACGATAGGAATATTTCTCTTTTTTGCTTGAGTTTTAATAGTCTTCATCGTGTTGTGGTTTAAAAAGCTAGTGAGCATCACCACGCACTCAGTATCTTGCGGGATCGGCTTGCGATTTACGCGGTTTTCATTTCTAGCATCCCAGTGCTCTATCTTCTCAGCGCCCAAATCATGCAAAACCGCCTTAATAGGCGTGATCTCATCTGCTCCGATAACTAAAACTGACATAACAAGCTCCTAATTTTTATTTGTTTTTCTGATAACGATTATAAAAAAGCTTAGCTAAAATTATTCTTAGTTATGATATTTATTATCACTTATTTGTAGAAATTTGTAACGTTTTTGGTTGTTTTGGGAGGTTAAATTTAAAAGTTAATTTTCTTTTCTAGCTTTTTAAACTCATCTGCGTAGCCCAAAGCATGGTCCACACACTGAAGCCAAAATTCGCTTCTTCTGGCATCTTTTTTGAAGTGTTTTTGCAAAAGATCTTCAACGCTCATCACCCCACTATCTATCAAAAATGCCTTATATCTTACCAGAAATTTACCGCTATCATTTTCAAATTCGCTTATTAAAAACTGCGATATCAAATAGCCGATCATATAAGGATAGTTGTAGATGTATTGATCTGTTTTGTAAAAATGCAGCTTAAAGTAAGGCAAAATGCTCTCACTATCTTTTGTCGTCTCGCCATAAAATTTATCCCACGCTATCTGCATGAAATTTTCTATCTCTTTAACGCTCACAACGCCATTTTGCCTAGCTTTTAAAAAGGCGCTTTCAAACTCATATCTAACGGCGATATTTAACATGAAATTTGCCGCTGACTTTAGCTCCTGCCAAAGGATATCAAAGCAAAATTTATCATTACTGCTACTTTTTCTAAGGTGATTTCTAAGCAGGGCTTCATTAAATGTACTAGCGCACTCAGCTAGGCTCATAGGCGGCTTTTGATGAAGTGCGCAGATGTCGCGCATGAGCCAGTAGTGCCAAGCGTGACCCAGCTCGTGAGCCTGCTGTATCACGTGAGATAGAGCACCTGTATAGCTTGAAAAGAGGCGTGGCTGCTTAAATTTGCCAAGCCAAACGCAAAATGCCCCAGCCGTTTTATTGTCACGCCCCTCGGCCTCTATCCAGCCCTTTTCTAGCATCATATTAACAAATTCGCAAGCTTCAATACCTAGCTTGCTAAGTGCTGCAAGGATCAAATTTATAGCCTCCTCGTAGGAGAATTTATCCTTGTTAGCAAATGGCGAGGGAGCCAAAAGGTCACAAGCGTAAATTTCGCCGTTTGGAAAGTACTTCGCTCTAAGACTCACACACTCTCTTATCTTCTCTAGCCTCATACAAACTGCCTCAAACATCGCATCAAGCGTATCTTTGCTGATCTTATTTTGCTCCAGACTTGGCGTTAAAAAGTCGGTTTTTGCGGCATTAAATTTATTAAGCCTAAATCCAGCTAGCATATTTAGCAAGTCTGCGTATAAATTTGCATGCTTTTCATAGTGCTCTTTTAGCCCGCAAAAGACGCTCTTTCTTAGAGTTTGATCTGGTGAGCCTTTTAAAACGCCAGCGCATTTTGAGTAGCTATAGGTGCTTTCTTCGCCAGAGCTATTTACTGCTTTTACTGATATGAGGTTGTTTAGGTGCCTAAATATGCCGTAAAGCGGCGCAAAGTTACTAAGTGAAATTTGATCATAAATTTCGCCACTTTTTGTGCTAAGCATACGCTGATAGCTATTTTTGTATTCATCATAAAGTGGCTTTATCTTTTCAAACTCACCACTTTTAAAGAATAAATTTGAGCCTTCAAGCTCGTCAATGGCATTAAAAATGGCTAGCTTTGTTTTTTCTAAATTTACTCCACTCATCAAAAGTGGGATCTCCGCAGCGCTTGCTCGCTCGTCTTTTACGTCATTGCTCGCCTTGCACCTGCAAAACGCCAAAAGCGAATTTAGCTCGCCAAAAGCAAGCTCATAAGCATTTATGGCTAAGCTTAAACCTTCTTTTTTGCTGGCTAAATTTCTAGCCTTTAAGATAAGAGCCTCTAAATTTTCAAACGCCTCTTTAAATTTAGCACTATCAATGTCGCCATAAGCATCGCTAAAGTCCCAAACAACTCGCTTCATACCGTCCTCACAATGAAAGTAAAAATACAAAAATATGATGACTTACTAGTCCCAAAATAGCAGGCACACTGCAGCGCTTTACGATATCCATTGGGCTGCACTTTAGCATGCCGGCTATGGCGATGACTACGCCTGATACTGGCGAGATCGGACGGGCGATCGTTGAGGCTTGGTGCATAGGAAGTACCAGCATGACTGAGCTCACGTTTAGTTTAGATGCGATTTGCGGCACCATCTCTATGAGCGGATAAAAGCTCGCTCCGTTTGAGCCAGAGATGATGGTAACTATCGTTGTGATAACGACAAAGAGTACCGACATGCCAAAGCCAGCAAATCCTAGAGTATTTGCGAGTTTTATGATCGCATCTATCATACCAAGAGCCTTAAAGCCCTCTGCAAAGACACCAGCTGCGATAATTAAAACGACAACGCCGCTTAAACTCTTACCCATAGCGTTAAAAAAGACCTTGAGCCCATCAGCAATAACGTCAAATTTAAACCCACACCTTACCACCTCAAATATCATGGCAATGACAACTGAGATGATGATAATGGCTGAAATATCAAGCTTGATAGAAGTGATAGCGTAGCGTGAGAACACAACGACTAATATCATCGGTAAAAATGGCAGTAGTGCGTAAATTTTAGGTGCATCTTTAAGCTCGTCCTTTGTCCCCTCAAACTCCATAACATCGCCCACATGCTCACTGCAAACCCAGCCCTCTTTTTTATCCAGATATCTGTTCCAAAAAACTAGAGCGATGCCAATAACTAGTGTCGTTGGCAGACCGGCTGGAATTTTATATGTAAATACATAATCCAGTATATTAAGCTGTGTAGCCTTTGCGGCGGCTGCTGTCGAAGCACCAAGAAGCACCAGCGAAACAGCTCCAGACATAGCGCAGATCGAGCCAACTGTTAGTTTATTTAGCCCAAGCGAGATGAGCACTGGCCCAAGCAGAGCAAGACACAAAACGCCCAGCCCAACGGCACTGGTGATAACCATACTGATAAGCTTTGCGACCAAAAATGCGACAAAAACCATGATGTAAGGGTTTTTTATCATCTTAAAGCGCTTTGTAGCGATACCAACGAAGGCGTGGTTTGCTCCGATGTGCGTCATATAGCTTGCAAAACCGACCATAAACATGATGATGAGGCCGAGGTTTGAAAGCCTGTTTGAGAACATGTAGCGTATAAATTCTACGATGTTAAAATATTCATTTCCAGTTGGCACAGCCTGCTTTGGCATAAAGTGCCCAGTGCCAAGCATGACCGAGCAGATCAGCATAAAAACGCCAGAGAGAAAGAGAACGAGTGGCGCGTATTTGCCTTTGATGATGGCATATCCCACTACAAAAAGGGTCACTAGACCAATTATAATACCCCCAAAAGCCATTTTATACTCCTTTGAGCGAATTTAACTGGTCAAATTCTAGTGCAGAAAACCTTTTTTTAAACTAAAATAAAAATTTTCATTTAATTTACTTTTGGAGCTCTTTTGCCCTAAATTTAACCGCTGCAACGAGAAAGATGACAAGTCCAACCGCTGCAAAAGTGCTACCAACGTTGCCGATATTTTGCTCGCCAAGATGAACTATCGTTTGATGACCTATTAGCGCGCCAGCTCCTATGCCGATATTATAAATTGCTGAATATATCGCCATCGCAGCGTCCGTGGCATTTGAGGCTAAATTTAGCACCTTTATCTGAAAGCTCATATTTATCCCAGCTATGCCAAGCCCCCAGATAAAGGCAAGCGCGAGCATCAAGCTCTCATTTGTAGCGATGAAATTTAATGTCAGCAAGCAGGCTAAAATGATCGCTATTGAGGTAGCTGTAAAAGCATTTGGTATGAGTTTATAAAATTTAGAGAAAAGCACGCTTGCTACGATGCCAGCGATGCCAAATAAAAGCAAAAATATAGTGATAAATTTACCATCAAAACCGCTAATATCTTTAGCAAATGGCTCGATGTAACTATAGGTGCTAAAATGCGCGCTGATAACGATAGCAGTTAGCAAAAATATCACCATCAAAAAGCCATTTTTTGCAAGCTCTGGCAAACTCTTTAGCGAGCCTGAGTTTTTGCTAGGCAAAAGCGGCAAAATTTTATATAGCCAAGCGCCAACGCCCACAGCAAAGATCCCTATCAGCCCAAATGTGACACGCCAGCCCAAGCTATCGCCTAAAATCCTGCCAAGTGGCAAGCCAAGTATCATCGCCATCGATGTGCCAAGTGCTAAAAGTCCTAGAGCTTGCGAGCTTTTATTGATAGGTGCCACCCTAACAGCAAGCGAGGCGGTGATCGACCAAAATATGGCGTGTGAGATGGCTATTAGCACGCGAGCTATGACTAAAACAGTAAAATTCCAAGCAACAGCGCAAAGTGCGTGAGAAGCGACAAAGATGATAAAAACCTTTAAAAGTAACGACCTTCGCTCTAAATTTGCAGTTAGCAGCATAAAAGGTAGCGAGAGTATCGTCACGCTCCACGCATATATCGTGATGATGAGCCCAGTATCAGCCGTGCTCATGCCAAAATCCTTTGCTATGTCGCTTAAAAGTGGCACCGGCACGAACTCGGTTGTATTAAATATAAAAGCTGCAAAAGCTAGCGCGACAACCCTTAGATAGGCTATTTTATGAATATTTATCAAAATTTCATCCTTTTTACTTTGCCTCTACAATATTAAAATTTGACTTACATCTTAGTTATTTATAAATTTTAATTTTTTAATGATAGAGATTAATGACAAATTTTGGATTATTTCCTTATAATAAAGCCATTTTTAAGATAATTTTAAGGCGGAAATATGTCAAAAATAATGAAAACTATGGACGGAAACGAGGCCGCAGCTTACGCGTCATACGCATTTACCGAAGTAGCTGGAATTTACCCTATCACTCCTAGCTCGCCTATGGCTGACTACACTGACCTTTGGGCAGCACAGGGCAAGAAAAATTTATTTGGTATGCCAGTAAAAGTAGTCGAGATGCAAAGCGAGGGCGGTGCAGCTGGCACGGTGCATGGCTCGCTACAAGTTGGCGCCCTAACTACGACCTACACAGCTTCACAAGGCCTACTTTTAAAAATTCCAAATATGTATAAGATCGCAGGCCAGCTCCTCCCTGGTGTCATCCACGTCTCAGCTCGCTCTCTGGCAGCGCAGGCACTTTCAATATTTGGCGACCACCAAGATATCTATGCCTGTCGCCAAACTGGCTTTGCTATGCTAGCAAGCGGCTCAGTGCAAGAGGTGATGGACATCGCTGGCGTAGCGCATTTAGCGGCGATAAAAGGCAGAGTGCCATTTTTACACTTCTTTGATGGCTTTAGAACGAGCCATGAAATTCAAAAAGTAGAAGTGATGGACTACGCGCACTTTGATAGACTTCTTGACAGAGAGGCGCTACAGAAATTTAGAGACGAAGCGCTAAATCCAGAGAGCCCAAAAACAAGAGGCACGGCGCAAAATGACGATATCTACTTTCAAACAAGAGAGCTAAGCAACCGCTTTTATGACGCAGTGCCAGATATCGTGGCAAACTACTTAGCTGAAATTTCAAAGATCACTGGCAGAGACTACAAGCCGTTTAACTACTACGGCGACCCTGAGGCTACGCGCGTCATCGTAGCTATGGGCTCAGTGACGCAAACTCTTGAAGAGGTCGTTGATTATCTAAACGCAAAAGGCGAAAAGGTGGGCATCATCAAGGTGCATTTGTACCGCCCATTTAGCACAAAGTATCTCTTTAACGTGATGCCAAAGAGCGTGAAAAAAATAGCCGTCCTTGACCGCACAAAAGAGCCTGGCAGCCTTGGCGAGCCACTATATCTTGATATAAAAGCTGCATTTTATAGCCAAAAGGACGCCCCGATCATAGTTGGCGGCAGATACGGCCTAAGCTCAAAGGACGTCGATCCTGCGCAAATGCTAGCTGTATTTGAAAATTTAAACCAAAACGAGCCAAAAGATGGCTTTACAGTGGGTATCGTTGATGACGTAACTTTTACGTCACTACCGACTGGAGAGAAAATTTCACTAAGCGACGAGAGCGTTAAAGAGTGCTTATTTTACGGCCTTGGCGCTGATGGCACCGTGGGCGCAAACAAAAACTCGATAAAGATCATCGGCGATAAGACCGATCTTTACGCACAGGCATATTTTGCCTACGATAGTAAAAAATCAGGCGGTTACACACGCTCGCACCTTCGCTTTGGCAAAAAGCCGATCCGCTCGACCTATCTCGTCTCAAACCCGCACTTTGTAGCCTGCTCAGTCGCAGCATATCTTGAAATTTACGACGTGATTGACGGCATCAGAGAAAATGGCACATTTTTATTAAATTCTATATGGGACGCAGAGCAGACCATAGCGAAGTTGCCAAATAAAGTTAAGAAAATTTTAGCTAGCAAAAATATAAATTTCTACATCATAAACGCAACAAAGCTAGCACACGACATCGGCCTTAAAAACCGCACAAATACCATAATGCAGTCGGCATTTTTCAAGCTTGCGGACATCATACCATTTGAAGATGCGCAAAAATATATGAAAGAGTACGCGCACAAAGCCTACGCTAAAAAAGGCGAAGCTATCGTGCAGATGAACTACAACGCTATCGATGTTGGCGCAAATGGACTCATAAAAGTGCCAGTCGATCCTGCGTGGGCAAATTTAGCAGACGATGAACAAAAAGATGAAAAATACATCGGCAACAGCTTCATCGAAAACGTCGTAAAACCGATAAATGCGGCTCGCGGTGACAGCCTGCCAGTCTCAGCCTTCATAGGCTACGAGGACGGACACTTCGAAGCTGGCACGACGGCTTACGAGAAACGCGGCGTTGGCGTTATGGTGCCAAAATGGATCGAGCAAAACTGCATCCAGTGCAACCAGTGCGCATTTGTCTGCCCTCACGCTGTAATCAGGCCATTTTTGATAGACGAAAACGAGCTTAGCGCAGCCCCACAAGGCGTCAAAGAGCACAACCTAGAGGCAAAAGGCAAAGAGGTCAAGGGGCTAAAATATAAAATCCAAGTTAGCCCACTAGACTGCACCGGCTGCGAGCTATGCGCTCAAAACTGCCCAAGCAAGGAAAAATCGCTCGTCATGGTGCCGCTTGAAGAAGAGCTAGGTAAAAACGAGCAAGAAAACGCTGATTATCTATTTAAAAAGGTCGCTTACAAAGACGATCTCATGAACAAAGAGAGCGTTAAGGGCGTTGGTTTTGCTAAACCGCTCTTTGAATTCCACGGCGCTTGCCCTGGGTGCGGCGAAACTCCGTATATCACGCTTATTACAAGGCTCTTTGGCGAGCGCATGATCGTGGCAAACGCAACTGGTTGTAGCTCGATATATGGCGGCTCTGCCCCATCTACTCCGTACACTACAAATGACGAAGGTAAGGGCGTTGCGTGGGCAAATTCGCTATTTGAAGACAATGCTGAGTTTGGCATGGGTATGAACGTGGCGATAGAGACCATGCGCCACCGCATCGAAGATATAATGAGAAATAACATAGATAGCGTGCCAAACGCACTTTCAGCGCTTTTCAACGACTGGATAAATTTCAAAAATGATGGCGTTAAAACGCAAGAGATCACGAAAAATTTATTGTCTATTTTAGAGCAAAATTTAAGCGCACCAGGCGTAAAAGAAATTTTAGAGCTTAAGAAATTTCTCGTCAAAAAATCGCAATGGATCATCGGCGGCGACGGCTGGGCGTATGACATCGGCTTTGGCGGACTTGACCACGTGCTAGCAAGCGGCGAAAATGTAAATGTGCTAGTGCTTGACACCGAAGTTTATTCAAACACTGGTGGCCAAAGCTCAAAATCAAGCCGCGCAGGCTCGATAGCTCAATTTACAGCTAGCGGCAAGCCAGCTCAGAAAAAGGACCTTGGCTACATCGCTATGACTTACGGCAACATTTTCGTAGCACAGATCAACTCAAACGCGAGCCAAGCAAACGTGATAAAAGCGATCGCGGCAGCCGAAGCGTATGATGGCCCAAGCCTCATCATCGCCTACTCTCCGTGCATCGCTCACGGCATCAAAGGCGGCTTATCGCAGTCAGGCGGCCAAGGCGAGCTCGCCACAAAATGCGGATACTGGCCGACATATCTATACGATCCGCGCCTTTTAAAAGAGGGACAAAATCCTCTAAAAATCACTTCAAAAGAGCCAGACTGGTCGCTTTATGAAGAGTTTTTGCTAAACGAAGTTCGCTACAACTCGCTTAAAAAGACCAACCCTGAGCACGCAGACGAGTTACTAGCTAAAAACAAAGCCGACGCGCAAAGACGCTACCGCCAGCTAAAACGCCTGAGCCTAGCTGACTTTAGCGACGAAATAGAGAGTGCCGTGGCTACGCAAAGCGCTGAATAAATTTAAATTTCTCTCGTCCAATTTTTTAGGGGGGAGGGCGAGAGGAAGCTTTTATTTTTTATGGGCGATATCAAATTTGTATACCTATGCTTTTAAATTTAACTTACTCGTTTTTTGTATTTGGTTTTTATAACCATATGTAGACTAAAATTATTTTGTTTTGATATATCAAATTACCTTCTTGTGTATATTTAAAGTCCTATTTTTAACTTAAATTTATCCGACAGCTAGTTCTTTCTTATTCTTAGTTTTTTATTTTGATATAATTTGTCTTCGCAATGGCTCGATCAAAAGGAATCTAATGTTTAAAAATATAGTAAATAATAGAATTATAATCCTTCTTTTGTTTATGTTGGTATTTGTAGCAGTTCATACAATTTTAAAAGGCAGCTATTTACCAACTACTGATACAAAAGACATATGGTTTTATTCTGGACTGGGGGCGATGTTGTTCTCTTTGCTATTTATAGAGCCATATTATACGTCGCCTAAAAATGTCTTAACAAATTCTTTTCCATTATTTTTAGTATTCTTGGCTATTTATGAAAACTACAACAATAAATTCGTTTGGTGGGTTATTTTTATTTACATTTGTGTAATGATTGTTTTGGCTGTTATATGCTTAGCCTTATCAGAATTTGGAAAAGATAAAAGTGAGCAAAATAACTTTAATTTAATTTCAAATTTTATAAAAGAAATTATAGTCAAGTTTGGGCAAGGTAAAGTTTTATATTCGGCTGTTTTTTTCTCTACTCTTTTGATTTATTATGGTCGAGATAGCGATGACCATAAGTACGCTTTAACTATGTTTGTATTTTGGTTTTTCGTTTTGGCTATAAATCCCAAAACATTAAACACGACATTTGGTATATCAAGTGGCAAAAAAGACATTAATGTTATAGGTGAGATTTTTGCTGTCCAGTCAAATGTAATCTATCTTGCAAAGATTTTCAAAGACAAAAATAATATTGAAAAGTTTGAGACTATTAAATTTAAAAATAATCAAGGTGTTTGTTATAAAGGTTTTATTTTTGATATTTATGAGCTAAACAACCAAAGGTGGATAAAGATATGGGCTGTAGAAGCAAAAGATCTGGAGTGTTATGACTCTAACTTGATCTATAAAGAAAATTTTGGTGATTTAGCAGAGAATATAAATAGTTTTGTTGGAGTTGTTTCTGAAAATTCAAATATACTAAAAATCAAATTTGAGTATTCAAAAAAAGATAGAGACTTAGAAGAGGGTGATTTAATAAAAACAAATATAGGCAAAAAAACTATATTTTATCAGGTTGTCAACGCGATCACGCAAAGCACCATCTTAGAAACTAAAAATAAGTCGGGTTTTATAGAGGCCGAAGCTATGCAACTCGGAGAATTTAATCAAGATACATTAAATTTTAACAAAATCGGTTGGGTGCCCGATATGTATTCTCCGCTATTTACGGCAAAAGAAGTAGCCGAGGAAAAAGATTTTGAATATCCAGAATACAAATTAGGCGTTGTGCCCAAAACAGATATTCCTGTAGTCTTGAATTTGCACGATGCAATTAGTCACCATATAGCATTGATAGGGGTAACTGGCTCTGGAAAATCATTTTTAGCAAGAGAAATAATAAGAGAACTCTTGCAGGATACTAAGGTGGTTTGTGTAGATTTTAATAAAGAATTTACTCAAGATTTTGAAGACATAAGCAATATAGTTACTGACGATAATATAAAAGCGATTCAAGAAAATATAAATAAACTAATTTTAGAAGGAGAGAAATTTCCAAACCAACAAGAAAAGTCAAAAATGGAGACTTGGAGCAAGACTATAAAAGATAATTTTAGTGAAAGCATAAAAAACTTTTTAAATTCAAAAGATAAAAATATTTGTTCTTTTGAGTTGCCTGACTTAGTCAATACAACAGCTATTTTAGAGTATACAAAATATTTTTTCAAAGAAATTTTCGAGATAGCAAAATCAGAAAAGATAAAGCAGAGAATTTTAATTGTTATAGAAGAAGCTCATACTATAATCCCTGAATGGAATTTTACCGGTAGTAACGATAAAACTTCGCAAAGCGTAATTAACGCAATAAGTCAAATAGCATTACAGGGTAGAAAATACAATATAGGTTTTATGGTAATAGGACAAAGAACGGCAAATATTTCAAAAACAATTTTAACACAGTGTAACACAATGATTTGTTTTCAAGCATTTGATGATACAAATTTTAATTTTCTAGGCAACTATATAGGTAAAGATATGGCTATGACTCTGCCGGCTATGAAAAAATATCACGCAATTGTTGCAGGCAAAGCTTTAAAATCCGATTTGCCATTGATTGTTGATGTTACAAGAAACAATAAGATTATTAATGGCTAATCTTAAATTTACCAAATTTAAGTAGTAGAAATATTTGGTAAAATTAGTTTTATAAAATACGTTTAAACGTTGCAAAATGATCAATAGCCAAACGCACCCTTTTAAGCCAATCTTTGATAAAAACTCTAAAATTTTGATCCTTGGCTCATTTCCCTCTGTCATCTCTCGTAAATTTGGCTTTTACTATACAAATCCGCAAAACCGCTTTTGGCGAGTGCTGGCTGGGATATTACACGCTGATGTGCCAGAAAGCACGGATGAAAAAATAAAATTTCTACTCTCTCATCACATCGCGATATATGACGCGGCGATATCATGCGAGATAGAGGGCTCAAGCGACGCAAAAATGGGCAAGATCGTGCCTGTAAATTTAAAGACATTATTTAAAGAGGCAAAGATCACGCAAGTCTATGCAAACGGCGGCAAGGCTTACGAAATTTGCAAAAAATACTTAGAAGATGAGATCATAAAAGCAACAAAAAATGAAGTGATAAAACTACCATCAACCAGCCCTGCGAATGCTAAATTTAGCCTTAAAAAGCTTGCAAACGATTGGTCGGTGATAGCTAGAGCACTAGAATAACAAAAATCAAAATGACTTTACCTTTGAATTATTTTTGCCTTGCTCCCTTTTGCATTACAAAATTTATAAATTTACCTCTTTAACTTTCGCTTTTTATTTCTAGGCTTTGATCTAAACAGAGGCTCGGTCTTTGGTTTTGGTCTTGTTTCATAGTGTGTGTTATAGCATTTTAGCAGCTCTTGTCCGCACCCTTCACATGTGGTTTCACCTATATGATAAAATTTCATGCAGTCGGGGCACCACATGCCCTCCAGCCTTTGCACGACTGGTGGTTCTTTTCTAAAAGCTATCCAAAAACCATAAATACCTAACAGCAAAAAACCAAGTGCTGGTAGTAAGTATAAATAACCAGCATCGTCAAATTTAAAAAACTTCTCACCAACTTTTACACTTTTGTTAGCTAGCATAGAAATACAGTCAAGCAAGCACATAAATCCTATGAAACCCCAGCCTATGCGTTTAAATATACAAAACATTATAAAACTTAAATCTTCACTAATACAAAAGCTAACTATTTTTATATTTTGCAAACAAATTTAGTATTACTCTTGCAGCCAAAATAGTAAATATAAAAATAGCTATATATTTCATATAAGAGCCATCAAAAATATTCAAGATAAGCCTAAAGCCTAGTAGATATATCAAGAGCAACGCAATGAACGACAGAAGGTCAAATTTAATTAAGCCACTTGCTTTGCTATTCTTGACAAAAAATGGCGCAACACAATAGATAAAAATACAAATAAAAAAGGAGACCGAGAGAAGATCAGCCTCACTCCAGCCCCTAATATAGTACTTCCCATAGATCATACACAAAACAAGCTCTACAAATGATATACAACCCGCAGCTATTCTTTGACTTTTTTCCATACTACTTCCTATCTTGGCAATATCGCCTAAATTTTAAATGGATTTATACGAAATTTGCACGGTTGATAAGATGACGCTATTTTTTAGGTGCTTTTTTATCGTACTTGTAATTAAATTTCGTTAGCGGCTTGCCACAATCTGGGCACCAAGAGGTATCTTTACCAACTTTAATGGCTTTGCCACAGCTATTGCACCATTTGCATTCAAATTCTTTCTTGATATCTTTAAATTTAATAGACCTATATCCAAGCCAAAAAAATAATATGGCGCCAACTAATGCCGCCACACCAGAAAGTAAGTAGAAATCTCCCATAAAAGAGTAGTCGGTACTATCATATGCTCTTGCTATTTTCTTGCTAGTAAAAATTTGAATAGCAGTTATCAAAAATCCAATAGATATAAAGAAATTACTCATTTTTCATTGCCTTTAAAAGCCAAATTTGCAGCCCTTCAACTACTTTTTTAGCTCCCTATATATAAAAAGCAAGCCAAGCAACGCCATGACAGATCCCACTGGTATATTTAGACCATAAGGGATAACATCTCCTTTTGGCAGACCAAAAATATTTATCGGTGGGGCCGGATCCACTAGGATAGACGGCCCTCCGGCGAAAATAATAAAACCTATTAAATAATTCATTTATTTTTCACTTTTCCACTAACTGTCCATTTGTTAGACGGTGCTGCTTATCATTTTTATTTACTATCATATCCATTTCCTAAATTTCTCCCCATGGCTTTTTAATCGAGAAATTCTAAAGAATTTAGGTTTAGCTTTGTTGATGTCATTTGGATTTTTGCATTTAACTCTTGCTTAAATTTAACAGATTTAAACGTTGTTTCAAATCCCCATTACCAACTTTTATGTTTATCCCATTGTGGCATTGTAAAGAAGCCAAAATACAAAAACTAAAAAGGAGTGGATTAAAGCAACACCACCTCTTTTTATTTCCATTTTTTGTATATATTCTTTTTTAAAGTCACTCTTTTTTATGCCGTTTTTTATTATAAAACATACATTGGCAAATATTAGCGATACAGCCATGGCATCAATATAGTGTTCTCCAAAAAGAAGTTTTAGGATTACTATAAAGCCGAGACATAATATGCTACCAAAAAAAATAATTAGAAATTTTTTCATTTTTTGTCATCTTTTTTATCTTTGTCATTTTTGCTTTTTATGCTATCGGCTACTGCTTGACCCGTTCCTGTAACAACTGATATTATACTTTCGGCCTCAATCTGTAAATCCCCATCGCCAACTTTTATGGTTTTACCAAAATTTCCTGCTATATTGCCGAATGCACCAAAAGCTCCACCTAAAAATAATTTACTAAACACTCTATCTTTATCCACATCTACTGAGCTATCTTTAAGCTGAGAATAGCTCAGTAGATGAGTTAACAAAAGTGCCTCTGCTTGCTTTAGTATATAAGACCAAATGCTTTAAATACGGTCTTCATAAAACTTATTCTACTATTGTCCCCACATTTGTTTTTAAAAAAATCTTATACAAATTAGCATTAACCAAATTAAAAGAATTACAATCATGTAAAATAACGCCACACTTCCATACTTTATCTCTATATTTTCTAGGTTCTTCTTGGTAAGGTCGCTTTTTTTAATATCATTTTTTATTGCAAAAAATCCATAAAAACATACCAAGATAAAACCTAGTGCGTCTATATAATAAATTTCTCCAAAAAAGTATTTTAATACACGCAAAAAGCCATTTAAAATAAGACCAAAAATAATACCCCAAAAAAGTAAAGTATAATATTCCTTAAAAAACTTTTTCATAAATTTACTTTTTATTGTTGATATTATCAAATTGTGCTTGCGCTACACCAAATATTATATTGGTCAAATTTTCAAAAGATGCCTTATAGTTGCCAGGTATTTTTTCTCCTATTTTTCCCATGTAACTCGCTCCATAACCTATAAGCCCACCAACTCCAGCATTTATAAGAATTCTATCTTTATCCACATCTTTTGATCTATCTTTAAATTGAGAGTATAGCTCAGTAGATGAGTTAGCAAAAGCGCCTCTACCTATTGCTGATAGTAAATTACCAGCACCTATTACCATACCTGTACCAAATTTGCCTTGTAAATTTATTTTCTTAAGTATATTAATAATATCCATAAGATAGACTCTATAACTGCATAGAATAAAGCTACGCTACCGTACTTTATCTCCATGTGTTTAATGTTATCGCTAGTGAGGTCACTCTTTTTGATACCGTTTTTTGCTATAAAAAATAAAGATACGCATATACACATAGCATATATTGCATCTATAAAATAAATTTCTCCAAAAAAGTATTTTAATAGCTTTACAAATAGTAGCGCTACGATGCATATTGCTATAACGCCACTGAATACTATCGCAAATTTCTTCATTGTTTATTATCTATATCTGACTGTATTACGCCACCTACTAGTCCAGTACCTACTTCAAATATAGTCTTATAGTTACCATCTTTGCCTCTTGGTATCTTCTCGCCTATCTTTCCGGCTATACCTGTTGCGCTTCCCATTCCTGCTCCAATTATACCCTTAATAATCACTCTTTTTCCATCCATATCTTTTGAAAGATCAGTTGCTTGAGAATATATTTCACTAGCTGCATTTCCAGCAGCACCTCTTGTTATGGCGCTTAGCATATGACTAGCTCCGCCCGTATATAATCCTACGGCATTATTTATAACAGCCGATAATGGGTCGTAGTTATTAAAACTATTGTTGTTTTTAGTATACTGTGAATATGTATCTATGCCCGCACTTATAATGCCACCTGTTACTATACCTGGGGTTTTTGAGATATCATAGAATTTAATATCCTTTTCTGGAGCTTCTGGTGCAGCTAACTTTGGCTTACGAACTGTTATAAAATAACCTTTATCGTTGGTGGTTTTAAAATTTCCAGTGCCTTTTTTGTTTATTACTTGTTCATATATCACTTTATTTCCTGATAGATCAAAATTGCGAGCTACATACTCTTTGCCATTGTGTCTTAGTATACCATCACTACCTAATGTTCCACCTTTTGGGGTATTGGCTGCTACTTTTTCAGCCACTCTCTTTTCCATCTCTACAAATGTGGTCTTCATCGCATTTCTTGAGCCAGAGTATAGAGCTAATGATAGTTGCTTTGCAGCACCGATAACTGGTTTTGCAAATGGTATAAGTATATCGCTTGCATCTCCCGCTCCTATAGTATGCTCTGGATTCCAGTGTTTATCTTCATACTGCTCTTTGGTTGCAGTGTATAAAGGATAACGCTTCATGCTATTTTTATAAACATCACTAAAGCTTAGACTTCTCTCATTAGCAGTAGTTGCCAATATATTATATGCCTCATCTATTTTATCCCTATCAAACACTATACTATATCCAGGCACCTCGCTTTCATCGGCGCTTTCTAATATAGATACAACATGTTCAAAAGCTTCTTTTTGTGATTTATCGACATTTGTTTTAGCCGCGAGCATAAAAAGATTTATTGACTGAGCATAAGGTATGTTATTTTCTTTACTATATCTATATGCTAACTCCATTGCAAGATCATATTCATTGTTTGTTAGCATCCTATTCGCTCCCAAATTCTTATCCAGCTTTGCAAATTCTCTATTGTTGTTTATCATGCTTGTTGTTACAGCTGTTGCTAAAGGTGTTTTAGAAAAACATTTATCGTTTAGCCATAGAGCATGAGAGAAATATCTAGTTGCAAAGTCTGAGAAATTTGATGCATACTTAGTATCATCATCTCTATTTTTATTTATATCTCTATGATCTTGTATATCCATAGATCTTTGATTTTCATGAGTTATGGTTTTTACTAGATCTTTCATATTGGTTATGTTTTTGAAATTTATATAGCTAGCACCAGTTTGCTCTACTCATATTCTTCTTCTAATTGGCAACTGAAATTTTCTATATCTATTTTAATACCAAATTTTTCAAACAGTATCTTGTTTATCTCTGGCGTTATATTGTAGGCTCCACTTAGGTATTCATTTCCATTTTCATCTAATTGGATATGTTTTTCATTTGGATAGATATTTAGTAAAACATTCTCAATATCATTTAACGTACAATTTTCAATAGGGATAGATTTTACAAAACTATCATCAACTTTATTATAATAAATAACGCAAATATTAGTTTTTGGCTTAGATTTCATTTTTTGCACCCCTACCCATTAGCCTCTCACAAATGCCTACTTTTATTATCAATATGTTCCCAAGTGTTATGTAATTCATCAAGACTATATAAAACGCCAGTGCTTTTGTTGATACAAATTTCTATCACTTTGAGCAATAACTAATTTTTACATCTTTTTAGCCTACTTTAAAGACTCTCCGCTTGTTCCAGAATTTCTATTTTTGTTATTGCCCCTCGAATCCACCAGCTTAAGGCCCATAAAAGTATTATTTATATTCATACATCAAAAAGTATTATTTATATTCATACATCAATTTGTTTATCTTTACGAAAAATAGCACAAATAACATAGCAAATATCAACTATGAGCTGAAGACACAAACAAGCATATGCGATATAGAGTAAATTTCTATCACCTAGGTCGTATGCAAAAAATTGAGGAATGTTTATAAAATTTGTCAGGATGATCATTATAGCACCAAGAAAAACGAAAAAATACCTAATAATAAACTTTATGCCCTTGTTTTTAGACTCTTTTAGCCAAAAAATCAAAAATATAAAACTTGCAATAGATCCGAAAATTAGACCAATATTATTAAAAGCCAACGTTATCTCCCATCAAAAAAACAGTCACTATCAGAAATATATTCAAAAATAGTTGATAATAGCCAGAAAAGTGCTTAGGATTATTTTGCCAATCTATCAATATAATGGCTGGCCAGATCATATTCATAAAAAAAACAACTATCACAGCCATGAATATTCCAGTTCTCATTTCTGACCAATTGTTGTGATAATAGACAATATGGCAAGCAAAATAGACAAGTATGGCAAAACCTATAAAAATACATAAAATAGATAAAAATCTCAGAAATTTATATATGAAATTTAGCATAAATCGCTTACTTATATATAGTATTAAATAAAGCACTAAATTTGATATTAAAAAAATCGATATTACTTCCACTTATTATCCTGCTACTTTGTAAGCTGAAAATGGGTTACTCCAAACCTTACCCATTAGCTCAAAATCCACCAACATTTTGCTTTTATCCTTTAATTTTACATTTTTAACCTTTAGCAAATTCTTGTTTTTTTCGATTTCTCTTTTTGGATTTTGGTGTTATAAAATGAAAATTTGCATTACTCGGGCATTTTTTGATGTTTTTTTGTGAAGCGAAAAGCAAGATAGAAAATGCAAAACTAGCTGCCAGGCCGATAATAGCCGGAATGACATAAGTATCACCCAAACTGGAAAAATCATGTTCAATTGCAAATCTTTCAAATTTTTTGTTCGCAAATATCCTAATAGATATAAATAAAAATCCAAAACCAATAAAGACATAGCAAAATTTATATTCCTTGAATTTGTTGTTATTGTTTTTGCTGTTTTCTAAATTTGCATCTTTAAATTTGACTTATTCTTTGGATTTGTAGAAAAATCCTAAACATATAAAAAATAACCCAACAATGAAAAATCCAAAAATATTTTTTTCATCAATTGTTTGCCAACCATGAAATCTAAAATAAATTTTGCCACCAAATAAAGCCCAAATGGCTTCCAAAAGAAAGATACAACCTAAAAAGATAAATCCAAATTTAGCGTTCATTTTCTATTCCAAGTGTCTCTTTTATATTGCTATATCCTGTTAAACAAAGACTGTATTATCATTAAACATATTTTTGCAAATTTAACCTCAGTTGCTCTATTTATAAAAATATAAATTTAATTATTTCTATTTTTTGCTTTTACCATTTATACCATTGATGGTTTCAAAAAAATCCAGTATCTTCTTATTTCTAGCAAAAATAAAACATATTATAGAAAATATAAAGCAAAAACATATATTTTCCATGTTTGGCTCAAGTTTTTGTCTTGCACCATAAACGGATATTCCAAAGGCTAATAAAACACCATGGATAAACAA
The DNA here is from genome assembly GCF_002913765.1 of Campylobacter concisus. GTDB lineage: Bacteria > Campylobacterota > Campylobacteria > Campylobacterales > Campylobacteraceae > Campylobacter_A > Campylobacter_A concisus_BB. The sequence goes on along the minus strand of NZ_PPCH01000025.1, from coordinate 314,043 downwards.
AATTATTGAAAAAATATAAAGTACATATTTCATTTATTTTCCATAAAATCTAAAAAGCTTTTAATTCCAATTAACCAGCTTCCAATAATTCCAATCTAGTGCTACGACCATCCAGTAATATTTTTCAAAAATGCTATTTGTAATTTTCTTAAATTCCTGTTTTGAGATAGTCATTTTTCTTTTCTTTTATTCAATATTAATAAACATCCACCAATAATCAAAAAGCCACTTATTGGTATGTATAATAGTGGATTTGAAAAATCATGAAAAGCCCCTTGCGACCAAAATTGCTTAACAAACAACACTTTAAATCCAGCAATAATCATAACCAAAGCAAGACAATATTTAATCATTTTTATCTTTTTCTAAATTTTTCAACTCATCTGGAAAATACCTATAATATTTTTCAACTTCTATTACTTCAACATTACATTTAGAGCATTTGCCATTTTTAGTATCAGCGTAATTATAACTATTTTTACACTTTGAACACTTTGTAAATTCTGGTATTTTAGAATTTAGCCTTATCAAATATATCGTATATGCGATCAGCAAAATGATTAAAATTATCTGCATGGTTATAGACTGCGCACTTGATACTACATATACTTTTCCGCCTTTATAACCCTCTTCTGTTAATAATTTATATAAATTTAAAGATGATAACAATGTAAAAAATATTGCTATCACGATCCGTATTTTAATCATGGCCTAAGCCTATTTACTCGTAAATTTACATCAATCATCAACGTTACCTTTATCTTTTTTTCGTTTATTCCTAACGCTTCTTCTTTTGGGTCCTTTTTTCCTTTTTTCTAAAAATTCTAATTTTCTTATATAGTCGCCATATTTACTTGCATCCATCACCTCGCCACCACAAAAATTGCATTTACTTTTATCGCGTAAATGCCCAAACCACCAAGTAGTTTTACATTTAAGACATACTAAATACTCTGGGTATTTTTTGATGTTTTTTGTGGAACGCAAGGCAAAATAAAATCCAATACAGCCTAAAATAAAAAATGCAAGTACTGATAGAAGATACCAATCCCCCATATTTCTAAAATCGATAAATTTTTCACCTATCTTTACGCTTTGATTAACAAGCAGACTAAACACATGCAAAAAACACATAACACCCACAAAAAACGCAAAAATTCTATCCACTACTTTCTCTCTTTTGTATTAATTTCTTGTATTGAATTTATAGTATTTATTATGCCTTTTTTAAAAAAATAATAAGTATCTTTTATCTGTTCTCTTGGGTCAGAAGCAATCCAGCCACCAATGCCAGCCCAAGTAGCTTCTGGTATCCCGGTCGGGGCATAACTTGTAATAAAATCTTCTCCCCATCGCGCATAATTTATCATGCTTAAATCGCTAGCTTTCTTAAATTCCTGTTTTGAGATAGTTTTTATACCTGATCGTTGCAATGCGTTTTTTCCAACAGCCAAAAGCCCATCTTGTGTAACTTCATAATGATTTCCAACAAGCACCCTTTCTTTTTTTATTGACTCAATCAGTCTTATTATATAGTTTTTAATTAATGGATCATGTCACCGTATCATCACCACTGCTGCATTGTTTGTTCTTTAGCTTTACATTTGTAAAATTAAGCGAATTCTTTTTTTCAAATTTAATTTTTATCTTCTTTTGTTTTTTTCGTTTTTTGTCTTGTGGTTTATTTGGTGCAAATTTTTCAGGCCATAAAGCCCAAATAATCACACCAACGGCAGAAATCCATGTAAAAATACACAAATAGATTAAATAGCCATATGATTTATAAATTGTAAATTTAACGAGAAAGTAAAAAACAATAACAATAGAAATTAAAAGTAAAATATTTGTTTTTAAAATTTTTATACTTTTATTTCTGCTATAAATTATAAAGCTATGACAAATAAACTTGAAACTAAAATACAACACAGGCAAACCAAGAAAATATAAGATAGTCCAAGCCACAATTGGATACTGATTAGTCATATATACGATCAAATCTACAATTTTATATTGAAATTCTCGCCAGAAAGCACTAAAAAACTCATTCATTACCATTGCCACCAATAGTCTTATCTTTACTACATTACGAAAACCACAGTTTGCCCAATGAAATTTTGCAAACTTGTAGAACCTTGTATTTTCTTGTCATTATATCCTCTTTGGATGGTAGCAATTGCTCAAAAATACGATATAAATATTGCCAAATTCCATGCTAGTACAAAAATCATTTGACATATTTCACTTGACAACTATCCAAAATACTAATACAAAAGTACAAAAAACAAGCCATACAAATGCTACAAATCCATTATTTTTTACTTGATCGTTTTTTATTTTATACAAAGTTATGTCACTTCTTTTAATGCCATTTTTTATCACATAATATCCGTTAAACAGAATAGGGCACAAAATCAACATATACAGCCTTTGTTCACCAAAAAAATAAATAAATATCCTAAAAATAAGATAGACAAGAAATAGCAGCAGCCAAACTTTTAAAAGTATTAACAAATTATTTTTCATTTTTATCTACTTTCTTGCTTTAACTTTCTACTATTTCTATATAAATTTTGATTTTATAATGTTTTTTTAGATATTTGTGTGCTCTTTTTTAAATATCCTACAAAAGGTTTGATGAATATAAATATGTATATCGGATAATACAAAGTTGACAAAATATCCCAAAAAAGATGATCACCTGGTGATAGATCTGCACAACTACAATCTATATAGCCATGTCTACGCAAATACCCATACCCATCCATACCGCACAAAATTGCATTCATTATCAGTCTTTCTGCAAATACAAAAATAACCATAAAAACAGCAAACAAGAGTATGCTAAGAAAAACTGTAACAATTTTTAGTGGCTCGTCTCTAAAATTTATAATATAAAATATTTTTAATAAAATAATTAAATTAAACAAACAAAATAATAGTAGAGAAATATTATAGGAATAGCCAAGATATACCATTATAATCCCAGAGTATATAACCAAAAAATTTCCCAGGATGATCATGTGTTTTAGCCTATCATTCATCTTTTTGCCCACTTTTAATGTATCCTTTTATTTCGTGATAGTACATACTAAAAGGATAATATATTTCTACGTAACTAATATATACCCTTATCCATATTACCTTTTAAAAGCTATCACAGCCACTCTTCAACTCATCAATAATGCCTCAATAGATCAACTTTTTAATCTTAAATCCCATCTTTGACAAGCAAGCATCACTACTATCCATCTACTCCCTTTAATTCGTTTAGATAGCTTAGCACCTGCTTTTCATCTAACTTTCCATACAAATAAGGATTTGCTAGTTTAAAGATCATTTCTTGTGTTTTTTCATCTTCAAAGTCTATATCTTCACGACATTCTATCAAATTTGCCCACTCTTCAATCTCTAAAAAAGATATCTTTTTATCCAAGCTTCTTTGCAAAATTTCTGCTATATCATCTCTTGACATAGAAGCTAGCTCAGTTTCGCTATCAAAACCAATCTGGGATAACATGTTTTTTAATGTATCTATGTTGTTTTTAAAATACACCAAGTCTAATAAAATGCTAGTTTTATTGTCTTGAAATTCTAAATTTCTTTCCATATATATAACTTTTTGTCTCACCTAATTTTCTTTTGATAACTCATCTCGTATAGTTTTAAACTTTAGCCTATCATCACAAATTTGATTTTTTTCGTTCATGGTTTTGCATTCAAAGAAGTCCGGATTAAACCACTCGACAGCATTTTCGTCTTGAGTACCATATTTGGCATTTTCGTGTAGTAAACCATCTCTTTTCATTCTTTCAATATCCATCTCATCTATCCAAAGAGAGTCAGCTACTACTTTAATATCTTGTTTAATGGTACTATAAGCCTGAGTTATCTTATACTCATATAACTCTTCTTTAGTTTTTATAGTTTTATCTCTTGCATAATCCGATAATGACGTCTTTGCTATTAGAAATTTCTTCTTACCATTTTTGCTATAAAAGGGGCAAGTATATTCAATATTCACATAGGTACTACTGTTAATATTTGTCTTTGCAAGACATAATAAATTTGATATATACTCATCGCTTAGTTTAATGTATCTATTTGATTTAAGAGAGAATATCTTGCCATGAGATTTGAAATACTCCATTCTATCTTGCATTCTCTCCTCTTTGTTTGTTGCTTTTATTACATCGCTATGATCAGCATCTTTGGTATAGACACTGATTTTATATTCAAAGTTTTGTCCTATCTTGTTTATTATAAATTTTTTTAGCCCTTCGGTATCTAGCCTTACTTTATCTCCTCTTGCTTCTGGTGCATAGGCCTTTAAATTTCTATCATAGCTATATATTACATTTCGTTCATTTACTTGAAGCCCGCTATCTGAAAAACAACCAATAAACAAAAAAGCTACAAAAAGAAAAATAAATTTTTTATATTTAAGCATCTTAACCTCTTATCTTTCTTTCTGTTTCATAGTATTTCTCATCAAAAAATTTTTTATTTTTACGTATTTCTTTCCAAAGATGTGATTTTTTGCAGATCTGATATTCTTTTTGGTACTTTGTACAGTCAAATTTATTTGGATCAAACCACTCATAGATTATTTCATCAAATTCATCCCTAGGGTTATATATTCTGTCAAAAAGCAAGCCCTCTTTTTTCATTCTTTCCCTATCCATATTTTTTAATTTTATCGATTTTAAAAATTCACTCATATCATTTTTAAATAGTATTGCCATATCTTCTGCTTTATAGTTTTTATGTTTAACTGGATCAAAAAATAATCTAAAAGTGCCTCCAACAACTAAAGTTGATACAGCACCACTAGTATCATAATAAAGACAATCAATGCCATAGTTTGCAGAGCCAATTTGAGTTATTGAGCTTATCAAAAAATCTGCTTCACACTTTATGCCATCAATATATGTAAAGAATCCTTTTTCATAAGGTTGCCAACCCATTAAAATATCATAAATACTCCTATCAATGCTTTCTTCTCTATCTTTGCGAATTTCTAACTTACTTCGTGACATATTTCTTTCTTTATATCTGTAAGTATTGATCTGAAATTTTTCATTAAACATAGACGGCAAATTACGTTCAAAAACATTTCTGCCATTTTTTTCATCTAGAAAATAATACCAGTCAATATCAGTAAAACTACTTGGAAGCACATAGGTAAAGCTTTCATCTTGAAAAGATGAAAGCATAATACCTGGCTTAAGATGCTTTGTAGTTATATTTGGAATATCATAACAACCGGAAAAGAGCACAATAAAAGTTATAACAATAAGCTTTACTACTGGAAATTTACACCACATATAGCACCATCTTTTTCATAATCTTGACACACATAAGAACTGTGTGGTGAGCCATCCATAAATAATTTAGGAATATTTAACACATTTATACGATCTGTCATATCTGCTTTTTGTCTAACTTTCCATGCAAACAAGGATTTATTGAGTCCGTCCTGTAAATTTAAATTCTATGTTTCTAAATATTTATGGCTACTTATGGTCTATAGCCACATACTGCGCCATCTTTTTCATGGTCTTGACATATATATTCTTTTTCTGCGCAAGCTGTAAAAACAAATGCCAACAAAGCAAACATGATTAATTTTTTTATTTCCATTTTATCTCCTCTGATTTTGTTTTAAATAATAACCCATGCTGACGCATCTTTTGTCTATCCATATTGATTTTTATATTAGAAAAAATTTCTTCCGCATCTTGCCTAAATTGTCTTGTTATTTTATTTAACTTTTCTTTTTCTGAGAGGGTGCTTTTTTTAAATGCCTCACTTGATAAGTTAAAACTATACTCAGATCTTATACGAAGCACCTTTGGCACACCATTGGCACCATAAAAGCTACAATATGTCTCATACTCTTGTGTCTGAATTATGCCATCGCCCTTGTTTTGGTGATTATATTTTTTATTTAGTTCTTTAGGAAAGCTTCTGCATTTTATACCATCTATGATATTGACAAAAGCCCTATCATAATACTGTCCAAATGTTTCATTTTTATATTTTATATTTGGATTATTAGTATTTAGCTCAAAAGAATTTATATTTTCCAAGTCAAGATACTTTTCTCCATCGAATGTATCTATCTTATCTATTTCAAGATAAAATATCTCAACTATCTCTCCGATGATACGGCGCTGCAACACTGTAAAATCATCATATTTGTCTAAACCCTCAAATAAGATGCCTCTATTTATCGGCTCCTTTACTGAAAATGTTTTATTTGAGCTATAAAGTGTAGTGTTTGCATCCATTTTTATATAGTCGCGATCATATATATCACTTTTATATGTATTATCAAAACTACATCCTGTTATGAAAGCTATTAAAAATGAAATTATTAGTATCTTCACCTTACTACACTCCTTTATGTATAGCCACTATTTTTATCAAATTCTTTGCATATAGTTTGCAGTTGTAATTTTATCTAAAACTGAACCCTATATGGTTTATCAAACAAAAGCCCTTCTTTTCTCATCTTCTCTCTATCCATGCCAAGCTTTATGGTAGAAAATATTGCTTGTATGTCTTGCCTAAATATATTGTGTATATCATTTAAGACTTCCTGCTCTGTTTTGTTGCTATCTGTAAAAGCTTTTGATTTGCGATTAAAACTATATTCATATTGTAGTCTAACCATATTTGTTGGTTTTTTAATGTTTTTTGGCTGATAAAATGAACAATATGTATCATAGTATTGTGTATATGTCTTTTCACCATCTATTACATTTTGATAAATCTGTCTCAAATCCGCATGGACAAATGTCCTGCATTTAACTCCATCTATATAATCAAGATATGCTTTTTTATATATAGCACTAGTAGTAGTATTGTAAAAACTCTCTTTAGTTTTTGTCTCTTCTTCAAAAATTTTAAGATTTTTTGGATTGAGATATTTTGCAGATTCAAAAGTATGCCCAGGATAAGACTCTGTCGAAATAATAAGCTTTGAAGCCATCATATTTTTTATAGCCCAAGTCAACGCCATGCCTTCCTCTACTTTATATACTCCATAAAAAACGCCTATATCCTTATGTATAGGTGCCATCAAAGAGAGCAATCCCTCTTTGGTAGATATTCTTTGATCTACACTCAAAATTTTAGATTCTTTATTGTCATCATCTACACTCGTAACAATACCGCATCCAGACAAAAATAAGATAATAAATAAATATTTCGTAAGTTGCGGTTTTAAAGTAGCAACCAATACATCAAACGGAGTGATTATAAATAATATAAAATTTCTAAATTTCATCTATTCTCTTTCGCTTTACTATAACATCCTCTCGATCACTATTGCTTTCCTATCTCTTTAGCTTTCGCTTTTTATTTCTAGGCTTTGATCTAAACAGCGGCTCAGTTTTTGGTTTTGGCCTTGTTTCATAGTGCGTGTTATAGCATTTTAGTAGCTCTTGTCCGCACTTTTCACATGTAGTTTCACCTATATTATAAAATTTCATGCAGTCAGGGCACCACATGCCCTCTAGCCTTTGCACGACTGGTGGCTCTTTTCTAAAAGCCATCCAAAAGCTATATATGCCCAAAAATAAAAAACTAAAAGCTGGCAAAAGATATAAATTACCAGCATCATCAAATTTAAAAAACTTCTCGCCTATTTTTACATTTTTATGTATTAGCATGGATATACAGTCAAGCAAGCACATAAATCCTATAAAAGACCAGCCTATGCGTTTAAACATATTTTCTACTTATATTATCTACCTACAAACATTATTAAAACCCAAACAATGGCAAATGCCAATATCCACATTATAAAATTTGACCATTTATCTTTTTCATCTTTGAGGTATTTGGTTTTGTCTTTATTCTTAACATAGTATTTTTTTAAATTTCCACCACATTGCCTACATTTCTTGCTACCCAGTGAATAAAATTCTCTACATTTTTTGCACCACATGTATTTTAAATTTGGCTTTTCGTTTTTATATGATCTAAATGCCATCCAAAAGCCATAAATGCCTAACAGTAAAAAACTAAGTGCTGGTAGCAAATACAAATTGCCAGCATCATCGAATTTAAAAAACTTCTCACCTACTTTTACATTTTTGTTAGCTAGCATAGAGATACAGTAAAGTAGACACATAAATCCTATAAAAGACCAGCCTATACGTTTAAACATCTTATTTGTCCTTGCTTTTACTGTATATGATTTATAAACTCAACAACATTATTTTCTACAACATACCAGATGTATATATAGTATAAAAGCAGTCTTTATCTATATTATGATATTTTTCTATGTAATCAATTGCTTTTTTAGCAGAATACTCATGTAGATCATATGTATATTCTTCAGAATTAAAGCTCCAATTATCATAAGTATATTCAGCTGCTTGCCCATCATACTTTATTACATCACCACCGACAATAACTTGCCCCTTGGCTTTCAATACCGCGATCTTCTTTATAGCATTTTCGTAGTCGTAAGCAATTTCACATATATTGCTAAAAAAGAATTCCTCTATTTTTATCACATCATTTATTAAATTCATACTATTTTTCCTTTATTTTAAAAAATCTATGATTAACCGTATTATCAGGCTCTATTATATACTCAAACACTCCATCGTGATTTTTGTAGCTACCTTGAATTTCAATCTTTACTCTCTTAATCCCATCATTACCGATAATTTCCGATTTTTTGCCATATTTAGCAAAAGCATCTACTGCATTTGGAAACGAATGAAAGTAATCACTTTTGTTTGACATTTGGGTCAAAACTTTTTTTGTATAACTTATATTTTCTAATGGGTTTTTTAGCGCAGTATTTTTAAAAAGGCCAAATGCACTTTTTGAAAAAATAGGCGCTGGCAAGAATGATAAGCTTCCATCCTCTAGCCCCACACTCTTATCAGGCGTATAACCGCTGTTATTATACTGCTCTTTTGTAGCAGTAAAGTAATCTTGTTTAGTAAATTCCTCTTTATATATATCTCTAAAAGATTTTTCTTTAGAATTTACTAGCAGATATGCTTTAGCGTTATTTATATCTCCTTGATTAAATTTATAAAATTTCTCATTGTAGTTTATTACACTTATTTCATCATTTTCATCTCTTACTTCAAATTTCTCTTTTGAAGTAAAATCATTATATGAACCTTTATCTACTAGCACACTAGCAGCAGTATATAAGATTTTAACAGCCTGCTCTTTAGAGATATTGTTTTTAGTAGCATAATCATCAGCCATAGAGTTTATGAAATCTATCTCTCTTTGATGAAGCTGTCTATTATAAGTATCTGCACTTGTAGTTATTTTATAGCCTGTGTTTGCTCCTTCATCGCCATTAGCTATGCCTCCAGCTATTATGCCTATTAGCTGGGATACTAGTAGGCGTTTGTTGTTATAGGCTTCTATCTCTTTAGTGCTCATATTTGATGTATCTTTATGTAGTGCAGAAGAGATTGCTTCATTTACTGCCCCACTTAATGCACCAGCTGCAACGTTTTCATGAGATAGCTTTGCTGATAGTGCTCCTACGGCTGAGTGAAGAGCTATCTTACCTAAGCCTGATTCTTTAAATAATTGGTTAGAGTTTATATTTGCTTCATTGCTTGAGTAGCTTCCTACTGCCTTGTAAGCATTATCTGTTGCTTTAGAGATTAAATTTGATAGTAGTGCATCTTTAAAGTTTGTTTTATAGATGGCGGAGTTTATTGCTGCGTTTGATGTAGAGCTTAGTAGGTCTGCATAAGAGAAAGTATAAGTTGGTGTGTTTATAATGTTGGTATTACTTAGAGTGCTTATGCTTGATATGTAGTTACTAACATATGAGCCTACCCCTGCACTGATGGCTGATTTAGCTAGGGATGATGCATCAAATTTAACCTTACCATGAGATAAGAGGTTGTTTGTTAGTTGGACTGTTGAGTTTGCTATGACAGCTGTTGTCATAGCTGATATGGCTAAACCTGCGGTTGAGCTAGCTGCTGCTGCACTACCTAGAACACCTGCTGCTACCGCACCACCAGCTCCTGCTGTTAGGAATGTAACTATGGCTGTTATTATTAGAGCTCCCATTCCGCTAAGAGTAGTTGTCTTATCTTCCCACTCTTTAGAATTTAGAACTGCTTTTACTTGATTTATCGTCTCTTCATCTATTGGAGTATCTGAGTTTGATCTTAGCTCTCTTATAACTCCCTCTTTAAATTCCTCTGAGTTTAAAGAGTCATTTATCGCTTTAAATGTTGTAGCATCTAGTTTATTAGTTATATCCTTGCCATTTAGTGTAAATTTATCTTTTACTTTAATGATAGCTGGGATCTCTACCTCTTCTATCTTGCCTTTATTTTTTACAGTAGCTGTTAAAACTCCTGCATTGTTGCTTAGGCTTGTATTTACAGATGTGCTCTTTGATGAGACTAAATTTAAAAGCTTTGTATTTACATCTACATTAGTAGCCTCTATGATAGAAGCTAGAGCATTTATGGTATTTGAGTTTAGACTTATATCTTTTGCTGATAGTGTGCTTATAGCAAGGTTATAGTTTGAGCTACTCTCTTCGCCATTTGACTTCATTAGATCGCCAAAGCCTGAGTCTTTAAATTTAGATGAGCTCTCTAAGCTATATGAGGCTGGTAGTAAATTTATGTTATCAGCTTTTATATCTAAGCTCTCATCTGCGCTGATATTTGAGCCTGAGAGTGTAGTATCTTGGTTTGAAGCTATGTTTATGTTTTTGGCGTTTAAATTTGAGCTAACAACCTCTTCATTTGTTGAGCTAGCTGACGCGCTTTGCTTGCCAAGGATCTTTCTAGATATAGATTCTGATTTGGTATTAGAGATGCTATTTGTCGATGAAATTTCTATCGCTTCATTAGCTTTTAAACTTAAGTTCTCTTTAGCATCTACATTTGAAGCAACTATGTTTATATCTTTATTGGCATTGATATTTATATTTTTGCCAGCTTTTATATTAGAGCTCTTGGCTTCTTGACTATTGCTTTCAAATTTGGCAGATGTTTTTCCTATTACAAATGTAGGTGTGCTAAGTGAGCTAAATTTATCTTTTGCTTCTTTTAGAGGGTTTAGCTTTCTTTTTAGATCAACAACGATATCTTTTAGCACTTCATTAGGCTTTAAGATACCTACTCTGCTACTCTTATGCTCCTCTTTATGGTAGCTTTCATCATTTGTGTTTGATATAGCTATAAGCTCTGCGTTTAAATTTATATCATTGCCAGAGTTTAGGTTTGCACCTTTTAGGCTAAGAGCACTTTTGGCATTTAAATTTATATCGCTTCCTGAGTCTATAGTGCTATAAACTGCCTTCTTGCTGCCATTTGCCACAAGGTCAAAGCTACTCTTATAAAAGGCATTTGGATTTAAAGATATTTTGCTCTTTTTAGAAGCATGAGAGCTAGCCTCTACATCGTAGCCGTTTTCAAAGAGGATATTGTTGTTTGAGTTTAAATTTATATCTTTGTCTGATTTTAGCTTAGATGATACTAGATAGATATCATTAGCTGAGTTTAAATTTATGTTATTGCCTGATTTTAGGCTAGTGCTTACCACCTCTGAGCTTACAGCGCTATCTATGGTTTGTTTTTTAGAAAGGAGCGATTTAGAGCTATTTATAGCTGTTGCTTCGCTACTGTTTGACTGCGCTGCTAGTATGATGTCGCTAGCTTTTAAATTTATATCTTTTAGCGAGTTTAGATGTGATGATGAGACTACAAGAGTGTTTTTAGCATTTAAATTTATGTCGCTATTAGCGTTTAAATTTGCAGCACTTACTCTTTTTACACTCTCGTCAAATTTCATACCTTTAGAGCTTGCGTGATGAGTATAGCTAAACTCATCTGCTTTTATCTCTATATTATTGCCTGAGTTTAAATTTATATCTCCACTTGCATCTAAATTTGAGCCAGAGACTTTTATATCATTGCCAGCTTGTAAATTTATATCATTTGTGGTCTCTAGGTTAGAGACTTTGCTAAAGTGAGACTTGCTTTGATCTAAGTTTATATTGCTCTTTGCGTTTATGTTTAAATTTTTAGATTTTAGATCAGAACTATCTATCTCTATATCATTAGCCGCGATGTTAGCATCGCCGCTAGTTGATAGCTCCGCACCTTTTAGCTTTATCTTTTTATCCGCATTTAAATTTAGACTATCAGCCACTACACTACCAGCTAGGCTTATGTTGCCTTTGGCGTCTAAGTCTATGTTATTAGCCATTACAAGAGCTGATGCTTTTACGTTTTTATCTTTAGCTTCTTTTTTAAATTTACTTATGCTCTCGTTTCTTGCTTCATATAAGCCATCAAGGATATTTGCTATATAAGCAGAGTTTATACTATCAAGGCTGTAGTAATACCCTTGGTTTTTCACTCTTCTATTTAGGTTTTTAATAATTGGGCTATTAAATATTGGCTCAGAGAATTTATCCAGATCAACATTTGCTAGTTTTATATCGTCATTTAGTGCGTAGCTAGAAAAGTCCTGAGTGCTTCCTACTATGTTATTGCCCGCTGCAAAAACTGCTGGCAAACCAACATCAGTGTATGAGAAGTTAAAAACTTTTCCTGTTCCGCCCTTAGTTTTCCATCCTCCGCCTCTATACCATTTCTTTTTCTCTTTCCACTTATAAACACTATAGCTATTTACATTGTTATTTAGCATTAGAGCTATGTTTTCTACATTATCGCTATTTAGCTTTAGATCTCCTCCAGCATATATAACACTCTTGTCGTTTAAGACATCATTTACATTTAAATTTATATCATTGTTAGCTATTATGCTGCCTGGGATGAAGTTAGCTTTATCATCTTCGTTTAGAACATCTTTAACTATGCTATATGTGATAGTTCTTTTTTGTTCATTACTCTTTGCTCTACTAGTATCAACTAGAACTTCGTTTGTATCATAGTCCAGTCTTAGGTTGTGAAATATCTTTTGACTGGTGCCTACTAGATGGGAGTCTTTGTGTAAATTTAGAGCATATAGAGCGCCATCTTTATTTGCAGCCTCTTTTAATACTAACTCATTTACCTCGTTTTCATCTAGCCCACTTATATCTTTGCCTAGTTTCTTGGCTAGTTTCGCACTTATCTTCTCTTTTAGCTCTTTTAAATTTACGCCAAGCTTATATCTGTTTACACCCTCTTTTTTTAGATGCATAGTGCCTTGTTTATGCACTGTATCTACCCTAGCCTGCGAGCTTGAGTTATTTACTAGCTTTTTAGCCTCTACATTTATATCTTTAGCATAAATTTGGCTTGAGGTATTTACCAAAGTGTCTGCTTTTATATTAAGATTCTCTTTGGCTGCTATTAGCGCTTCATCTTTGTTTGTTATAGTATTTGCTTTTATGCTTGTATCTTTATTAGAAGCGATAGCGCCAGCATTAACTATATCACCATCAAGGCTTATCTCTATGTTGTTATTTGCTATAACTAGGCCGTTATTATTTACGCCTACGCCATTACTTGTGCCAACTAGTTTGATTTTATTAGCATACATACCGCCAAGTGCGCTACTATCTAGGCTAAAGCTGTTTTCTTGGTTTTTAGCTTTTACGTCGTTGTAAAGTCTATCTTTACTTGAAGTAAGTGCCTTTTCGCCGATGATGTTTAGCTCATTTGCGTGGATATTTGAGTTTAAATTTATGGCATTTGAGATCACATTAGTATAGTCACTGCTCTTATCGTTTAGGCCGTCCCCTACGATGTCGATTGACTTATCAGATATTAGCTCTATCTCTTTAGGGCTTAGTTTATTGATATTACCTGTTGTTAGTGTGAGTGAGCGAGAGTTGATCATATTTAGACCATCTACGCTTATGCCATTTGGGTTTGCTATGACCACATCAGCTCTGCTACCAGCAACCTCTAAATTTCCTTTTAGAGATGACTTCTCAGCTGAATTTACTTTGTTGATAATAAGGCTTGCCTCTTTATTTAGCCTATAGTTTGCATCTATCTGGCCAGCTATCTTAGTATCTATGTTTTTATTAGAGTTATTAAGGATAGTGCCAGTGGTTGGGGTATTAAACCTGCTATATTCATTTATAGATACGCCCTTGCTATCAGGGTTTGTGATGTTTATGATTAGCGTCTCATTAGGAGCTTTTAGTATATCAGGGCGATTGCTAGCGCCTGGGTCAGCTATGATGCTTGGCTCATTTGCTAATGCTGGTGAAGTGGCAAGTAGCAAAGAGAGACTTACGTAGAAATTTAAGCCTATGGTTAAAAGACTAGGTTTTTGATTGCTTTGCGCATTTGAAATTTGGTTGTTCTTTAGCATATTTTATCCTTAAAATTCGTAGCTTATGATGAAATTTACATTTGTTGATTTAGATTCAAAGCTCTTTGGTTTATAAAGAGGTTTTGAGACAGATATGTCGTAGCTTAGGTTGTTGTAGGCTTTTATGCTACCTCTTAGACCTATGGCGTATCCTGCAAGGGTGTTTTTATCCTTTATGCCGCTATTTGCAGCTCTTACCATGCCAGCGTCAAGCCCAGCATAGACAGAGTTGCTCTTATAGTAGTTATATGAGAGGGTATTTCTTACGCTTACTCCGTGGTTTCCAACAAGCGAACTCTCCCCGTCAAAGCCTCTAACACTGTGATATCCACCGATGCTAAATTTATCTTGCAAGCTTAGTTTATTTAGACCATATCTTGCGTTAATATTTAGATCATAGCTTAGTGGAAGTTCAAATTTATACTTGTAGTTTAGGTTTAAATTTATTAGAGCAAACCTAGATGTAGCCTCACCGCTATCCTCTAAAGGATCAGGCTGTGATCTAAATATACCAGTGCCCTTTTTGTAAGCTAGCTTGGCGCTAAAAGCTTGATTGTAAGAATTCCAGCTTGATTTTACGCCTACCTCATATCCAGCATTTCTTCTAGCTTGGTTATCTAGCTCGTAGTCCTCTAGGTAGTTTTTATTTTTTCTCTTAAATAGCTTTACGTAAGCGCTATTTTTAAAATTTGAGTCCCTATAAAATGTATAAGCAAGGCTTAGTGAGTCGCTCTCGCTTCTACCTTTATATGTGTAGAGATTGTAGGCTGCGTTTATGATCTGAGCGTAGTCATATTTGCTCTTTTCATACTCAAGCATGAAGTAGCCAAATGGTATACTAAAGCCGTAATAGTAGTTATTTGAAGCACCGTGATCAGTGGCGCCATTAAATTTATTTGTAACCTCATATTTTTTAAATATATCTTTGCCGCGTGAGAAGCTAAAAATTTCGTTAAATCCAAGTAAATTTAGCGTGCTTAAATTTAGCATGCCTTGATACTTGCCGCTTTGTTTTGAGCCAAGGTTGTCAATGCTTATAGCAGCTTTTAGAGGGAAGCTATCAACTCTAGTTATTACTATATTTGAAAAGCCAGCTCTGTTTGAAGGTAAGAATTTAATACTAACATCATTTTTTGAGACGTTTTGCAGTGACTCAAGAGCCTGCTCAATATCTCTTATATTTGCCACTTTATTTTTATGAGAGTACTCACCAAATGCGCTAAATAAGCTCGCTCTGTTTCTTTGGTTATCAACTTCATTTATGCTTATATCATCTATTAAGCCAAGATTTATTACAAATTCTAGCTTGGCATCTTTTAGACTCTTTGTAACTAGGCTCGCACTTGAAGTGATATAGCCACTTTTTATTATCTCGTTGTTAAAAGAGTTTATGATTAGATTGATAGAGTTTTTGCCAAGACAGCTACCTGATTTAAAATCAAGCTTATTTAAGCTAGCCTCTAAAATAGAGTTAAATTTAGAGTAGTTTGCATTATAAGCTTTTCTTATTATAGCCTCATCAGCGCCACTACTAGCGTTAAAGCTAGTTACTTCATTCTCACTAAGAAGTGAAATTTTATCTATTTTAAAGCATGGGGTTTCGTTTAAATTTAGTTTAGCTTCTGAAGTTGGTTTTTCATTAAGCAAATTTATGTTGGAGCTTTCGTTAAAAGAGCTTGCCATATTCGCCCTAATCTCTTCGTTGTTTAACTCATTTTTTAGATTAGTCTCATTAGCAAGTAGCGCAGCACACACCATGCTTAAAGATAAGAGAGTTCTCATCTTAACCTTCCTTGGAAATAACTATAAAGTTATATTTTCTAAAATAATTTAGTGACATTATAAAGGATATAATCTTAATCTAATATTAAAATATAATGAGAAAAAAGAATTTTTATACAAAATATTTCGAAAATGAAACTTTTTAGATATATAAATGGCAAAGGCAAATTTAATTTGGTTTATTCTCTTGTATGTAAAATTTAATTTTATATTGACAATGATTATTATTTTGATATAATTGCGCAACTGATTTATATTTCGTAATTTCAGTAATTAAACTATTTTTATAGACGTACTATTTTTATAAATTTTCTAAAAATTAGCAAAATTTAGATCTATAAAAATTTAACAATATTTTTGTGACATATATTAGAAAAAGAAAAATAGACATTTTAATCTGAAAGGATAGGTAATGAACAAGCATTTATTTGCACTTTTGGCTTTGGCAGCACTTAGCAGCCACTCTTTAGCTCACGAATTTTGGCTTTTTGGTAGCAGTAAGGACGTAACAAGCGTTGATATCGGCTACGCAGACGACTTCCCGACTGTTGAAAAGATCGCAGATAATAGGATCGCCCTTTTTGAAGCCCCATACATTATAAACAAAAATGGCGAGAAACTGAGCCTAAAACAAAGCGGCGAAAACTACCATTACGAAAGAGCCAAACTAGAGGACGGCTCATACCTTATAGCTGGCGAGTATAAGCCTACGTTTTGGACAAAAGCAGGCGATGGCACATGGCACATGGGCAAAACCAAAGAGGACATCAAGGATGCCAAATACTGCAAAAAAGCGAGTATGAGTGCAAAAGGTATCATAAACAAAAACGCCAAGGATGACTCTGTAACAAAGCCTTCACAGCAGCGCTTAGAGATAGTCCCACTTGACAATCCAGCAAATTTCAAAGTTGGCGTGCCATTTAAAGTGAAGATTCTATTTGAGGGCAAACCTTTAGAAAATGCCACGCTTGATGGAACATTTGATGGATTTTTAAAAGAAAAAAGTGCATTTCACGGCCAAACTGAGCCAGACGGCACGATAGAGGTACTTGCACTTAAACCTGGAAAATGGCTACTACAAACAGTGCATAAAATGCCGTTTGCCAACTCAAAAATTTGCGATGATGAGACGATCGCTGCAACACTTGCGTTTGAGCTAAAATAGTAAATTTAACAGTGAGCGTATCAGTTTGGTGCGCTCTTTTTTCATATTATTTTGTTGCATTTGAGACTATTAGGGTATAAATAAAATTATCTCCATTGTTTTTATAATAATTATTTATATATTCACTTGCTTTTTCAAAAGATTTTATAAAGTTGCTCCCAGAAAAGCTCCAGCTGTCATATGTAATGATGATTTCATCACCGTTTAACTCATAAACATCTCCGCCAAGCACTGTCATCTCTTTTTCTTTGATGATGTCTAAAACTTTTATAACATCATCAAATTTCCAGCCGATCTCATAAACTCCGATTTTATCTCTTAGAAAAATCCCCCTATTTAATAGTTCTTGAGGCAAGATGTTTATAAAGTCTAAATCTATAATCATAAATTTTCCATCATATCCGTCCAAAACGGCACATTTTTATATTCACTTATATACTTTGGAATATCAACACCACAAAATTCATGCAACAAATACCCTTGCAAATTCCTACCATAATAGACTATATCGCCATAATGTATTGACAAGACTGGCGGATCATTATCATCATTCATCTCTGGCATAAATCTATGAGAATACACTGGTATGATATTTGGTACATTTTTATATAACTTAGCTATAACTTCAACTCTTTGCTCTCTTGATATCTTACACCATTGATCCGGCGAATAAGCACTATTTGGTATATATTCTTCAAAAGAGGCGCTTTTCACAAATTCATAAAATGTTGCATCATATTTTTTATTTTCGTGATATTTCCACTTGAAAAGTCACGCCAATCATAAAAGCCATCCGAAACTGGTAAAGCTGTAGTCAAAAATGACTTTAGAGAAAGAGGAAATTTAATCTTATAAATTTCATATATTTTTTCAAGCTCGTTTTGAGTAAGACCAGTATCAAATTTAATACCCTTATCTTTCAGGAGTTTAATAATTTCTAAATACACTATTCAATCCTAATAAAACGTTTATAATGATTTAAATAAATTCTAAAATCTAAAATTACTCCTACTAAAGTTGATATTTTAGACCCACAGTAATCATTCTCTAAAGTATTTAATATATTTGTATAGAAATATAGATATTACGACTCATAACAAAATACAAATAGTTGAAACTTACAAGAAAATACAGTTTTTATTTAAGAATTTAAAAGATGGTGACCCATACGAGACTCGAACTCGTGTTACCAACGTGAGAGGCTGGTGTCCTAACCGCTAGACGAATGGGCCAAAAGATGGTGCCCCGTGTAGGTCTCGAACCTACGACCCCATCATTAAGAGTGATATGCTCTACCAACTGAGCTAACGAGGCAAGATTAAGTATCAATAACAAATCATAAAGTGTTATCTTAGAACTTATAATCTTAAAATTTAATTTGATCACTCAAAAAATCAAGATAAATAGAATCAAGAACCTTAACCTAAGGTTTAGTAGATGGCGCAGCGGACGGGGCTCGAACCCGCGACCTCCGCCGTGACAGGGCGGCATTCTAACCAACTGAACTACCGCTGCACCTAAAAGTAATGGTGGTCGCTATAAGACTCGAACTTATGACATCCACCTTGTAAGGGTGGCGCTCTACCAACTGAGCTAAGCGACCTAAAATTTAAAATATCTGGCGACCCTTAGAGGATTTGAACCTCTGTTTCTACACAGAGAAAGTAGAGTCCTGAGCCACTAGACGAAAGGGTCATAAACCCAAAAATGGTGTCCTGCGTTGGATTCGAACCAACGGCCCCCTCATTAAAAGTGAGATGCTCTACCGACTGAGCTAGCAAGACATGATTATTTAAAAAAGAGTTGAGATTATACAAAAAAACATTATTATATGTCAAGAAAAAATTAAATTTTAAATCAAATTAAAGCTATTTTGTCCGCTATTTCTAAGCGAAAAATATAAAATTTTATTTTTAAATATTCTAAATTTAAAGTCAAAATTTCTTAGAAATTCAAATCATTTTTACTTTATAATCCAACAAACAAAACACAATCAAGCACCTAATCCGCTTAGTGGCAAATTTAATCCCTGCCTAAAAATCTTACCGCCATTTTTCTAGCTTTTTCTATCTTTTCAGCCTCTTGATTTTGAGCTGTGCTAGAAGATATCCACTTTTTACCAAACAAAATTTGAGCCGCTTCTATCATAACTGCGCAAGCGTATAGCTCTTTTTCGCTAGAGATGCTTTGCAAAAATGCAGCTTTTGTTTTATCTCGCAAGCTCTCTTGGCTGACCCTGTGAAAGGACATTTGCATAAGGCTGGCTGCCACCCAAGCCCTGCAAAGGCTATCTTTGCTACCAAGCATCTCGCTTATCAAAATATCTATTTGCTCTAACGTGCCAACCCAGCCAAGCGCTATTATAAGCTTGCGGCGAGGTGCATCATTTGTCCCCAAAAAAGAGATGATTTGAGGGATAAGGCGGTCACAAAATGCGGCATAAAAGTCTCTATGCTTAGACTTAGAAAGGATTTGCGCCATAAGATAGATGGTTTCTATTTTTAGTTTTTGATCGCTCTTTTTGGCTAAGTGCTCAAACAAAAACTCCAGCCCAGCGCCTCCATGTCTATTAAAGCTGCTTTCAAAATTTAGCTGCCCGCCCTCTTGCCACTCTTTGCAAATGAGCTCATAGTGATACGCTATCTCGTCACTTGCGCCTAAATTTGCTATAAATTTGATCCTTTTGCTGTCAGGAAAATTCTCTTTTTTAAGCCCCAGATACTCTTTTTCAAGATCATTTAAACTTAGCACTAAATTTTACTTTATCATCTCAAGTTTGGCTTTGCAGGCATCTTTGTAAGCGCTTGTGAAATTTGAGCCAACGCACTCGTCCAAATAGCCCTTAGCCAGCTTATACTGCTTTTGTCTGATGTAAATTTCACTTGCTAAATTTAGCGCATGCAGGCGGTCCTCTGGCTCAAGCTTCATATTTAGTATAAATTTCGCCTCATCAAGCGCCTCATCAAGGTTATCTGTCTTTAACGAAGCCTCCGAGTAGTCAAAATTTAGCTTTGGTGAAAAGGTATTTATCTTAGCTCTAGTTTGCAGCTCAAGCGCCTTTTTAGCGTAGGTTGCAGCGATAGCATAGTCGTTGCTCTTCATCGCATAGTCACTTATAGCTGCGTACGCCTCGATGATCTTAAAGTCTTGCCCCCTTAGCTGTTCGATCGCACTGATCGTTGAGACCGCCTCGGTAAAGCGCTTTAGCGCAAGTAGCGAGTAAAATCTATCAAAAAGAGAAGGTGTCGGGTCCGAGTACTCGACTGCTGAGCCAAGCGAGAGCGCGTCATTTGCCGCAGTGATCGCATGCTCATAGTCTTTATTTTTATATAAAATTTTGCTCAAATTTACCAGCCATTCGACTCTATCTTCTAAATTTTCATCCTTTACATGCGCCTTTGCAAGCTCTAGCGCCTCATTGTAGCGTGCCGTTCTAAAGTAGCAGTTAAATAGCTTAAACTGTGGCAAAGAGACCTTGCTCACATCATAGTTTTCGAGTAAATTTACAACCGCTGTGCAGTCATCTTTGATAAAAAACTCTTTTGTTAGCTCAAGCGCAGCCTCATTTACTAGCTCCATCGCCTTGCTTAAATTTTCATCTTTTGCGAGGTTGTTATAAGCTAGCGCATCGGCAAATTTACGCTCTTTTAGATCAAGCTCAAGCTCGCTGATTAGCGCCTTTTGGCTGATATTTGTGCCGGCATATTTTTCTATGAGCTCTTTATATCTTGCGTGAAGTGCGGTGGCGTTTTTGTCCTCTTCTTCAAAAAACAGCCCATCCTTTGCCTTAGCGACCTCATCGATATAATCGCCATACTTAAACTCTTTTTCATATCTGTTTAGATACTCATACGCCCTTTTTTCATCTTTTGTTTTGGCTAAATTTAGCGCTAAATTTTTTAATGCTGCCTCGTAAAAATCCTTTGTCCTGTCGCTATTATTTACCAAAATTTCATAAATTTTAGCAGCCACGTCTGGCATATCTTTGCTGGCAAATGTATAGGCTAAATTCATCGATTTTATCGGATCGTTCATGAAAAATTTTTCATTTGCATTTGCGATCTTTAGTACAAATTTCTTTGCCTCTTCAAATTTCTCTTTATCGATATTCGCGTCTGCTAGGCTTAGTGCTGCCCTGCTTGCAAGGTCGATATCATTTGTAGAGTAGAGCACCTTTTCATAGTCGCTTAGCGCCTCTTTTTGCCTGCCTATTTTATATAGGTAGTCAGCATAATCAAGCGTGGCAAGTTTTGTAAATTTTGACTCTGCGTGCTCTTCGCTTAGTATGTCAAGCATATATTTTGCATCACTTGCGATGCTATCTTTTAGGTAAGCTCTGGCGATGAGATACAGCACCTCAGAGTAGTTCTCATCAGAAGGGAATTTCCTTATCCAGGCTCTACCCTCGCTTACGATATCTTTTGGCTCAAGCCCCTCAAACTCGCTCTTTGTCTCAAAAATTTTATCAAGCGCCCTTAGTCTAAAAAGTAAAAACTCACTTGAGAAAAGACTGGCTGGATGCCTTTTCATCGCTGTTTGCGTATCTTTTACCACACTTTCATAAGCGCCCTTTTCGTAAGCTCTTTTTATATTTATGTAGATGTCTATATCATTGCTATCAAGCCCAGCGATAGGCGCTTTGTTAAGATCAAGCGCTCCAATGCTTGGGCTTAGCATATCTCTAAAATCAGGCGAAAAATTTAGACCAGACACTCTTTTGTTGTTTTCACTTAGCGAAGTGTCGATGATGATGCTAAAGTGCTTTGAGATGGTCGTCTTTGGCGTATCTTGCACGCTCGGACTGCTGTAAAGCTCAGTTTGAACATTTAGAAGTTTTGAAGGCGCCTTTGGCATGATGACGATAAAGAGTTTGCCGTCTTGCTTTTTATATTTTATGTCCATTAAAGGCAGCGTCGTATCTTCGATCTTTGGCAAGATCCCATCATCGAGCATACAAACGTAGCGCTTCGTATCATAGGCTAAAATTTGCTCCACACATTCAAATTCTTTCTCGTCGCTTAGCTGAAGGACGCTATAAGGCTTATTTGCATTTGCGCCGCTGTTTAGGCTAAGGCTAAAGGCGGATAGATAAAGCGGTAAAAATAAGATGGTTAAGAGCTTTTTCATGCCGCCATTATAGTTAAATTTTCTAAAATCCTGAAGCAAAGACAAAATGCTCGATAAATTCCAAAATCGCCCCAGAAAATAAAAAGGCAAAGACCGTGCCAGCAACTGCAACTCCAACGATCACCTTTAGCGCCATCGAGACGTTTGAGATGTAGATATTTTTATCTTTTACGATAGGCTCTTTTAAAAACATAAAGACGATGAGCTTTAGGTAGTAATAAATCGCAATCGCGGAGTTTATCATGATGATGAGGCTAAGCACGACGTAATCAGACTTTATGAGCGACGAGATAAGCACCATCTTGCCCCAAAATACGCTAAAAGGCGGTATGCCAGCAAGGGCGATCATGAAAATTCCCATTATCACGGCGTAACTTGGCAAAATTTTAATAAGCCCTGAAAATTTCTCATACGGATGTTTAAAGCGCTTGTCCCAGCAGACGACGTCGTCGCACCTTGCGACCCAAAGCATAGAAAATGCGCCCAAATTTGCAAACAAAAACATGATCCAGTAGAAAAATAAGGCGACATTTGCCTCGTGAGAATTTGCCACAAGCGCGCAAAGCACGACACCAGCGTGAGCTATCGAGCTAAAAGCAAGCATCCTTTTGACGTCTTTTTGCACTAGCGCCATGATGTTTGCAAGGCTCATCGTAAGCACGGCGATGATGTAGAGCATATCTTTTATCCATGAAATTCCAGAGCCCTCAAGCATCGCAAAAATTCTTAACGCGACGATAAAGCCCGCCACCTTTGGCACGATCGACATATAGCCTGCTAGTGGGGCATTTGAGCCCTCATAAACGTCTGGTATCCATGTGTGAAATGGTATGAGTGAGAGCTTAAAGCCAATGGCTGATGCGATGAAAACGCAGCCAAGAAGGATTATTAAATTTTGATTTAGGCTAAGATCTTTTATGACAACGCCGATACGAGCGATGTCTATTGAGTTTGTTGCCAGATAAAACATCGCTATCGCCATCGCAAAAAAGCCAGCTGAGAGCGAACCCATCGCGAAATATTTTATTGCAGCCTCGACGCTTTTTGCCTTGTTGTGAAGGGCGATTAGGGTGTAGAGGCAAAGCGAGCTGATCTCAAGACCTAAAAAGATGATGAGTAGGTTGTTTGAGCTCACCATAAACAAAAATCCAGCGATCATAAACAAAAATAGCGCGTAGTACTCGTAAATTTTATACTCAAAATACTCTTTTGTGCTAAGTGCAAGCGGGATGAAAAGGGCTGAGGCGATTAGGATAATGATCTGCGAGATGATAGAAATTCCATCAACTAAGAGCATATCCCAAAAGCTTAGGCTAAGTCCGTTAAAATCGAGCGTAATGCCTAAATTTACAAATATAGCGATGATGCAAAATACGCAGTAGAAATTCCTCGAAAGATCCTTTTTTATCGCTCCAACTATGAGGATAAAAAGTGCAAAAACCATCATGCTAAGCATCGGCGAGAGTGATTGTAGCGAGATCTCATTTAGGTCTAAAAAGGCTATTTCGTTCATAGTTTGCTCCCGCCGTTTAAAGATGAAATTTTATCCTTTGTGCCGCTATTTACAGCTCTAGTTTGCATTTTGCTTATGATATTTTGTACGCTTGGCTCAAGCGGTTTTAGTATCAAATTTGGTGCGATACCAAGAATGATTATGAGCAAGCAAAGTGGCACAAGAGCGGCTAACTCTTTAAAATTTAGATCTTTTAGACTTAAATTTTTCTCCTTGCACTCGCCAAAAAAGACCCTTTTATAAAGTACCAGCATATAAACAGCGCCCACGATGATACTAAAGCCACCAAGTAGCGCAAAGAGCTTGTTTAGCTTAAATACGCCAAGCAGGCTCAAAAACTCGCCCACAAAGCCAATGGTTAGTGGCAGGCCGATACTTGCAAGCGTTGCTATAAAAAATATAAGCGCATACTTTGGCATGACCTTAGCAAGGCCGCCAAATTCGCAAATTTCTTTTGTGTGAGCTCTTTCGTAGATGACGCCAACTAACAAAAATAGCGCGCCGCTTACGATGCCGTGGCTTATCATTAAAAATATTGAGCCACCAAGGCCTATTAAATTTAGTGAAAAGATGCCTAGCATGATGACGCCCATGTGTGAAATGGAGCTATAAGCGATCACTTGTTTCATGTCGCTTTGCGCGTAGGCAACAAGAGCTGCGTAGATGATCATGATGATAGCTATGACGCAGACAAAGCCGCTTAAAAGTAGGCTCGCATCTGGAAAAAGTGGAAGTGAAAATCTCACAAAGCCGTAAGTACCCATCTTTAAAAGCACGCTAGCAAGTAGCACTGAGCCGATAGTCGGAGCCTGTCCGTGCGCATAAGGAAGCCACGTGTGAAATGGAAACAGCGGAGTTTTCACGCCAAAAGCAAAGAAAAATGCTAAAAATAGCCAAATTTGAGCATTTTCTCCGATGCCAAGCTTGTACCAATCAAGCAAGTTAAAACTAAAGACACCGCTTTTTTGATAGCACAGATAGCCGATAAAGATGATCGCCACTAGCATAAAGATAGAGCCTAAAAATGTGTAAATGAAAAATTTAATCGCCGCGTAAATTCTATTTTTACTGCCAAATGCGCCGATGATGTAAAGTAGCGGTATGAGGCTAAGCTCCCAAAAGCTGTAAAACAAGATCATATCAAGCGCGCTAAAGACGCCCATCATCGTGCTCTCTAAAAATAGCACGCTAATAACAAGATGCTTTAAATTTCCATCATCGCTAAGTGCGGCGATAGAGATGAAGCTCATAAATGCGCTAAGGACTATAAGCACAAGCGAAATGGTGTCGATGCCGACAAAATAGCTGATATTTAGGCTTGGTATGAGCGAGACTTGATGCGTTAAAACAAAGTCATAACCCTGAAAATCGACATTTACGCAGATAAAAATGGCTAGTAAAAGCTCTATGAGAGCAATGCTTGCTCCATAAAATTTGATGCTTTTATTTTCTATCAAAAAGCCAAGTATTGCGCTTATTGCTGGGAAAAATATGATGACACTTAGCATTATTTGGCTCCGTTTAATAAAAATATAAAGCTTAAAAGCAAGGCAAATCCTGCGACCATAAACCTAAGCATGACGCTAAGATCACCACTTTGCATTTTGTTTGCAAGATATGCAAATTTAGTAACCAAAAGTGCGACAAAATCAACACTTCTATCAACTATCATCTCATCAAATTTCTTGCAAATTTTAGAGATTAAAGCGTAGCCATTTATAAAAAATTTCTCATAAAATTTTGGGATAAAGTAGGCATTTTGCAAAATTTTGTAAATTTTACTTTCGCAAATGCTCTCTTTAAAAATTTCTTTTTTATAGGCAAAGACTGCAAAGCCAGCGCTTGCAAGCACTAAACTAAGCGTTAAAACGAGTAAGAAAATTTCACTGCTGTGAGATAAATTTAGCTTAAAATCACCAAGGCTGTTACTTAAAAACCCACTAAAGTTGCTCCAGAAAAAGCCGCTGATGACTGAGAGAACGCCAAGCAAGCTCATGCCAACAAGCATGTAGTTTTTGGCTTCATGTGCGTGCTCCTCGCTCTTTGGCTTTGCAAAAAAGACTAGCATGACAAGTCTAAAGCTATAAAATGCCGTAAGAACTGCGCCAAAGAGCAAGACGGCCCACAAAATTTGATCTTCACTAAAGGCGACCTCTAAAATTTTATCTTTTGAAAAAAATCCAGCAAATGGGTAAAATCCAGCCAGCGCGCAGCTTGCAATGATAGAAAGAAGTGCGGTTGGCTTCATAAATTTATAAAGCCCGCCCATTTTTTTGATATTTAGCTCGTCATTCATCGCGTGCATAACGTTGCCAGCGCACAAAAAGAGCAGCGACTTGAAAAATGCGTGCGTGACAAGGTGAAAAAGTGCGATCTTGTAAGCCCCAAGACCAGCGGCTACAAACATATATCCAAGCTGTGAAAGCGTCGAGTAAGCGACTATCTTTTTAAGGTCGTTATGCACTAGCGCGATGCTTGCGGCAAATATCGCTACAAATGCGCCAAGGCAGGCGATAAAGTGCGAGACTTCGGGCACGTTTGCAAAGATGAAATTTGCGCGTATGACTAGATAGACGCCAGCTGTTACCATGGTCGCAGCGTGGATGAGCGCAGAAACCGGCGTTGGTCCCTCCATGGCGTTTGCAAGCCAGGTATGAAAAGGAAACTGCGCGCTTTTACCCATGGCGCCTATGAAAAGAAGTGTGGCGATGATGCCTAAATTTAGCCCAGAAAGGTCGCTTCTAGCGTTAAAAACCTCGCTAAATTTAAGCGAGCCAAAGCTATAAAATATATAAAAAATGCCAACAAGCATGGCAAGATCAGCCACTCTGTTCATCACGAAAGCTTCGTTTGCAGCGACGTTTGCGCTAGGCCTTTTATACCAAAAGCCAATGAGCAGCCAAGAGCAAAGTCCAACGCCCTCCCAGCCGATAAAGAGCCCTATGAAGTTATCGCTTGAGACAAGGACATTCATGCAAAAGACAAAGAGCCCAAGGTAGCTAAAAAAGCGGTTAAAACTCGCGTCATCTCTCATGTAGCCAATGGAGTAGATATGCACGATGCTAGCGACTACGCCCACAGTGCTAAGCATCACAAGGCTAATGGCGTCAAGGTAGAAGCTAAAATTTAACTCAAGCCCGCCTAAATTTATAAACTCTTTTAGGGTTAAATTTAAAGGCTCATCTACGCTAAGGCTAGCCGTTAGCATGAGTGAAGCCGTGGCGCTAACGATCATGAGAAGCGAGCAAAAAAGACCGATAAATAAATTCTTACTGCTATGCGAAAAGATGCCAGCTATGATGAAGCTAAGAAGCGGAAAAAATAGCGAAATACAAAATAAAATCATCTCTTAGCCTTTCATATTTGTCATCGAATCTAAACTGATGCTACCAGTCTTTTTATACCAAAGCACGAGCAGTCCAAGCCCCACAGCGACCTCGCTAGCAGCGATGGCTACTATAAAAAAGGCGATGATCTGCCCAGTTAGATCAAAGTAGTATTTTGAGATGGCTGCAAGCGCGATGTTTGCTGAGTTTAGTAAAATTTCGCTTGAGAAAAATAGCATTATCAAATTTCTTCTTTTCATTATGCCAACAAGCCCTATGACAAAGACTAGGCTTGCTAGGATGAGGTAGTGAGTAAGTCCTATCATAGCATCTCCTCAAGGCTGCTTTGCGCGTTCATATCTTTGTGTATCAAGATGATGCCAGCTACCATCGCCACAAGTAGCATGATAGCGCACATCTCAAAGGCTAGCAGATACTTACTAAAGAGCAAAATTCCAACCGCTTCGATGTTGCCAAGGCTAGTAAGAGTAGAATTTACCACCTCTTGCTTTGCGCTATAGATCGGCGCTAAAAAGATAAATATCAAAAGAAGCGCTATGAAGCTACTTAGAAGATAGATGATGATCTTTGCTTTTTTATCACTTTTTGGCTCGCACTCCTTGCTGGTGTCAAAAAACATCATCGCAAATGCGTATAAAACGACCACCGCACCTGTATAGACGATGATCTGCACCACGCCTAAAAACTCAGCCCCAAGCAAGAAAAATATAGCCGAGATAAAAACCATGCCAGCAGCTAGCGCAGAGACCGCATTTAGGGCGTTTTTGCAAAGCACGCTAAAAGAAAAACTAACTAATATAAGGGCGCTAAAAAGATAAAATGCAAAGCTCTCATACATCGCTTGACCCTTTTAAATTTATATCCATCGTTTCTGCCTTATCTTCATTTGTAAGCGCATTTGGCGTCTTTTTCACCAAGCTATCAGCATTTTTAGGTAGAGCGCCATAGCCCTCAAACTCGGTTTGATCTTTTAAAAATTTATCATCTGTTAAAAACTCAGCCTTTGTGCCAAAGAGGATTTTGTTTTCACTTGCGACCTCGTACTCTTGTCCGCAAACTATAGCAAGCTCAGGGCAGACATCAGCGCAAAAACCGCAATATACGCATCTGCTTAAATTTATCGTGTAGCTTGCGACCTTTTTGCGGCCATCATCGCCAAGTGAGGTCTTCATCGAGATGCAGTTGCTAACGCAAATTTTCTCACACAGCCCACAGCCTATGCAGCGCTCATTTTCGCTTTCAACAAATTTTAAAAGCCTGTGAATTCCCCTATATCTGGCGTTTAGCTCCATCTTTTGCATAGGGTATTTTAGAGTGTGCGACTTGCTAAAGAGCATCTGCTTTAGCGTGATCTTTAGCCCCACCAAAAGATCAAGCTTAAAAGTAGCGGCGATGAAGTGCTTAAATTTATCAAATGCCCCTTTTGGCTCTATCTTTTCGTCTATCAAAATATATCTTTTCTCGCTCATTTTACGCCTTAGATAAGTAGTGCAAAGCCGGTGATTACGACATTTAAGATGCCAAGCGGAAGCAAAATTTTCCAGCAAAGCATACTAAGCTGATCGACCCTTAAATGCGGCCACGACGCCCTCGTCCAAAGAAAAAAGAAAAAGACTAGGCTTGATTTTAAAAGTATCATTAGCCCGCCTGGGATAAATAAAAACTCATTAAAACCGCCCAAAAATAGGAGCGTGATGATGATGCTTGCTGCGATCATGTTGGTGTATTCGCCGATAAAAAACATCGCCCATCTCATGCCGCTATACTCAGTGCCGTAGCCTGCTACGATCTCGGTCTCGTTTTCTGTTAGACAAAATGGCGTTCTGTTGCACTCCACAAAGCTTGCCATCACGAAAAGCACGAAGGCAAGGGGCTGCTTGAAAATTAGCCAGTTAAAGATGCCTTTTTGGTAGTTGTTTATATCAACTAGCGAGAGCGAGCTAGTCACCATGACAACGCTTAAAAGCGCCATGCCAGCGACCACTTCGAAGCTAAGAAGTGCCACGACTGCGCGAGCAGCGCTGATTAGTGCAAATTTATTGTAGCTTGCAAGACCTGCTGCAAGTGGCGAAAAGACGCAAACTGCTGCCACGCCAGCGATATACAAAACGCCCACATTTATATCTGCAAGTATCGGTCTAATCGTATGCCCAAAAACCTCAAACTCAGGCAAAAATGGCACCGGCGCAAGCGCTGCAAATGCCGCGATAGCAGAGATTAGAGGGGCTATTAGAAAGATAAATTTATTTGCATTTGCTGGGACGATATCCTCTTTTGTAAAAAGCTTTATCATGTCAGCCACGATCTGAAGCACGCCAGCAGGCCCCACCATATCAGGCCCCACGCGGCGCTGCATGTAGGCTAACACCTTTCTCTCAGCGTAGGTCGCAAGCCCAGCAAGGCTAGCCATGACGGCCAAGATGACGACTGCTTTAACAATAGTTGTTATCACAAAAAATAGCATTTCACTCATTCTCTGCCTTTATTATTTTTACGCTTGCGTAACTCTTGCCCTCAAAAATGGCGCTTACATCAAGCTTATCATCGTAGTCGCCAAGATAGGCTGCCACGCCTCCTAGCTCGCTATCAAGCTCCACGCAAATGGCAAGCTTTTGCCCATTTTTTTCTAAAATGACCGCTTCATTTTGTGAAATTTCAAATTTAGCCATAAACTCGCCACTTGCGTAAAGTTTCGCGCGTTTAGCTGTCTGGCTGGCATAGTTTGCAAAAAACGATGGCAGATTTATAGGATTTGCAAGGCTTATTAGCGCTTCGTCCTCTTTTAAATTTAGCTCATTTTGCTCTTTAAAAAGTGGCTCTACATCATCTTTTGGTGTGAAATTTGAAATTTCAAGCTTGTAGCCTCTGTGGCTTGTGCCGTCATTTGCGTAAAAATTTTCTAAATCATCAAATTTAACGCCCCTATAGCCCTTCTCTTTTGGTAGCTGCGCTGTGTAGTCAATCGTATTTTTAGCCGCTATGTTAAGCGCATTTGCGATATCGTTTAAGAAGTAGCCATTATGAGCCAAAGCCGCATTTGTTGGCACTACTTCGTTATTTATGCTTGTAAATGTGCCCTCTTGCTGATTTAGCGCACCAGCGTCAAGATCGCCCTCAAAAATGCTAAATTTAAACTCGCCCATTTCGTTGTATCCTAGCGTCTTGCCAGGCTTTTTCTCGCGTGAAAGCGTGCAAATTTTTGCTACGCCAAGCGAATTCGTGCGAGGTGGTATGAGCATCACACGAAACGGCGTAGCTCTTGCGATCACTCCAGCAAGGGCTGCAAGTAAATTTGCATTTTCATGAGCGTAAAAGTCGCTACCTAAAATGAGCGTAAATTTAGCCTTGCCTTCGCTAAGAGTTGCTACTTCTAAGCCAAAGCTCTCTTCAAATTTTTCAACTCTTGCCTGAAGTGCTACTGGTAAATTCTCACCCCAGTTTTTAAGCACAAAGAGTAAAATTTGCTCCAAATCCCCAGCCTCATAGCTCACACAGGCAAAATTCTTTGAAAATTTCTTCGCCACCTCATCAGCGATGTGATGAAAGTAAATTCCAGCCGCTTTATTCATCTTAAGGGCGTTATTTAGCTTATAGCTTGTTACTGGGCTCTCATGGCGCAAGAAGCTGCCAGCCGTGATCACAAAGTCGCTATTTTTTAGGCTATCATAGTCTGCGTTATATGAGCTAATACCGCTAAATTCGCTAAAAATATTTAAGAAGTTTTGAAATTTAAAAGCCTCATCGTTTAATAAATTTAGATCAAATTTCTCTCTCAAGCGCTCCAAAATAAGCGCCTCTTCGTTTGTTATGAAGCTATTAAATTTTATATTTTTTATGTTGCCGTTTTTTAAATTTGAGATGAGCTCATTAAATTTCGCCTCATTTTTACGGGCATTTTCGTTGTGAAAGTCGTAGCCAAACCTTGCCGCACCGCTTATCTCGCCAAAGTGAAAGTCGTTGCTGACACGATAAATTTGCTTGCTTCTATCGCTAGTGCTTTTCTCTTTTACGTCATAAAAAATGAGCTCGCAGTCGCTTTGGTGCGGATTTGCCGCTGGGACACGGCTTAGCTCCCAGATGTTTGAGCTATACTGAAAATTTGAGCTAACAAGCGCGCCAACAGGGCAGACGCTGATGCACTCGCCACAAAACGAGCAGTCCAAATTTTCGCCAACACTTGGGCCAATTAGGCTCTTTTGCATCTTGCTAAAGACGGCGTAGGCATCTTTTGGCATGCTCTCTTTTAGCTCTTTTGGCACTTCAACACCCCTTGGCACCGTTTTTAGCGCGCTCTCGCCTATCTTATCTTTGCAAACCGTCACGCACCTCTCGCAGACCACGCAAAGGGCTGGGTCGTAGTTTATTAGCCCCCATTTTTTGTGCGGTTTATGAGTGTCCTCTATGGCAAATTTTTGCTCATTTACGCGTAGATGCGCCGTTAAATTTTGCAATTCACACTCGCCACTTTTATCGCAAACACCGCACTGAAGGGGGTGATTGACGCAGTAGGTCTGCATGATCGCATTTCGCTCAGCAGCGATCTCTGGCGTATTTGTGTAAATTTGCATATCCTCTTTGGCTTTGGCGTTGCAGCTATAGACCACTTTGCCGTTTGCCTCGACCATGCAAAGCCTGCAAGCAAGCGTTGGCGAACAGCCGCTAAGGTAGCAAAGCGCAGGGATGTAAATGCCATTTGCCCTTGCGATGTTTAGGATGCTCTCGCCCTCGTTTGCCTCTAAAATTTGATCGTTTATGGTGATTTTCATTTGCTAACTACTACTTGTTTAAATGCATATCCATCAAAATTTTTTGCGCCAATCAGGGCAACCGTGCCTTTTAGCGTTGGATCAAGCCTAAATTTAGCCCTTACGTTAAAGTCTTTTGCCTTTAAATTTAAAATTTCGCCATCCTTTGCCTTTGCCACGATGCCAAACTGCACACCGCCTACGATCTCGTCGCTTGCGTTTTTGTTTAGATAAACGACCGCTCCGTCAAAATTATCAAGCTCTCTTAGCTCGCCAACTTCGCCACCTGCTGCAAATTCTCTCACTTCGCTGCCTGCTAAGACGACATTTTTGCCTAAAATTTCAAGTAGCCAAAAGATCGCATCTTTGTCTGGATGAGTAAAAAAGGAGTCATCTATGATCACGTTTTTAACGTCCTTTATCCACTCGCCAAGCTCCTCAAATTCCTCCTCGCCCACATTGCACTCGCCGCTTATCAGTCCATCATCAAGTTCATCAAAAAACTCATTTTGCACCAAATTTGCATACTTGCAAAGAAGCGCTAAGACGTAGCTTATCGATCCTATCTCGCAGCGGATCAAATTTTTACTGCCAAGCTCGTTATCCTCGAAGCATGAGATGTATTTAAACTCGTGCTCTTTTATCTTTTTTGCTAAATTTTTGTCGCTCAAACTTAGTAAATTTGCGATACTTAGGCTCTTGCCTGCTACTAGATCATTAAATTTCATATCTTGCCCTTTTTTATCGTTAATGCCCAATCAACTTGGTTAAATTTAAGCGAGTTCATCACCTCGCAGTTTAGGTTATAAGCCAAATTTACGGCCTTTGTTACACCGCTGTAATCTCCTATCTCAAACAAAAATATCACCACTTCGTCTGGCTCGCTCGCCTTTATCTGCTGTCCAAGAGCGCTCAAAAACTCGCCCTTTAGATGCCTAAGATCGACCCTTCTCATCTATCAACCTCGCCTAAGATGATATTTGTGCTGCCAATTATTGCGGCCACATCTGCCACATACTGCCCAACTAGCATATCTTCGTAAATTGCGCAGTGCCAAAAGCTTGGTGTGCGAATTTTTAGGCGGTACGGGCTTGCGCTGCCATCTGAGTTTATATAAATTCCAAGCTCGCCCTTTGGCGACTCACTAGCAAAGTAAATTTCACCCTTTGGTGGCTTTAGCCCCTGAGTTATCAGCACAAAATGCTGCATTAATGAGTAGTTTTGGCTCATTATCTGCTCTTTTGAGGCGCTCACATACTCTGGCGCGTCGGCGATGATAGCGGGGCTACTTGTCTGATACTTGCTAACGCACTGCTTTAAAATTTTCACGCACTCACGCATCTCTTTCATATAAAGCAGATATCTCGCGTAGCAGTCGCCCTTGGTGGCGTAAGGCACGTCAAATTCTAGCTCGTCGTAGATGAGATATGGCTCTTCTTTTCTGATGTCGCGCGCGATGCCACTTGCTCTTAGCATGACGCCAGAGCAACCGCTACTAAGGGCTAGCTCTTTGCTAACTACGCCCACATCTATTAGCCTTGCTTGCCAAATTCTATTTTCACTTAGCAGATCTTCGTAAAGCGTGATGTCGCTTGGAAATTTCTCGCAAAATTTAAGCAGCTCCTCGCACCAGCCATCAGGCAGATCAAGCGGCACGCCACCGATCCTTATGGAGCTATGTGTTAGCCTTGCGCCGCAGTATTTTTCTATGAGATCAAGGACGTATTCGCGCTCCCTAAATGCGTATAAAAAGACGCTCATTGCCCCCACGTCAAGGGCGTGCGTGGCTAAAAATAAAAGGTGCGAGCTGATGCGGTTTAGCTCTAAAAGCATCACTCTAATGATCTGCGCACGGCGAGGCACTTCTATGGCGCAAAGCTTCTCCACAGCCGCGCAAAATGCGTAGTTATTGGCGCTTGAGGCGATGTAATCGACCCTGTCAGTCACTGGGATAAATTCCTGATAGGTCATATTTTCAGCCATCTTTTCAACGCCTCGGTGCATAAAGCCAACCTCTGGCATCGCACGCACGACCTTTTCTCCGTCAAGCTCAAGCACGAGTTTTAGCTGTCCGTGAGCGCTTGGGTGCTGTGGTCCAAAATTTAGTATCATCTTGCCGTCATTTTGCTCAAATTCTAAATTTTCAAAAAATGGTTTTAAGCGGCTTGGTGCTTGGCTCAAGGTCGTTCCTTTACTATCTGGCTTTGGTTAAATTTAGCCTTTTTGACAAATCTCACGCCGCCTTCTTCTTGATACTCGTAGTCTTCATTTTCATCAAACACACGTGAAAATCCAAAGGTATCTTTCTCATCCACAAAGGCTGGATCGCGGTTCTCTTCGCCGATCTGCTCTCTAAACTCACGTCCAAAAATTTTATCCACCTCATACCATTTAGCAGCCTCGTCGCCAACTAGCGGATAGCTCTTTAAAAGTGGATGCGAGTGCCAGTCATCAGGCATTATTAGGCGCTTTAAATTTGGATGATCTTTGATGAGAACACCACTTAGATCATACATCTCGCGCTCCGCCCAGTTTGCGCTTTTATAAAGCTCGCAAACGCTTTTTAGCATTTCGTCCTTTTTAACAAAGCACTTTACGCGTGTGCGCCTATTTTTAGTGATGCTAAGAAGCTGATAAAAGACCTCATATCCACCCCTTTTAGCTATATAATCAACCGCCGCAAGCTCGCAAAGCTGCTCGTAGCCAAAGCCCTTTAACACTTCAAGTGCTTTAAAATTTTCACTAGAATTTACATAAATTACGAGCTGATCAAACTCCACGTAGCTAGATAAAATTTGCACTCCGCTTTGCTCTAAAACAGCCAGCTCTTCGTCAAATTTAGAGCCACTTGCTGCTTCTTTTGGCGTCTGCTTAGCTATATAAAATTTCTCGCTGTAATACTGCTTTTTTTGCAAGTCATTTTTTGGCTTATACTCTCTCATATATCTAGCTTTCTTGGCTTTTGCGCCCTAAATGCACTTTGTTTTCTTATCTTTTTTTGAAGCATCATAAGTGCGTACTGAAGCGTCTCTGGGCGCGGGGCACAGCCTGGGATGTAGATATCAACAGGTATTATGCGGTCTACGCCTTGAACGGTCGAGTAGGTATTAAACATGCCGCCAGTGTTTGCACAGCTACCCATCGAGATGACCCACTTTGGCTCAGGCATCTGGTCGTAAAGGCGCCTTGTAAATTCAGCGTGCTTTTTAGTTAGCGTGCCAGCTATGATCATCACCTCAGAGTGCCTTGGACTAGCCCTAAAAATGGTGCCAAATCTATCAAAGTCATATCTGCTAGCACCACTTGCCATCATCTCGATCGCACAGCATGCAAGCCCATAGCTAAGTGCCCAAAGCGAGTTGCTCCTGCCCCACTGCACGAGCTTATCAACGGTTGTCAAAACCACTGGCAGACCGCCATTTGCAGCGTAGTTTATCTGATGCTTTGCCATTTAAAGACCCCTTTTTGCCATGCGTAAGCAAAGCCGATAAGCAAGATCGCCACAAAAAGTAGCATCTCAATGAGCCCAAATAGCCCAAGCAGCCTAAAATCCACCGCCCACGGATACATAAAGATGACCTCAACGTCAAATAAAATAAATAAAATTCCATAAAAAAAGTAGTGGATATTTATCTTATTTGGTTGTTTTACAGTTGTCGGTCCGCACTCGTAAAAGCCTACTTTTAGGCGCTCGGTGTTGCGATTGGCTAGCTTTTTGCTTATCTTTGAGGATAAAAATGTTATCAAACTAAACGAACAAGTAGCTAACAAAAGTATGATAAAAGCGCCAAGATAGGTGCTGTCAAGCTCTGAGTGTGACATACTTCGCCTTTTTTAATTTTTCAAAATTCTACTAAATTTAAATTTATTTGATCTTGAAATAGCTCAAGAGTAGCGCACTCAAATCTCTTTTTGTGTAAAAAATACTCTTATTTTATCTTCTCAACGGCGTCTTTTGCAGCACTTATGCGCTCTGCCTCATCAAGCTCGCGCACAAAGCCATCTTTAACTAAAATGATCCTAGTTGCCACGTCAAAGTAGCTATCATCGTGGCTCACGGCGATGACGCTGATACCTTTGCTTTGCAAAAACGGCAAAATTTCTTTGTAAAATTTACGCTTAAATAATGGGTCTTGATCGGCCGCCCACTCATCAAGGATAAGGATAGAACGGCACTCTAAAATGGCTATTAGCAGGCTTAGGCGCTTTCTTTGGCCGGTTGAGAGCTGCGTGGTGCTAAGTTTATTATCCACCACACTTACCTTTTTATCTATCTCAAGCAGCGCCAAGAGCCCCTCTATATCGCTTTGGCTGGCAAAGCCATCACGCGAGAGCGTTTGTGAAAATAGATAAAAATCAGCAAAAATAGCGCTTATCTTTGCTTGGTAGCTTTGTAAATTTACATCATCTATCTTTGTGCTATCAAGGTAAATTTCACCGCTACTTGGACGGATAAGTCCGCAAAGAATGTTTATAAGCGTGCTTTTGCCACTGCCATTTTTACCGATGATAAATGTTATCTCGCCGCGTTTGATTTCTAAATTTACGTTTTTTAGGCTAAATTTGCCGTGGTCGTAGTTGAAATTCAGATCCTTTAGCCTGATGCTTTGCCACTCATCGCTTAAGCTATCGTCAAATTTAAAGCCTTCTTTAAATTCATTTAAATTTAAACTCATGATCTTTTCCAAGCTCACCTTTGCGCTAAGTGCGGCTGGTATGGAGCCCACCATACTCATAAATGAGCCTCTTAAAAATAGTATCGTAAGGCTTATGCTAAGTGCTGTTTGCAGGCTCGCCCAGCCAAATGCCACGCACAAAAATACGCAAAGTCCGACTGAGCCAAGCAGCATCACGTTTGTGAAATTATCACTTAGTGCGTGAAATACATCAGCCTTTACCATGCTTTGGCGCTTCTTATCGCCTGTCAAATTTAGCTCATCAAAGCAAATTTGCGCTCTTGCTCTGTTTAGACTAAGCTCTCTGTGCCCCTCAACGATGTCGTCGTAGTGTCTTTGCAGCGCGTCGTCTTGCGTCCTTGAGTCTTTAAAATAGAAGTGAATTTTCTTCATAAAAAGCGTGTTTATAAAAAGGGTCGCACCGATCCAAACGGCTAGAAATATAAAAACTTTTGGCGCGATCACGCAAAGATAGATGCTCGCGCAGATGATGAAAACTAGGCTTTGTATAAAGCCAGTAGCGCTCATAAAGGCAAATGTGATCGTTTTTATGTCGTTGTTTAGACTTGCTATGATCTTTGCCTTGCCGATCTCGTTTATCACGCTATTTGGCGTGTCTAAAATTTGCTTTACGCTTTGATATCTAAGCTCATAGATAAATTTGTGTCCAAAATTTGTAAGTGAGATGTTTGCAGCGATGGCGCTTAGAAAAAAGAGGAGCAAAACAACTATAAATTTAACTGCCAAAGGAGCGCTAAATTCTTTTAAATTTACAAGTTCATTGTTTATAAAAGAGAGCGTCCAGACGCCAAGCCCGCTAAAGGCAAGCGTCAGGATCACTATTTTGATTATTGAAAAAAGATTGCTTTTTATTAAATTCGCAAGCATTACATGGCAGCACGTGGCTGGATGATGTTTTGATCAAATTTTTGCTCGGTATTTTCACTCATGATGTGAAGCACTTTGCTGCGTTTGATCTTCGCGTCATCCTTAAATATCGCGCGCACCTTGTCCATGCCAGCGTAGAAGTCGCGCATAAGCACGACGCAGATGTATTTGCCAAAAAATGTTGGCTTGATAACGCCATTTTCTTCGTAGATCGCATTTACAAGTTTTAGCAAGCTAAGCTCGATAAATAGGTCTTTGTTGATGTTTGCCCCGTTTTGCTCGTTGTAGGCTTTGATATCCACAGCACCGTCAAAAAGCCTTGTTAAAAATGTATATTTTAGCCTCTCTTTTTTGCTAAATGCGCATTTTGCGATGACTGGGCTTTGTCTTTCTTTAACCTTTCTGCCGTAGTCAAGTAGGTTAAAGGCATTTATCACAAGCTCGCCGTTTAAGAAGCTAAACGCGCCACTACCAACGCCCACGTACTCTAAATTTGAGCCCACATATTCGTCGCGAAGGTCTGCGCTTTTTTCATTTGAAAACGCCCAGGCGTTGCTTTGCCTGTAGCCGCCTTTAGCAAATTCGCTCACGATGATCTCGTAAAATTCGCGCTCATTATCGACGTTTGAGACGCCTAGTGCGCGAGCGATGTTCTCTCTTGTTAGCTCTGATTTCATGAGCGGATAGAAGGTGATTTGCTGCGGAGATATTGATTTTGCAACATTTATGTCGTTTATTAGCTGCTCTTTTGTTTGATTTGGCAGGTTAAAGATGAGGTCTAGGCTGATGACTGGTATCTTGCCGATAGCCTGCTCAAGCTTTCTTTTTGTCTCTTTGGCTGAGCCAAATTTCTCGTATCTGCCAACTCTTTTTAAAGTCTCATCATCAAAGCTTTGCACGCCTACGCTTAAGCGGTTGATGAGCCCATCAAAACGGCTTAAACTCTCTGGTGAGATGTGGTTTGGGTCGCTCTCTGCCGAGATGTCCTCTATGCTAAAGAGATCTTTTGCGAGTTTTAGCGTTTTTTCAAGCTCTGGCTCGTTTATAAGCGTCGTGCCACCGCCCACATAAAGCGATGTAAAGTCAAAGCCAGCCTCTTTTATCTGCCTCATCTCCTCGCGTAAATTTTCAAAGTAAATTTTCGCAAGCTCCTGCTCGTAGTGGTACTTGTGAAACGAGCAATACGGGCAAAATGTGTGACAAAATGGCACGTGAGCGTAGAGCATATATTTTTTGTCTTTTTTTGGAGTTTTGGTGTAAGTCGTGTTTAAAATGTCTATGTTAAATTCGTTATATAGCGATTTTTGTATAGAATTATGAGCGTAATTTACAGCAAAACTCTCAATGATATTTTTAAAAATCATAATTAATCGCCTTAAATAAGTTAGTTTTAATTTAATCCATTAGGATAGCCAAATTTTAATAAATTTAGCCTTGCATTAACGTAAATTTTGAGTAAAAAAATGCAATCATTTTTTAAATTTTCTATTTTTACAAACCTGTGATTTTTACATATCTAGCTCGTTTTTGCTCTATAAATTTAAGCTTAGCCTACTTACTCTTTTACTCTTGAGATGACCTTGCTTGAGTCAAGCTCAAATTTCACTCCGTCTTTTGTCTGCAAGTAGTAAAATTTACCGATATTGCAAAGTGACTTCACATCATAAATTTTAACCGCCTTTTCATCTATCTCGCAAGGTGTTTGCTCTTTGCCTTTTGCCTCGCAAAGTGAGCTAGGTAGCGCCTTTAACGCACTTTTATCTACAAGCAAAAATTTATAATCCACATCGCCTATGTTAAAGGTTTTTGCTGTGTATTTGATAAACAAAAGTGAGTTTGAAACGATCATAAGCGAAAGCGCAGCGTAAAAAACAAATGAAAAGTCCTTTGTCTCTTTGATGCTTGCAACGCCCAGCATAAAAGAGAGCATAAACGAGCAAAAGAGTATCCAAAGTGCCAAAAATCCGCCATCTTTTAAGACGACAACCGAAATGATAAAGAGCAAAAGCATGATAAGCGATAAAAGATAGATGATGAAATTTGATCTATCTTTAAAGAAAACTGCCAAATTTACCCCAGCGTAAGAGAGCAAAAGTAGCGATGAAATAGCGCCCCAGCCGTAGTTTAGCTTGAATGCTGCAAAGGCTAAAATGGCAAATGAGATGAGCGTTAAAAAATAGATGAAATTTGAGCTATAAAAAAATAGAAATTTTGGCTTTTTAAATTTATATTTTTTATCGTCATTTTGGTAAAGATAGGAGACAAAGACCAAGATAGCGATCTCAAAAGCCGTTACGATCGCTGTCGCACAAAATAGCAAGATGCCTGTAAATATCATCTCTGAGCTATCTAAGCTCGGAAAGTAACCGATCTCAAAGCCAAAATATAAAAAGTAGCAAAGCATGCTGACAACTGGGACGATGAAATTTGAGTGCTTGAAGAAATTTGTAGCGCACTCTTTTATGAAATTTGCCTTTAAATTTGCCGAGTGCTCGCCAAGACGGCTCTCAAAATACGAATTAAAAAGCAGCTCATTTTTTATCTTTTCAAGGCCCTCCTCATCGCTATTTGCTGCGCCTTTATAAATTTCATAGTTTTGCTCGCCAAAGTCTTTTATGATCTCATCTTTGATATCTAAAATGACAAGAGTGATCTGCTCTTTTATCTCGCCGAGCCTTTTTGAAACTTCAGCAAAATTTGTCCTATTTAGCCTGTCAAAAAGGTCGTTTTCTTCGTTTAAAAGAGTGATCAAACGCGCTTGTTTGCTGCTTCTTATCTCACAGTTTGAAAAATTTACCTTTAAGAAATTTACAAATTTCCTAGCGTTTTTTACGCTCTCATCTTTTTCATCTAAAATGTCTTGATAACTCAAATTTACCTTTCTATTATAGGACCTGGTGTAATTTTACCAGCATCAAGTTTGAATTTTATTTTTTTATCTGTTGTGTTACTATCTGCTTCCAAATAATAAAATTTTCCAAGGGTTGAAAGTGCTTTAATATTATAAATTTTTATGATATTATCTGCTTCTTTTTCATTATAATATGTCTTGCTGACATTGCAATCTTTGTTGCAAATTTCTACCGGTAAAGTCTCCTTTATGCTTTTTTCAATACTTAAATATTTGTATTTAATATTTCCAAGATCAGAAATTTGAACAATCTTATCGCTTAAAGTAACAAGTAATACAAGACTAACGATAATAAAAATATAAAATAAATATTTAAAAAAATATATATCCTTTGTTTTCACTAAGGCATACAAAATAGGTAGTGCTATAAATATAATAAATATCAATAAGTATAAAATATCAAAAAGTGATCTCTGATTGATTTGACTATAAATTAATAAAAAAATTACAAATGGACTAAACATAGAAATAAGTCCATGGAAAGCCATCAACCAGGTTCGTTCATTTTTAAATACTTCTAAAAATGGAATTTTTAAAAAGAAGCACAAATATAAGAATATAAAAATAGTATCAATAAAATAAAAAATAAAAAAAAATAATTCTGATTTTTCAGAAATAAAACTACAATTTTTTAAAATTAGTATAATTAATAGTCCTGATAAAAATACTGATGAAATAAAAACTACAAAAATATCTTTTATATCTCGTATATAAAACGCTGTAGTTAGTTGCAATATTGGCATAAGATACAATATAAACAGCAGACTAAGGCCTGCTAAAGCTAGTGAAACCAAAAGTGAGAAAATATCGCCACTTTCAGGCATTGGAATGTAACCTATATTTTTATTAAACACAAAATATATTATAAATGGCGTTAAGCCAAGTAAGGCTACTAAGCTCTTATAATGATTTTTTATAAAGTTTGCTTTTTCTATAAAAAATCTAATTTTTTCTTGCTCCTTATATTCTATACAGAATTTGTCTAATGTAATTTTTAACTTTTTATCCTCTGCAACATACATACTACTTTCATTAAAATTATTTACATATTTTTGCTTTATTAGAATTAATTGTTCAGAAATTTCTACTTTATGGTTTTGAAGTATTCCTTTTTTGTAGTTTTTTATGTCAATTTTGAGCAGTTCAATTAATGTCAAAACATTATTACCCAATATATCATCGCAAATGTGCTTAAGATTATTTAAATAATTATCATATTTTTTAATATCTGCAGTTTCTAGTTCCTTTAAAATATTTTTTAGCTTTAGCAATTTGTTTGATTTTTTTCTTGAATCACCAGATTCAAAAATACCTTGTTTTTCTAATATAACAATTTGCCTATAAATTTTTTCATCAAGATTCTCTACGGATAGCGCTAATTCTTTGTAATTATCATACTTTAATTCTAAATATTTCTCTTTCTTCTTCAAAAGTAACTCAATTAAAGCTGAAATGCTGCTAGTTTGCAAAGAAATATCTTTGAGTTCTTTAATAAAATCGTCGCAATCTTTAATAACTCTATTTTTATCTTCAACCAATCTCTCAAAGCTTTTCATACCCTAAACCTTTTTATTTAAAACGTCTTTAAATTTATAAATTTAACTAGCTAAGCACCTTTGCGATTTCGCTCCAGCCTATTTGCTTAGCAAGTTCAGCTGCGGTTTTGCCACTTTTTGTGCGGGCGTTTTTGCTAGCGCCATTTTCTAGCAAGAGATTTACGATCGTTAAATTACCAGCAAGTGCCTCGTGGTGAAGCTGCGTAAAACCAAGCTCGTCGGTGTCTGCGACCATACTTGGATGCGCTTTTATATACTGCTCCACCTGGCCACGCATATTTTTGCTCATCGGATGCTCTATCAAATTTTCTGGATGCTCTTTTTGCTCAAAAACTACCAAAATGTCTTTAAAATCGCCAAAATCAAGCCCCCAAGCCGCGTCATGCTCAGCTAGCTCATCTTTTTGCATGCGTGAGCGCATCGCCTGCACGCTAAAGCCACCATAAGCACGTCCGCCAATGGCAAAAAGCCAGTCGCTCATATCGGTAAATTTTGCGCTTATTTGATCGCCAACTTTGACGTTTTGCACGCTATCAGGCTCATTTACGAGCGTGCCATATATCGTCTCTCCGTCAAATTCAACGTCATTTACCCACATGTGCTCGCCCACCTCTTCGCCATTTATGACGTCTAAAAAGCAAATTTTTACCATTGCATAATCAAGCATAGGCACGATCCTGCGGCGCTCCCAGTAAAGCTCACGCCAAAAATACTTAAAGCTCTCTCTGGCTTGCTCAAATGCGTGCTGCATGTAGTCTTCGTCGCTACTTACAAAATAGATCGGCATCTGCTCGCCAAGGTCTATTTGCTTACCAAGAATTTTTTCAAAAAAGCCCATTTTTACCCCTTTTTAGAATTTAGATAGATCAAATTTAAATAAAACGATAAGGCGAAATTTCATCCACGAATACGCCAAATTTTAGATATAAAAACCATGCCAAATTTCACAAA
Source organism: Campylobacter concisus (assembly GCF_002913765.1). Classification (GTDB taxonomy): domain Bacteria; phylum Campylobacterota; class Campylobacteria; order Campylobacterales; family Campylobacteraceae; genus Campylobacter_A; species Campylobacter_A concisus_BB. The sequence goes on along the minus strand of NZ_PPCH01000025.1, from coordinate 271,078 downwards.
TTTAGCCTGGAAGCCTGCGAAATTTTAAATACAAAATTCGCACAATTATTTCGCAAAATTAGGCGAGGCGATTTAAATTTTTGTGACGGGAGTTACCGAGCTGGTAATGACCGAGCAAAAATTTGAATCAACGACGCATAATAAAGCGAAAATATGCGATATAGCCTGCGGAGCGAAAATTTTTCTAGCTCATTTAAAGGCACTCGCGAGAAGCCATTATTTTAGGTTTTTAAAGCTTATTGGGAGTTCTAGGTTTAGCCCCCTAACCAGCTTTATACACTCCTGCAGATCGTCTATGCTTTTGCTTGTCACTCTGATCTCTTCGCCTCTGATCTGCGCGCTTACTTTGATCTTTGAGTCTTTGATCGCTTTGGTGATCTTTTTTGAGTTTTCACTATCAAGCGTGTCGTTTAGCTTTAGCGTCGCCTTTAAATTTCCCCCGCTCGCTGGCTCTCTTTTTGTCTCTGTGATCGCCACTGGTGGGATGTTGCGCTTGATGAGCTTTGAGATCACGATATCTTTTAGCGCGTCGATCTTGTTGTCACTTGAGCTAAGAAGCGTGATAAATTTCTCTTTTTCATTTAGCTCTACCTCAGCCGCAAGCCCCTTAAAGTCATACCTCGCTGCGATCTCTTTTTTGGCCGTCTCAAGAGCGTTTTTAACCTCCATCATATCGACTTCAGCGCTTATATCAAAGCTATGTTCGCTTGCCATTTTCTATCCTTTTATAAATTCTTCTATATTTTTAACTATGAGCGAGATCAGCCGTTTTCTAGCCTCCAAGCTGCCCCATGCTACGTGCGGCGTGATGAGTAAATTTTCTTTGTTTTTTACATTTAAAAATGGGCTATTTTTGCTCATCGGCTCACTTTCTAAAACGTCGGTGCCAAAACGCAGGTTTCTCCCATCTATCGCCCTTGCCATCGCTGCTTCATCAACTATGCCGCCGCGTCCTAAATTTAGCACTATCGCATCATCTTTTAGCAAATTTATCTCGTTTGTACCCAGTAAATTTCTAGTCTTTTCATTTAGCGGTGCGTGGATGCTGATGATGTCGCTGCTTCTTAGTAGCTCATCTAGGCTTTTTTGCGCAAACTCGCTATTTTTATTTGCTCCGCTTGTCGAGTAGTAGCTCACGTTTGCGCCAAATGCACGTGCCGCTGCCGCCACACCGCGTCCTATCTCGCCAAGACCGATGATGCCAAACTCTTTGCCAGCGATCTCGCTGATATCTGCGCCAAGATAGGTGAAAATTTCGCTCTTCACCCACTCGCCACTTTTTACGTAGTGATCGTAAAATTTGATGCGATTTGTTAGCTCAAAAAGCAAGGCAAATGTGTGCTGCACGACGCTTGCGGTTGAGTAGCCAGCGACGTTTTTAACGACTATGTTTTTAGCTTTTGCATGTTCTAGATCGACATTATTCATCCCAGTTGCGCTTATGCAGATAAGCTTTAAATTTAGCGCGTCCATCACGGCTTTGTTGATGATGACCTTGTTTGTGATGACGACATCAACGCCCTTTAGACGAGGTACGACCTCATCGCTCTTAGTCTTTTGGTAGCTTATAAACTCGCCAAATTTCTTAAAAACACTAAGATCTACGTTTTCTCCAAGCGTTGCCGCGTCCAAACAAACGATCTTCATCCTTAGTCCTTAATGAAATGTCCTACAAATTTAGAGTAGTTATCTAAAATTTTGCCGCCCTTTCTATATCCAAGCGCGCACGCCTCATAAGCGTAAAATACGCCTGCTTGGTAGCTCTCGCCCCTCTCATCTTGGTTAAACTCGTAAAATTCTTGATAGATGGCTTTGTTTGAGTCGTATTCACCATCACTGCTTGCTATTTGTGCGCCGTTTTCATCGTATATCGAGACGTTTGCGCCTTCTCTACCAAATACCGGCTTTTTCACATATTTTTTGCCTTTTAGTGGCTCGTTTGAGGTCTCAAGCAAGAGCGGGTGATTAGGATATAGATCCCAAAGGATTTTTAAGATCCCTTTGCTTTGGAAAAGCAGCGTGTAGGCTGGATTTATGATGATAGCTTTTTGATTTTTGACGATGTTTGAAAGTATGAGAGCCAGCTCGCCCTCATCGATCGCTATGCTCTCCCAAGGCACTAACTTGAACCAATACTCGAAATTTTCATCATTTTTAAAAATGCCCTCATCATCGTTAAAAACGACCTCATCAACGTAGGCAAAGTCTGTTACAAAACCAGCCTCTTTTGCGATGTATTGCAGTAGTTTTACGGTCTGCTCATCCTCGATACTGCCTGCGATGCTGCTAAATAATATCCCCCAGCCCTCGTAAAGCTCATCAAAGTCCGCATCCTCGTCGCCAAGCGTGATAAGGCGTTTGAAATTTTGCTTTAGCGACTCGTAAAGGTCGTTAAACTGGGCTGCTTCGTCCATGTGATTTAGCTTTAGCATCGCCCACTGGATGATCGCCGTCTCAAAAACTGCCGTTGGCGTGTCGGCGTTAAATTCAATGAGCTTTATAGGCTTACCATCAAGCCCGCCAGCTAGGTCAAATCTGCCATAAAGGTGCCAGTGAACGTCATTTTCCCAGCTATTTTTTATGATATCAACAAGGTTAAATGGTATGCCTATCTCGTGAAAAAGGTTGTTGTCGATCACGTGTTGAGCGGCATTTACATACATATCATATAGCTCGTTTGCCGCCTCGTAGTAGGCATTTGCCTCTTTTTCGCTTACTTGCACGATCTCATCAGCGATATACGAGCTGTTGTCGTTATCCGTGTGCCACGCAAAGCCTATTTTCTCCATAAATTCATTGTTTAATGGGGTGATTTTTCTTAAATTTATCATTTTCAGCCTCCAAAGCTTGATGAGCTAGAGCTTGACTTTGAGCCACCACCAAAAAATCCGCTCTTTCCACCGCCGCTTCTTGCAGCAGAATTTGCCGCTTTTTGCTTGTTAAAGCTATCCACACTTCTTGTGTAAGCACTTGGATTTTTATATGTGCTTTGGCGATTTGCTTGGAAATTTTGATTACCAAAAAGCTTACTGCCTATCCAACTACCAAGTATCGCGCCAGCTGCTGAAGCAAGGATCGTCTCACCAAGGCTTAGTCCGCCGCTGCTTAGCTGTGCGTCGCTCGTTCTTGTCAAATTTGAAGTGTTATTGTCGATCTTTGCGTTTGCTTGAGCTAGAAGTTTATCGATCTCATCTTTACTTAGCACGCGCTCAGTGCCGTTCATATCTTTTAGCACGACTCTAGTTTCAGTGCTTGGATACTCTTCTAATATTTTGTAAACGCCAGGTGCGCTCTCTTCGATGATGACAAAGGCGCCGTTTTTTTGCGCAACTTCGTTTAGTGCGTTTTCATTACCGCCATCGTCGCTCCCACAACCTGCAAGTCCAGCCATGATAATGGCACCAAATCCCCCAACCGCAGCATAAGTAGCTATTTTTTTGATGTGTTTCATATCTCTCCTATCAACTCTTTTAAATTTTTATGTCTTCTAACAAGTATCACGCCGCGTTTAAATTTGATAAATTTGGAGTGATGTATCGCTTTTATTATCTTTTCACTGATCTTTTTCGTTGCCTTTGGTTTTAAATTTAACTCCTTTAGATATTCGCTTAAATTTATCCATTTTGACTCGTCCTCTATCTGCGCATCTATCGCCATTTCGCTTGCGGCACTTTCGTTTTTAGGTGCTAAAAGTGGCCTTTGCATAGCATTTAGAAACTGCATGAGCTTCTCGTCTCTGTCCTTGTAAATTTGCAAAATTTCATTTTTGCGCTCGATGAGCATCTGCTCTTTTTCTTTAAAAAGCCTATCTTTATCGGCTTGCAAATTTAAATTTAAGCTCTTTAGCTCACTTAGCTCATTTAGCAAATAGCTTACAAACTCGTCGTTTTGGGATTTAGTTTTTGTGCTTTTTGAAGCGGTTTTTGCGGGTTTTTCGCTACTTGGCTCCTCGTCAAGGATGACAAATTTAGTGCCATTTTCAATGAGCGTTTTCAACGAGCCTCGGCGGATTCTATTATAGACTGCTTCTTTTGTTATGCCTAAAATTTCTGCAGCTTCATTTACAGCTAGCTTTTGCATCGGATTTCCGTTTAAAATAAAATAAAAAAATTGCTTTGATTATAAAAAAATAAGGCTAAAAGAAGAGTTAAACAAAGAGAGCAAAGCTCCCTTTGTCTTGGTTTTAGAGTCTTGACTCGTAGCGTCTAAGCATATAAAGACGTTTAAGCATTTTCTTGCGAGCTGCAATTTTTTGTTTCTTGCGGATCTCAGTTTTAGGCTCAAAGAAGCGTCTAGCTCTTGCTTCAGTAACGACTAAGTTACGGTCAGTTTGTTTTTTAAACTTTCTGTAACCCTCGTCAAATGACTCGTTAGGATGTACCTTAATACCAGGCAACGTCCTCACCACCTTTCAGATTAAAATAAGCCGTGAGTATAGTTTAACTTTCATAAATTTAAGCTTTTAGGCAAATTTAAAATATTTAATACTTTTTTAATAACCCAAAATTTATAATCTTGAAATTTCAAAAAAGGCTCACCATGTCAAAGGATCTTCATTTTACCTACGCCAAGAGGCGTTACATTTTTTTTGCCTGTATCACACTATTTGTATTTATTTTGCCATTTATTAGGATAAATGACGCGCAACTATTTTTGCTAAGTTTTGATAAAAGCAGAGTTGATCTATTTTTTACAAAATTTGATATGCAAGAGCTATATTTGATGCCGTTTTTGTTTATCACTTTGTTTTTAAGCATATTTTTCTTAACGACGCTTGCAGGGCGTATCTGGTGTGGCTGGAGCTGTCCGCAGACCATTTTTAGAACGCTCTTTCGTGACCTTTTGCAGACTAAAATTTTAAAGATCAGAAAAAATATCCAAAACAAACAAAATGAGCCACAAGGTCAAATTTTTAAGCGTGCATTAGCTGTTGGAATTTGGTGCGTTTTAGCACTTATCATAGCTGCAAATTTTATGTGGTATTTTGTGCCACCACTTGATTTTTTTGCTTATCTAAATGACGCAAGCGAACATAAAATTTTACTTGCATTTTGGCTTAGTATAGCTGCTTGGCTAGTCTATGACGTGGTCATTTTAAAAGAGAATTTCTGCGTCTATGTCTGCCCGTATGCGAGGGTGCAGTCAGTTATGTTTGATAGCGACACGATCCAAGTTATCTACAACCAAAACAGAGGCGGCGTCATATATGATGGCCGGGAGAAATTTAAAAAGCCAAAAGAAGATGGCGCGCTTTGCACTGGTTGCGAGGCCTGCGTAAGGATATGCCCAACACATATAGATATAAGAAAAGGTATGCAGCTTGAATGTATAAACTGCCTTGAGTGTAGCGACGCGTGCGCTAAAGTGATGGGACATTTTAACGAAAGCTCGCTCATCGAGTGGAGAAGCATAAATTCTCAAAATGAAAATAAAAAGGTGAAAATTTTTAGATTTAGAACGGTTGCTTATCTTGTCATTTTGTGCGTAGTTTTGGTAGCTGCAGCGCTGATGAGCGGTAAAAAAGAGAGCATGCTTTTAAATATAAATAGGACAAGCGAGCTTTACAAGGTTTTAGATCAAGGTGAGGTTGAAAATTCTTATGTATTTTTAGTGCAAAATACCCAAAGCAAGGATCATAAATTTTACTTTGAGATAGATGATAAAAGCATAGAAATTTCTCGTCCAAATAAGCCGTTTATGCTAAAAGCTGGCGCAAAACAAAAGGTCATCGTCACGCTAAAATCAAAAAATGAAAACACGAGCGAAAAAGATCTTTTAAAACATATAAATATAAGAGCTTACGCCACTGACGAGCCAACTATCAGCGTGCAAAGAGCCAGCACTTTTATCTATCCAAAAAGATGATAAAATGGCGAAAAATTTAGTGGGAAGTAAAATGGCGATCTCAGAAAAAGGCAAAAAACGATACGAACTCATCGTAAAAACGGCGCTTGAGCTATTTTTAAAAAATGGCTACGAAAAAACGAGCCTTAGCGATATCGTGGCGATAAGCGGCGGCTCGCTTGCTAGCATTTACACATTTTTCGAGAACAAAGAGGGGCTTTTTAAGGCGATCATCGAGCAAGAGATAGATGACTTTATAAAAGAGATCGATGAAAAAATAGACCTTAAAATTTCTCATAGTTTAGAGGAGTTTTTAACCAAATTTGCAACCATCATCTTCTCCATCGTCTGCACCAAGAAAAATATCTCACTTGGCAGGATAATGATGAGTGAGGGTTCTAAAAATGGCGGCAAGCTTGGCAGGGCATTTTTAGATCAAATTTTAAATAAGATCGACCTTGTACTTATAAATTTCTTTGAAAGAGATGAGGTAAAAGCCGAGCTTAATCCAAAATTTCCAGCCAAATTTGCTGCAAAGTGCTTTATGAAAAATGTAATTGGTCTTTATTACTTCGACTCACTTATGGTAAATGAGGAGCCAAAACTAAGCAAAAAAGAGCGTGAAGAGCACGTTGCTTTGTGCGTTGAGCTATTTTTAAATGGCATTGTTAAAAGTTGAATTGACTTTTAATTTATAATTAGTTATATTCAGTAACTTTTATAATTTGTAATAAAAATTACAAAACTAAATTTGGGATTAAAATTTAAAATTAAGGGAGGTTTTTATGTTGAAATTTAAAAGTTTTCTTATGCTTTCAGCTGCCGTTTTTTTGCTTTCTGGCTGCTTTGAAAGTGGCGACAAAAAGGCCGCTGCAGGACGCCAAATGCCAACATCTCATGTTGATATATTTGTTGCACAAAAAGCGGATGTGCCTATTAGCTTTGACTACACAGCCACAGTTACTAGCAACCAAGATGTCATCATCTATCCAAAGGTTGGCGGCACGATCATAAAGCAGTTTTTTAAGCCAGGCGATAAGGTAAAAGCTGGAGAGAAGCTATTTCTCATAGATCCAGAGAAATATCAAGCTAGCTACGACTCACTTGACGCAGCTGTTGGCGTTGCAAATGCAAATTTAAAAAATGCCGAGACTGAGTTTAAAAGAATTTCTGCTCTTTATAAGAAAAATGCAGTCTCTCAAAAAGACTACGACGCAGCCGTTGCAGCTTATGATATCGCAAATGCAAATTTAGTAAGCGCAAAAGCAAATTTAAAAAGTGCAAAAATAGATCTAGGCTACACAAGCATAGTAGCTCCATTTGACGGTGTAGTGGGCGATAATAAAGTCGATGTTGGCTCACTTGTAGTAGCAAGCCAAACACAGCTTGTAAGACTAACTAAGATAAATCCGATCGAGGCTGACTTTTACATCGCAGATGTGGATAATCTAAGTAGAAAAGCAAATTTAGATAGTGGCGCTTGGCAGCAACTAAATAGCGAGGCTGTTTTAAATTTAAACAATGAAGATTTCACTGGCAAAGTGACATTTATAGATAATGTCGTAAATACCGCAACTGGCAGCGTTTTGGCAAAGGCTAGCTTTGATAATAGTGAGGGTAAAATTTTGCCAGGTGCGTTTGGTCATATAAAGATGAGCGGATTTGTGCAAAAAAATGCCTTTAACATCCCACAAGTTGCCCTTCAACAAAGTGCTACAAACACTTATGTTTTAGTCGTAAAAGATGGCAAAGTAGGCCAAAAAAATGTAAAAACAGGATATCAAACAAAAGATATGATCGTTGTGACTGAGGGTCTTGAGGAGGGCGATAAGATAATAGTTAGTAACTTCCTTAAAATCGGAGTTGGCGCACCAGTTGAAACTGATAAAGACCTAAGTGCAGAATTTATAAACGGCAAAGATGCAAACGCTACAAGTAGCAAGTAAAGGCAGATAGATGTTTTCAAGATTTTTCATAAACCGCCCGATATTTGCAACTGTTATATCTATCATCATAGTTATAGCAGGTTTTATGGGTATCAAGGGGCTTCCGATAGAGGAGTATCCAAGTCTTACTCCGCCTACTGTCTCTGTAAGTGCGACATATAGCGGTGCTGATGCGCAGACGATCGCTGACTCAGTCGCAAGTGCGATCGAAGATCAGATAAATGGTGTTGAAAATATGCTTTATATGCAAAGCACCTCAAGCTCTGCAGGTACTATGAATATAAGCGTATATTTTAAGATCGGCTCGTCAGCAAAGCAAGCAACGATCGATGTAAATAACCGCGTGCAAGCTGCCCTTTCAAGATTGCCTCAAGAGGTGCAAAGTATGGGCGTAACGGTGCGCGAAAGAAGTGGCTCGATCCTTCAAGTAGTTGGCTTTACAAATCCAAATATGAACCAAGTTGAGCTATATAACTATGTAAATTTAAACATTGCTGACGCGATCAAAAGGGTAAATGGCATCGGTGATACAGTGCTAATTGGCAACAAAGAGTACTCGATGAGAATTTGGCTAAAGCCAGACAAACTCGCTCAGTTTAAACTAACTCCAAGCGACGTCATCTCTCAAGTAAGAATTCAAAACTCACAATACGCCGCTGGCAAGATCGGCGAGCAGCCATCAAAAGGTGAAAATCCTTATGTTTATTCAGTAGTTTCTGAGGGACGTTTTAAAGATCCAAAGCAGTTTGGCGAAATTTTGATAAAAAGTGATGACGGCACAGTCGTCAAGCTAAAAGAGGTCGCCACAGTCGAGCTTGGAGCTGCTAGCTACGCATCTGAAGCTATGCTAAATGGCAAGCCAGCAGTGCCACTTTTGCTATTTTTGCAAAACGACGCAAACGCACTTGCAACTGCTGAAGCGGTCAAAGCAAAGCTTGAAGAGCTAAAGAAAACCTACCCAGTTGGCCTAGAGCACACGATAGCTTACAATCCAACTGAATTTATCACCGTCTCAATAGACGAAGTTATAAAAACTTTCATAGAAGCGATGGTGCTAGTTCTTATCGTAATGTACTTCTTCTTAAAGAGCTTTAGAGCTACCATCATACCGATGCTTGCTGTGCCAATCTCCATCATAGGCACATTTGGCGGACTTTATGTGATGGGTTTTAGTATAAATTTGATCACGCTTTTCGCCCTAGTTCTTGCCATCGGTATCGTCGTGGATGACGCCATCATCGTTATAGAAAACGTCGAGAGAATTTTGCACGAAGATAAAAATATAAGCGTAAAAGACGCGACATTTAAGGCGATGGAGGAGGTGCAAGCTCCGGTTATCTCTATCGTGCTCGTGCTTTGCGCAGTTTTCGTGCCAGTTTCATTTATGGAGGGCTTTGTTGGCGTTATACAAAAGCAGTTTGCGCTAACACTTGTTGTCGCCGTTTGTATCTCAGGCTTTGTCGCTCTTACGCTTACGCCAGCGCTTTGTGCGGTTATGCTTAAAAAGCAAGAGAACAAGCCATTTTGGATCGTTCAGAAATTTAACGACTTTTTTGACTTTAGCACTAAGCTCTTTACAGCTGGTGTGGCAAAAATTTTAAAACACGTCATCATTAGCTTTATAGTAATTGGCATAATGGGATTTGCAACGTATGGCTTGTTTCAAAAGGTGCCAAAAGGGCTTGTGCCTTCAGAAGACAAGGGCGCTTTGATGGTTATCACCTCGCTTCCACCTTCAACAAATATGCTAAAGACTAAAGAAGAGGTAAAATCTATTAGTAACGCCATTTTGAGCAATCCAAATGTCGAATTTACTATGGGCGTTGCAGGTTATGATATGCTAGCTAGCTCACTTAGAGAAAACTCAGCCATTAGCTTTATCAAGCTAAAAGACTGGAGCGAGAGAAAAGGTGCAACAGACGGCGCAGATGCCTTAGTTGGTCAGTTTAACGGCATGCTTTGGGGCTCTAAAAACTCAATGACCTTTGTCGTAAACGTGCCACCTATCATGGGTCTATCAATGACTGGCGGCTTTGAGATGTATCTACAAAACAAAAGTGGCAAGAGCTACAACGAGATAGAAGCAGACGCTAGAAAGGTGACAGCGGCAGCAAATGCAAGACCTGAGCTAACTGGCGTGAGAACGACGCTTGAGACAAACTACCGCCAGTTTAAGATAACAGTTGATAAAGAGAAAGCAAAGCTATTTGGCGTAAGTGAGAGCGAAATTTTTAGCACGATAGCGGCTACTTTTGGCTCTTACTACATAAATGACTTCAACCTTGCTGGTAAATCTTACCGCGTATATGCAAGGGCGAGCGATAACTTTAGAAACAACCCTGAGGATCTAAGAAAAATTTTCGTCCGTTCAAATGAGGGCGAGATGGTGCCATTAAATTCAGTAGCGACGCTTACAAGATCGATCGGACCTGATATCGTTGATAGATTTAACCTCTTTCCAGCGGCTAAGATCATGGGCGATCCAAAACCTGGCTACACATCAGGTGATGCGATAAGAGCGATCCAAGAGGTCGTAAATGACACGCTAAGTAGCGACGACTACGCTATAAGCTGGGCTGGAACGGCATATCAAGAGGTAAATTCTCAAGGAACAGGCACGGTTGCCTTTATCTTTGGTATGGTCTTTGTCTTTTTGATCCTTGCTGCTCAGTACGAAAGATGGCTCATCCCACTTGCAGTCATCACTGCTGTGCCATTTGCGGTATTTGGCTCGTTGCTAGCTGTCTGGATAAGAGGGCTAACAAACGACATCTACTTCGAGATTGGTCTTTTGATACTCATCGGTCTGGCGGCCAAAAACGCCATCTTGATCGTAGAATTTGCTATGCAAGAGCGTGAGAGCGGAAAGAGCATATTTGAATCAGCTGTAAATGCAGCAAAACTTCGCTTTAGACCTATCGTTATGACATCTATCGCATTTACCTTAGGCGTTTTCCCAATGGTCATAAGCACAGGCGCTGGAGCTGCATCTCGCCACTCACTAGGAACTGGCGTGGTTGGCGGCATGATCGCTTCTACTACGATAGCGATATTTTTCGTGCCTATGTTTTACTATTTGCTTGAAAATTTAAATGAAAAATACTGGAAAAAGGGAGCAAAAAAAGATGAGAAATAAGGCGTTTATACTTATAACAGCGGCGTTTTTGGCTGGTTGCTCGTTTCGCCCAGATATGCCAAATGTGGATACAAATTTCACCTCAACATACACTTTCGAGACAAGCGACATAAGAGATCTTTGGTGGAAAGAATTTCACGATGAAAATTTAAATTCTCTAGTCGAAAGTGCACTTGAGAAAAATACAAATTTACGCATTGCATATTTAAATTTACAAAAAGCAAAGGCAAGTCTTGGCATTGCTGAAGCTGATTTGCTACCGGGGGTAAATTTAAACGCAAGTTATACCAAGGCAAAGACCAGCGGTGAAACTTACACTGGGCAGCCTCAAACACGCTATAGAAGCTCGAGCATAAATTTAGGACTAAACTACGAGATAGATCTCTGGGGTAGAGTAAGAAATAGCGTGCTTGCAGCTAATGAAAATTTAAATGCGAGCAAATTTGACTACGATAGCGCCAGACTAAGCCTTAGCTCAAGTGTGGCAAAAAGCTACTTTGCTCTAGTATCGCTAAACATGCAAGAAGCGGTGCTAAAAGAGACTCTAAAAACCTACGAAGATACGTTAGCACTTCGCAAGACACAGCTTGATCTTGGTGGCATAAATGAGATGACCTATCTGCAAAGTAAGGCTGAAGTAGAAAGGGCAAAAACAAGCCTAACTTCAGTGCTAAACTCAAAGTCGCAAGCGCTTACTTCGCTAGCCATCCTAACTGGCAAGAGCAATGATGAAATTTTAAAAGGAGCCGTTGCTAGTGCGCAAAATTTACCAAGCTCACCTGAGATAAAGGCTGGCATCAGCTCAGATGTCTTGCTTAGAAGAAGTGACGTGGCAAAGGCACTAGCAGATCTAAAAGCTACAAATGCCCTTGTGGGCGTAGCAAAGGCTGATTATTTTCCTACGATCTCGCTCACTGGACTTTTGGGCTTTACAAGTATTGATTTTGAAAATATATTTGTAGGAAATGCCAATACTTGGAATATAGGTGGCTCTTTAGCGCAAAAAATATTTGACTACGGCAGGACAAAAAACAACGTCCGTGTTGCTGAGACAAACGAGCAAATCGCAGCTATCACTTACGAAGCGACTGTTAGATCGGCCCTTGGCGAGGTTAGAGACGCCCTTATCTCAAGGCAAAATGCAAAGCTCTCTTTGGATCAGGTAAAAAATTTGCTACAATCGCAGCAAAAAATTTATTCGCTTGCTAAAGATCAGTATAACGCTGGCTATATCGGTCACTTAGAGCTTCTTGATGCACAGAGAAATTTGCTTCAAGCAAAGCTTCAAGATATCTCAGCTAAGCTTGATGAGGTAGATAGCGCGGTTGAAGTTTATAGAGCACTTGGCGGCGGATTTAAGGTAGATAAATAAACTCAAAAAGGAGAAAAGTTGATGACTAAGATTTTAAATTTTTTATTTTCTTGGGGATTTTTTGTTTTTGCTATCGCTCTTGGCGTAGCATTATGGTTTGCGATAAATTACGTGGATACCATTAGGCTTGAGTCAAGCTTTTATGATATCGGCGAGATATTTATGATGGCAGCTGTCTTTGGTATCGTTTTTTACCTTATTGCAGCGATATTTGTTATACCTATTAGGGCGATGACAAAAAAAGCCTAAATCCTCTTTTCATCTAAGAATTAAATTTCTTAGATGACCCCTCAAAAATATCTTATAAATTTCTTTTTACTTATTTAAATTTTTAGAGTAAAAAAGGGCGAAGATCGCCCCTTGAAGTATAAAAATTGATTATTTTGCGCTTTTGCAGCCGCATGTGCAGCCTAAAATCCTATAAATGATAGCTCCGATGATCGCTCCAACGATAGGTGCAACCCAGAAAAGCCAAAGCTGCTCTAGTGCCCAAGTGCCTTGAAATATCGCAACGCCGGTTGAGCGAGCTGGATTAACCGATGTGTTTGTGATAGGTATCGAGATAAGGTGGATCAGCGTCAAACCAAGGCCAATAGCGATAGGTGCAAAGCCCTTTGGAGCACGCTCATCAGTAGCACCTAGGATGATGATAAGGAAAAACGCAGTTAGGACTATCTCTGCAACAAGTGCTGAGACTAGATTGTAGCCATTTGGTGAGTGCTCGCCGTATCCGTTGCTAGCAAAACCGCTTGCAGTAGCGTCAAATCCAGCCTTGCCTGAAGCGATAAGATATAGCACGGCAGCAGCTGCGATCGCTCCGATAACTTGTGCGATGACGTAAGGTACGAAGTCTTTTTTGTCAAATCTTCCGCCGACCAATAGGCCAACTGAGACAGCAGGGTTGAAGTGTCCGCCACTGATGTGACCAACAGCGTAAGCCATCGTAAGAACTGTAAGACCAAAAGCAAACGCAACACCTACAAATCCGATACCAAGCTCTGGAAAAGCTGCTGCAAATATCGCGCTACCGCAACCTCCAAAAACTAACCAAAATGTGCCAAAAAACTCGGCTAAATATCTCTTCATTTTCTCCCTTTTAGGTAAATTAAAAGGGGCGATTTTAGCAAAAACGTGTGACATTACAAAATATTGTAAAGATAAAGTTTTATGTAAAATTACTTGTGGTTTTGGGTTAAATTTTTAGTGTTTATAACAATCATAAATACTATTAAAATTTTGATAGTTTTTATATAAGCTCTATGTAAAAGCTAAATCGTTTTTAATAAATTTGTAAAAACCCGCCGATTACTGACGGGTTTTTATGTATTTTACAGCGCCTTGATATCTCCACCGATGACTCTTAGTCCCATGCTGTCAAATATCGCTTTTATGCCGCCAACTTCTATCACGACACTTGCGCCATTTATGGTTACTTTGGTGCTGCCTACTTGGTGGATGATCTCATTTTTAGCATTGACCTCGTATGTCGTCTCGATCTCGCTATACTTAGAGTCTGCCATCTCGGTGTGCTGCGCGGCTGTTTTTGTAGTAAAATTTGACTTAGCATTTATGTCGATGTAGTTGTTTGCCTGAAGCACGATGTGCTCGTTACTAAACTCATTTATGCCCTTTTGAGAATTTAGCTTGTAGCTACCATCTATGTTTTGCTCTTTGGTACCTTTTATCTCTTTAGTCTCATCGTTGTGTATGGTTGTGTTGAGGTTTGATTTTATCTCGACAAATTTGTCATTACCGACAAACTCGTGTCTATCTTGACCAACTCTAGTTGTATCATCAACAGCTACATTTAGTGTATTTGAGACGCCTACTACCGTATCTTTTGAAAGTCCAACCGTCGTTAGATATTCGCCACCGACATTTACGTTTTTAGCAAGATCTATCGTTTGGATGTGCGCTTTTTTGACCCTTTCGGTGTAGCTACCATGCACTTGAGAACTTTTGTCGTTTAGTATCGTTTGAGAAAAGTCGTTATTTACTAGCTCGTCGTAGTCTTTCTCGGCTTTTACATAAATTTGCTCTTTGTTTTTTAAGTTTGACAAAGTAATCTCGTTTATGCCAGTCTCATTTGCACCGATCGTTTTTGAGCTAAGCGATGTTTGGTGGTAGTTGTTATCTACATTTACTAGTGGCATATTTGAGGCATTATAGAGGCTACCACTTACCACTGGGTTGTCTATGTCGTTTTGCAAAAATGAGATGATCACCTCATCGCCGACCCTAGGTATCGCAAAGAAGCCAGAGCTGTTGCTTGCGATAGGTGTGATCACTCTTAGATAGGCGCTCTTATGATAGCTTGCGTTTATGGTGTCGTCTTTATCTATCTGCTCTTGTGTGCTAAAGGCGTTTAGTCTTACCTTTACTCTGCCGTAACTATCCGTATGGATGGTGTTTGTTTGGCTATTTAGCCCATCTTGTCCTACAACAAGACCTAGAGTGATATCAGGCGCTTTTGGCTTTTGCTTGTAGCTTGGCACAAATTTCACACTGCTTGGGATGATGCTTAGCTCATTTGTATATGAGCTTATAAATTTCTTATCTTTTAAAGGGACATTGTCGCCTAAATTTAGAGTATTTTCTAAAACACTTTCGTCTATATAAGTGTGTTTTATAGCTATTATTTTAAACTCATACTCGCCGCTACTTTGATCAATGGCGACTGAGATATTGTCGTTTAAATTTAGAGCAAAGACGTTTGAGCTAGCGACAAATTCTTTCAAAAGCATATCGCTTCTTAGCTTTTTAAGATAGGTGCTGACCTCAAGCAACCTCGTATCACTAAATGAATACTCATCTAAATTTATATGCTTATCATAGATATTTACCTGCTCGTCAAATATCTTCTCATTTTTGCTCTCTAGCACGTTTGGATAGGCTGTGTTTTGAAATGAGTGGGTGAAGCTGTTTGCCTTTAGAGTTTCGCTCTTTGTGATTTTATTTATGTGTTCGCTTGCGAGATTGTTATTTAAATTTACATTAAAGCTTACTTTTCTAGCCTCTTTGCCTTTGCTCGGTTCGCTTTGCGCTAGGCCTTCAGCTTGGTTGCTATAAGCTAGGATAAAGGTATCGTGAAAGTAAATTTTCTCATTATCTTCGTAAAAATATATACCGCTATCATGGCAAAGTCTTGTTATAAAAGCCAGGTCACTTTCGTTGTACTGAGCTATAAATTCTTTTTTATTGTAGCTATTTTTGATGTTTGAGAAGTCTAGCTCTTTAGTTAGCCTTTGCTTGTTAAAAGACAAAATTTCTTTTACTACTTCAAGCACGCTTTGATCTGTGTAAATTCTATTTGCTCTATTGATACTTAGTCTATATAGCGAAGATGTGAGTTTAAATTTGAAGAAATATTTTTTGTCTATATTTGTACTACTATCGTCATCAACGCCTAAATACTCGACATCGCTTACTATGCCGCTAAAGTAGATATAGTCGCTGCCATTATTGCTTGGGATGATACTCTTGTTTATAGAAGATGGTCTTTTTATGCTTAGCTTCATACCCTTATCAAGGTACCTATATATGCCAGTTTGAGCGTTATCATTATATATACTCTCTAAATTTTCATAAAGCGGGTTTTTGACTAAATTTATATAGGCAAAGCACTCTATGCTAAATATATCCTCTAAACTCTCATTTATATCAGCTCTTGTGACTATAAATTTATCGTTTGCTATCTGAAGAGTAGAGAAGGCATCGTTAGATACGCCATAATCTACAAAGCCGTCTGTTGCCACTGAGTTGCCAGATGCTAGCATGACTGGCTTAGTTAGTGATGATGTTGGTGATGTTATGTTTTTGTCCATTTGTTGCTCTTTCAATCTTTTTTCGTTTTTTTCTTCTCTAAGTTTTTTAAAGTATTTCTTTTCTGGTTCTTTAATATTATAAAATCTATTAACTTCTTCTTCTATGCCACCACGTTCAGCTTCTTTATTGGCTCGGTTATCCTTGTCTGCAAAAATATCTACACCAATTTTCGCAATATCAGCACCCTTTTCACATGTTTTACAACCTAAAGCATCAAAAATTACACTAGTGCCACTGATTGCCTCATCGGTTCTCGTATACTTATCTTTTTCACTAAAATCTTTTAGTTCTGCATTGTCATTTTTTATATCGAGTTTCTTTTTATTTATATTAAAAATATCCATTACTTCTTCTCGCTTTCTAAAAGCTTATCTAAATCTTTTTCGTCTCCTACTATCTTTAATATAACCCTCAAATAGCCATAATGATAAGGATCTTGACCATGTTCTAAAAGCTTTTTGATTAGCTTAAATTTTTCTTCTTTAAATTCTTTATATTTTTGAGTTTTTATAAATTCTAGTAGCTCAGGGCTTGCTTTTTTATCTTTTATGCCATCGCTATTTTCTCTAAAAAAGACTAGGAATTCTGTTGCGATGTCTCTTGTTAGCCACTTACTAGGAAATGTACCCTTTTGTAAAAGTAAATCAAGTGTTTTAGGCTTATTCATTGCATAAGTACTGTCAAGTAGATTTGGTTCATAATGCAATTTATCATTTTCTAAAGTAATGTTAGCATCACAACCAATCTTATCTATGTAATATTCTATGTCTTTAGCAGTATTTTCATCGGTTGTATTTTTGTCAAATATCACAGCAAACATATTTAAGCAATTTGCTTCATGTGAATATAAAGATGTTATGAGAAATATAATTATTGCTAATTGCCTCATTGCACTAATTCCTTTTTGGTTCCATATTTTAATAAATTATCCAAATCTTTTTCATCATTTATGAGGATTAATATATTTTTTAAGAAGCCATAATCTTTTGGATCTTGTCCATGCTCTAATAGTTTTTTGATTAATTTAAATTTTTCTTCTTTAAATTCTTTATATTTTTGAGTTTTTATAAATTCTAGTAGCTCAGGGCTTGCTTTTTTGTTGTCTATACCGACACCATTTTCTCTAAAGAAAAATGTAAAGCTCATACCTATAGATGTAGCTAATTGCATATTTGGCTTAGCACCATTATCTAAAAGCAGGTCAAAAGTCTTATTTTTTTTATAATCATGTGCAAATTCGAGCAAATCATATGTTCTATTAGAAAGCTTTTTATTTTTTAAAGTTATATCTGTCGTGCATCCATATTTTTTAATATATTCCTCAATATATTTTCTTGTATCATTGTCGCTTATATTTTTATCAGCTATTATGTTAAACATATCAGCACAATTTATTGTATGTGAATATAAAGATGTTATAAGAAATATGATTATTGATAATTGCTTCATTGTGCTAATTCCTTTTTAGCTCCATCTTTTAATAAATTCTCTAAATCTTTTTCATCATTTACAAGCGTTAATACTTTCTGTAAAAGGATATAGTCTTTTGGATCTTGTCCATGATCTAATAATTTTTTGATTAGCTTAAATTTCTCTTCTTTAAATTCATTATATTTCGGTGTTTTTATAAATTCTAATAGCTCAGGGCTTGGTGACTGCCCTTCTAACTTAACACCATTTTCTTCAAAAAAAAGCAAAAAGTCTAATCCTATTGAACCAGCCAACCATGCATTAGGTACTGCGCCTTTTTCTAAAAGTTTGTCAATGCTTTTTGGTTTATTTGCACTATAAGCAAATTCTAATAAGCTAGCTTTCATCGTTAAATTTGGTAAATCTATACCAGCATTAGCATCACATCCAAGATCATCTATGTAGTATTTTATATACTTAGCCGTTTCAACATCACTTAAATTTTTATTGAAAATGAGTCCAAACATATCCGTGCAATTTGCTTCGTATGAATATAAAGATGTTATGAGAAATATGATCATAATTAGGTGTTTCATATCGCATTTCACATATCATGGTGTTTTAAAAGATAATGATAAAAAGGGCTCATTTGTGTCCTTCCAACGAGAAGATTGATATCCCTAGGGAGGATCCCTAGGTTATTTTTTAAGCTTTTTTAGTAGCTTCTCTCCAGTCATCGCTTCCGCTTGTACCTGCAGCTACGTGCTCCCAAACTATCTTTCTATAGTTCATTGAAACTTTAAAAAGCTCAGTTTTGTCGCTGTTTAGCTTGTCTTGAGCATTTGGGCTTACTAGAGTGATATCTGTTATAGTTGCATCTTCTAGTTTTGTAGTAAAGAAGTGCTCAGCACCACCGCTAGTTGATGTTCTGTACCAGTAGATCTCAACCTCTGGAAGTCTCTCGCCTTGAGTTAGTGCATTGTAAAGAAGTGGAACAGCTTTGTTTAAAGATGTTGTAAAGCTAAATGGCTTATGTACTCTTTGTCCTGATGGTTGGCCACTTTGTGGATCTACTGGAACAGTTACAATGTGAGAAACCTCTTGTGCCATGATCTCATCTTCGTGACCTGACTGATAGCGATTACCGATACTAGCTTCTGTTGAAGCACCACTTGAGATAAGTCCTTGAGTAGAACCTTTCACCTTAATATACACTGGTTGTGACATATTTACTCCTATTAAAAAATTTGGTTATTTTAACTTTTATTAACTTTCTATTTTATTAAAAACATTACTTTTTTAACATATAGCTTTCAAGTGCTTTATGTAATAAATAATTAAACGCCTCTTTATCTTCTTTGGTGCTTTTTGTTACAGCACCAGAGAGATATTTGAAAAATGAATTATTCTCGACTATATCGTACATTTGACTATATAGCTCTTTGCAAATAAGCTTAAGCAAAACGGCATTAACAAGCGTCGTATTGTCGCTTAGAGGCAGCGTTTTTATAATTGTATCCATATCTTTTGTATTTAACGTCCTGCTCTGCTCACTTATAGGGCTCATGTTTGGCTGTACTTTTATGCTCTCAACTAAATTCATCAAAAGCTCATCCATACTTTTTGCTGTTAGCATCCTTTGACTATTTATATCTTCTTCATCGAAATTTTGAGCGCTCTCATTTAAATTTAAAGGTATATCATGAACATTTTCATTTAAAGTGATATCTTTTTCTTCATCTATGAGAGAATTTATCTTTGGCTCTTCTTTAAAATCAACATTTGAGATTTTCCCAACTGGCTCAAATTCTTTATTATCAAGCTTATCAAAATTTTTGGTGTTTTCTATGACCTTGTGGGCTTTACCGACATATTCGTCTATCCTAGAAGGATCTATAAATATAAATTTAAGCTCACCTATCCTAAAAATATCTCCTGGATTTATCACACTTTCATAATCATCAGGCAACTTCGAATAAGAATCGCTATAAAATATCTCGCATCCTTCGTATCCACAAATGGTAAAAACGCCCTCTTCAAAGCCTATATGAGCGTGCTTTGAAGCTATAGAACCACTTGTATCGCTGCACGGAAATTTAACCGTATCTAGCGAGCCTATGTCTCCGCCGTTTTCATCAAAAATGACATACTGCGCCAAAAAGCTCGAAGCTTTATCGAAATTTTGTATAACCGCTGCTATTTCTTGCATATTTTTTCCTTAATAAAGCATCTTTCTTGGTAAATCAATCGTTGGTATGATATTCATAAGCTCTAAAAGTTCTCCGCCATTTGGAGTAACTTCAAAGCCAAAATATGACTCTTTTTTACCATCAAAGTTAAGCGTGCTAACGCCAATGCTGCTGAAATTTGAAGCTTTTAAGAGCTTGTACCAGCCCCACTCGCCATCAAAGCTGATCTCTTTTTTATCGCTACCTGCATTTGAAACTGCATTAAATTTAAACTGTGTTGAGATATCAAAGCTTTTACTTGAAACAAGTAAATTTGATGGGATCGTGTGATCATACGCCAAAGAGTTATTTGCGTAGCCTATATTTATGTGGCTGAAATTTGCCGATAGGTCAACCGCTTTTAAGTTATAGTTTAGTTTTAGCTCGTCATTTGAGTCAAGCATCAAATTTGAAATTCTATCGATATAAGCGATATTTTCAAGGAAACTTTTATTAAATCTTAGCTCTTTTGCATATTTTGGTCTTACCTTATAACCACTGCCTGTTTTGCTTAAAATTTGTTTTAGATACTTATCATAAAAGCTATTCCAAGTTCCGTCTTTGCCAAAAAATCTCTTAAATTCTTCGATGCTAACAGCCTTTGCTGAGTTTTCATTAAATGGATAATAAGGCTTTATAAGACTTTCAAAGTCGTCAAGAACATCATCTTTATAAGCTGTTGCTAAAAGCGATGAAGCTCCGTTTTCTACCTGTTTCCAAGCAAGCTTTGATAGCTTTTGATAGTACTCATTTAGCTCATCTGGAAGCTTTTTAGCGTCATTGTTTAGCACGATAAATGGATCATTTTCGTTTTTTATGCCATTTATCGCATAAACTATCTTATCGTCACTGCTTTGAAGCATCTCAAAGTTATAGTCGCTAACTTTTTTATATACATTTGTGACGTCATTGCTGATAAGATCTAGCGATCCGTCAGAATTTAACGCATGATAGTTTGTAAATTTAGTGCTAAAGTCTGTAAATATACGTTTTATCTCACTTGAAGCAAAGCCTAGAGAGTAGATGTATTTTAGTAAATTTTCATCATTTAAATTTGTATTTTGATTAGTTAGTTTTATAAGAGAATTTAGTGGGTTTTCTCTTTTTGACAAAATTTCAAGCTCATCTATGACCTCTTTTTTAGTAGCAAATTCATTTGGCTCGATCGCTCTTAAAATTTGGTTCCATTTATCAGCATAGTTTTGCAAGTAAAGCTCTACAACTGCGATACTTAGCTCTTTTTTCTCATTTGAGCTGATATCTTTTAAAGATGAGTTGGTATCCATTAGCCACGACTCGATGCCTGCGGTCTCATCGATGTTTGAGCTAAGTTTAGCCAAGAAGTCTCTTAAATTTTCTTTTGTATAAATTTTATTAAATGGATTAAACGCCTCTTTTTCTTGAACTACTTGGTTTAAATTTTCAACCTCTTTTTTGATGTCGTAGAATGATTTTTCATCTTTAAATGATATAAACTCAAGTATCGAGTAGAGCCTTTTTGCTCTTTGAACAGGTGTTAGCTTGGTATTTGCTGCACTTTGGGCGCTCTGATCTGCTGAAATGCTTAAATTTTTAGCATTTAAAATAGCTTCGATGTGTGCTAAAAACTCGTCCTTAGCAACACCATATTTTTCAAATTTATCCCAGTTTGCAGCTATCCAAATTTTAAATAGATCTACATTTGTATAGTTTTTATCAAAAAGTGAATCATACATATAAAAGGCTTTTATAAGCTTATCTGGATCGCTCTCTGTTTTTAGGATATTTTCCATCTCAGTTAAAACTGTATTTTTGAAAAAGTCAGCGCTAAGGTCGTAATAAAGCGCTTTAACAGGCGTAAAACCTTTATAAGAGGTATCAAGAGTGATGTACTCAAATTTAGTATCACCGCTAAAGATCCTTGGATAGTCGTTTAGACTTTGTTTTAGCAGATTTAAAAGCTCGATCTTTTGTGTAGCGGTAAGATCTTTATACTTTTTGTTATCAAGATAGTTTGAAATTTTATCTACGTTGTTAGCCGCAATTTGCTCTTTTGTATTTTTGATATTTAAAATATAACTAGAGCCAAAATAAACTCCCACACAAAGTGCAGCCACTAGGGCGAAATTTATAAATTTAATAAATCTATTTTGAGCGCCAAATTTCGTTACATTTGCTTTAAAAGCGATCTCTTTTAAAAATGATTTTACAAAATAGCTTTGTTTGCTGTAATTATTTACCGCTCTAAGAAGTGGTTTTTTGATGCTATATTTATCACAAATTGTATTTGTAAGATAGTTTATAGGGATGTTTTCTTGATATGCACTTACAAAATAAACTCCGTTTATAACAGATGTGTTTTTAAGGGCATTTTGAGAGCTTAGCTTTGTAACAAAATCTTTTACCAGCACGAAGAAATTTTCAAGCTGTTTTAAGAACAAATATGAGCGTTTTTTATCTTCTAGCATGTGCGAGATCGAGTTTTTGCTCATTAGGTGTTTAAATAGTGAGTCGCTTAAGCCCTTAAGCTCTGTCTCAAGTGTTTGGGCGGTGAAATTTGAGTCTAAATTTATACCAAGTGCTTTGTTTGCCACGTCTTCATTAAATAATTTAAAATAATCACCCATACCATCTATAAGATCAAGCTTACTAAAGACCACATAGATAGGAAATTTAATGCCAAGGTGCTTCTCACAGTCATTTATCCTCTTTACCATATATCTTATAAGCTCGTCAAAATACTCTTGAGTGCCTTCTAGAAATTTTTTCGTATCGATGATAAGCACGGCGCCGCTTAGTCTTGAGTTAAAGTCATTTCTCTTTAAAAAGTGTAAAAACTCGTTCCAAACGCCTTTTTTAAGTAGATAGTCTCTGTTTTTCTCTACATCATCTTCAGGAAGCTCTTCTGTCGCAGTTGGCTGATAGAGGCTCTCTTGCGCAAAGTGAATGCCCTCAGTATCTAATAGTGCTCCAAATTTTGATACATAAAGGTTAAAATTTGTCGTACTTTGGTGTATCTTTTTATAAGTATCTAGGCTATCAGATAGAGGAAATTCGATATTTGAATAGTTTATAAAAGCACTTTTGCCAGCGCCCTCGTTGCCTATTATCATTATTAATGGCAATTTTTTGAAATTTATATCTTTTTTCCAAGTCGTTTTGGCGTCTTTTAGCGAAAGTAAGAAATTTCTCTTTGCTTTGCCAAAACTATCCATTGACTCTTTTTTTATCTCTTTTAGTTTGTCGTTTTTCTCATCTTTGCGTGATGCAAAATAGTTCATCAGCGGTCTAAGCAAGACAAAAAACAATATAACTGCCCAAAAAGCAACTAGCACGCTAACTCGTGAGCTAACGCTAGCAAAGCTGTATATATCGTTAAATGCTACAAGTGGGGCATAGAGCCAAAACAAAACACTAAGAGCGATAGAAGTTACTAAAACAACACTGTGTTTAAACCTAAAAAATGTGAAAAATCTGCGTAAGTAGTCGATAAATGCCATAGCTGCAAATCCTTTTACAAATAAATATATTTCTTTTATGTAATTATATCAGATTTTTTTGATTTTGGAGTTAAATTTTATGAACAAAGTCTAAATTTTATAAAATTTGACATTTTTTTATCATTTTTAAGCCTTGAACCAAAGCCAATTTGACTACTTGTATATTTTGACCCAAGCTTAAACTGCATCTTGTGAGAGTAATTTATCTTCAAATATAAATCAGAAACAAATTCATCATTAGTAAAATAAGAAAGAGTCTCTTGAAGCTCTTTAAATTTATCTTTTTTGGGGAAGAAATTCACAGCCTCTTCGTACTCTATGCCGTTTATAAAGACTGCGATCTTAGTTTGTTTTTCAAAAAGCTTTTTGCCAAGGATGAAATTTTTACCAAGTGTCCTATTTTTATGGCCTAAAGAGTTTAAATTTGATGGAGCTATGAAAATTTGGTTTGGCAAATTTTCAAGTATGAAAAGCTTATCTTTTAGTCCAAAGTGGCTCTGAAGCGCAAATTCAACCTCTTTTTTTGGTCTTCTTTGGCTAACCGCAAGTGGCGAAAATGGCAGAAATTTCTTTGCCAGTAGCTTATCTTTTATATTAAGCATATCAAGCAAGATCTTTGAAATTTTATCATCAAGCTCATCTTCAAAAGATCTTGCGTAGTTTTTTAGACTAATGCTGTCAAAAAATAGCCAAAGCAAGTAGTTGTCAAAAAAATCAAAAAATAACTCATAGCTATTGTCATTAGTCTTTGAAATTTTCTCTAAAATGTAGCTTGTTAGGTGCGAGCCGCTTCCTAAAAGACCCATAAAATTTACAATTATCTTTGTAAGCTCCTGCTCATCTAAGCTCTCGAGCTCTTTGATCGGGTAGGCAAAACTCGAGCTATTTTTTAAAAATATCTCGCTCCTATCCCTATTTTTTAGGATATTCTTTATCAGTTTAAAAAAAGAAGCTTGGCTTATCTCTTCGCTCATACTAGCTCTTTCGTGCCGCTTAAAAACCCATAATCAAATAAAATTTTACTCTTTACACACTTTATCTTAAGCTCGCAAAATGAGTTAATAGAAGCAAATTTTGATAAAAACTTAGCCAAATTTATACCTAAAACATAGACATTTCCAAGGCTTTCAAACTCGCTTTCATCTATATAAAATATACAAAGCACTCCTCTTTTTGCAAAGCCGCCATCGACCCTGTGGATCTGTTTTGTCTTTATCTCATGAAGTGAGCTAGAAAATTTCTTCAAAAACTCATCATCAGGTAGCATAAAGGCATTAAGCAGTGCTAGAAAAGAGCCCTTGTTTAGTATGCTTTGATAGCTAAATGACAAGATACTAACTAGCCTCCAGAGTAAATTTCCATCTACATTTACACGTTTTACGCTAGTTGGGATAGTTAAATTTTTGGTTACTACACCTTGGTGATTTTGGATTTTGTTTATCTCGCCTAGTTTTAGATTAGTTGGTAGATCGCCGTTACAGCAAAGCGTCTCGATGCTTACGGTCTGCTCTTTGGTGTCATTTTTAAAAAATGAAATTTCTTTGTAAGAGTTTAGCTTCATATCTATTTTGTTGCTTACAAAGTAATAATCCTTTGATCTTTGGCTATTTAAAAACTCAAACCTCTCAAAGCTTTTGTAGTTTTTAAGTATCCTTTTTTCATTATTGCTGCTGTGAGCGACGACCTTTGTGATAGAGACTATCTCGTAAGCGTTTATGTTTGAGCGGTCGATGAAAATTCTATATTCGCTTCGTTTGTTGTTATTTTGTATAGGCTCAGCACCTTTGGCAAACAAATTTATCGCTGGCGTGGCAAAGAGAGAGAAATACTCTAGCCTTGGCACGTAGCCATTTGGCATATCTTTTGAAAAGACAAATTTGATGTTAAAGCTTTTTGCGTCAAATCTTTTTAAAAAACCAAGTCCGTTTATACGGATGAAATTTAGTTTAGATGAAAAATACGAAAGCTCTTTTATAAGCTCAAATGCCTCAAAACCAAACTCATCGCTCTTTATCAAAGCTTCATCAAATTCATCCAAACTAAGCTTATCAGCTCCAAGTTTTATCTCCTCATCGCTATCTTCAAAGCTTATGACTATAAATTTCAAGTAGTTTTTTAGCCACATCAAAAGAGTTGAAGAGAAGTATATGTTATCGCCAAGGTATAAATTTAAAAAGCTGGTATCAAGCTCTTTGGTGCTAAGTTCATCTTTGGTGATAGATATGTTTAAATTTAAAAGATAGTCGCTTTTGTTGTTTGACATGAAAGCTTTTGATATCTTTAGTGGAAGCAAATTTACGTCATATATCGTCTGGAATTTACAAGCCACGCCGTTTATTGGTTTTGACTCTATGATGCTGCCTTTTGGTATAAATTCTTTTTTCTCTGAAAAGTCATCTCTTAGAGCAAATTCTTGCATGCAAACTGAGGGGAAAGGATTTGTGTAACTTGGCATTAAGATATTTATCAAAGACTCAGCTATTAAGGGGATATTTTCATCTAGCTCTTGTCTAATCCTTGATGTCAAAATAGCCATATTTTCTATGATACTCTCAACATCAGGATCTTTGCTCTTAGTATCTAAAAATGGTGCAACTTTTGGGAAATTCTTTATAAAAAGTGCTCTTGTTTCATCAAGATACGCCATCTCTTTTTGAAAATAAGCTAAATTATTTTCATTATAATCCATTATAAAATCTCACAATATCTATTGTTTTTAAAAATAACCTTTAGCAAATACTCTTTGAAATTGTCGTTTTTATGCTTATAGTTTATGTTAAAGATGATGCGCCAAGGCTTTAGCGAGTCATCATAGCCGATAGAGGTTATCTCTATTCTATTTTCGTTTGAGGTGATTAGTTCATATATCGCCATGCCAAGTCTATGGCCAAGCTCGTTTATCTCAACCCCAACCGACCAAAGATCGATGATACTATCATTTAAACGGCCGTAGTTTCCAAGCCTTGAATTTAAGATAGTATCGATATGATCTTTGATGTCGCTGTCTAGGTCTTTGAAGTAGGGACGAAATTTTGACTCATCACTAAATTCATATAAAATTTTATCTATCAGCGACATGCTTAAATTTACTCTTTATCCAGCTTACCAACCAAAGAAAGCTCGAAATTTGCCCCCATAAATTTAAAGTGAGGTCTAGCTAGAAGCTCTATCTTATACCAGCCTGGCTCACCAGCTATATCGCTAACGATAACTTTTGCACTTCTAAATGGCCTTCTACTTCTTACATCAGCTGGTGGATTTTCTTGATCTGAGATGTACTGTCTTAGCCACTCATTTAAGCCACGTTCAACGTCACTGCGCTCTTTCCAAGTACCGATCTCTTCTCTTTGAAGTACTTTTAGATAGTGCGCCAAACGAGATATCAAAAATACATATGGAAGTTGTGTGCCAAGTCTGAAATTTGTCTCAGCAGCTTTACCTTCTGGAGTATTTGGGAAAACTTTAGGTTTTAGCACTGAGTTTGCAGAGAAAAATGCTGCGTTGTTACTATCACGTCTTAGCGTAAGTGTGATAAAGCCATTTTCTGCAAGCTCAAATTCTCTTCTATCTGTTATCAAAACTTCGGTTGGAATTTTTGTCTGAACGCTTCCGTAGTTTTCATAAGTGTAAGTTGGTAGGTCTTTTACAGCGCCGCCACCTTTTGGTCCGATGATGTTTCCGCACCATCTATAGTCCGCAAAACTCTCTGTAAGTCTTGTAGCAAACGCATAAGCGCCGTTGCCCCAAAGCATATCATCGTGCTTATCAACGCTTTCGCGGTAGTTAAAGCTTTTTATAGGATTGTCTTCTGGGATATATGGAGATCTAGTAAGAAATCTATTTACCATACAACCTGTATATTTTGCATCTTCGTTCTCTCTAAAAGTTCTCCATCTTGTGTATTGTGGGCCTTCAAGTAGGCTCTTTAGATCTTTTATGTTTTCAAGCTCGCCAAAGTTATCAAGTCCGAAGAATTTAGAAGATAGCGAAGTTAGAAGCGGAGAGTGGCTCATCGCTGCAATTGATGACATTTTGTTTAAGAAAGTCATATCTTGATTTGACTTATCTAGCTCATAGTCAGCAACTATCGCACCAACTGGCTCACCACCAAATTGACCATATTCAGCTGAGTAAATTTGCTTATAAAGTGTGCTTTGAGTTATATCTAGATTGTTTTCAAAGTCATCTAAAATTTCTTCTTTTGTTGCGTCTAAAAGATCGATCTTTACATTTTCGTTGAAATTTGTTCTCTCGACTAAAAATCTAATGCCACGCCAAGTAGATTCTAGCTCTTGGAAAGATTTATTGTGTAAAATTTCATCCATCTGAGCTGATAAAAGCGTGTCTATATGAGCTATCATCTCATCAAGTGCAAGCTTATTTATCTTCTCTTCAGCATTATTTGTTGTGATGACATTTGAGATAAACTCGGCAACTCCTTGCTTTACTACGCTATAACTTTCATCATCTTTTGTATATTTGCTCCTTTGCATTATGCTTTCAATGATAGGAGTTTTTACTTTAGTTTCAGACATTTTTATTCCTTATCTTTTTCGTCTTTAAGCTCTAAAAGAAGCTGTTTTCTACTATCTTCATCCTTAATAGCCTCTAAAACTGCTTTTCTAAAATCAGGCATATTGCCCATAGGCCCTTTTAACGCAACTAAAGCCTTTCTAAGCTGCAATAGCTTTTTTAGCTCAGGGACTTGGTTGATGATATTGTCTGGATTGAAGTCTTGAATGCTTTCAAAATTTAGATCGATATTTAGATCTTCGCTACCAGAATTTAGTCTATTTTTCACTGAAAATTCAGTATGAATGTCTAAACTTTTCATAACTTGATCGAAATTTATCTTATTTATAGAGACAACTTCGCGATCTTCAAGTGGAGTTTGGTTTTCACCAGTTAAATTTGAAACTACCATCAGCTTTAATGGAAGCTCGACATCTGCTTCTTGGTTGTTTGTTTTGGTTCTATAAACAATGTTTATACGTTCTTTTGGTGGGATTGAATTCTCTGCCATAATAACATCCTTTTTTTGAGTAAATGATTTAAGAATTATAATTAAATAAAATTAAAGAAGTTTTAAAAAAACATATTTTATCACAAAAATGTTTTTGCCTTTATATAAATATCTGACAAATAATCCTTAAGTTCGGTGTTTTCTATAAATTTAACTATTTGCGAATATACAACTTTCGCATTGTTGTCCATGCCTTGGATTGTAAAAATTTTGGACAGCTCTAACAAAAAGCTAAGCTCACTTTGCGAATTTGTTGTATATTTGCTTCTATCAAGGGCTTTTATCAGCTCTTCAAAGCTCATATCCTTTTTCATTTCGTCACTAGAGATAAAATTTGCACTCTCTTTTTTACTAAAAAATTTAGCACTCTCTTCACTGAAAAATGCCTCTTCGCTTTGAAATTTAAGCTTTTTCATATCTGGGAATTTTTCTATGAAATTTAAAGTCATACTAGAAACTAGCTCGCTTTGCTCGCTTAGTCCAGATGATCTTAAAAACTCACAAAATATCCTAACGCCATCTATCCAAAATGGATTAAGAGCTAAATTTCTTATAAATTTCTCTAAATTACCAAGGTTTGCTTCTTTCATATTTTTAAAAAGTAAGATCAAATTTTCATCAGGATAGCGTATCTGCGTCACTTGCTCGCTGCTAACTGGCAAAGCCTTGATCCTGCCCCACATCGCCTCAAAAACAAGTGAGTAAGCGGTCAAATTTTTTATATCATTTTTTAAAAGCGAGATGGATAAATTTACAAAATACTCCCTAAACTCTCTATCGCTAAATGTGCTAATGTCACTACTGCCAAAAGAGACACTTTGTGAGTAGCTTGGTTCTGCCTTTTGCGGCTGCTGCTTTGGCTCCTCTATTTTTTGAGTTTGCTCATTTTTCTCTTCTATATAAAGCATATCAAAGTGCGTGCTAAGCTCGCGTGAGAGCTCAGGTACAAGATCATTAAAAGCCCTTGCATCCGCTTCGTCTAAATTTATACCGTCCCTATGGGCTTGCGTAAAAAGCTCTATCGTTTGAGCAAATATCTTTTTTTTAGCAGGCACTTGCTTTTCATTTTTGGCTAATAAACTTGGCTCTTGTTTTAGGGTAGTTAGAAAAAATGAAAAAGCACTGATTAAACTTCTAAAAGCATCTTTGTCGTTTAAATTTACAGCAGAGATCGCTAAGAAATTTAAAAGCTTTACATCGAGGCTAAATTCGCTTAATGCCTTTAAAGACGAGCTATAAACAAAGTCCCATTTTATCGTATCGTGAGTCAAAGTCTTATACTTTGACATCTCGTCTATAAGGCTGATGTAGAGTTCGTTTTCTGAAAAGTTTTCGCTAAATTTGTTGAAAAACTTATCTTGCACTTACTTTTTGTCCATAAAATTTTCTATTTTATTGTTTAAAACGCTGTCGTTTTTAACGTTGTTTTGATCCATCGAGTAGGTGCTATATAAAAACGCAGCCGCGATAGCTGCAAGCGCTATAAGTATAAAATAAAATTTCAAATGCCTTAGTGAAAATATCTCAAAAAAGCTTCTCTTTTTAGTTTTTAAATAGCTCTTTTCAAATACATTTTCATCAGCCTTTATAAGAGGCGAAACGGCTGAGGCTATATTTTCACAAAGGTATGAAATTTTCTCGTTGCAATCTTCCTGCGCTTCGTATTTGCCCTTGTATCCAAGCACCAAACAAGCGTAGATAAACTCTAAAAAGTCCTTGTTTTTGCCAACATTTTCAAACCATTTATCCATGATGCCAAAGAATTTGTTGCCACCTAAATTTTCGTTGAAAAATCTTGTTGTTAAGGTGTTGTTCGCCCAAAAACTATTCATAAAAATTTCATTTTTAAGCAAGCTCTCATCGATGAAAACGCAAAGGCAATATCTAAGCCTAATGATGTCATCCTCTTCATAAATGCCTAAATTTGAGATCTTTGAAGTGGTGCTTAATATATCATTTATCAGCTTTTCACGTAAATTTTGCATCTCGCTTTGTGAAAAATTTTGTAGTTTTGATACTCTGTTTGCCAAAAGAAGCAGTGGTAGCACATGATCTAGGGCAGGATTTGCGCCAAGTCCTAGAAGCTTTGTCTGGCTTAAAACTGAAATGTCATTTTGATTTTCACTCATTTTTTATCCTTATAATAAAGCCCACATCTTAATGTCAGCGTTTGATAAATTTGCTGTTATATAGACGCTAATAACGCTTTGATTTGCGAAGCTTTTGAAAATTTCATCTTTTTTATCGATCTTGTAGTAGATATAGTCATTTAGCTTTGGCAATGTACTAGGTATAGCTGAAATTTGCTCTACGTTTATGCCGCGAAGCTGCGATGATACGATACTTTTGATGTTTGATTGGGTGTGGATTTTGCACTGCTCTTTGAAATTTTTAAGCAGGTACTCATTTTTTGTATCGCTATGGATAGCAAAGTAAATTTCTGAGTTTTCTATGATGCTTGGGTTATCAAAGACGCAGTCAAAAAAGCCGTGATTGTTTTTGACGATCTGTGCCATGACGTATTTTGGCGACAAGATATGCGAGAACAAAAGCCTAAGATTGTTTATTAACGGTACGAAAGTTTGACTTAAGTTGTTGTGATCATAAGCTATAAATTCGCTAAAACTATCATCGTGACTTAGAGCTAGCAGGTCAGCTTGAAAATCAACCAGCTTTTCATATAGATACTCTGGATGAATTTTGTCTCTTTTGAAAAGATATGAGAATATCAAGTGCCATTTTTTCAGCATATTTAGCGTCAAATATGTTGAAATATCAAGCCTATTTTTCGCCTGATCTATACCGCCTAAAAGCCCAGTATAGCTCTCTTGATGCTGCTTTGTAGCAAAGCTAAACTCATCTATAAAGCTAGTGATGAAAGAATTTTTACTGATATCGATGCAGGTTGGGATAAATTTCTCATCTAGCGTTATTTGTTTGTTTAGATCTATATTTTTTATCCTGCAAATAGGCACGCTAAGCTCATAAGGCGTCTTTGAGCCAAGCACTCCTAGAGCCGATCTTTGGCTTGCCAGGATCAAATTTTCTTTATCTTGCGTAAAAGCAGACGAAAGCTCAAAGTCGTCTTTGTCATCTAGCTCGTTCAAGATATCGTTGCTAGCTTCATCATGCACTCTTGAGCTAATGAGCGCTTGTTTAGCTGTAAATTTTAGATTTGGCAGGTTGTTTTGCAAGCTAACATCAACAAGTCCTGAGCTAACTGGTAGCTTTAGCACTATGACAGCAGAATTTAGCTCGCTAGGGCTTATCTCAAGAGGCTCTGGTAGGTCGTCTTGATCTGGGGCGTTATATATCGTACCATCTTGTGAGATGCAAGAAATTTTATTGAGCCCTATCTTGCCTTGAAGCAAAAGCTCGCTTGAGATCTCAAGCTCCAAAACTCCATATAAATTTGATAAAGACGAGACGGTTTTTAGGTTTAAATTTCTCTCAAAATACCTCTCTTGCTGCTCGAAATGAACCTTATCAACGTTCATCCCGTTGTACCAGACAACTTTTAGTTTATCAGACATTTTATTTGCTTGCTTGGATCTTAGAGCTGCTAGCGTCTATGGTATTTACGCCATTTTTAGTTATCTCAAAAACTATGTTTTTCTCTTTTGCTTCTTTTGTTGATTTGTAAGCTTTGATATTTGTCTTGCTTTGATCAGCATAAAGCACCAAAATGCCTACGTATGGCACTTCGTCTGGATCGACATTTGTAAAAGCGTATCTGTTTGTGTTTGGCTGAATTTGCGTTTTTATCGAGTCTATCTTATCTTGACCAAGTATGTCGCCATTTTTCTCAGCTAGATCAACTATGCTAGCTTGCTGAAATTTTGCCACATCTTTCAGCTTGTAAGCGATGATAGTCACTGGTACGTTGTCACCGTGGTAGTTTAAGTTTGAATTTGGGGTGTTGCTTATGATAAGATCTTTTGCACATCCTGCGATAAATAGCATAAAAATTAAAGAACAAAGAAATTTAAACGTTTTCTTCATGGTTTCCTTTACCTCACGTTAATAATATTATTTTTATGTAATTCTATCTAAAATTATTTTAGAAAAAACTTATTTTAAAATCAATGTTCTTAAATAAAACTTTAATGAGCGTTAATCAATCCTTTATATTATGCTCTTTGGCATAGCTTAATATCTTTTGCCTAAGATCTTCTGGGAAGCTATCTCTATACATCACTGGTGTTAAAGGGTTTAGCTTTTTATCTAATTTACCAGCCTCATATAGTCTTGTTAGCTCTTCTGGTGTGTTGTAGTATGGTGCATTTGGATATCCCTCTGGTGGGGTTAGGGACATTATTTTGGCTTCTAGAAGAGCAGAATCGATATAAAGAGAAAGATCTTTTTCACTCCATCTATTAGGGAAAGCACCTTTGCCATATTCCTCTTGAAATTCACTCATGTGACTTTTAATATAATTTACAAATTCTTCTCTAGTAGTCTCGTTTGCATCAAGATCTCTAGGGTCAAGAAGCTCGCCTTTATCTTCTACTAATTTCCTTAAGCGTTTATGAAGCGAGCCATCTGCATTATTAATGACACCCTCTCTATTAAAATCCATCACGAAATAGCTCCCTACTATCTCATCAAGATAAGGCATCATTCCATATTCATCTAGTGGGGGATTTTTAGCTAGTTTCCTAAATTCTTCAGCCATTTGTAAATTTTTGTTTAGACCTACTAAATAGGTAGAGTATTCAAACATGTCGGCTAATGCCTCTAAGGCTCCGTCTTGACCAAGCTGGGCTGATAGAAACATTGATTGATATGCTCTTGCTTTAAACCCTGCATAACCTAATCCAACTCCTCCTGAAAATCCAACAGTGCTTCCTAATACTCCAGCACATATATTCCACTCTGCTGCAAATAATTCTGATTTTAATGTACCTTTGTGAGCATTTACTTCATCATAAATTTCAGCATATTCTGGCTTTGTTAGTTTGCCATTACTATCTACTCTACCTATTGCATCATCTGGGATATCTATCATAGTACATTTTAGATTGCTTCTTTTTACTAGATAGATATATCTATCTCTTTTATCTTTTAAACTTTCATAGTAGGCTTTTTCTGATTTAGTCCAAGGAGATAGTTTATTTGAGCTTGCTTTATAGCTAATGTCTAGCCATGGTTTAAATGATAGATAGTCTGTTTGACCTAGAGAATTTGGTTTAGGGTTATAGTATAGTGGTTTATAGTTTTTATATGGAGATGAGTCTAGGATGGAGCGAGAGTCAAGGACTAGCTTGGCTGCAAGATCTGGAGCTAGTTGCATATTGGGATTTTTTTCAGCGACTATCAAATTTGACTTTTTATCAAATTCTATCTTATCTCCATTCGGAGCTATAACCGTATATGTATTAGTATTATCCATTGAATTTCCTTTATCTTGTAATTTTCCTTTGCCTATTACCACTACTGCTGTGACTGCTAAGATGGCTAAAGTTATAAATATGATCTTCTTCATATCTTATCCTATATAAAGACCATCTTCCATAACTATGGTAGTAGCTAGACGACCTACTAGGCGAGGAGGCATAATTTTCTTATTGCTATTACTATTATTTTCCCTACACCCCACATATATACCTTTTACATTATTATTGCCTATAACATCTAGTGCTTTTAGTAGTCTTCTTGATTTATTATCTACTTCTGATCCAAAGGTGTTTAAATTTCCATTTTTAAAGTCTTCTAGTATCTCCATAGCTTCGTTGTATTTGTCTATTGGTAGGTCTTGTTTTGAGGTGCTTTTATTTGCTTTATACATCTCATAAATTCCCTCTCTTTGTTTTATATCTATTGGATTTGATGGACTTATTGTAAGCAATGTTTTAACTCCTTGTAGCATAAGCTCTTTTGGTGAATATGCTAGCTTCTTGTTTCTTTTGTTTAGATTATTAAAGAACTCTTCATCAGTTTTATTATCTGTTCTTAGCTCATCCAAACATAGATAAGATATCATAGTATCTAGACTTATATCTTTAGATAGATTAGAGTCTAGTTTGTTTGTAGTGGTGTTTATATCATAGTAGAAGAAGTTATGATAGTCTAGTCCTCCACTAGATAGTCTTCCTCCTATGATAGTTCTTTTTAGATCTATATTTATAAAAGATGAGTATATCTCTATAGGGTAGTAGGTATATTCACTTGTTTCATTTGAATTTGGTTCATAAGATATATTCTTAACAGCATAAGCGTCATTAAATTTATTTGTGAAATACTTATGAAGTATTAGTTCATAAGATCTTTTTTGTTGTTCGTAGTTGGCTCCGTTTGGAGCCATAGATATTAAATTTATTCTTTAATCCTTTATATTATGCTCTTTAGCATAGCTTAGTATCTTTTGCCTAAGATCTTCAGGGAAGCTATCTCTATACATTACTGGTGTTAGAGGGTTTAGCTTTTTATCTAATTTACCAGCCTCATATAGTCTTGTTAGCTCTTCTGGTGTGTTGTAGTATGGTGCATTAGGATATCCCTCTGGTGGGGTTAGAGACATTATTTTGGCTTCTAGGAGGGTGGAGTCGATGTAGAGACTTAAGTCGCGATCGTCCCATGTGTTTGGAAAAGCGTACTCATCAAATTTATCTTGGTAAAATTTCATTTCTTTATTTACATAGCTCACAAATTCTTCCCTAGTAGTCTCGTTTGCATCAAGGTCTCTAGGGTCTAGTAGTTTGCCTTCATCTTCTACTAATTTTCTTAGATGTCTATGCATTGAGCCAGAAGTATTTTGCGCTACCCCACCTCTATTAAAATCCATCACGAAATAGCTTCCTACTATCTCATCTAGATAAGGTATCATGCCATATTCATCTAGTGGGGGATTTTTAGCTAGTTTCCTAAATTCTTCAGCCATTTGTAAATTTTTATTAAGACCTACTTCATATGTAGAGTATTTAAATAAATTAGATAGGAAATTTAAAGCCTTTACTTCTCCTAGCTGAGCAGAAAGAAAGACTATTTGAAATTCTCTTGCTTTAAATCCTGCTTGATTGCCATTTGCAAATCCCATAGGGTTTCCTAGTATTCCAGCACATACAGCCCACTCTCCCGCGAATAGCATTGACTTTAATGTCCCTTTGTGAGCATTTACTTCATCATAAATTTCAGCATATTCTGGCTTTGTTAGTTTGCCATTACTATCTACTCTACCTATTGCATCATCTGGGATATCTATCATAGTACATTTTAGATTGCTTCTTTTTACTAGATAGATATATCTATCTCTTTTATCTTTTAAACTTTCATAGTAGGCTTTTTCTGATTTAGTCCAAGGAGATAGTTTATTTGAGCTTGCTTTATAGCTAATGTCTAGCCATGGTTTAAATGATAGATAGTCTGTTTGACCTAGAGAATTTGGTTTAGGGTTATAGTATAGTGGTTTATAGTTTTTATATGGAGATGAGTCTAGGATGGAGCGAGAGTCAAGGACTAGCTTGGCTGCAAGATCTGGAGCTAGTTGTCTATTACTATCATGCTTCGCAACTATTAAATTTGTATTTTTATCAAATTTTACCTCTCTGCCATTAAGTGCTATAACCGTATATGTATTACTACTATTCATTAGATTTCCTTTATTCATTGTTTTTTCTTTATTGATAAACAGTGCTGAAGCCATTACTGCTATGATAGCTAAAGTTATAAATATGATCTTCTTCATATCTTATCCTATATATAGACCATCTTCCATTACTATGGTGGTAGCTAGACGACCGACAAGTCTTGGGGGTATCACTTTATCTCCTTTGTCTTCGTTGTTTATCTTACACCCCACATACATACCCTTGATGTTATTGTTTCCTATGGTATCAAGAGCCTCTACTAGATCTCTTGAGAGGTTAGAGTGAGAGTTATCGCTATCGTCTGTATTAAATATACCTTTTTTAAATTTGTTTATTATCTCTGTGGCTTTTTGGTAGGCGTCTATTGGGTAATAGTAGCCATACTTATCCTTATTGCTTTGCATATAGACATCATACACCTCTTCTTCCTCCTCAACATCCAAATTTAACTCCCTTATCTCTACATCAGATTCAGTGTATCTACTTCTAGCATAGTTAAAGTACCTTGCATCTATCTCACTACCAGATCCTCTTAGCTCATCTAAGCATAGATAGGTACTAAGGTTATTTAGTGCTAGTTTAGAAGCTAGGTTAAAAGATAGTTTGTTTTTCTTGTGGTCTATGTCGTAGTATATAAATGAGTTATAGTCTAGTCCTCCACTACTTATATTAGCTCCTAGAAATAGTCTATTTAAATTTAGACTTATATAGTTTTGATAGATCATTACTGGATAGTAGCAATAGCTATTTGTACTATTTTTATCATAGGCTTCTTTTATAGACATAGGTTTATATGAGATATTATTTAGTGCGTAAGCTTCATTAAATTTATATGTGTATCTTGTGTGCATTATCTCTTTGTAGTTTTCTTCTAGTTTTTCATAGGATGTTTTCCAGAGTTCTACGATGCCTTTAAGAAAAGCTACTCCTACATCTTTGCCTAGTGATTTACCATATCCTTTTAGCATATTTCCCATAGCTTCTACATCTTTTGGGTTAAACATATAAGTTTGTTTCATAAAAGCAAAGCTTCTCATGCTATTCCAGATGATACTTATGTTATAGCGACCTATTAAAAGACGAAGTTTTACAGAGTTAATAGCCTGTTTAAGTAGATTTCCTTTTGATTTCCTTAGGATTTCAACATTTGTTTTAGAATTTGTTACATGCTTTATAAATTTATCCACATTTTCAGTATTATTCATAGTAAATAGCTGTCTTACGATGTTTAATACACCAAGCTCATCAAGAAGTTCATCTGTTGCCTCTTTTTTATTTGGGTCAAATACAAATGAACCAATGGACTTATAAATTTTTGATTGACCATCTTCGCTAAAGTACTCTGCAAAAGGAAATAACCCCTCTATAGCAGTTTTTACTATAAGTGTTGGGGCTTCCTTTTTCATATCCTTTTCTATGGTTTCATAAGGGATATCTTGCATTTTTAAAGTCTTTTTCAAGATAGCATCATCCTTTTTCCAACAATCCTCTATCTCTTTTGCTTGTTTATCAAGTAGCTCTTCTATCTGCTTTTGCTCCTTTAGTCCTAAGATAGATGTGTCTATGACTTCATGCTTATTGTTACTATTTGCTTTTAAGAGATCTTCCACACTTACTACGTTACTTTTTTTTGAGTGTTCCATATAGTCTCTTAGCTCTTCGATGCAAATATATTCACCAACCTTTGCATTTATACTATCTTTGTAAAAAAACAAAGCTTGCTCTTTTTCACCAAGTTTTATTGTTGCGTTTTTATGGATAACCTTTATCTTTTTTTCTGCTATCTCTATATATTCCCCATCATTACTAACAGATTTCTTTACCAGGTCTCCTGGGTAGCTTTTAGTTATTATAAAGTAAGCCACAGCAAGAGAGAGTACTTCTGCCAAAGAGTAGTGATTGTTTGGCATACGATCGATTATTTTAGTTGCAAGTTCTTTAGCATCTTCTATATTCATTTCATCTTCGTATTTTTTCATATTAACTATATCATCTACACTAGGATAGTCTGGGTCAAAACTTCTTTCAAAAACGTTTTTATTTATCTTTTCAAAAATATCTTTAAAAGTTAGAGTGACCTTATCCATATAGGCTTTTTCATTTTCTTTGATCTTCTCCATATCATTTGGCTGTTTGGCATAAGCATTTACATGTACAAAATTTACATTATAAAGCTCTTCATTTTTTAGTTGATCTGGTACATATGCAAAACGAGTTTCTTTTGCTTTTTTATCGCTTGCCTTTTTTCTATCTATGATATTGTCTATATAATTCTTATCTATCCTTGCAAATGGAGATAAATTTAAGACAAGAGTTGATTTATTGTTGCCTTTATTGATATCTATACTATATTGGCTATAGTCTTTTATAGGAGTTAAGGTCTTTATATCATCAAATTTTTGTTTTACTACACTACTATTGTTTGATCTATTTATTCCGTCTTTTATCTCTTGATCCAAGCTCTTGCTTACAACCTCTTCTCTTAGACCCGCACTTGATCTAAAAGGAGAGTTTGAAAGAACGATATAGTTTTTATTTAAATTTGAAAAGTCCTTGCTATTCATCTCATCGTTTGCAGATTTGCCGTTTTTGTTAGACTTATCTGATATTAGATTGGCTAGTTTTACGGAGTTGAAATTTGAAGCGCAGATGAAATTTAGATTTGCATTTAGTCCTTTTATCTCTTCTTTTAGTCTGTTAAAAAGCGTGTCTTCACTTGAGCCAAATCCTAAGTTTTTATTTATGATATCGTAAGAGCAAGCATCTTTAGTATATTCAAATACTGATACATCATCTAAGTATCCATATACGCTATATCCTTCATCTGCATTGCAGTTTATCTCCTTTGTGCCTGAGTTAATCTGAAAAGGAACATAGTCTAAATTTAAATGTGTAAAGTCTATAAAAAATCCAGACTTAGAATTCTTATCATTCTTAAATACCAAGACATTGCAATTTGAGTTTATATTTAAGGTATTTATAATAGAAGCAAACCTAGATGTAAAAAATCTTAGTATAGGCAAAGATACTCCATAAAGTGCTTTGTTGGCATCATACTTGTATATTTCAGTGTAAAAATCAACAAGTTCCCAAGCAACAGTACCCCATCCGATTAATTTTTTCCCTACCGCTTTTGTGCCTGAAAGATCAAAAAGACTTAATACAAAAAGCGCAAACTGCTTTATGATAAATTCTCCGTTATCCTTGTTTAGATCTTTTAAATTTTTGTCTAGTTCATCAAAACACTCTTTGACACTTCTTTCAAATTTAGCTTCGTTTAACTCCTCATTAGACATTAAAGGTTTAGCATCATTTATTAGATCGTCTTTTAAAGTACTTAAGCACTCTCTTAAAATATCTTTACTTTTGTTGTAATAAGATATTATAAAATCAAACATTTCAGCAAAATTTTCTGCTGGTCTAGCTTGATTTTCTCTTCCTGGACCATACTTTATTTTTTCTGTTCTAATTTTTACAGGATCGATCTTTTCCTTTAAATTTACAAAGAATTTATCAACTGCACTCTTTTTATGAACTACTTTTACTGGTATGCCTCTATATTTAAATTCTCTTGTTCTACTTAGATTTTTATCCTTAAAACTCTCTTTATCTATATAAAAGTCAGTTACAATAGATATTTCCCCATCATTTTCTTTAGAAAATATTGATCTTCTTGTATTTAAGAATGTTGTCATCTCGTTGTTTATCAAACTTGCCATACTACCAAAGAGATTTGACCCTAGAGAATTCAAACTAGACGTATAAAGAGTTACACATTTTGCATCAGCCATATACTCTTTTATCTTTTTTAACGTCTCTTCGCAAGAGTAAGTTATTTTTATTTCGTTGTTTTGCATATTAAGCCACCACTACTGTTTTAGTTGTATTTATATCATCATTATATTTACTATCAAGTCCACAAGCAAATTTTATATCCACCGTCTTAGCCTTGCTTGGCGTGACATAGATAAGATTACTCTCATCGCTTATATCATCTACAAACTGAAAAAATCCTATACCACTTTTTGGAAGCGTTGTATTTTTGTAAATAGACTCTATATATTTAGGTGTTATAAAGATGAAATTCTTATCCATGAGCGAGTATTTGAAGTTAAATGAAGAGATACTAAATTTATCATCTCTAAAGCGAGAGCTTAGATGTTCTTTTAGCTTCTTATCTTTTACATCGCTGCCCTCATCTAAATTTAGCTCCATCTCTTTAAATCCCTCTTGGTTTTTATGCTCCACATCATTTAGCTTATATATACAAACAGCAAGGTTATCTGCTTGATTAAGGGCTGATTTTACATGCAGTCTTATGTGAGCACTATTTAAATTTGGATTTAGCACCGCTGCATTATTATTTTCAGATGCAGGACTACCTATGCTATGAGCTAGCTTTATCCTATTTTCTTTTTTGATACATCTTAGCGGTGAGCCAGTGTTGCTTAGGCACGCTGGCACTAGATCTTGCATAACAGCATAGTGGTTATTCATACTTTTTAGACTAAGAGCTGCCCTTGGTACGTATGCTACCTTTGTGCAAGGGTTTTTAGCTGAGCAGCCAACTATCGGTGAGTTTATAAAATCAATATCAAGTATCACGCCTTGATCATCTGACCTTATGCTTTTGCCCGCTCTACTTTTTAAGATCACATGGCCACCATGTGGGCAAACTACCACGTCATCTTCTATTATTGGATTAGCAAAGGCAGTGCCCCCAGCACTTACCGCACTACTTCTCTTTTCTAAATTTAGTCTCTCATTTGCCTTCTCAAGCGACTCTTTGGTCTCTTTGTTTGTTGGTTTTAGATCTATATTTAGGCTTTTGTTTAGCAAAGAGTAGTTTAGTATGCTAGCCTGCGAGTTTTTATAGCTAACACTTAGTCTTCCTTTGTCTTTTTCCTCGTCCCTTGGCTGATGAGAGAAGCTTAGAGCATTAGAATTTGACTCTTCCCCGTCCTCTTCTTTTTTAAAGTATAGCGGAT
This sequence comes from Campylobacter concisus, assembly GCF_002913765.1. Classification (GTDB taxonomy): domain Bacteria; phylum Campylobacterota; class Campylobacteria; order Campylobacterales; family Campylobacteraceae; genus Campylobacter_A; species Campylobacter_A concisus_BB. Next base: position 230,241 of record NZ_PPCH01000025.1, on the reverse strand, counting down.
AGTCTGATTGCTCTGTGGCGGTGTTTAGAAGCATAGAACCTAGATATACTCTTTGCTCCATACTTTTACTATCTAGTTTAAATATATCATTTAAGACCGCCGCGTCTATGATGCTTTTATCTTCAGCACTTACACTAAGAGTGTTTTCCTTTTTATGAAAGATATCCCCAAAGCTCTCATTTGCAAGAGCTCTTATATCCTCAGTTGCTAGTTTATTATTGCGTGCTATATCGTTATTGCTTAAAGTTGATGGTTTATGCGCTATAACTATCGCTTCATCGCTAGAGCTTGCCTCATTAGAGCTAACGCTAGCTAAGAAATTCTCGTTTTCTTCAAGTTTTTTGTAGTCGGTATATTTTAGGCTTATTATGCTTTTTAGTATCTCTATCCTATCTTTTACGTACGTAGTAGCAAGCTTCATATCCACCTTGTCATCACACAGGGTTGTTATACTCTTATAGATGTTTTTGTTATAAGCGAAGTATTTACCTAGCTCCTCTTTTTCTATCTTCTTATCAAAGACAAATAAATTTAAAGCACATATCGCCACTAGCATATCTATATCACCAGCTCTAGCACTACTTACTATCTGCGAGGCATTTAGCTTCTCTATATCCTCAGCATCCAAAAGCTTAACTAAGTGAGCCTCTTTGTCGCTATTTTTATCTATATTTTTGCCTAAATTTTCGATGATATATCCAACCATATCTTGTTTAAATTTATCATCGCTAAATTTCCCTTGCTCATAAAAGAGGTTTAGATAAGCATAGAAGATATATAAAGGCGTATCAAGCATCGAGGTGTTGCTTATGCTATCTATATCCACATCTAAATTTAGCTTCATCCTTATGCATCTTAGTTTAAATTTAAGCGACTGGATATACTCGTTTAGGTAGTCTAGGGCGCCTACGATATCTTTACCATCTATCTTGCTTGCGTTTTCTTTATGCTCTAAGAGATAGCACATCAAGTATAGTATCATCACACTTTCTTTTAAAAAGTGCGACCTAACTAATATATTGATCAAGTGTCTATTATCAGTGTTTTTATACTCTATCTCATCAGCCATACCGACACCCAGCTTAAACCCAAGATCAGATATAACAGAAAGTGTAGGCTCCCACATTACATGCCAGTCTTTTGTGTAACTATCTTCATTTTTACTGATACGTTGCTTTACACTTTCTATATGATGTATCTCTATGCCTAGATCATCACCCTTGCTAGCTCTTTTTATATTTAGGTTTGTATCTTTATTTGAAAGAGTCTTGCAAGCCTCATCGTTCTTCTCAACTGCATTTACGCACTCTTTCACTGTGCTCTTGTCATCCTTAAAACCAAGCATGCCTTTTATCTTATTAAAAGCAGAATTTACTAGCTTTCCTAAAAAGCCATCTGGATCAATAAGTCTTGCTACATACTTTACCCCTCTTACTATGCCCTTAGCTATAAGACTAAGAAACCTTACCACCCAAGTAAAAGCTGAGCCTATTATCCCACCATAAATTCCTGGAGCATTATAAGTATATAGCTCTTTTACTCCGCTATCTTTAAATGTAACAGCATATATCTGTGCTAGGTGCCCGCCTAGTGAGTGGCCTGAGAGGATGACCTCTTTAGGGCCACTAGAGGCTTGCTCTTGGTTTAAATTTAAAGAGTTTTCATCCCCACCATCCACACTATTTAAATTTAAACTATGAGAATTTATAGCTTCAACCATACTTGATTGGAGTGATTTTAGTGCAGATATCTGCATAATAGCCCTAGAGGTAATAGCCATGAAACCATCATCTATAAGGTCGTTCGCCTTCATCTCCGTTCCTCTAAAGCCTATGATATAGTTTGACTTAGCACTATCATAAAACACTGTCGAGCTAAAGCCTGATTTTTGGTTTGGTATATGTTTTACTAGCTCGTAGCGATTGACAAAGAGCTTTGTGCGAGGGGAGAGGTCTTCTTTTTTGTAAAAAATGTAAGGATCTCCAACCACTTGTCCATTTTCATCTACTGGAAAGTCTATAAAATTACTTATATCATTATCCAAAGTAACATCTTTTTTACTATCTGGCTTAGTTATTTTTTTATCTTGCATAAATCTTGCTTCTATTGCTAAAGCATAAGCGGTAGGGTCACCAAATTTTTTACCGTTATTCTTTGCTTTTTCAGATAGCTCTTCTATTGCATCACCTTTAACAATATCGTCTGCATATCTCCAAACAGGATTATCAATTTCTTCTTTTTTGCACGAATTTATTGTATTTTCTGACAAATTTTCTAATCCATGCTTTTTTGATAATCTATCTAGCTCTCCTTCTTCATTCTCAAAAATGTTATGTAAAAGAGCATAAGATGCATCAGCTATATCCACATAGTCTTTAAAACAATTTATTAGCTCTTTGCTTGATTTTTTAGGTTGCATTATTTGTCCTTGCTTGCTCTTTCAAATTTGCCATTTATTATGTGAAATTCACTTCTGCTTGTCCTAGTGACAAAGTTTTGTTTGCTAAGTTTAACACCACGTCCTTCATCACCAAATAAGCCATATTTTGTTTTTACGTATGTGTAAGAAGCCCTTACTGTTATAGGTATAGCTATCCCATTGTCTTCATATAGATAAAACATTAATAACTCTGGTTTTTGCTTATTAAAATCATCCCCTATAAATTCTTTTATTTTATTTATATAAATTTCAGGGATTTCAGCTTTTTTGCCAGTTTGGTTTTCATAGTCTATCCAGCGTGTATAGTATTTTTTGCCGTTTGAGAGAGTTTGAGGGAGCTTTTTATCCATGATAGCTAGATCATCTCTTTTAAAATTTCTTTTATTATTCTTAAAGAAATCATCCATGTAATCACTTCTTTCTTTTTCACGTCTATCTATCTCCTCAACAAATGTTTGATTAAATACATAAACTCCACCATATTTAATAGCTAAATTCTCTAGCTCAGAGTTACTTATCTTATTGCTTGCTTGATTTGCAGAGCAAGCTATTAAAAATATGCTTGTTAGTAGTAGAAGTATAATGCCTATAAATTTCATCCTATATCCTTTTAGAAAATTTATTTTGCTTATTTTATTGTCTTTGAAATTATAATATTATTAATTTATTATGTTTTATTTGTAGATTGTTAAATTTTTTATTGATTAAAGCTATTGTTTAGTTTATTTCTTTTATTCTCAAAAAATATTATGTAAAAGAGCATAAGATGCATCAGCTATATCCACATAGTCTTTAAAACAATTTATTAGCTCTTTGCTTGATTTTTTAGGTTGCATTATTTGTCCTTGCTTGCTCTTTCAAATTTGCCATTTATTATGTGAAATTCACTTCTGCTTGTCCTAGTGACAAAGTTTTGTTTGCTAAGTTTAACACCACGTCCTTCATCACCAAATAAGCCATATTTTGTTTTTACGTATGTGTAAGAAGCCCTTACTGTTATAGGTATAGCTATCCCATTGTCTTCATATAGATAAAACATTAGTAACTCTGGTTTTTGTTTATTAAAATCATCCCCTATAAATTCTTTGATTTTATTTATATAAGTTTCAGGGATTTCAGCTTTTTTGCCAGTCTGGTTTTCATAGTCTATCCAGCGTGTATAGTATTTTTTACCGTTTGAGAGAATTTGATCCATATTTGGATTATTGTAAAACTCGAGCTTTAAAATTTCTCTCATTTTTTTATTTCTCTCATTTTTGTTAGGTATTGTCTTTATTCTTTCTAAAATTTCTTTTCTCTTACTATCCCTTATTTGCTCTTGCTTGTCTATCTCTTGAGCAAATTTCTCATTAAACACATAAACTCCACCATATTTACTAGCTAAATTCTCTAGTTCAGAGTTACTTATCTTATTGCTTGCTTGATTTGCAGAGCAAGCTATTAAAAATATGCTTGTTAGTAGTAGAAGTATAATTGCAACAAATTTCATCCTATATCCTTTTTATTTGGTTTATCATTTAGATCATCTAGCCCATTTCTTTCATTCTCAAATACATTATGTAAAAGAGTATAACTTGCATCAGCAATGTCAATGTAATCTTTAAAACAATTTATCAGCTCTTTGCTTGATTTTTTAGTTTGCATTACTTATCCTTGCTTACTCTTTCAAATTTGCCGTTTATTAGTATAAATTTGTTACCGCCACGTATAAAAATTTGTTCTTCGTCTTTAAATCTAATACCATGCCCCTCATCACCGAATAAGCCATATTTAGTTCTATAGTATGTGTAAGACATAGATAATTTTATAGGTGTTATTTCGTCATTATTATCAACATAAAACATTACTAAGATAGGTAAATTTGGAGATTTATTATAGTTTTCATCTCCCATAAATTCTTTTATTTTATTTATATAAACTTCAGGAATTTCAGCTTTTTTGCCAGTTTGGTTTTCATAGTCTATCCAGCGTGTATAGTATTTTTTACCGTTTGAGAGGGTTTGAGGAAATTGTTTATTGATTAAAGTCATATCAACATCATATATTGTTATAAATTTATCGCCTTGTTTTATTTTTCTAGGATTTGACCTTATCTTATCACCGAGTGCTTTGCTTAGTTCTTTTCTCTCTGCTTCCCTTTTCTCTATCTCTTCAACAAATTTTTGATTAAATATATAAACCCCACCATATTTACTAGCTAAATTCTCTAGTTCAGAGTTACTTATCTTATTGCTTGCTTGATTTGCAGAGCAAGCTATTAAAAATATACTTGTTAGTAGTAGAAGTATAATTGCAACAAATTTCATCCTATATCCTTTTAGAAATTTTATTTTGCTTATTTTATTGTCGATATATTTACGTTACTATTAATTATCTCGCGTTTAAATTTTAATCCTTAAGAAAAAGAATTAATATTAAGAGTAAAATAGGCTTTTTTAGGCGAAATTTCGCAAATGGCGTATCTGACAAATATTGATAAAGAATTTCAATATTTTTTACTATCAAAATGAACCAAATATTGAAAAAACTAAAGCATTTTTTTAAACTTGCTTTTAACTTTTTTGTTATAATATCCCATCAAAAATAAAAGGGATATTTTTTATCCGAATTAAGGTTTTAAATTTGAGAGTATATTTAGACAATAACGCCACAACGATGGTTGATCCAGAAGCTTTTGAACTTATGAAGCCGTTTTTTTGCGAAAAATACGGCAATCCAAACTCACTTCACAAATTTGGCTCAGAAACCCACCCAGCACTAAGAACAGCGCTCGATCAACTCTATGCCGGACTAAATGCAAAAGATAGCGATGACATCGTCGTTACCTCATGCGCAACCGAGAGCAACAACTGGGTTGTAAAAGGCATCTACTTTGACAAAATAGCAACTGGCGAGAAAAAACGCATCATCACAACTGCAGTCGAGCATCCAGCCATTTTGGCAACTTGTAAATTTCTAGAAAAATATGGCGTGGATCTTACGGTCTTAGACGTAAATAGCGACGGCATCGTCACTCCAGATCAGCTAAGGGCTGTCATGGACGAAAACGTCGCGCTTGTCGCCATAATGAGCGCAAACAACGAAACTGGCATGATCTTTCCTATAAAAGAGCTTGCCAAAGTTGCCCACGAATACGGCGCTTTATTTCACACTGATGCCGTGCAAGCAGTCGGCAAGATAAAGATAGATGTTCAAGACTTAGACGTTGATTTTTTAAGCTTTTCAGCGCATAAATTTCACGGACCAAAGGGCGTTGGAGCGTTATTTATAAAAAATAGCATGCCACTAAGCAGCTTGCTTCACGGCGGAGAGCACATGGGCGGACGCAGAAGCGGCACACTTGATGTACCAGGCATCGTTGGCATGGGCAAGGCGCTTGAGCTAGCAAATAAATTTATGGATTACGAGCATTCGCACGTTCGTCGTTTGCGTGACAAACTTGAAGACGCGCTATTACAAATTCCTGACGTTAGCGTCGTTGGCAAAAAAGATCAGCGCGTGCCAAACACCATCCTAGCTTCTATCAAAGGTGTCGAGGGCGAAGCGATGCTTTGGGATCTAAATAGAGCTGGCATAGCGGCCTCTACTGGCTCTGCCTGTGCAAGTGAGACGCTTGAGAGCAATCCTATCATGGAGGCGATCGGAGCTGACAAAGAGCTAGCTCACACCGCACTTAGACTATCTCTTTCAAGGTTTAACACAGAAGAAGAGATCGACTACGCGATCGAGCAGATAACAAAGGCTGTAAATAGACTAAGAGGCATCTCAAGCACATTTGCATACGCCCCAGAGTGGCATAAGAGTGGATTATAAAATTTAAAGGAAAAACATGGCAAAAAATAACTTAATCGGCGGCTCTATCTGGGATGAATACTCAAAGGTAGTGCAAGATAGGATGAATAATCCTAAATTCATGGGCGAACTAACCGAAGAGGACGCCAAAAAAGCAAACGCAAAACTTATCATCGCTGACTTTGGCGCAGAGAGCTGCGGCGATGCGGTCAGGCTTTATTGGCTCGTTGATGAGAAGACTGACAAGATAATAGACGCTAAATTTAAAAGCTTTGGCTGTGGTACGGCGATAGCTAGCTCTGATACGATGGCTGAGCTTTGCATCGGCAAAACAGTCGATGAGGCAGTCAAGATAACAAATTTAGATGTCGAAAGAGCTATGCGTGACAACCCAGACACCCCAGCCGTCCCACCTCAAAAGATGCACTGCTCGGTTATGGCGTATGACGTTATCAAGGCAGCTGCTGCAAGCTACAAGGGCATAGACCCAGAGCACTTTGAAGATGAGATCATCGTTTGCGAGTGCGCTAGAGTAAGCCTTGGTACGATCAAAGAGGTGATAAGACTAAACGACCTTCACACGGTTGAAGAGATCACGCAATACACCAAGGCTGGCGCATTTTGCAAATCATGCGTTAGACCTGGCGGACATGAGAAAAAAGACTACTATTTGGTTGATATCTTGCGCGATACTAGGGCTGAAATGGAGCAAGAAAGGCTAGAAGCTCAGGCCAACGCTCAAGCAAACAACACCCTAAGCGACGTTAGCTTTGAGAACATGACGATGGTTGGCCAGCTAAAAGCGGTCGAGGCGATCATCGATAAAGAGATCCGCCCTATGCTTATGATGGATGGCGGAAATTTAGAAATTTTAGACATCAGAAACGACAACGGCGAAAATATCGACATCTACATCCGCTATCTTGGCGCTTGCTCAGGCTGTTCAAGCGGCTCGACTGGCACGCTTTATGCGATAGAAAATGTCTTACAAGAGAGCCTAAGCCCAAAAATCAGGGTTATGCCTATATAAATTTATCGAACGGCTTCTTTTGGAGCTGTTCGCCTCTACTAAATTAAATTTACCACCTAGACAATCTGAATTTAGCCAAGCTCAAATTTAGCCTTTTAAAAATTTCAAAATTTCACTTCTAGTCTGCGTCAAGTCACCCACAAATTTCTTCTCAAACTGCGAGCGGTTAAATGTTCGCTGACGCTTGGCAAGCTGGGCTGTGTGCGTGGCGATAAGCGTTTCTAGCTCGCTTTTTGAAATTTCACCCTGCAAAAACTGCTTGCACTCTTTTAGACCTATCGATTTTAGTGGCTTTGGCTCGCTTTTATACTTGTCAAATAAAAACTTCGCCTCATCTATCAAGCCCTCATCTAGCATATTTTTCGTCCTCTTTGCGATGCGAGCTCTAAGCTCATCTTTGTCCCACAAAATTTCAAATATCGCAAGCTCTTTTATGACGCTCTCTTTGGTGTTTTGCTTTAGCCAAATGCTTGGGATTTGCCCGCTAAATTTATAAATTTGATACCATTTTTCGAGGCGATAAGAGTCGTTTTGGCTAAATTTACTTGCAAAATCAGGGTCGTTTTGTAAAGCTAGCTCGTAAATTTCTTCGTTGCTTAAATTTAGCTCGCATTTTGGCACGTCTGGCGCAAGACCGCTAAGCATCGCCTTTAGATAAAAGCCACTGCCTCCTGTGATGATGAGCAAGCAGCCTTGCGAGCGCGCAAATTCCTTTGCATTTTTATAAATTTCAAAAAACGCTCCAACGCTAAATTCCTCATCAGGGTAAATTTCATCCACCCCAAAGTGCCTCACAGCCTCCAGCTGCCAGGGCTTTGGCTTTGCGCTGGCGATATCTATCTCTTTATAAAGCGCAAGCGAGTCAAGGCTTAAGATGACGCCATTAAACTCCTTTGCTAGCTCAAAGGCTAGGTCGCTCTTGCCGCTTGCCGTGGTGCCAATTAGTGCTAGCTCGCAAAACAAGCTTAGCCCTCGTAAGATGAGCTAAATAGCAAAATTTCATCGCTTTGCTCGTTGCTTTTGCCCTCTTTTAAAAGATCAGCCAAAACGCCTGCAAAGTGCGGTGCAAAGCTTAGTTCGTTTAGCCCGTACGCTTGGTTGTAGAGTAAATTTTGATATGTCTCGTCGCGTCCGATCGCTGGCTTGTCGTTTGAGCTAAGAAGGACGAAATTTGCCCTAAAACTAGGCTCTTTTAGCTCGCTTATGCCAAGGTGTCTTTTTAGCTCGTTTAAAAATGCGTTGATCTTCTCTGTTTTAACGAGCGTATCGATCGCGCCCACTTGTAAATTTGTGATGATCGTGACGCCATTTTTGGTTGGATAAATTTTGGCAAACATATCATTTAAAATGATCGGCTTTTTAGGGATCTGACCCTCGTTTAGCACAAGATCGATCGTGTAAAATTTAGCCAAAATGGCACTTAAATTTGTCCCAAGCTTGCTTGAAAGCCCCAAATTTCTACTAGCCACGACAAAGCTATCAGCCTCGTACTCGCCAGCACTGCCAACAGCCTTTTGCACGGTTTGCCCCTGCGTTTTTAGCTCACAAATTTCATCGTTTATAAACTGCACTCCAAGCTCATTTAGCTCGCTAACAAGCGCCTTTTTTAGCTCAGCTGTATCGATACTTGCGTTTTTGCTTAAATTTAGCGCCCCTTTTATGTTTTTATTTATCAGGCCAAAATTTGCAAGCTCACTATCCACGCTTAAAATTTCTTGCTCGCTATCAGCAACCTTCATTTCATCAAGCCTCTTTTTAAAGCTCTCATCCTCGCTAAAGATAAGATAAACGCCACTCTCATCAAAATTTATCTGCGGATATTTTTCGCTTAGCTCTTTTAAAATTTCAAAGCTCTTTTGTCCAAATTTCTTAAACAAAACTCTCATCTTTTTATCGTGAGCCTTTGTTGATTTAAGCGTGAAATTCGCCATCCAAGCTCTAAAATTTTCATTTAGGCAAAGCGCTATATCAAGCTCGCTTTTTTTACTAACAAGCCCCAAAAATGAGCTAGATATCGCTCCATCTCTTGCAAGCGCTGGGGTGTTAAATGGGGTTAAAATTCCGCTTTCAAACTCATCTTTTTGGTTACTAATAACTAAAATTTCCTCACCCTTTTTAGCTAGCTCAAGCGCCGTAAATAACGCACTAAAACCATCTCCGATAATCGCTATTTTACTCATCATAACCCTTCATTTTAAATTACTCTCGCAATGATAATATAAATTTAGATTTAAAGCAAAATGGTGTAAAATCAGACACTTTTTAAAAAGATGGAAATTTATATGATCAAAAAGCTAAAAGATATCGCAGAACTCATCGTTTTTAAGCACTCGGTCTTTGCCCTGCCCTTTATCTTTGTGGCGATGATAGTTGCGAGCAAGATAGAAAATGGCTCGGCTTGGTTTGGCTTTAAACTGCTTATTTTAGGCACTCTTTGTGCGGTTAGCGCTAGAAATTTCGCCATGGCGTTTAACAGATACCAAGACGAGGACATCGACAAGCTAAACCCGCGCACCGCAAGCCGTCCAAGCGTAGATGGACGCATCGGCAAGGGCAATATGCAGCTTTTCATCGTAGCAAACGCGCTTATCTTTATCATCTGCGCCTATTTTGTAAATTCGCTCGCATTTTGGCTAAGCTTCCCCATACTTGCCGTACTTGGCGGATACTCGCTGTTTAAGAGATTTAGCGAGCTAGCACACTTAGTGCTAGGCCTTAGTCTTGGACTTGCTCCGATCGCTGGCGTGGTCGCAGTAAGTGCTGCCATACCGCTTTGGAGCGTGCTACTTTGCCTTGGTGTGACATTTTGGGTGGCTGGATTTGACCTGCTTTACTCGCTTCAAGATATTAAATTTGACCAAGAAAACAAGCTCTTTAGCATACCAGCGATATATGGCGACAAGGCGACACTATTTTTATCAGCCATTTTTCACGCTCTAGCCTTTATACTTTGGCTACTTTTTGCTTGGGCGGCTGGGCTTGGAGCGATGGCATTTTTTGGCATTGTGGTAAGCGGCGTGATATTATTTTTCGAGCACAGGATCGTAAGGCGCGACTTTAGCAAGATAGATAGGGCGTTTTTCACGCTAAATGGCTACTTGGGAATTTTATTTTTCATCTTTGTTTGGATCAGTGTATTATGAGCGAAGTAAGGCTTTTTAAAGCGCCTCTTAGCATGGTTTATGAGTGCGACAGAAGCGGGGATGAGAAATTTTTAAGAGAATTTAACTCTATCTTACCAGGCGACGAAGATGCGCTTGGAGCGTGGCTAAAGCGTGCAAAATCACGCGGCGAGACCAAAGAGAGCGACCAAGTCTTGCTAACGCTTGTCATTGAGCTTCATAGAAAGATCGATGCGCTTAGTGATTATATAAAAAACGAGCACAAGCAATACTTGCCACTAAAAGAGAGCGCAGATATCGATGAGATCGGCTTTACGCATATAAAAATAAGCGAAGATAAATTTAAAAAAGATGAAATTTACTACGCAAGGATTATGATGCCTATCTTTCCAAAGAGAAATTTGAGCCTTTATCTAAGGGCGCAGGATGAGAGGCTAGCAAAGATAGAGAACATGCACGAAGAGGACGAGGCCGACTGGAACGCTTACGTGACGGCTAGAGAGCGTGTGATGATAAGAGAGCTTAGAGCGAATTCGTAAAGGAAAAATATGGAAATTTACATTTTTTTAGGTTTTGGTATCGTTTTAGCGATAATAATAGCTTTGATATTTATAAAAGATAGCGAGACAAATAAGAAATTTGCAAGGTACGAGCGTGCCATAGAGAGCACCATACAAGAAAACTACAATCTCAAAAAACAGCTAGCCGCACTTGCTAGCTTTAAGCCTGATGATGACGAGCAGCTAAAAGACGTAAAAGATGAGCTAAAAGAGCAGATAAACGAACAGATAAACGAAAAGATCGTGCCGATAATCCGCGCTATAAAGAGTATCGAGCGAGTGATAGATGACTTTGCAAACGAGCAAAAAGATAGGATGTTTAACCTTGAGGAGCGAACAAGAGATATCAACAAAATCGCCCCAAGCGTTATCAACGAAGAAGAGCAAATTCTAAAGATGTTTAAGGACGGAAAGAGCGCAGCCATGATCGCAAAAGACCTTCACGTGGGTATGGGGCGAGTTGAGTTTGTGCTGAAATTTCACAAACTAGCCTAAATTTCACAGGCTTTTTAAAAAGACAAAACTACTCTTAAACTACAAAAATTAGCTTAAATTTTTATTTAGATTTAAATCTTTTAACATATAATTGAAAATTAAAAAAGCTCTAACCAAGCTTAAAAAAGGTGCTTTATGCTAATAGATAAATATGGTCGGGTTGTTGATTATTTGAGAATTTCCGTGACGCAGCGGTGCAATTTTAGATGTAGATATTGCATGCCTACGACGCCATTTAGTTGGACACCAAAAGAGAATTTACTGACATTTGAAGAGCTATTTTTGTTTATCAAAGTGGCTATCGACGAAGGCGTGACAAAGATCAGGATCACAGGCGGCGAACCGCTCGTACGCAAGGATCTGGACGTCTTTATAAAGATGATAAGCGATTATAAGCCAGACATCGATCTAGCGCTTACGACAAATGGCTTTATGCTGCCACACTTTGCCAAAAGGCTAAAGGACGCTGGTCTAAAGCGCATAAATATGTCGCTTGATACGCTAAATGAGCAAAAGGCTAAATTTATCGCTCAAAAGAGCGTCTTGCACGAGGTTTTGGCTGGCTTTGAGGCAGCACTTGACGCTGGACTAAAGGTGAAGATAAACACAGTCGCACTAAAAGGCTTTAACGACGATGAGCTTGTAAATTTGCTTGAGTTTGCCAAATTTAGAAACTCTCAGATCAGATTTATCGAATATATGGAAAATTCGCACGCCAAAGATGATCTAAAAGGGCTAAAAAGCGATGAAATTTTAAATATCATCTCGCAAAAATACAACGTCACAAAAGATGAAAAGTTGCCAAACGCACCTGCGTCTATTTATAGACTTGATGACGGCTATAAATTTGGCATCATCGACCCTCATAAACACGACTTTTGCGAGAGTTGCAACCGCATTAGGCTAAGTGCTGAAGGGCTTTTGATACCATGCCTTTACTTTGAAGACGCGCTAAGTATCAAAAAAGCGGTTGAAAAGGGCGATATCGTCGCAGCAAGCGAAATTTTAAGGCAGGTACTTGCAAACAAGCCAAAAGAGAACAAATGGGCCATTGGAGCTAGCAACGAGACCTCTTCAAGGGCCTTTTACCAAACTGGTGGTTGATGAGCAAAGAGCTAGAACTAGTTGAGGCATTTTTAAGTATCCAAGGCGAGGGCGCTTATCAGGGCAGGCTCGCCATATTTTTACGCTTTTTGGGCTGCAACCTAAACTGCTCTGGCTTTGGCGTAAAGACAAGGTCTTTAAAAACAGGCGAAGAGCTTTTGGGCTGTGATAGCATAAGGGCCGTTTTTAAGGGCCATTTTCACCACAAAAGATATAACGTAGATGAAATTTTAAGCCTAGTTGATGGGCTTTGTAAAGGCTTAGAGCAAAAGCCTATCATCGTTTTAACAGGCGGCGAGCCACTCATCTGGCACGAAAATGAAAATTTCATAAATTTGGTAAAAAATTTGCTTATAAACTACGAGGTGCACTTTGAGACAAATGGCACGATCTTGGTTGATTTTGCTAAATTTGAAATTTATAAAAACTGCCATTTCGCACTTGGCGTAAAGCTAGCAAATAGCGGAGTTAGCGAGCAAAAACGCATAAATTTAGATGCCATTTTAGCTATCAAAGATAACGCAAAAAGCAGCTTTTTAAAATTTGTCCTCTCGCGCTTTGACAAAAGCGAGCTGGATGAAATTTTATATATAAAAAATAGAGCAAATTTGCCAGTTTGGTGCATGGCGATGGGCGCAAATGAGGACGAGCTAAACAAAAATGCTCTAAAAACAGCGCAATTTGCCATAAAGCATGGATTTAACTACTCAGAGCGTATCCACATCAGGCTTTGGGGCGACAAAGAGGGTGTTTGATGATTATTAGAAAACTTTTTAGATTTGAAAATGCGCATATCGTGAGATTTTGTAGCTCAAAGCGCTGCAGGACGAGCATCCACGGACACAGCTACGTAGCAGAAATTTTACTTAGCTCAAATTTTCTTGATAACGCTGGCATGGTCTATGACTTTGGGCTGATGAAGCAAAACATAAAAACGATCATCGATAGCTTTGATCACGCTACGACCATATTTTCAGGCGATAGTGACGAATACAAAAACGACCTTAAAAAGCACTCTGCAAGGTGGATCGAGATCCCGCTAAATCCCAGCGCAGAGCAGTTTTGCCGTATATTTTTTGTAATGATCGAAAGGCTGCTTGAGCTTAGCGTGATGAACAACGGCGAGCGCGAAGTGAAGCTTCATAGCGTCATCGTGCATGAGACCGATACTGGCTATGCGCAGTGTTTCAAAGAGGACGCGACAAATACGCAAATGGGCGAGATAAGGCTTAGTGATATCAAATTTTCAAAGGCGATTATGGACGAGTGGGAAGATAAAAATTTGCTTGAAAAGATGATAAATAAGATAAAAATAGAAAATCCAAAGGACGTTTAATGAAAAAATTTATAACCTCTTTTTTGCTTATAGCTGGTGTATTTTTGGGATGTGGAGATAAAGAAGAGGCCAAAAGTGACGTTAGCGAGCCAGTCCCTAGTGATGTTACGATAGCTCAGCCTGATGCGAATGTAACTATCGACGAGCAGCTCCCACCTGAGCCAGTAGTCGAAGAAAATGAGCCTCCTAAAGAGAAGAAATGAACGAACACTTAAGCTCGCTTTATGCTTATACTTTGCCATTTCACGTGACATTTTTTTACGCACTTCTTGCCTTGGCGGTACTTTATCTAGCGCTTACTCAGTTTGGAGTGAGAAGCAAAAACTACGTGCTTCGCATAAGATATTTTTTGCCTATTTATCATATGCTACTTAGCTTTTTGGTGCTAACTGGGCTTATTTTATGGGCATATTATAACTACGAGCCAAAATTTAACGCCATAAAAATGCTTCTTATCTTGATAGTTTTGATCGCACTTAGCGCAGTTGGATATAAAAGGCTAAAAAGATATGCCATTGCTGGCGAGCTAGAGAAATTTAAAAAATTTGCCCTTGTTAAAGGCATTTGTGACATTATTTTGATCATCATTGCAGGAATTTAGATGAAATTTTTATATGATAAAAACGCTGGCGAAGAGCGCTTAAAGATAGTAAATGATGCGTTTTTGCACCTAAAAGCTAGAAGGGTTGAAGCAGGAGAGCGCATAAGTGTTAGAAATTTATGCGACGGCAAAGAGTACATCTATGAGATCGATGAGATAGAGCGCAGAAGTGCAAATTTAAGTCTTGTCTTTGCCAGCCTAAACTGCGAGCATAAATTTGACTTTACCATCGCTTGGGCGGTCGTTGATCCAAAGACGATCGAAAAGGCACTGCCATTTTTAAATGAGCTTGGCGTTGGCAAGATCGCCTTTGTCTATACTAAATTTTCTCAAGCAAATTTCAAGATTGACCTTGAAAAGCTAAACTACATAAACGCACTTTCATGCGAGCAGTGCGGACGAACGTCGCTAATGGAGTTTGAAATTTATAAAAATTTAGACGAGCTAATGAACGTTTATAAAAATGTCTCGGCCATAAATTTTGGTGGTAAAAATTTAAATGAAAAAAGAGATGATGAGATATTAATAATCGGTCCAGAGGGTGGATTTAGCGAGGATGAGACGACTAAATTTAAAAATATCTACGGCCTAAATACAAAAAATATCTTAAGATCGCAGACCGCAGTCATATCTGTGGCGGCAAAATTTCTTGCTTGATTTATTTGATTTTTAGATTAGTTTTTATATAATCAGCAACTTTTAAGGTAACAAATAGCCCAAAATAATAAAGGAAAGATGATGAAAAAAGAGATCCATCCAGAGTATGTAGATTGCACCGTAACTTGCGCGTGTGGCAACACTTTTAAGACAAAGTCAAACAAAAGCGAAATCAGAATTGACATTTGCGACAAGTGCCACCCATTTTTCACAGGCAGCGAAAAGATAGTTGATAGCGCTGGCCGTGTTGAGAAATTTAAGAAAAAATACGCTCAAAAATAAGCCTTGCTCTACTTTGTTCCTACTCCAATAGGAAATTTAGAAGATATCTCGCTTCGTGCGATCAAAATTTTGCGTGAATGCGAGATAGCTATCTGCGAAGATACAAGAGTTTGCAAAAGCCTTGTAAATCTGCTAAACGAACGCTTTGATGCAAATATAAATATCTCAAATTTTATCCCGCTTCACACCCACAACGAAGATGAATTTTTTGCAAATTTAAATGATGAAATTTTGAGCAAAAACATAGCTTACATGAGCGATGCTGGCATGCCAGGCATAAGCGATCCAGGCGTTAGCCTAGTAAGATACGCTCAAAAAAATGATATCAAATACGAAATTTTAAGCGGAGCAAATGCTGCACTTTTAAGCGTAGTCGCAAGCGGACTTTGCGATAAAGAGTTTGTTTTTTTAGGATTTTTACCAAATACTGGCAGAGATAGGGCTTTAGCCATACAAAACGCTCTAAGCTTAGCCTATCCAGCCGTGATCTATGAAAGCCCAAAACGCATATTAAGCTTAGTGCAAAGCATCGCACATTTAGAGCCAGAGAGAGAAATTTTTGCCATAAAAGAGGCCACCAAAAAATTTGAGACTAAATTTAAGGGGGCAGCCAAAAATTTAGCCCAAATTTTAGAAAAAGCAAATTTAAACGGCGAGTGGGCCGTGGTCATCTCAAAAAGTGCTAACATAGCCACTCAAAATATCACAAAAGATGAGATCATCTCGCTTGACATCGCCCCAAAAGCAAAGGCAAAACTACTTAGCAAAATAACTGGCAAGGACGTCAAAAAGATATACGACGAGCTAATAAAAGCATAAATTTAAAAGCTCAAATTACCTCAAAAAGTTTCAAAAATTCACTCAAATTTAGAAGCAAAATAAGTTAAATTTTACTTGATTTTAGCTACCATAAGCCACTATGATAATATACGGAAAACAGCTATTTTTACATATTTTGAACAAGCGCCCGCAGATCCTAGAAGAGATCTATCTCTCAAAAGAGTGTGATAAAAAACTCTTCTCAAAAATTTGTGGCACTGGCAAGAAGATCATCCGCGTGGATAATCAAAAGGCGCAGTCGATGGCGCATGGCGGCAACCATCAAGGCTTCTTAGCAAGCGTTAGTGAGTTTGAGTTTTCAAACTTTAGCGAGCTAAAAAAGCTAAATTTCATCGCCGTGCTTTATGGCATAAGTGACGTCGGAAATATCGGCGCCATCGCTAGAAGTGCTTATGCTCTAGGCTGCGAAGGGCTAGTTATTGTTACAAAAAGTGTAAATATGCAAGGCGTTTTAAGGTCAAGTAGCGGTGCTGCTTACGAGATACCAATAGCCATTTTTGAAGACGGACTTAGCCTGCTAAATGAGCTAAAACAGTGTGGTTTTAGGCTCTATGCTACGGCAAGCAACGGCAAAAATATAAAAGAGATGAAATTTGCTGGCAAAAGGGCTTTGGTGATGGGCTCAGAGGGCGAAGGCATACCGCAAAAAGCTCTAGCAAAGTGCGATGAGTGCGTCGGTATCAAGCTAAAAGACGGCTGGGACTCCCTAAATGTAAGTGCAGCTTTTGCGATAATTTGTGATAGGATGATAGATGAATGAACTAGAAAATTTAAAAGAGATAGGCATAAAGGAAATTTCGCGTAAAACGCACATTGAACCCACATTTTTACAATACATTTTTGACAAAAATTTTGAAAAATTATCACGCTTAAACATGAGAGGCTATGCCAAAATTTTACAGCGTGAGTACGGCGTCGATCTTAGCGAACTTCTTGCTGAATACGACGCTTTCATGCAAGAAAATATGCCCGATGAGAGCAAAAAAACAAAAGTTAGCCCAAAAATTTCTTCTTACACACCTGAAGATGTCTCGATCCAAAGGCAAAGTAGCAGTGGCGGGGCTGGATTTTTCTTTTGGATCATCATTTTAGCTATCATCGCTGGCGGTGCTTACTACTTTGACGCTTATAAATACGTCCAAAATTTCATCGCAAGCTTAAATGAAGACAACACAAGCGTGAGCTACTCGCAATCAAGCATCGTCAATGAAGTGAAGAAAAATATAATCGACACAAATGTAACGATCTCTCAAAACACTCCAAAGATCGATGCAAACGCTACAAGCGTGAAAATTTCAGCTCCAGCTGAGCAAAACGTGACTGTAAGTCCTGCTAGCGTTGATCAAAATGCCCTAAAGCCTAGCATGGCAGCCCAGCCAGCTCCAAAAGTAGAGCAAAACGTGACAAAACCACTAAATGAAGCGATCATCACACCAAAACAACGCGTTTGGATAGGCATCATCAACCTTGAAAATGGTCAAAAAACATCAAGCGACACAAGCAAAAGTGTAAATATAAATTTAGACCAAAGACAGCTAGTCGTTTGCGGAAATGGCAACATCGAGCTTAAGATCGGCGATAAAGTAACAAAATATAATCCAAGCCGTCCAGCTAGATTTTTAGTAGAAAATGGCGATATGAAATTTTTAACTTATGACGAGTTTGTCGAGATGAATAAGGGCAAATCTTGGTAAAAAAACTAGCCATATTTCTTCTTTTTAGCGTTTTTTCATACGCTTTTGATCTAAATAGCAGCGCAAACGCACTAAGTAGCGGAAAAGATCTGCAAATTTCTTTAGAAAATTTAGACACTAACGGCTCGCTAAACGTTGGCGAGCTAGTCTCAAGGCTAAAGCAAAGCTCAAACTACGATGCTCTCTCTTTTAGCTCAAATAGCTTAAATTTAAAATTTATAAGCACGCAAAAAGCTCCCTCAGCACTATTTGTAAAATCGATAAATTTAGCTCTTGAAGATGCAAACATAAGCGTGGCAAGGGTAAATTCTCTAAAAAATGGCAATGAAATTTCTTATGGGATTTTAGCCCTAAAAAGTGGCGGCATAGATCCAAATTTACTAAATTTCACGCTTAGTAAAAGCGGCTTTAAGATCATGGGATTTGATAGGCTTGATGGAAATTTAGCGCTTTATTTGGATGCTAAAAATATGAGCCTTGATGCGTCAAAAGCAAATTTTAACGAAGAGACCCCACTTGTAAAAAGCGGTGGCGTCTATATCGTAGATGTAGCAGGTGCAAGTAGCCTAAATATCATCTCAAACGAGCCAAACAAATGGGTGCCACTTGTTAGAATTTATGATAAAAATTTAAACCAAATCGATCTAAAAAGAGAAAACGAGATAAAAACTAACTACACCATAAATTTAGCTAACGACGCAAAATATGCGTTAATTAGCGACAATAACGACATAACTAATATTAAAAACGAGATAATTATCAAGCTTATAAAATAGGAGCAAACAGTGTTTGATGAGATAAGATTTAATACAATTGAGCGTTTGCCAAACTACGTTTTTGCCGAAGTAAATGCTATAAAAATGGCAGCACGCAGAGCTGGCGAGGACATCATCGACTTTTCTATGGGCAACCCAGAGGGCAGAACACCGCAACATATCGTCGATAAACTATGCGAAAGCGCGCAAAAAGACAAGACCCACGGCTACTCAGCCAGCGCTGGAATTTACAAGCTCCGCCTTGCCATTTGCAACTGGTACAAGAGAAAATACGGCGTAAATTTAGACCCAGAGACCGAAGCGGTCGCCACAATGGGCAGCAAAGAGGGCTTTGTCCACCTAGCCCAAGCCGTGATAAACCCGGGCGACGTGGCTATCGTGCCTGATCCTGCATATCCGATACACACGCAGGCGTTTTTGTTTGCTGGCGGAAGTGTCGCAAAGATGCCACTTCACTACAACGATAAATTTGAACTAGATGAGAATAAATTTTTTGAAAATTTGACCCAGACGATACACGCAAGCTCACCAAGGCCAAAATATGTAGTTGTAAATTTCCCGCACAATCCAACGACCGTGACCGTGCAAAAGAGCTTTTACGAGCGCCTTGTAAGCGTTGCAAAGCAAGAGAGATTTTACATCATCTCAGATATCGCCTACGCTGATCTTACCTTTGATGGCTACAAAACTCCAAGCATCTTTGAAGTTGAAGGCGCAAAAGACGTTGCAGTCGAGTGCTACACTCTTTCAAAAAGCTACAACATGGCTGGCTGGAGAGTTGGCTTCATGTGCGGGAACAAGAGACTTTGCGCCGCTCTTAAAAAGATAAAATCATGGGTTGATTACGGCATGTTTACGCCTATTCAAGTCTCAGCCACGGTCGCACTTGACGGCGATCAAAGCTGCGTTGAAGAGATACGCCAAATTTATGAAAAAAGAAGAGATGTGATGATAGAGGCCTTTGCTCAGGCTGGTTGGGAGCTTAAAAAGCCAAATGCTAGCATGTTTATCTGGGCGAAACTTCCACCAAAGGTTAGCCACTTAGGCAGTCTTGAGTTTTCAAAGCAGCTTCTTACAAAGGCTTCAGTTGCAGTTAGTCCGGGCATTGGTTTTGGCGAGGGCGGAAACGACTACGT
This sequence comes from Campylobacter concisus, assembly GCF_002913765.1. Lineage (GTDB taxonomy): Bacteria > Campylobacterota > Campylobacteria > Campylobacterales > Campylobacteraceae > Campylobacter_A > Campylobacter_A concisus_BB. Next base: position 210,376 of record NZ_PPCH01000025.1, on the reverse strand, counting down.
GCGCTTGGCTCTTATCGAAAACGAAAATAGGATAAGACAAGCGGCCAGAAATATAAAAAAATATTTGAAAGAATTTGAATGAATGTAGCGATATTGGGCGTTGGAACCGTTGGTGAGTCGGTTGCAAAGATTTTACTAAAAAACAAAAAACTAATCGCAGCAAGATGTGGCGAAGAGATAGTGCCAGTCATCGGTGTGGTTAGAAATTTAAATAAAAAAAGAGACGCTGGCATTCCTTTGACTGACGATATAAATAGCGTCATAAACCGCGATGATATCGACGTTTTTGTCGAGCTTATGGGCGGCGTTGAAGAGCCTTTTAGAGTGGTGAGCGAAATTTTAAAGCGCAAAAAAGCGGTCGTCACTGCAAACAAGGCACTTCTTGCCTATCATAGATATGCTTTGCAAAATTTAGCCAAAAACACGCCATTTGGCTTTGAAGCAAGCGTGGCTGGTGGCATACCGATCATCAGAGCCTTAAGAGAGGGGCTTAGCGCCAACCACATCTTAAGCATAAATGGCATACTAAACGGCACCAGCAACTATATCCTAACCTCGATGATGAATGAGGGTTCAAATTTCAAAGACGCGCTTAAAAAGGCGCAGGAGCTCGGATATGCCGAGGCTGACCCTACCTTTGACGTGGGTGGCTTTGACACAGCTCACAAGCTTCTCATCCTTGCAAGCATCGCATACGGCGTGCACGGAGATCCAGAGGACATCTTGATCGAGGGGATACAAGGCATCACGCCAGAGGATATATTTTTCGCAAAAGATTTTGAATACTCAATAAAACTTCTAGCCATCGCTAAAAAAAGCGAGGGCAAGGTCGAGCTACGCGTGCATCCAGCGCTTGTACCGCAAAATAAAATGATAGCAAAGGCAAGCGGCGTAACAAATGCGATAAGCGTCGTTGGCGAGGTCGTTGGCGAGACTATGTACTATGGGCCTGGAGCTGGCGGCGATGCGACAGCAAGTGCGGTAATTAGCGATCTCATCGACATCGCAAGAGATAGCAAGTCGCCGATGCTTGGATACAAAGCGCCATTTGAGCTAAACACCTTAGAGCTTCTTGACCGCGACAGGATAAAGACAAAATACTACTTTAGGCTAAAAGTCGAAGACAAAATGGGCGTGCTAGCAAAGATAACAAATTTAATGAGCGAAAACAACCTTTCAATCGATAGCTTACTGCAAAAGCCAAAAGATGAGAGCGAGTATGCCGTGCTATTTTTCACGACGCACACGAGCTTAGAGGCTGATGCGAAGCGAACGATGGAGCTTTTAAAAGAGCAAGAGTATATAAAAGAAGAGCCATTTATGATGAGGATCGAGGAGTAGCTTGGGGCTAAAAGAATACCTCTTTGGTAAGAGCTCTGAAGATAGGGCTTGCGAGTTTTTGCGTAAGCTTGGTTTTGTCATTTTAGAGAGAAATTTTCACTCTAAATTTGGCGAGATCGACATCATCGCGCTAAGTAGCGATAAAATTTTGCATTTTATTGAAGTAAAAGCAACTGGTGGAGAGTATGAGGCTCAGTACCGCCTAAACAAGGCGAAATATATGAAAATTTTAAAAACGATAAATTTTTATATGATGAAAAATGAGCCAAATAGAGACTTTCAGCTTGATCTGCTTGTTGTAAAAAATGAAAATTTTGAGCTGATAGAAAATATTAGTTTATAATAAAATTTATTATTTATCTAAAATTTAAATTTGATTTTGTATAATTGCCACATCTTAAAATAAGGAGAACAAATGGGAAAATACATCGAACTCACAAAAGAAAATTTTGATGTAACAAAAGAAGGCGTTGCTCTAGTAGATTTCTGGGCTCCATGGTGCGGACCTTGCCGTATGCTAGCTCCAGTGATCGAAGAGCTTGCTGAAGACTTCGAGGGCAAAGCGAAAATTTGCAAGGTAAATACTGATGAAGTGCAAGATCTTGCAGTTGAGTTTGGCATCAGATCGATCCCAACATTGCTATTTTTCAAAAATGGCGAGCTAGTTGAGCAAATGGTCGGTGCGCAGTCAAAACAAGCCCTAACTGACAAACTAAATTCGCTTCTTTAATGAGCGAAAAAAGAAGAGGAAGCCTGCTTCCTCTTACCTATATATTTGGTTCATTTTTTGGTGCAGCTATGATAGCGGCTGCATTTGCGTATAGCAACTATCGTTTTTCACAATATAAATTTGTTGATTTTGCGAAGCTAGTTTTTTACGAAAAAAGCGAAATTTTCACTCCAAAAGAGCCAAAATACACGCTTTTAATCTTCAGTTCAAATCAATCAAAATTAGACGAAATTTTACCAACCAAAAATGAAACAGTTGTGGCAATCGATATCTTTCAAAAAAGATATGAGTCAAACTCAACACTAAAATATATAAGCTCAGATATAAATACAGTCCTAGAGCTTATGCGAAATTTAAGCATCACGAAGCTTCCTAGCAGTGTTGAGATAGTTCATCAAAGGGGCGAAATTTATAAACAAAATTCGTCCATAAATGTTTTAGAATAAAGGAAATTTATGCTTGATTTAGCGATCATCGGAGGCGGTCCAGCAGGACTAAGCGCCGGACTTTACGCCACTAGAGGCGGATTAAAAAATGTTGTAATGTTTGAAAAAGGCGAGCCTGGCGGTCAGATCACCTCTAGCTCAGAGATAGAAAACTACCCAGGCCAAAAAGCCCCTGGCGAGAGCGGCTTTGACTTTATGAGCACTTGGTGGAAGCAGTGCAGTGCATTTGGACTAGTTCATAAGTGGGCAAACGTCGTTGGCGTTAGAAAAAATAGCGACGGCAGCTTTGAAATTTTACTTGAAGGCGGCAAGAGTGAGCAGGCAAAGGCTGTCATCGTAGCGACTGGCTCAACCCCAAGACGTGCTGGCTTTAAAGGCGAGGACGAGTTCTTTGGCAAAGGCGTTAGCACGTGCGCAACATGCGATGGCTTCTTTTACAAAAACAAAGAGGTAGCCGTTCTTGGCGGTGGCGACACAGCTGTTGAAGAGGCACTTTATCTAGCAAATATCTGCTCAAAAGTCTATCTTGTGCATAGACGTGACGAGTTTAGAGCAGCGCCAACAACCGTTGAAAAAGCTAGAAAAAATGAGAAGATCGAGTTTATAACAAGTGCAACTGTAAAAGAGGCGCTTGGTGATAAAATGGGTCTAACAAAGATCGTGCTTGATACCAAAAATGGCGAGCGCGTGCTTGATGTGCCAGGCATTTTCACATTTGTCGGACTAAATGTAAATAACGGAATTTTAAAAGATGAAAACGGCAAATTTATCTGCGAAATGGCTGATGGCGGACAGGTCAAGACAAATCTCAAGATGCAAACTAGCCTAAAAGGGCTCTTTGTAGCAGGCGACATCAGAGAGGATGCTCCAAAACAAGTCATCGTAGCAGCAGGCGATGGCGCAGTGGCTGCACTTAGCGCTATGAGCTACATAGAAAGCTTACATTAATACTCAAATTTAGCCAAATTTTTGGCTAAATTTCTTTTTCAAAATAAACCTTTTAGCAAAAATTTACATTTTAAAAGTGCTTGATTTTTAGGCTTATCAGAACATTTTTTTAAAAATTGCGTTAATAAAATAAATCTAAAACGTAGTGTAGTCGCATTTTTGGCACAAAGTGATAAAGATATGGCACATAAGCCATTTTTCTTATCATGGCAATTATCACAATGCTAATTTTTAATTAAATCCCAGCCTCAAATAGCTATTTTTAAAAGCCATTTCGTAATCTCTCTATAATAAATTTTATGTTAAATTTCAACCAAAAATCAAAGGATAAATTTTGGTAAAAATAGGACTTTACGGCGCTAGCGGCAAGATGGCTCAAAGCATCATCTCTTGTTTAAAAGATGAAAAAAACGCCACTTTAAGCGTCACTTTTAGCCAAAAAAATGAGGTTGAAAATTTAAGTAGCGAACTTTTGACAAACGACTTTGCTAAATTTTTTGAAGCGTGCGACGTTATCATCGACTTTAGCCAAAAAGAGGCGACCGTAGCACTGCTAAACTACGCTAGAACCAACCCAAAACCACTAGTCATCGGCACGACTGGACTAAACGACGACGAGAAAAATTTGCTTCACCTAGCATCAGGCACTATGCCAATACTCTACGCAACAAACATGAGTCTAGGCGTAGCAGTGTTAAATAAAATTGCAAGGATAGCTTCGAAAGTTTTAAGAGAATTTGATATAGAGATCGTCGAGCAGCACCACAGACACAAAAAGGACGCTCCAAGCGGCACTGCGATGACCTTAGCAGGCTGCGTGGCAGAGGCAAGGGATCTAAATTTAAAAGATGTTTTAGTAACTGGCAGAGCTGGCATGGTGGGCGCAAGAAGTAAAGACGAGATCGCGGTTATGGCGCTTCGTGGCGGTGACGTGGTCGGTCGTCACACGGTTGGCTTTTATAATGACGGCGAATTTATCGAGCTAAACCACACCGCAACTAGTAGAGCGACCTTTTCAAAAGGTGCCATTAAGGCTGCCATCTGGCTAAAAGATCAGAGCAGCGGTCTTTACTCGATAGACGATAGTTTGGGGCTTGATGATTAAATTTAGTCTTGATGATATAAAGAGCTACAAGCTAGAATTTGTCGATAAATTCTACCTGTCAGAGCGCGAAAGCGTCAAAATTTAAGAGCTAATGAGTTTGATCTGAGATGATGAAATTTAGTTTTAGCGCATGTGGATTGTTATAAATGGTGCAAATAGTGGCGAATATATCGGCACTTTGGATAAAAAGCCACTTATAAAATGGTGCTTAGGCGTTGGCTATGAAATTTAACTACAAAGATGAAATTTAAAAGATGAAAAGAGGATAAAAGATGTGTGCGATAGTTGGTATCATAAATTCTAAAGATGCGGCGAAAACGGCGTATTATGCGTTATTTTCTATGCAGCATCGTGGTCAAGAGGCAAGCGGTATCAGCGTTTGCGACGATGGCGAGATCTCTACCCACAAGGGCAACGGCCTAGTCACCGAGGTCTTTAACGAGGAGGTTTTGAGCTCACTAAAAGGCGACATGGCGATCGGTCACAACCGCTACGCAACAGCTGGCAAAAACTCAGGCCGTGACGCTCAGCCAATAGCCGCCAACTACGCCCTAGGTCAAATCTCGATCGTTCACAACGGAAATTTGGTCAATAAAGACGAGGTTAGAGACGAGCTCATCAAAGATGGCGCGATATTTCAGACAAATATGGACACAGAAAACATCATCCACCTCATCGCAAGAAACCACGACGAACACCTACAAGATCGCATCATCGCAGCACTTGATAAGATAAAAGGCGCTTACTGCTTGCTCGTGCAGTCACGTCACAAGACCTTTGCCATAAGAGACCGCTGGGGCGTTAGGCCGCTAAGCCTTGGCAGGCTAAAAGATGGCGGATACATCGTAGCTAGCGAGACTTGCGCGTTTGACCTTGTGGGAGCGACATTTATAAGAGATGTTAGACCTGGCGAGATGATAGTTTTTGAGCACGGCAAGAGCGAGTTTCAAAGCTTGCAAATCTTCGAGCCAGATCCTAGAATTTGCGCCTTTGAATACATCTACTTTGCGCGCCCAGATAGCGTCATAGAGGGCAAAAGCGTCTATGAAGTGAGAAAAAAGATGGGTGAAGTGCTAGCTAGAAAGAGCAAGGTAAAGGCTGACTTTGTAGTGCCTGTGCCAGATAGTGGCGTGCCAGCAGCGCTTGGATACGCAAACGAGAGCAAAATTCCATTTGAGCTAGCCATCACCAGAAATCACTATGTGGGCAGAACCTTTATCGAGCCAAGCCAAGAGATGAGAAATTTAAAGGTTAAGCTAAAACTTAACCCAATGTCAAGCGTGCTAGCTGGTAAAAGTATCGTCGTGATCGACGATAGCATCGTTCGTGGCACCACTTCTAAAAAGGTGGTCGATCTCTTAAGACACGCAGGGGCAAAAGAAATTCACTTCAGAGTTGCGTGCCCTGAGCTCAAGTATCCTGAGCGATACGGCATCGACACACCAAGCTTTGAGGAGCTAATAAGCGCTAAAAAAAGCATCGAAGAGGTCAGAGAGTACATAGGAGCCGATAGCCTAGAGTTTTTAAGCATTGAGGAGCTTAAAGAAAGCATCGGCAACGAGAGAAAATACTCGCTTGTAAGCTTTGATGGTGATTACTTCATAAAATGAGAAATTTAGTAGTTTTGCTGCTTGGGGCACTCTTTTTTGCTGGCTGCTCGCAAAAGACGCCTAGCAAAAAAGATGAAATTTCCATCATGGTGAGCTATTTTGAGCTAAATGGCAAAAAGCAGCAGCTACTAATAAAAAGCATGCCAAGCTTAGCTGATAAAAATGCCAGCGTGCCATTTTTTGGCATGATAAATTTCCTCGATCAAAATAAAACTACAAGTGCCTACTCTCTCGTAAGTGGCGTTATAAACGTCATTGAAGCTGATAATGCCTCTATAAATTTAAACAAAACTAGTGACGTTTTAGCCCTTAAAAAATCTAGCGAGATAAGGTTTTATGAGATAAGGCCTGATGTGGTTGAGAGTGTTAAATTTAGATCACCAAACGGCGTTTGCGCTGAGTTTTTGGCTCAAAAGCCAGTTTTTGTAAATGCGGCCACCAACTACTACTTAAGAGATGATAGCTTTTTTGCAAGTTTAATTGATGCAAAATTTGTCTATAAAAAGGGCGCAAAGATACTAAAAAAGGAGTTTGCTTATAGTATTTTAGAGCCCAAAATCCTAGAAGAGGCTAAAGAATTTACACAAAAATTAAACCAGCTTTTCTTAAACGATATGCAAAAGCTTGGCAGACTGCTTGACATACTCTGCACATTTTAGCGAGCACTTACACACTAAATTTATACTTTTTCATGGGGCTGCACCCTTTTAAAATTTATTTTAAGTACGGGGGGGGGGTAGAATGCCTTTTTAAATCAAAAAGGAGATATCAAGATGAAAAAGCAAATTTTAGCTTCTATTTTAGTTGGTGCGCTTGCTGTAAGTAGTGCTCCTGCATGGAGTTTATTTGGCAGCGATAGAGAAAAACCAAATTATGATTATAGCGCTGATAAAAAGCTTATAGAAATAAATACTAGACCAATTAGCACTGACAATGCAAAATATTGGTGTTTTGACAAAGGTAATGATTTAGGTTGTCTTTCGCTAGAAAAATTAGAAGCTTTAGAGAGTAAAGACCTTAAAAAAGTTGTAAAATTCTACGAAAAAACCATTCCAGAATACTGCTACGATAAAAAATTTGCTCCAGCTTGCAATATACCAGCTATTGATTTAATTCAACAAAAATTATCATACTATGTTAGAAATGATATTGATAATAAAACTATAGAAACTTTTTATTCTGATTATGCAAAAGCACTTTCTGAGTCAAAAGCAGATGTAAAAATGCTTGAATATGGCTGCAATGAACTAAAAAGTGCCTATATATGTAGAGATCTACGCGATATGTATAAATACTTAGGAGATAAAGATAAAACGAAAGAGTATAACGACAAAATGAAAAATGGTGATGAGAAGTGGAATTCGGTTCTTTATGATTATAAGCACATGCGATATATCCACGGTGGTTATTCAAGCTGGTGGCTTTTAGAAAAGATAAAATAATTAAATAAAGTATTTTCATTCGCTTTAGCTGACTTGCAAAATTTAGTAAATTTCACTGCATTTCAAGTCAGCTATTTTAAATTTCAAGCTAAATTTAGCCCCCCTGCTCTTTTAAATTTAGCGCTCACCTCAAAAAGCCAGACGCCAAATTTATTCTAAAGCATCTCTATAAATGCCTCGAGCCTTGTCTTGATCTGTCCAGCGTCGCTTGTAGAAAAGTCCGTCTCAAGCGCCATATAAGGCGTATCCACATCGTTGCACGCTCTTTTCATATTGGCAGTTTCTACATTGTAGGTGTGACAGGCTTGCAGCACAACGTCGATCACGCCGTCCGCCTTATACTCTTTTATCATCTCTTGTAGCACCTTTTCTCTCTCTTTATTTGGCGACATGATAGAGCAAGGTATCGCCATGTAGCGCTTTGCTATGGCATTTATAGGATCATCATTTTCATCGATTAAGTTGCTAAAATTTTTAGTTCCAGTGCAGTTTTCGTAAGCTACCACGACGCCGCCCGCCTCTTCTATGGCTGGTACGATCTTGTCATAGACCCCTCCACTTGGACAGCCTGTGATGATGATGCGTTTGGCGTCCTTATGCACGGGTGAAATTTTATCTCTCACGCACTCTTTTAGCTTCTCAATGATGATCTCAAGGTCGCTTATCTGCTCCTCTTTGTCAAAGATAAAGCCATTTCCATATAGCAGTGCGTGCAGCTCTTTGCCGTTCATCGGTGGCGGCGTTAGCTTCATGAAATTTTGAATTTCTCCCATCAGCTCGCGCTCTTTGTTAAATAGCCTGATAGAGTTTCTAAGCTCCTCATCGCTCACGCTCACGCCAAATTTAGCCTCCAGGCGCTTTTTTAGCTCCCTGACCTCATCTTGCCAAATCTCCAGGCTCTTTTGACTCTTGAAATGTGGCAAATGCATGACGTGCACATCTTTAAATTCGCCCATTAGCTCATACATCTTCTTCTTGCCGTCGCACGTCGTCTCGCCGATAACGATATCAGAGTTTCGCACAAACGGGCACTTGTTCGCTTTTGCAAAGCCGTAGCTTGCTTTTATGAGCGGACAGAGGTTTTTAGGCAGGTACTTTTCACCCTCAACGACCGCGTTATCGCCAGTTGCGCAGACACTCACGCTGTAAGCATTTGCCGCGTGGATGATCTCCCTTGGCGTATAGGTGCAAAAGATAGCAGCGATCTTTTGGCCGCTATTTTTGACTGCTTCGACGTTTTGGGCTAAATTTTTCTTAGCGCCATCATAGGTAGCGAAAATTTCGCTCAAACTCATACTCTCATTTATCGCCATTTTCTCTCCTTAAATTTCTTATCCCTGCAAGGCTAGCGCCTATCGCACCGCAGTAGATCGCATCTTTGTGCGTGGTGACGCTAGCTTGCAAGCACACTTCTAAATTTTCTCTCACATACTCACTCTTACTAAAGCCACCGCTTAAGAAGTAGCTCGTATTTGCCTGTTTTTTGACCAAATTTGAAATTTTATTTATAGCTGAGACTATCACCGCTTTTGCGATATTTTCTCGTGAGATATTTTGAGCGATGAGACTTATGATCTCAGATTCCGCAAAGACCGTACACATCGAGCTTATGGATATATCTTTGTCGCTATTTTTAGCAAGGCGCGTAAGCTCATCAAACCTAACTCCAAGGCGGTTTGACATCACTTCAAGAAATTTACCAGTGCCAGCTGAGCATTTATCATTCATCGTAAAATCCGTCACTGAGCCATTTTCAAGCTTGATAGCCTTCGTATCTTGTCCGCCCACGTCTATAACTGTGCAGTCGCTTTTGCAAAAGTAGTGCGCCCCAAGCGCGTGGCAAGTGATCTCTGTAAGGGTTTTGTCAGCGTATGGCACCGAAACTCTGCCGTAACCTGTCGCAGTAAAATATAGCTCGCCAAGGTTTAAGCCTAAAACTCGCTCTTTTATAAGCATAGCCGTATCTGCGCTGCTCCAGCCAGTTGGGAGTAAAAATAGCTCCTTTATCTCGCCGCTACTTGCCTCTATGATCGCGACTTTTGCAGAAGTTGAGCCTATATCAATACCGATTGAGTGCATTTTGTATCCAAAAAAGGTCTTTCTAAAACTTAGAACTGGCGTGATTTTACTCACTTTAAGACAAATTTGTCAATAAATAAGACCCAAAATTTATAGCCTTTTCACCTTTTAAAATTTATAATTTACCCACACTTTACAAAGGGGATGAAATTTGAAAAATTTGACAAACGAGCAGAGATTTTTCTCAAATGCCGACCTTGCAAGGCTCTTTTTCCCTATCGCCGTAGAGCAGTTTTTAGAGTATAGCCTAGGCCTTGCAAACTCGCTAATGGCAGCAAGCGTTAGCGAAAGTGCGGTGAGTGCGGTGAGCCTTGTGGAGTTTGTCATGGCGCTATTTATTAGCATATTTACTGCCATAGCCACTGGTGGCTCGGTGGTCGCTAGCCAGTATCTAGGCAGCAAACAAAGCGGCAACGCCAGAAATACCGCCGATCAGCTAGTTTGGTTTAGTCTAATTTTTGCCATCTTTATAGCCCTTGCCATCATAGTTTTAAAAGATCTCATCTTAGACAAAGTCTTTGGCGATATCGGCGAACAAGTGAGGCGCGATGCTAGCCACTACCTCGTTTTCTCCGCCATTTCAGCGCCATTTTTAGCCCTCTATGCAGCAGCTGCGGCGATCTTTCGCACGATGTCAAACGCAAAGCTACCTATGTATATCATGGCGGCTGCAAATTTACTAAATGTGCTGCTAACTGCCATTAGCATCTACACATTTCACACAGGGGTGCTTGGCATCGCCATTAGCACGCTCATAGCAAGAGCGATTGCTTGCTTTGTCATAGTTTATCTACTACTTGATATCAAGCTAAAACTTCACATAAGAAAGAGCCTTATCTATAAATTTGACTACGAGATCATCAAGAAAATTTTAAATATCGGCGTGCCTTATGGCTTTGAAAATTCGATGTTTTACGTGGGTCGCATCATCGTTTTGAGCCTTGTTTCGCTCTTTGGCACGGCAAGCATCGCTGCAAATGCCGTGGGCGGGACGATCGTGATGTTTCAAGTGCTCCCTGGCATGGCGATAGGCACAGGTCTAAGCGTCGTCGTGGCTAGATGCATCGGCGCAAATGACTTTAATCAGGCTAAATTTTACGTAAGAAAATCGATGCTAAGCATCTACATCGTGCAGCTTTTTAGCACGGCTGCCGTATTACTGCTTCTTGAGCTGCTACTTCGCGTTTATAATCTCTCAAGCGAGGCCATAAATTTAACAAGGCAGATCGTCTGGTATCACGGCATCGCGATGTGCCTCATCTGGCCGCTTGCCTACACCTATCCGACCGTTTTTCGTGCTGCTGGGGACGCAAAATACCCGATGATAGTAAATTTAGCCTGCATGTTTGCCTGCAGGATCGTGCTAGCTTATATCTTTGCGCTCACCTTTGATCTTGGTATGATAGGCACTTGGTTTGCGATGTTTGCCGACTGGGCGGTAAAGGCGGTGCTCTTTGTGCGCAGATACGCAAATGGCACGTGGATGAAATTTCGAGCCATTTAAAAAAAAGTAGTAATATACACACGATTTTGTCACAAAGGATAAAGATGAAAAATGTTTTAAAATTTAGTGCAGCTCTAGTGATAGCAGCGCTTTTTGCAGGGTGCGCAAGTGAGAGTTCAAGAGTGGTAGAAACCCCAAAAGTAGCAAGCTATGGCTCAGTCTATAACGGCAAAAAGGTCTCAGTTTCCATTGGTCGCTTTAATAACCAATCAGCCTATCAAAATGGCGCCTTTAGCGACGGCGAGGATAGACTTGGCAACCAAGCTCAAAGCATCCTAATCACAAATTTACAGCAAAGCGGTAGATTTTCGGTGCTTGAGCGATCAAATATGTCAGTCCTCAAACAAGAGAGCGAGCTAAGCAAAGAGGCTCAAAATTTAAAAGGCTCAAGATACGTCATAACTGGCGATGTGACCGAATTTGGTCGCAAGACAACAGGCGATCACCAGCTATTTGGCATACTTGGCAAAGGCAAAAAGCAAACCGCCTACTCAAAGGTAAATTTAAACGTTGTCGATACCAAAACGGCTGAGGTCGTCTATTCAGTTAGCGGCGCTGGCGAATACACCCTTTCAAACCGAGAGATCATCGGCTTTGGCGGCACTGCAGGATACGACTCTACGCTAAATGGCAAGGTGCTAAGCCTAGCGATAGTTGAAGCGGTAAATAACCTAGTAAATGGCATAGAAAGCGGAGCATGGCAAGTAAAATAGGGCTTGCCTGCCTTGGCGCTCTTGCGCTCGTGCTAGCAGGATGTAGCAACGCAAGTGGCCCAAGGTCGCTTTACTACTGGGACGGCACATATAGCAGCTCGCTATATAGCTATCTAAACGAAGATGGCGACGCAACCGAGCAAATTTCACGCTTAGAAAATTTAGTGCAAAACTCAACCCAAAGAGGCTACAAGGTTGCGCCAGGGCTTTATGCGCACCTTGGACTTTTATACTTAAATAATGGGAATTTAGGCGCTGCAAATGCAAATTTTGACAAAGAGGTGCAAAATTTCCCAGAGTCAAAAGAATTTATAAATTTCATCAAAGGCTCTAAAAATTTAACCCCAAAAAAGCAGAGCAAAAAAGAGGGAGCGAAAGATGAAAAATAGCCTGAAATTTATAGCTGTGACGCTTCTTGCGATATTTTTTGCGGGTTGTTCTTTCAAAGAGCCTGAGCCATACGACTACTCAGCCTTTTTGCAAAAAAAGCCACGCTCCATCCTAGTACTCATGCCAACAAACGATAGCACCGAGGTTGCTGGCTCAGCAGCGGTTTTGGCTAACTCAGTAGCCCCACTTAGCGAGGCTGGATACTATGTATTTCCGGTGGCTCTTGTAAATGATACGTTTAAGCAAAATGGCATAACCGAGCCAAGCGAGATCGCAGCCGTGCCACTAAATAAGCTTGATAAAATTTTCCACGCCGATAGCGTGCTTTACATAAACATCAAAGACTACGGCACGAGCTACGTCATAGTCTCTAGCTCGACAAAGGTAGTGCTTGAAGCAAAGCTAGTTGATATAAAAAGTGGCGCGACGCTCTGGCAGGGCGAGGCAGCAGCTGCAGAGGATAGCGGTAATGGACAAAACAGCCTGCTTGGCATGCTAGTCTCAGCTGTCATCACGCAGGTGGCAAACACTATCTCAGATAGATCATACGACCTAGCAGTAAGGGCTGATGCCTACCTATTTTCTAGAAACTGCCACGACTGCATACTTTATGGGCCATATTCGCCTCACTACGGCAAAGACGCCCAGCTACATAAAGATAGATAAATTTAATGTCTAGCCATCAACTTGGAGTGCTTCTTACGCTAGTTGGTGGCGTTCTTTGGGGATTTAGCGGAGTTTGCGGGCAGTATCTCTTCTCGCAAGGCATTAGCGCTGATTTTCTAGTGCCTTATAGGCTCTTGCTAGCTGGTGCTTTTATCGTGCTCTACTACGCTTTTAAGGCTCCAAAGGCCGTTTTTGCGCCAGTTACTGACGTAAAACTGATGGCTGAGCTTCTCACATACGCCCTACTTGGACTTATGATGACGCAGTATGCCTACTTTTACTCGATCGAGCTCTCAAACGCCGCAGTTGCAACCGTCATTCAATACACCGCTCCAGTCCTCATCCTAGCCGTCATCTGCCTAAAAGAAAAGCGAGCGCCAAGACCGCTTGAAATTTTAGCCCTACTTTGCGCGATGCTTGGCGTCTTTTTTCTTGCTACGCACGCGCAAATTTCAGCCCTTGTCATCTCGCCAGAAGCGCTATTTTGGTGCTTAGCAAGCGCCGTTTGCGTCTGCGTTTACAACCTAGCTCCCGCAAGGCTAAATGCCAAATACTCAGTCACGCTCACGCTTGGCTGGGGCATGGCGATAGGCGGCGTGGTGCTTTGCCTTTATATGAGAGTGTGGGAGTTTGCGGGGCTTAGTGGCACGGCACAGTGGCTGGCATTTCTCGGCGTCATCACGCTTGGCACGATATTTGCATTTAGCTTTTATATGACTGGAGTTAAGCTCATAGGCGCCTCAAAGGCCAGCATGATAGCCTGCATAGAGCCACTAAGTGCCGCGTTTTTTGGCTACTTTTGGCTTGGGACGAAGTTCGTCTTTTGGGACTTTTTGGGCTTTGCTCTCATCATATCATGCATATTTTTACTTTCAAAGAAGAGAGATGATATACCTAGCGCAAACTGACACGACAGCTGGCTTTTTAAGCAAGGACTACAAGGAGATAAACCACGCCAAAATGCGAAGTGAGGGCAAACCCTGCCTTATCACGACGGCTAAATTTAGCGTTTTACGTGAGCTTGCTAGAGCGCCAAAAAAGTATAAAAATTTCATCCGTCGCTCGAGAAAGACGACATTTTTATATCCAAATTTAAAGGCGATCAGGGTCGTAAAAGAGTGCGAACATGAGAAATTTTTAACCAAATTTGACTGGCTTTACTCAAGTAGCGCAAACAAAAATGGTATGAAATTTGACGAAGTTTGGGCTAGAAGCGTGGCTGATGAAGTTGTTGATGAACGATTTTTTGAAGATACGCCATCAAAAATTTATAAAATTTCAAAGTCAAAACTAAAAAAGATCCGCTAGTTAAATTTACGCCCTGCATTTTTTAAATTTAGGTAGTTTTATTGTAGTTTGAGATGATAAATTTGCTAAATTTCACAGCTTGCAAGAGCGATTTTAAAAGCTAGTTTTTTAGACAAGGTCTAAATTTAATCTACTAATTAGATAAATTTACAAATATCCAAACTAAATTTAGCCCTTCACTTGCTATAAACCTCGCTCCAGACTATATTTTGAAATTTAAAGTCTGCCAGATGCTTTAGCCAAGCACTGGCTGATATAAATTTGCGCCAACATCTAAAATCGCCCACCATAGCCAAAATTTAGATCACTCAAACTCTACTAACTCACATAAATTTACAAATTTAGAGCAAGAAAAGACTAAATCTAGCTCCTTTGTACGGATAAAGTAGCTATTCATCACAACGCCATTACAACCACGCAAGCAAAATCAGTCAAGCCACAAATTTAAAATTTTAGCCACTACTAAAATTTGGATACAGAGATAGTCAAATAAGTAAATTTAACAGCTCTTAAAGTCCAAATTTAACCCTTACGTAAATTCAAAAAAACAAATTCACTAACCACAGCTAGTTGCGTTTTCACGTGCAAAAATAGTCTTTGTAAAACACAAACTACTCTATAAATTTCTCGTGACGGCATCAGATCAGACAAATTTACTTATCAAGCATAAATTTACAAATTTGAAGCGCCAGAACCAAAAAAACAAAAAATAGCCTTTATAAATTTACATCAGCCAAAACCCAAATTTGACTAAATTTAGCCAGCTCCATTTGGCACGAGCAGATAAATTTACAAAGCAATTTTCTTGCTAGATTATTAAATTTGCTTTTGGAGATTAAATTTCACTTGCTAGCCCTTTGGCTGGCACCAAAGGGAATTTGCTAGCAAATTTGGATTATAATTTTGCTTTTCTTTTGCGCTCTGTTGGGTCTAGATAGCGCTTACGAACGCGGATATTTATAGGCGTAACCTCGACTAGCTCGTCATCTTCTATCCACTCTAGCGCGCGCTCAAGACTTAGCTTTCTAGGTGGCACAAGTTTGATCGCATCGTCACTGCCGCTTGCACGCACGTTTGTTAGGTTTTTGCCCTTGATAGGATTTACATCAAGGTCGTTTGGACGGCTGTGCTCGCCGATGATCATGCCCACATAGACCTTTGCTTGCGGATCAAGAAATAGCACGCCACGATCTTGCAAGTTAAATAGCGAATAAGCAAGCGTTACGCCGTTTTCCATAGAAACTAGCGCGCCGTTTGTTCTGTGCTCGACGGTACCGCTTAGCGGTCTAAACTCCAAAAAGCTGTGGTTCATAACGCCCTCGCCTTTTGTATCAGTCAAGAACTGGCTTCTAAAGCCGATAAGGCCGCGCGCTGGGATCTCAAATTCGATCCTTGTTTGACCGTCGCCTGTTGGGTTCATAGAGACCATTTCGGCCTTTCTTTTGCCTAGTTTTTCGATGACTGTGCCTGTCGTATCATCAGGCGCGTCGATGACTAAAAGCTCGTATGGCTCACATTTTACGCCGTTTATCTCTTTTACGATGACCTCAGGTCTGCCAAGTAAAAACTCATAGCCCTCGCGGCGCATATTTTCAGCCAAAATGGTGATCTGAAGCTCGCCACGGCCGCTTACTTTAAATTTGCCCTCGCCGATGTTTTCATACTTCATCGCGATATTTGTCTTCATCTCATTTGCAAGGCGCTCATCAATCTTATTTGATGTGACATGTTTGCCCTCAGTGCCTGCTAGTGGGCCGTCATTTACAGAAAATACAACGCTAAGGGTTGGTTCTTCGATATGGAGCGGATCAAGCGGATGTGGGTTGTTTGGATCAACGACGCTATCGCCAACGTCAAGCGCGTCAAAGCCAGCGATCGCTACGATGTCGCCAGTGCCAGCCTCGTTTATATCGATCCTATCAAGTCCCATAAAGCCGATAAGCTTTGAAATTCTACCAGTTGTTTTTGTGCCATCAGCCTTTGCAAGCATGACGTTTTGGTTTTTAGCTATCTTGCCGTTAAAAATCCTCGCGATGCCGATCTTGCCGACGTAGTTGTCATAATCAAGCGTGAAAACTTGAAGCTGAAGTGGGTTCTCGTCGCTGCCGCTTGGAGCTGGTACGTGAGCCAAGATAGTCTCAAAAAGTGGCTGCATATCTTTGTTTTCATCGCTTAGTTTTAGCTTTGCATAGCCATTTTTAGCAGCGGCATAAACGACTGGAAATTCTAACTGCTCATCGTTTGCATCAAGTGCTACGAAAAGGTCAAAAATTTCATTTATAACGCGGTCTGGATCGCCTGCAGGTTTGTCTATCTTATTTACGACGACGATTGGGCGAAGTCCAAGTGAAAGCGCCTTTTTGACGACAAATTTAGTTTGTGGCATAACGCCCTCTTGCGCATCGACAAGTAGTAAAACGCCATCAACCATCTTAAGAACACGCTCTACCTCGCCACCAAAGTCGGCGTGGCCTGGGGTGTCGATGATGTTGATCTTTGTATCTTTGTAGCGAATGGCAGTATTTTTAGAAAGGATCGTGATGCCACGCTCTCTTTCGATGTCGTTGCTATCCATTACGCGCTCGCCAAGGTTTTGATGCTCGTTAAATGTTCCTGACTGCTTCAAAAGCTCATCAACCATTGTTGTCTTACCGTGGTCGACGTGCGCGATGACGGCTATATTTCGTATCTTTTCCAAATGTTTCTCCGTTTATTAGTTTGATATTTTTCGCTTTATCAGTTTTAAAATAGGGGCAGATTATAGCCAAATTTTTATAAATTTTAAGCTGATATCAAGAAATTAATTTTTGGAATAGATTTTGCATGTAAGCGTTAAGTTTTTAAATTTAAAGGGATTAAATGCAAGCTTACACAGCGAAAAACAACGTAGATTTGCTAGCTCCTGCGGCTACCAAAAAGCCTGCAGCTGCGAAGAAGTCTCAAAACAACGGCGAGTTTTTGTCGATGGTTTTGGATGCGGCTGCGAGCAAGGCAAATAGCGGTCAAAAGATCACCGAAAAGGATGTCAAAGAGATAGTAAAAACTGTTGATATCCAAAAAGAGACGATAGAAAAGGCGCAAAACGAAAGCGTGGCAAAAATTTCAGCCGCACTTGAAGAAAATTTGGACGAAGATACAAAAAATGAGCTCTATGAAAATGCAAATTTCATGCAGCTTTTGCAAGTTTTAGAGATACTAAATGGCAATGAAAAAGTAAGCAAATTTCCAAATTTCAGCGACAAAATAGCAAATTTCTTAAGTGTGCCCCAAAACGTCGAAGAGCTTAGCAACGTTAAAAGCGTTAGCGATCTTATCGACCTTGCTAAGAAATTTGACCTTGGCCTTGAAAATATAGAAATTTCAAACGAAGATGTGCCAAAACTAAACGAGATGTTTAAAAATTTAGGCAAGCAGGAATTTTTCACGCCGATAAAGACTGAGGACAAGCCTTTTTACCTAAAAGAGCTAAAAAACGAGGTCGAGCAAACTATCATCAAAAACGAGCCAAAAGAGGTCGTAAAGCTTGATACTTTGCTAAAAGAGGTGGTGGCAAATCCAGTCAGCGAAGTTAAAAATTTAGTCAAAGAAGAGCCTAAAAAGCTAGATGATAGTGAAGTAAAGCTTGATGATGAGATAGTGGATGTTGAGCCAGATGAGCAGCCAAAAGAGCCAAAAGTAAAGGTAAATTTACACGAGCAAAAGGCGCAAAAAGCACCAACTCTTGAGTCGCTACTCTTTCCTGAAAGAGAGCAGATGAGCGAGGCTGAGCCAAGCGAGGAGACCTTTAGTAGCGATAACAAATCAGAGCTAAATCAAATGGTAAAAGATATCGCAAATAGCGCTAAACACCAGCTTCAAACAAAGGCGGAGATAAAAGAGACACTTAGCAACTTCTCTTCTACGCTAACAGAGCAGGTGCAAAACTACAAAGCGCCAATCACTCGCTTTAACATCACGCTTAACCCGCTAAATTTAGGCGAGGTCGAGATCACGATGGTTAATCGCGGCAATAATTTGCATGTAAATTTTAGCTCAACCACAGCGACGATGAACCTCTTTTTACAAAACCAGGCTGAGTTTAAAAACAGCCTTGTAAATATGGGATTTACCGAGCTTGAGATGAATTTCTCAGACCAAAACCAAAGACAAGAAAAAAGAGAACAAGCAAAGAATAAATACAGCTCAAATCAAAGCGACGAGAGCGAAAACGCTCAAGCGGAACAAAGCTTGCTTGAGCTAGTAATACCAAGATATATTTAGGAGAGATTATGGCTTCAGTTTCAGATATAACTACACAAACAACGCAGCAAAAAAATGCCGAGAAAAAGGCTAACTCTAGAATAGACGCGGCAAAAGGCACAGGCACAAACCCAAATTCACAGCTTGACAAAGATGCATTTATGAAGCTACTTTTAACAGAGCTTCAGCACCAAGACCCAACAAGCCCTATGGATACTGAAAAGATGCTAACGCAAACTAGCCAGCTAGCATCAGTCGAGATGCAAGAAAATACAAACAAAGCGATGAAAGAGCTAGTAAATCAGCTAAAATCAAACGCAAATGCCTACGCTATCTCAGCCCTTGGCAAGATGGTTTCAACTGGCTCAAATGCAGTCACACTAACAGATGAGAAAAAAGATGCAAAATTTGCGCTTTACTTTAAGACAGATCTTGCAAATGGCAAAATCGAGGTCAAAAATGCAAATGGTCAAGTCGTAAGAACAACTGATCTAAATGAGACAAATGCAGGCGTTCATAACCTAGCTTGGGACGGCAAAGACGCGTCTGGCAACCAAGTGCCAAATGGCTCATACACTATCTCAGCGACCTACACTGGTAAAGATGGCAAAGAGTATAAAACGCAAGTAGGCAACTACCCAGTCGAGGCGGTGAAATTTGTAGATGGCAAGGCTATGATGAAGGTAGCTGGCGAATACGTTTCAATGGATAAAGTATCTGAATATTATGAGGGCTAAAAGCCATGATGAGAGGTTTTTACAACGGGGTTAGCGGCATCAAGACGCAAAGCTTTGGCATGGATGTTTGGTCAAACAACATCTCAAATATAAACAATGTCGGTTTCAAAGCTTCAATCCCTGAGTTTAAAAATTTAATCAACCAAAACCTAGTCTCAGCTGGCAGTGGCCCAACTAGCGATCAAGTGGGACTTGGAGCTACTAAGCAAACGACCGCGCTTGACATGTCAAATGGTAGCTTTCAAAGCACTGATAACAACTTTGACCTTGCTATAGGCGGAGATGGCTTCTTTGGCGTTGTCGATAAAACAGGCAAAAACTACTACACAAGAACAGGCACTTTTGACATAGATGCGGCTGGAAATTTAGTAGATACTAGGGGAAATTTACTCCTTGGCACGCTTGCAAATTTCACTCCAACCACGCCAAGTGCGAGCGCCCTTAAAAAATATGGTCAAACCTCAAGCGCGCCACAAGCTTACACAGTCTCGCAAGAGGAGCTAAGTCTGGGCGATCCTGGCTCGCAAAAGGGCATAACCCTGCCTCATTTTTTATTTATGCCAGCTGAGGCTACTACAAACATCAGCCTAAAAGGCAACCTAAACTCAACCCGCATAACAGATAAAAAGACAACAGCCCTTGAGGCTAGCCAATACGCCTACACACTTGATAATACAAACAAGACGATCTCGCTAAACGGACAGATCCCGCTAAGCACCACATCTCTTGGCGCAAAAGCTGGCGACAGCGTGGTCGTAAAAGTAAAAGACGGCGATGGTAAATTTAGCGAGTTTTCAACCACGCTTGAGGGTGACGGCGCTTGGCAGATAAACGACAAGAGCCTTAAATTTATGGATTTTGCAAATTTAGAGGTAAATGCTGAAGTCACCTCGCTCGTTGAAGTGCCAAACAAAGAGAAACTAACCTCCGATATCTACAACGCAGACGGCACAAAGAGCTTGGTCACTATAAATTTAACCAAGCAGATCCCACAAGCTGGCGACCAGACTATCTGGGACGCGGTGGCAACGATAACTGATGCTAGCGGAGCCGTGCAAAATACCGCAATGGGCTCGCTTACATTTAATGGCAGTGGCAGGCTTGTGGCAAATACACTAACAAGCGTTGGCGGCGTAAATTTAAACTTCGAGGGCGACGGCGATGCGGACGTTTATAACGGTATTACAAGCTCAGCAAACGCCAGAAAAGACTTTAATATAAAAAGAGATGGCTACGCTGAGGGGTTACTTTCAAAATATAGCGTCGATGACCGTGGCAACATCATGGCAAATTTCGACAACACTCGAGCATTCCCCGTGGCAAAAGTAGCCCTTTATCACTTTATAAATGACCAAGGCGTGGCAAAGGTTGGCGACAATCTTTATGAAGCCACAGCCAACTCTGGCGAGCCATTTTTTTACAAAAACAAAGCTGGCGAGACTGTCTATGGGGCGCAAATTTTAGCAAACAAGCTTGAGATGAGTAACGTCGATCTTGGTCAAGCACTAAGCGAGGTAATCGTCACGCAAAAGGCCTACGAAGCGAGCGCAAAAAGCATCACGACAAGTGATGAGATGATACAAACTGCTATCCAGATGAAGAAATAATCCTTAAAGTAAATTTGGGCGAGCAATCGCCCTATTTTTATAACTTTAAATTTACTTTAGCCCTTTCAAATCCCCTAAAATACTTACTTTTCTCTAAATAAAGCAATATAATTTTAAGCGTGTCGGTTATAAAATTCATTTAATTTCTTTTTTTAAGGATTGTCAAATGAAAATGCTATTTTTAGCCCCAGTGCTAGCATGTAGTCTTGCCTTTGGTGCTGATGTGATCGCAAAAGATGCAAACATAACACTTGATGGCAAGATGATCGGTAAGATCGAGGTTTTAACGCCAGTTGAAGTCGTCGAAAAAGGCGATAAAACGAGCAAGATCAAGGTTAGTGGCGTCGTGTCGGCAAACTACTTAGCCCAGCTTCAAAGAAGCGTAGAAGACCCTGAAGTCTTTGTAGCTTTTGATAACGAGAGCGAGGCAAATTTCAAAAAAGTAAAAGAGCTTGAAGATGACTACGGCGAGGTTTGGTACCAAGTTGATGGGCTTTATGAAGTGCCAAATGACGCGCTTGGTGGCAACCAAAAAGAGCTTTACGCAAAGGCAAAGAAAATTTACGAAGAGACCTGCTCAGCATGTCACAGGCTGCATGAGCCAAACAGCTTTACAGCTGCTCAGTGGCCAGCAAATTTATCTGGTATGGTCGATGCGAAATTTGTTGCACTTGATGAAACTGACCTAAATTTAGTGCTTAAATACCTACAACACAATGCCAAAAAAGTAAAATAAATTTTCATAAGGGAGAAAATATGAAAAGGCGAGATTTTATAAAATTTTCTGCACTTGCTGCCACAGCGGCGCAGGCAAACAAGATAGAGGGCGTGACAAAGACCATCTTTGATCAAAGCAAGACCTTTGGCGCAAATAGATTTGGTCTATTTTGGGCAAATACCAACTCAAACCAAATCGTCTCCGTCGATCCATTTGAGGGCGATAAATTCCCAAATACCATGAACAACAGCTTGCCAGACCTCATCCAAAACGAAAGCCGCGTGCTCTATCCATACGTAAGAAAGAGCTACCTAAAGGCAAAAGGCGCAGCAAAGAGCGAGCTTCGTGGCAAAGAGGAATTTGTGCGTGTTAGCTGGGAGACAGCCCTTGATCTAGCAGCAAAAGCCTTAAAAGAAAATTTTGACAAATATGGCCCTGAGAGCATCTACGGCGAGTGCTACTGGTGGGGCGGCAGCGGCAAGATCAGCTGGGGCAGGACTGTTGGTCACAGGATGCTAAAAGTGCTTGGCGGATACGTAGAAGAGAGTGGCGACTACTCAACGGGAGCTGGCCTTGTCATCATGCCTCACGTCCTAGGCAACAGCGCCGTTTATGACGCTCCGACAAAGTGGGAGGCCATCGCTAAAAACGCTAAAAACGTTGTATTTTGGGGCACTGACCCGCTTGTAACTGGTCAAATTTCATGGCAACCACCAACACATGATGGCTATCTTGGCATCAAAAAGATAAAAGAGGCAGGCATAAAAACTTATAGCGTTTGCGTCTTTAAAAACGACACCACAAGATACCTTGGCTCTGAAGCTATCATCGTTCGTCCAAATACCGACGTAGCAATGATGCTTGGCATGTGCCACTATCTATATGAAAACAAGCTTTATGACGAAGAATTTATCAAAAAATACACAGTCGGCTTTAATAAATTTAAAGACTACCTACTTGGCACAACCGACAAAGTGGTCAAAGATATCAACTGGGCGAGCAAAATTTGTGGCGTAAAAGCCGAAGATATCGCTAAATTTGCAACAGCACTTGCAAAAGAGCCAAGCGTCATCATCGCAGGCAGATCACTTCAAAGACAAGATCACGGCGAGATGGGCTTTTGGGGCATCGTAACACTTAGCGCTATGCTAGGTCAGATAGGCAAAGAGGGTCTTGGATTTGAGTTTAACCTCTACTACGCAAATGGCGCTACAGACAAGATCGCTCCGTCGCTAAAAGGCATCAGCACTAGCATCAGCGAGAAATACGACAACGTAGATGGCGCTCCTTGGAAGAAATTTAAAAACGTCACCATCCCATCTTCAAGATCGATCGAGGCTTTGCAAAACCCTGGCAAAGAGATAGACTATGACGGCTCAAAGATCAAGCTACCACACATGAGAGTGGCTTACATGGCGTCTGGATCGATGTTTACAAGGCATCAGGATGTAAATAACGCCGTAAAAGCGTGGCGTAAATTTGACACTGTAATAACTGCTGAGCCATTTTGGACAAGCACAGCAAAACTAAGCGACATCGTCTTGCCAGTAGCACTCGAAGTCGAGAGAAACGACATCAATCAAAGCGTGCCTACAAACGAATACATCGTGGCTTACAAGCCTGTCGTAGAGCCTATGGGCGAGAGCAGGAGCGATTACTGGATCTGCTCACAAATCTGCAAACGCTGGGGCAGAGAAGAGGTCTTTACAGAGGGCAAAGATGAGCTTGGCTGGGCGAAAGAATTTTACGCAGACGCAGCCGAGCAAGCCAAAGGCATAAATGTCAAGATGCCAAGCTTTGATGAGTTTTGGAAAGAGGGATATGTTAGATTTGAGCAAGATGACGAAGCGAGCAGATACTACACAAGGCTTAGTGCTTTTAGAGAAAATCCTCACAAAAACCGTCTAGGCACGCCATCTGGCAAGATAGAGCTCTACTCTCCAACTATCGCTAAATTTGGCTACAAAGACTTTGCGCCGCACGTTGCTTGGATCGAGCCATTTGAGTGGCTTGGCAGCGAAAAAGCCAAAAAGTATCCATTTAGCGTCACAACACCACACTCAAGATACCGCCTCCACTCACAGCTAAATAACTCAATAATCAGAAACTACGCTGAAGTATGCGCACGCGAGCCAATGCTCATAAACGTAAATGACGCCAAAGCAAAAGGCATCGCAACTGGCGACGTGGTGAGAGTATTTAACGATAGGGGCGAAATTTTAGTTGGTGCGCTTGTCACTGACATCATCCCAGAGCACGTCATCGCCATCTGCGAAGGTGCGTGGTACGATCCTGAAGTGCTAGGAGAAAAGAGCCTTTGCAAACACGGCTGCGTCAATGTCCTAACTCGCGACAAAGGCACATCTAGCATCGCTCAAAGTAACTGCGGACACACGATCCTTGTAAATTTAGAAAAATATAAAGGCGAGATCAAACCGATCACTGCGTTTTCTAAACCAAAAATTTTACAATCTTTGTAGAATTTATATAAATTTAGCCCTCGCTTGGGGGCTAAATTTGATCCTTTGCTACTTTTAATCAAAATATCTTGTAGCTTAAATTTGATCCATAGCTAGTCAATCAACCTGCCCTAAGGCGCTAAATATCACTTATTGAAAACAACTGGCACTAGAATTTATCTATAAAAACCAAAATGATCGCTACTAAAATTTATTTTCGTAAATTTAGGCACGCTTTATCGCCTAATCAAAAAGCTAAAAGCAAACAAATTTCTATATCTTTAAAAAGGCAAATGCTACCTAGATGTGCTTTTGGATCAAGATGATTGCAGAGTAAATTTAAGCATAAATTTCTAGTCAAATTTAATTAGAGCAGACTAGTCATAGCTAACTGCATTGTCACTAGTTCTTAAAACACTGCAAGCGACACAAGGAAACCATTTTCTACTAGCGTAAATTCACAATCCACCCTGTTTTACTCTTTAAATTTAGCTCAAGATACAAATTTACTAGCAGAATTTGGCTCCTGAGATAGTTAAATTTGGTCGTAAATTCTATGCTATTAAAAATTTTGATGAGAATACATTAACTATAATCAACTGCGTTGTCGATAACCACAAGCAATGCCCCCGCACATAATATCAGCATTTTCTTATTACTTCTTTTTGTAAATTTACCCTGTTTTATCTTTTTAAATTTAGCTCCCGAAATGGTTAAATTTAGACGTAAATTTCTATTTATAGTCAAATTCAGTAAGCGCATATCAACCGCAGCTATCCCCAATTATCACGAGCCATTAGGACATTGCTAGAACACAAACCATAAAAAAGCATCTTTTTCTGGTAGCTCAAATTTAGCGCTTTCGTTGTAAATTTGGTCTCTTTTTTAAGTATCGCAGCTTCAAAATTTAAGCCACAACAAACAAATTTAGCCATAAATTTTTATCTCATTTGGTTTTGTAGTTAAATTTAGTGGGCATATCAAACGCAACCAATTCGCTACATTTGATAAACCTTGCCTTCATGCAACCTACAAAAGCCGTTTTTACCAGATAAATTTATCGCCCACATTTCAAATTTGACTTATTTTATTATTTGAACTCACAGCGTCCAAATTTTTAAATTTAAACCCAAAAAACTAGATTTAGTCCTAAAATTTTATGTTTTTAGAATTTACGACTAATTGCCACAAACCGCACAAAAATATGTTTGTCTAATGGTTCAAATTGACTGCCTCTATTGTTTTTTAAGCATCACAGCCTTAACGTTTTTAAATTTACGCCCAAAATGACTAAATTTAACCTCTAGATTTTTAAAATTTGCACTCAAATTTTAGAGTAGTGCTTCATCTGCAACCAGCCGATCTTTCTGCCAGCACTGATCGATCTTGTTTGAAGCAAAAGTGCGTTGTTAAACTCACCAAAAATGGCTCAAAATAGCTCATCAAGCCAAACAGTGCGTCTTTAAGCGTTACTAAAAGCGACAGCCAGCAACGCTACTACACTCGCTTCTAAATTTTTATTACCAAAAGTGTAAATTTAAGAATTTGATCTATAAATTTTACAAATTTAATGCGGATCATTTGATAAATAAAATTTTTGCTAAATTTTGAATAAATAAATTTAATAAAATCAAATGAAAATCGAGTTTCTGAAAGTTTTAAAATGGAGTTTAAAAAAGATGGTGCGGATGAGAGGACTTGAACCTCCACGCCGTGGGGCACCAGATCCTAAGTCTGGCGTGTCTGCCAATTTCACCACATCCGCACAACAATAATAAGTGGTACGCCCATCAGGATTCGAACCTGAGGCCTACGGCTTAGAAGGCCGTTGCTCTATCCAGCTGAGCTATGAGCGCATAAAGTCTTTAAAGTGGCGCGCCCGATAGGAGTCGAACCCATAACCTACAGATCCGAAGTCTGTCGCTCTATCCAATTGAGCTACGAGCGCCCAAAATGGGGTGAGTGATGGGAATCGAACCCACGACCCTCAGGACCACAATCTGATGCTCTAACCGACTGAGCTACACTCACCGTTTAACATGGTCGGGGTGAAAGGATTCGAACCTTCGGCCCTCTGGTCCCAAACCAGATGCGCTAACCAGACTGCGCTACACCCCGCCTGAGTCGTGTTTGTAAGTTTATGCCACTACCTCATTAAAAAGTCGCATTCTATCTAAAAATGTTATTGTTGTCAAGAAAAAATTAGTTTTGGACTTTATTTTTATAAAATTTCAAGAATTAAGTGTAAATTTCAGACTTTAAAACTTTTAATAAAAATATCTAGCTAAAAAACGATGCGAACAGCACTAAAGCTGATATGAGCTGGCAATGCTCCTTGTGCTGGCTTTATCATGGTCTGGCTAAAGCGCTTAAATTCTGGAGCTTCCCAAAGTTTTTTACATAAGCCTTGCTCGCTGATATCTACTCCTAAGCAGCTTTGGTCTGCAGCAAAGAATTTTAATGAAATGCACTTTTCATTTTTGGCAAAAAAGCCAAGATCGCCAGAGCTATCCACAACCCCAGCATTTGTCATCTCTTTAAATTTAACTTTATTGTTTGTAGTATCAAGAGCTAGTTTGCCTTGTGATATATAGTAGGCATTTATCTCTTCGATAGCGGTTCTAATCTCCGCCATACTCTTTACTAAGACCGCATCATCTCTTGTAGCACTGATCCTTGGGATAGCAATAGCTGCTAATACGCCAATAACAACTATTACAAAGATGAGCTCTATCATAGTAAAAGCTTTTTTCATTACTTCATCCTTGAATTTGAAGTTGCGAGATTATAACTAGAATTTTTATAAATGAAAGATAAATTTTAAAATTAAGTTAAAGAAGAGTGGCAAGGAATTTCTCCTTGCCAAAAAGTTATATATTTTTAGTATTTTATACCCATGCCACCAAATTTAAGTGTATCTACTGTCTTGTTATTAGCAGTACTTTTTATAATTGATTCAACATTTGTTAAACCTGGTAATGTCCAAACTTGCGCACAAAGACCAGATTTGCCTATAGTTGCGGTGATCTCACCATCGGTCTTTATAGCTCCTATTGTTAAACAATCATCACTTTTAGCTTTAACAGGATTTGAAACATTAGTCATTTTTGCTATATCTGGAGTAGTAGAAGCAGCAGAACCAGTACCGCTAGTGGCAGCAAAACTACCCTGTGAAGTATAGTAAGAGCCTAGGTCAGAAACAAGCGTTTGTATATTTGCAGCAGTTTTAGCTATCTCTGCATCGTCCCTTGTTGCAGCTAGTCTTGGTATAGCAACCGCAGCTAATATACCTAAAATCACGATCACGAAGATCAACTCGATCATTGTAAAACCTTTTTTCATGGTTTCCTCCTTGAAATTAAAAATTTGGCGGATTATACAACATTTTTTTCAAAATGCAAATAAAAACTAAATTTTTTACAATTTAGCCGATTTGGTAGTTATGAAAAAGAATTCCGCTATAATGACGCTCAAGAATATGGAGATTTTATGAAAAAAGTTTTATTTTGGATGGTAGTATCTTTTTGCATTTTGAGCGCAAATTCATCATTTGAGCCAGTGCTTTCATCAAAATATAACGAAAAACAAGCCTACATCGGTAAGAAGCTCTTTTTTGACAAAAGACTAAGCACCACTGAAAACTACTCATGCGAAACTTGCCACAACTTATACTGGAATTTAAGCGGCACAAACTCATCTTATACCAGCCAAAAGGGCGTTATAAACCCACCTAGCGTGCTAAATTCGGCTTTAAATTTTCTATTTTTTACCGATGGCAGGGTAAGAAGCTTAAAAGATCAAGTAAAAGAGTCGATAAATTCTAGAAATGAGCTAAATTCAAACAAAGATGAGATAGTAAAAAAAGTAAAAAGTATAGGCGAGTATGGGATTTTATTTAATGATGCATATAGTGATGGCATAAACTATGAAAATATAGTAGGTGCTTTGGCAGAATTTGAAAAGGCTATTTTAAGCATAGATTCGCCATTTGATGAGTATCTAGCTGGCAATGACGACTCCATAAACACTGAGGCAAAAAAAGGCTTTGAGCTCTTTAATAAAGTAGGCTGTGTGGCATGCCACAATGGTAGAAATTTAGGTGGGAATTTGATGCAAAACGTGGGCTTAAAGGATGCAGGTGAGAGCAGACGCCTTATGCGTGTGCCTTCGCTTAGAAATGTAGCAAGAACGGCTCCATATCTAAGCAGTGGCGAAATGAGCGATCTAAAAGAGGTCATAGGCTTTGTGAGCTATCATCAGCTGATCCACACACTAAATAGCGAAGAGCTGGAGCAAATTTATAAATTTTTGCTAACACTAAATGGACGCAGACCTAGGATACTAAATGAATAAAAGACAAGCAAATATCATCTTAATCGTCCTAGCGATCGTCTTTTTCTTTAGCTCAGCTTACATCTATATGGCAAATAGAGCAGTTACTGCTGTTAGTAAATTTAACGATACGATCTTAAGCCTTATCTTGCTAGATAACGAGCTAAGCTTTAGCTTAGAAAATAACGTACTTCGTCTAAACTACGACGATGTAAATAAAAATTTAAAAAGTTTTGATCAAAATTTGACCAGACTTGATGAGCTAAACGAGATCATACATGTCTTTTACCAAGAGAAAAATGCCAAAACTTTAAAGGTCATAAACGACGACTTTTTAAAAAAACAAAGGCTTGTAGATAGGTCAAACTACGCTAGCTCGTCAATGGCTGCTTATATCTTATCAGGTGAGTTTGAAATAGCATCAGAGAAGAAGCTAGATGCGCTCAATGTGATATTTCACGCGATAAAAAGCTCAGCCATAATTAGCCCTGAGACGCTAAATCAAACAAAAGAGCAGATACAAAAGTATAAAGATACCTACAAAAACGACGCAAAGGCGATCTTGGTGCTAAATAAGGCAACTTACGCGCTTGAATTTGCAAAAAACCTAAGTGCCGTAGCTCAAGACTCTGTTGATCTAAAACTTGGAGAAACACTAAGAAAATTTAGAGATGACACCCTAGCCTCTTACAAAATAATGATACGAAATATAGTAATAATGCAAGTGCTTTGCTTTATCAGCTTTGTGTTATTTTGCGCTTTAACTTTTTATCAAGCAAGGGTACTAGCTAAGCAGTTAAAACAGATAAAACTTCTAAAAACGACAGTGGATGCGGGACACAGCTCTATAGTCTTTTGTGACAATAACAATAAAATTTTATATGCAAATAAAACCTTTGAGGCAAAAACTGGTTATAAACTAAAAGACGTTATCGGAAAAAGCCCTAAAATTTTAAAATCAAACATGCACCCAGAGAGCTTTTACGCTGAGATAAGAAATGCTATAAATAAGCACATCTCATGGGAGAGCGACGAACTAATAAGCAGGACAAAAAGCGGCAAGCTGCTCTATGAGAAGGTGCGTTTTGCGCCATTTTTCTTTGAGGGCAAGCTAGAGGGCTACATGGCTATAAAGCTTGATAGGACAAAAGAGCTTAGCATGCTTAAAGAGCTAACTCAAAAAAATGA
Organism: Campylobacter concisus; assembly: GCF_002913765.1. Taxonomy (GTDB): domain Bacteria; phylum Campylobacterota; class Campylobacteria; order Campylobacterales; family Campylobacteraceae; genus Campylobacter_A; species Campylobacter_A concisus_BB. The sequence continues at coordinate 180,814 of NZ_PPCH01000025.1, read as the reverse complement.
GCAGATAAAAATTCAATCCTCAATCGACAAACTAACTGGCTTTGGAAACTATTTTGCTCTGACTGAGATGATAGAGGCGAAAAAAGATGGAATTGTGATCAGCATAAGCATCAAAAACTACAAGATGCTAAGATTTTTCTACCAGACAAAGGTTATTGACGCTATGTTAAAAGCGGTGGCAAATACACTAAAACTCTGCGTTGATACCTACTCTATAAATGCTGAGCTATTTAGGTTTCAAGATGATGCGTTTTACATCTGGTATCAAGGCGATGACATCGTTAGAGATATCGGCTTTATAAAAGAGTATTTTAACTTTAGCAGGATGAATATCGAGATAGACGGTAAATTTGAAAATCTACCTGGCATCAAGATAACTCTTGGTGTATCTTTATCAAATGACACACCGCAAACAAACCGCCTAATGCAGTCAATCCTAGCTAATCAACAAGCAAGCGATAGCGGCAACGAGATCTACTACTACCTAGAAAACGATGCGATCGAGATGAGATACTATAAAAACCAACTCATAACCGAACTCATCGAGTACGCCCTAGAAAACGACAAGGTGATAGTCGAGTGTCAGGGAATTTTTAACGTGCATGAAAATGAAACAGAGGCAAAATACTACGAAGTTTTGGTGCGCATAGTCGATCAAAATGGCAAGATCCGCTACCCAGGCGAATTTTTAGAGATCGCGATGAAAACGCAACTTTATCTTCAGATAACAAAAAAAGTGATCGCTCTAGCCTTTGATCTAGTTAAAAAATATCCAGACTATACATTTTCTATCAACCTTTCAAGCTCGGATCTAACAGATCCTGGTGTTAGAGAAATTTTAGATGAAAAGCTAGAGAGCTGCCCAGATCCTAGTAGAGTTTGCTTTGAGATGCTAGAGAGCGAAGAGCTTAGCGACTACGGAATGGCAAATGAATTTATAAAAAGAGCTAAAAAATATGGATGTAAAATCTCAATCGATGACTTTGGCTCTGGCTACTCTAACTACTACCGAATTTTAGAGCTTGATATCGATAACATCAAGATAGATGGCTCGATCATCAAAAAGCTACCAACCGATGAAAACGCAAGGGTTTTGGTTGAGACTATCGTGAGCTTTGCTAGAAGACAAGGCTATAAGATAGTGGCTGAGTTTGTGAGCAACGAAGAAATTTTAGAATATATAAAGAAATTTGGAATTTCGTATGCGCAGGGATTTTTACTAGGTAAGCCACATCAGATGTAAATTTAAGCAGTTAATTTAGAGCCTTTTAAAGGGCTAAATTTAACTGCTTTTTGCTTTTATGCTCGCGCGAAACCTCTTTTTTAAATTTTACTAGACGTGAAATTTGATCTCTCTTTACAAAACGAAAATTTAAGAATTTGTTTTTAGAAAGCTTGAAATTTGGATTAACTAGATTTTAAAGCTTATGTGGATAAGATTTTGTCTTTTAGAAGTGGTGACCCATACGAGACTCGAACTCGTGTTACCGCCGTGAAAGGGCGATGTCCTAACCGCTAGACGAATGGGCCACGGTCGGTTATGAAGTTGGGATTATATTACTTTTTAACTTAAATTTACATAAAAGGACAAATCGTTGAAGAAATTCTCACTTGTTTTATTATCTGCTCTCATTTTTTCAGGCTGTGTTGCGACTAAAACACCGCAAAGCTCACAAGCCTTTCAGGTCACTTTATTTTCTCCGATGATAAAGATAAATGATGTTGGATTTTTTCACATTTATAAAAATGATCTAAATTTACAAATTTATAGCTCTGGCGTAAATACGGCAAATATCAACATAAAGGACAAAATTTGCGTAAATAGCGCTTGTTTTAAAAAGACTGAATTTAACGAGAAATTTTTTCTAGCGCCGCATTATGAGAGCCTTTTTGAAGAGATTTTACAAAGGCAAAAAATTTATGACGGCAAAGGTCTAAGCACCACAGAGTGCGGCTTTAGACAAGATCTAAGTTCTTATTTTATAAAATACGAAGTTTGCGATAACTACGTCAAATTTATCGACAGCAAAAATAAAATAAAAGTGATAATAAAAGAGTTAAAATGAGATACATTGGAGCTCACGTAAGTGCGGCTGGAGGCGTCTTTAACGCACCGATAAATGCTGCAAAAATAGGAGCAAATGCCTTTGCGCTTTTTACAAAAAATCAGCGCCAATGGAGCGCAAAAGAGCTAAGTGAGGGTGAGATAGAGCAGTTTAAAGCAAATTTAAAAGCCTCTGGCATAAGCGCCGATCACGTCTTGCCACACGCAAGCTACCTCATAAATTTAGGCCATCCAGAAAAAGAGGCAAGAGCTAAGTCCCTTGAAGCCTTTATCGACGAGATAGAGCGAGCTAGCAAGCTTGGACTAAAGCTTTTAAATTTCCACCCAGGCTCGCACCTAAAGCAGATAAGCCAAAATGAGTGCCTAGATAACATCGCTGGCTGCATAAACGCAGCGCTAAAACGCACAAGCGACGTAAAGCTTGTCATCGAAAACACAGCCGCACAAGGCTCAAATTTAGGCTTTGACTTTGCGCAGCTGGCGTATCTGATCGAGCGAGCAGACGATGAGAGCAGAGTTGGCGTTTGCATCGACACTTGCCACGCATTTGCCGCTGGGTACGATCTAAGAAGCAAAGAGGCTTACGCTAAGACGATGGGCGAATTTGATGCGATCATCGGCTATAAATTTCTATCTGGCATGCACCTAAATGACGCTAAATTTGGGCTTGGCTCAAAAAAAGATAGGCATGAGAGCCTTGGCAAGGGCGAGCTTGGGCTTGGCGCTTTTGAAAATATAATAAATGATGATAAAATAGGCGAAATTCCCTTGATTTTAGAGACGATTGACGAGAGTATTTGGGAAGATGAGATCAAAATTCTAAGAAACCTAGAAAAGGAAAAGCTATGAAAAGAGTGCTTTTAAGCATTGTTGCGACGTGTTCTTTATTAAATGCTGGGGGTTACAAGGTCCCTGAGCAAAGTACTGATTCTTTGGGGCTTGCTGCTAGTAACGTAGCCTTTAGTTTTGGGGCTGATGCGGCTTATTTTAACCCTGCAAATATGATGTTTTTAGACGGGCTTCACCATTTTGAAAGCACGCTTGGTTGGTTTCATATAAATTCCATCGACTTTAAAAGCGATGATGGCAAGAGCTACAGCTCAAAGAAATTTGACTCACTAGCTGGCACATTTAGCTTTGTAACGCCAGAAATTTATGAAAACTGGAGATTTGGACTAGCCCTTGCTGTGCCTGCTGCTGTTGGCATCTCGTGGGAGGATCCAGAGACTGCTTTTACTGGCAAGAGGTTTAAACTACAAGTTGTCGAGCTAAATCCAACTGTAGCTTACCGCATAAATGACAAACTTGCCATTGCTCTGGGCGCTAGAGGCGTTTATAGCAAGGGCAAGATAGCAAGTGACTTTGGACGTTTTGGCTACAGAGAGATACAAGGCGATGGCATAAACTACGGCTACAACGTCGCTCTTACATATAGACCTACCGAGGAGCTTAGCTTTGCAGTGACTTACCGCTCGAAGGTAAATTTAGAGCTTAAAGGTAGCGCTGATGCTGATTTTAACGGGCAGCTAGCACCTATAAGCTATCATGGCAAAACAAGAGTTGAGATCCCTCTACCTGCTCAGCTAGTGCTTGCGACTGGATATAAATTTAGCGACTTTACCCTTTTGCTAGCTTTTGAGAGGACTTACTGGTCTAAATTTAAAGATTATGACTTTGAATATGATGATAAGACAGCAGCTCATTCACACCCTATTCTAGGTAGATACTTTAAGGCATTTATGGACGATCCAGTCGTTAAAAACGCAAAAGATACAAACACATATAGGATAGGCCTTGCTTACGATGTAAATGAGAAGCTTAGACTAATGGCTGGCTTTTCATACGATGAGGATATAACTAGTAGCGAACACACTGGCTTAGAGCTTCCAAACACCACCTCTCAGGCATATTCGTTTGGGGCAAACTATAAATTTACGCCAAATTTAGAGCTAGGGCTAGGCTATCTCTATCAGCACCGAGACAAAAAACGTGCGACAGGTATAAAAAATGGTACTCGCAATGGCACTGGCACAATGTCTGGCGAATTTGACGCGAGTAGCGTCCAGATAGCTGCAATGACATTTAAATACTCTTTCTAGGGCTAAAAATGCAATACTCTTATAATAATTTTTATGAAATTTTGACCAAAGTAGCAAAGCAGAGTCCAAACCAGATAGCGATCTTTGATGAAAAAGAGAAGCTAAAATACCACGAAATAAAGCAAAACGTCGATAAAGTGGCAGCTTACTTGCAGCTTTGCGGAGTAAATTTTGGCGACAAAGTGGCTATGGCGGTGGCAAATTCAAAAGAATTTATCATCTCATACCTTGCTATCACGGCTATCGGAGCGGTCGCAGTGCCGATGAATACCTTTTTAAAAACAAATGAGTTTGAGTATATCTTAAACGATTGCGGCGCAAGGGTGCTCTTTGCTTCCAGCTCGCTTGCAAAGGAGCTAATAGCACTAAGCGAGCTTGAAATTTTAAGAAAGATCATCTGGATCGGTCAAACGCCAAAAAAACTTCAAAGCGCCTCAAAAGACGACTATGTAAGCGTTGATGAGGAGTATGGCGAGAGTGCTTATCTATCTTCTACACCACAAATTTCAAAAGAGGATATGAGCAAGGACTATGAAAATAACGGCGTTGTAAAAAATGTAAATTTCAGCGAAGCGCTAAATCACAAATACACTCTAAGCATCACAAAATACCCTAAGATAGACGATCTCATGCACATCATCTACACCTCAGGCACTACAGGCAAGCCAAAGGGTGCTATGATAAGCTATAAAAATATCTTCTCAAACGTCATCGGCGCTCATGAGCGTTTTAAGGTTAAAAAAAGCGATAGATTTATCGTATTTTTGCCGATGTTTCATAGCTTTACGCTCACAGCGATGGTGCTTTTACCGATATATGCAGGCGCTTCGATGGTGCTTGTAAGATCGGTCTTTCCATTTTCAAATGTGCTAAAACAGACGCTACTTAAAAGAGTTACTGTATTTTTGGGTATCCCAGCCATATATACAGCCATCGGCAAGGCAAAAATTCCTTGGTATTTTAGATGGTTTAACCGCATAAGGCTATTTGTAAGTGGCGCTGCTCCGCTCGCTAAGCAAACGATCGATGATTTTAGAGTGAAATTCCCGCGCGCGACGCTCGTTGAAGGATACGGCCTTAGCGAATGCTCGCCAGTCGTAGCGGCAAATTTATTTGACAAGCAAAAGCTTCTAAGCGTGGGCCCTGCGCTAAATGGCTATGAGGTCAAGATCGTAGATGATGAGATGATGGAGCTTCCAGTTGGCCAGATCGGCGAGATCATCGTAAAAGGCGACTGCGTCATGCAAGGCTACTACGGCATGCCAGGCGTGACAGATGAGACCATCATAAATGGCTGGCTAAAGACTGGAGATCTTGGCAAGATCGATGAAGATGGCTTTATCTATATCGTTGATCGCAAAAAAGACCTCATCATATCAAAGGGCATAAACATCTATCCACGCGAGATCGAAGAGGTGATCTATAAACTTGAAGCCGTCGAAGCTGCAGCAGTGATTGGCGTAAAAGACGTGCACGCAGACGAAGAGGTCGTCGCTTTCATACAGGTAAAAGATGGTATGGATCTTGATGAAAAGACGGTTAGAGAGCATCTAAAGAAAAATTTAGCAAATTTCAAAATTCCAAAAAGCATTTATTTTGCCGAGGAGCTGCCTAGAAACGCAACTGGAAAGGTGCTAAAACGCGTGCTAAAAGAGCAGATAAAGGATAAAATTTAGTGAAATATTTGCTTGATTTTCTAAACCAAGATCTCAAAAAAAGTAAAATTTACGAGCTTATAAAGTGCGGAGATGAAGAGGGAGAAATTTTAAAATATCTAAGCAAAGCCTACGTGCAAGGAACGGCTAGCATGAGCGTTTATGAGCTGCTTGGAGCTGTTTTTGGCACACAAAATGACAAGCAGCTTTTATACCTTAAATTTATAAAAAATTTGCTAGATAGTGGCTGGATAGTGCAAAACTACGGCCTTTTTAAAATGCCAGAGAGCCCGCAAAAAAGCTCAAACCAAGGGCTACTCTCGCTACTTCACTCTGAAATTTCACTCTCAAGCACGTTTTTAAAGATACTTGAAGATGGCAACGCTGATATAAGCTTACCAGAGCTTGCACCTTATGAAGATCATTTGGAGTATTTAAAAGATCAGTTTTTAAAGATAGAGCTTTACTCAAAGGCTGCGATATTTGAAGGTGGCTCAAATGACGCTAAAAAGCGCATAAATGAGCAAATTTCTGAGCTTACAAAGCGGATAAACGAGCGCGTAAAACTAAGCAAGATTAGCCTAAAAATAGAGCAAATTTTTAAAGAAAATTCACTTGATGAAAAAGAGCAGATCATATTTTTAGCCCTTTTAAAAGAGGAGTACGCGGGCGACTTTGAAAACGGCCGCGACCTAAACACGCTAGTTGGGCTAATAAGCAAAGATGAGCTTGAACGCATCAAAAATCGCACTCTTTTAGAGGACGGCTCAAGGCTCATAGAGGGCGCACTTATCGACTACGACGAGGTTTTAAACGCTTATGGCAACGTTAGCAAAAGCTTTTTTATAAACGAAGAAATTTTGCAAAGCATAATGCACCCAAAAAATGACAAAAACAGCAAGAAAATCAAGATCGAAAGTCTGGTAAAAGAGCAAGAAATTTTTGAGCTAATAGAGCCAGTAACGAGCCTAGAAGACGTCGTGCTAAATGAAAAGACAAAGCAGCTTTTAAGCACGATACTAAAGCAAGTCGATAAAAAAGTGCTTGCTAGACTTAGCAGCTGGGGCATAAAAACTAGGAAAAATATAGACGCTAAGATCATCTTTTACGGCGAGCCTGGCACTGGCAAGACCATGAGCGCAGTTGGGCTTGCAAAGAGCCTAAAGAAGCAAATTCTAAGCTTTGACTGCTCAAAAATTTTAAGCAAATATGTCGGCGAGAGCGAGCAAAATGTAAGAAAAATTTTTGACACTTACAAAGAAATTTGCAAAAAAAGTGGCAGCGAGCCGGTGCTCTTGCTAAACGAAGCCGATCAGTTTTTAAGCATGAGAGTGGAGAGCTCGAGCGGGGCTGAAAAGATGCATAATCAAATGCAAAATATCTTCTTAGAGCAGATCGAGCGCTTTGAGGGCGTGCTCATAGCTACGACAAATTTCTTGCAAAGCCTTGACGTGGCGTTTTCAAGGAGATTTGACTACAAAATCGAGTTTAAAAAGCCTGATTATAACGGTAGGCTTGCCATTTGGCGTAAAATTTTGCCTGAAAATGCGAGCTTTGAAGACGGCTTTAGCGTAGAAAGGCTGGCTGAGTTTAACCTAAGTGGCGCCCAGATCGTCCTTGCGCTAAAAAATACCGCCTTAAAAGTGGCGATAAAAGATGATGGGATCTTTACCTTTGAGGACTTCAAAACCACGATAGAGCGCGAGTTAAGCTCAAGCTTTGGCGAGGATAAAAAGATGGGATTTGGCTCTTAGGTCTTATCTTATTTTATAAATTTGACTTTGCGCTGCAACAAAGCTACTGGTATTTATGAAAAATTTGTTTTCACTCAATAAAATTTAGACAAGTTTCGCCGATAAAATCATGGAAAATACGAGTTAAATTTAAGCTTTGGCGATAAAAAATGCATATAAGTGCCGAGGGTGTGAAATTTTGTTTTTATATGGAGCATGCCCCTAAAAGACATAGAGATCATAAAATAAATTCAAGCTCTGACGATGAAAAAATAGGTTTTATTCTTGTGCTTTTTAAAGCTATCTTGCAATGTTTGCGCTGCAACAAAGACCAAAGACGGATATCAAATTTGTTTTTATAGTCAAATTTACACAAAGCCTACCACTAAAAATTTATAGAAAATGCGAAACAAATTTGATCTTTAGCGTAATTCTCTTATGCTTTTTTAAATATACGCTTTGCGTCACGAGGTAAAGCCTAAAGTATCGGTACTTGCCAAACTAAACGTGAATTTTTTACAATTAATTTTTGGCAAAAGCTACGATAGGATAGACACTCGCCCATAGGCTTTTTGCATAAATTTAACTAGCTCGCTTGCTTTAAATTTTGAAATTTATCCGCTCTGCAACTCCCGTTTAGGCGGATAAATTTTTACATAAGCTATTTTATCTATTGCGGACTTTTTACATTATCAACGATTGCTGATCTAAGTGTGAAATTTTGCTTTTTTATTAAATTTAAACTCAAAACTACAGCTTGGCAGAAGGCACTAGCATAAATTTACTACCACGTTTTTACAAACAAGCATTTTTAACAAAAATCCCAAAAATTTTAAATTTATCTTCCGTTTGAAGCGTGGGCGTGAGTGCTTTTTTAAAACACTTTATCATTTTTCCTAACACAAAAGTCGCTCACTCCATGAAATTTAACCCCAAAAAACCCAGTAAATTTCAAACACACTTCCGCGACTTTTATAACATCACTTTTCGCACCAAAAAATGCAAAATTTACCGATCTTTTTAATAATAAATTTAAAAGGCTATGAAATTTTAGTAGTCAAATTTATATAGAAATTTACTGATTGATCTTATCAAGCAGCTCTTCGACCTCTTCAAGCGCAAATGCCTCTTCTGAGCTTTGTTTTAAGAAGCTCTCCATAAACTCTTTCTTCGAGATCGCAAGGTCAAGCTCCTTGTCGCTGCCTTTTTGATATGCTCCGATGCGAAGCAAGACCTCATTTTCTTTTAAAAGCGAGTAGAGGCGCTTAAATTTCATCGCATTTAGCTTGTGTTCTTTGCCGATCACGTCGCCCATGACACGCGAGGCTGAGTTTTGGATATTGATAGGTGGGTAGATGCCAAAGTCCGTTAGCTCGCGGCTTAGCACGATGTGGCCGTCTAGGATAGAGCGGCTTTGGTCAGCTATCGGATCGCTCATATCATCGCCCTCGACTAGCACGGTGAAAAATGCCGTGATACTGCCCTTGCCCTCCTCTTTGCCGGCGCGCTCCATCAGCTGTGGTAAGAGTGTAAGCGAGCTTGGCGGATAGCCCTTTGAGGTCGGTGGCTCGCCAAGCGCAAGGCCGATCTCACGCTGTGCCATCGCAAAACGCGTCACGCTATCCATGATGAAAAGCACGTCGTTGCCCTGCTGTTTGAAGTATTCAGCCACGCTCATCGCGCAAAAGGCGCCGTACTTTCGCATGAGCGAGCTGTCATCACTGGTCGCTACAATGATGACCGTACCCTCCAGGTCGCCACCTAGGTTTTTTTCAATAAATTCAGGCACCTCACGGCCACGCTCGCCTATTAGCGCGACTACTTTTATGGGGGCTAGCGTATTTTTTACGATCATACCCATGAGGGTTGATTTGCCCACGCCTGAACCTGCAAAAATCCCTAGCTTTTGCCCCTTGCCGCAGGTAAGCAGCCCATCTATCGTCTTTATCCCAACACTAAAAGGCTCGTTTATAAGCCCCCTTTTCATCGCATCTATGGGCGCTCTCATGATCGGCATATATTCAGTCGTATCAATCGCCCCTTTGCCGTCAATGGGCTTCATAAACGGATCGACCACGCGACCAAGTAAATTTGGCCCCACTGGTATGCTCATGCCCTGATCGCTCTCATAGACAAAGTCGCCTATCCTAAAGCCCTCGACAAAGCCAAATGGGCTAATATAAGCGCCATCTGTCTTTATCTGCGTGACCATGCCAAGGCCGTTTTTGCTCTTGTCTTTTGCCACTATGCGTACGATGTCACCGATACTTGGTCGAAGTCCGGTGATCTCTATCGTAGTAGCTGTGATCTTTGTGATGACGCCAAAAGTATTTGAGAGCTTCACACCCTCTTTAAGCCTTGAATTTATACGCTCTAAGCTCAAAAATGCGTTTCCCTAGGCGAATTTATCAGCGAGAAAAACTCTCGCCTTGTGTCTGCGTTTTTGATAAAGCAGCCTCTAAGCGCCGAGGTCGTAGTAGTCGAGTTTATCTTCTCCACGCCCCTCATCTCAACACACATATGTCTAGCCTCGACGACGACGCCAACGCCTTTTGGAGCGATAACGTCCTCAAGTGCCTTTGCGATCTGCTCGGTCATCTGCTCTTGAATTTGCAAGCGTCTGGCGTAGATATTTACCATGCGTGGAATTTTACTAAGGCCAACAACTTTGCCATTTGGGATGTACGCCACATGCACGCGGCCGATAATAGGCAGCAAATGGTGCTCGCAAAGGCTGTAAAACTCGATATTTCGCATTAAAACCATCTCGTTATTTGAGCTGGTAAATAGCGCGTCACCAAGGACTTCTTTTGGGTCTTGATCGTATCCGCTAGTTAGAAATTTAAAAGCTTTATAAACGCGCTCTGGGGTTTTAATAAGCCCCTCTCTGTTTGGATCTTCGCCGATGATAGTTAGCATATTTTTAACTGAATTTTCAAAACTCTCTTGCATAAATTTTCTCCATAATTTTATCGCCAAATTCTACGTTAAAACGCCTTTTATATCTATAAAAATTTACAAATTTACAATGAAATAAGGAAAATTCTGCTATATTTTGGGCTAAAAATTTGTATTCATAAAGGAATTCGATGGAAATCAAAATCAAAGCTCTAGATAGCGTAAATACCCTAGCTAGCACAACCGTAAGTGCAGATGCTATAAAGTCTAGCGTAGAAAAACTAGCAAAAAAAGCAGCAAAAACTATGAAAGTAGATGGCTTTAGGCAAGGCCATGTTCCAGTCGCTGTCGTGCTAAAACGCTACGAGAAAGAGCTAACAAACGACGCTGAGCAAGATGTCTTAAGAGATGTAGTCGAAGAGGCTATCAAAAAAGCAGGCAAGAAAAATGACGACCTTATCGGCGAGCCTATCGTTTCAAAATTTGATAGAAAAGATGACAAGATCGACGTTGAGCTAACTGTTTCATTTAAGCCAAGCGTCGATGTGAGTGGCTATGAGAGCTTGATACCAGAGTTTTCAAACCCACGCGTTTTGAAAAAAGATATTGATGAAAAGAAAACTGAGCTTCTAAAAATGATAGCTCCACTTGAAAAAGTAGATGGCAAAAGAGGCCTAAAAGTAGGCGATTTTGCTAAATTTGACTTTGAAGGCTTTGTTGATGGCGTTGCATTTGAAGGTGGCAAGGCTGAAAACTACGTGCTTGAGATCGGCTCAAATCAATTCATCCCAGGCTTTGAAGATGGCATGGTAGGCATAAAAGCTGGCGGCGAAAAAGATATCGAGGTTAAATTCCCAGAAAACTACGGCGCTGCACATTTAGCTGGCAAAGACGCTGTTTTTAAAGTCAAACTTCATGAAATTCAAGAGAGAAAGATCCCTGAAAAACTAGACGAAGAGATGCTAAAAACTATCCTTCCAAACGAAGAAAAACCAACTGAAGAGCTACTTGAAGAGCGCATAAAAGAGCAAATTCGCCAAGAGAAAATTTATAAGCTTATAAACGAAGAGCTAAAACCAAAATTTGCTGAAGCTGCGGTTGAGAAATTTAAATTTGACGTGCCAAAAAATATCGTTGAGCAAGAGATCGATATGCAGTTTAGAAACGCATGGAGCTCATTTACTCCAGATGATATGAAGAAATTTAGAGAAGACAAAGACGCTCTAGCTAAAAAACGTGACGAGTATAGAAAAGACGCTGAAAATAGCGTTCGCCTAACTTTCATCATCGATGAGCTAGCTCGCGTAAGAGGCGTGAAAGTGAGCGATCAAGAGGTTGTTCAAGCGATCTATTTTGAGGCGTATAGAAGCGGTCAAGATCCAAAAGCACACCTTGAGATGTACCGCAACCAAGGCATGCTTCCAGCTATAAAGATGTCGATGATCGAAGAGAAGCTATTTAGCGAGCTTTTCAACAAAGAAAAAGACGAGAAAAAAGCAAGCAAGAAAGAGAAGGCTGAGTAATGAGCTATTACGTTCCTGTCGTAGTTGAAAGAACTAGTAGAGGTGAGCGAAGCTATGATATATACTCCCGTCTTTTAAAAGACAGGATCGTTATGCTAAGTGGCGAGATAGAGGACGGCATGGCCGCTTCTATCGTCGCTCAGCTGCTATTTTTAGAGGCCGAAGATCCAGATAAAGATATCTACCTTTACATAAACTCACCAGGTGGCGTTATAACAAGTGGCTTTAGCATCTATGACACGATGAACTACATAAAGCCAGATGTTTGCACTATCTGCATCGGTCAGGCCGCTAGTATGGGTGCATTTTTACTAAGCTGTGGCGCACCTGGCAAGAGATATGCACTGCCAAATTCTCGTATCATGATACACCAACCACTTGGCGGTGCTAGGGGACAAGCGACTGATATCGAGATACAAGCTCGTGAAATTTTGCGTTTGAAAGAAATTTTAAATGGAATTTTGGCAAAAAATACAGGTCAAAAACTAAGCAAGATCGTGAAAGATACTGAGCGCGACTTCTTTATGAGCTCAGCTGAAGCTAAAGAATACGGACTTGTCGATAAAATTTTGGAGAAAAGTTTTAAATAAGGCCCAAAGTGATAAAGATAGATAACGCACCAGATCCAAAAAGAAAAGCAGCCGAAGCAAAACCAGCTGTCAAAAAAGAAAAGGTAAATATCTATAAATTTTCAGAGGACGTTTTACACGAACTAAGTGACGACAACGTCCCATCTACGCCGACAAACTACTCTATCTACTTTGAAAAGATGCTTGATGGGCAGTCAGATGAGTTTAGAAAAGAGATCGGCGATATCATAGTGGCAAATTCTGAAAACTCAGTGCCAACAAATGGCAACATCTCTATCGAAAAAGAGGTAAAACAAGGCTTTATCCAGATAAAGAGCATGCTTCAAGCAGTCGTGCTCATCTATAAAAATTTAGGCGTTATGAGAAGCCTAGTGCAAAAGCGTATGGATGGTCTTAAAAACAACACAAACGTCCTTGCGCTGCAAAACGTCCTAAGCGCCTTTAACCAAGACCTCATCAAGCTAAACGATCTCATGGACAAGCACCTTGACGTCATCAAGATGAGCTACGAAGAGGTCGGCAAGATGTTTAAGGCGATCGAAGAGCAGTCGATCTACGACACGACCTACGAGGTCTATAACAAGAAATTTCTGGTAGCGACCATAAGCAGCGAGATCGAGTCTGTTAGGCGCTACGGCTATAATGCCTCATTTTTGCTAGTCAAGATAAAAGATAAATTTGCAAACCGCGTTAAAAATTTAAAAGAGCGAAACAATATGCTTAAAAGCATGTCACAGCTTCTTTTAAGGACTTCACGTAGAAGCGATATAGTCGCACACTACGGCGATGGCTGCTTTGCTATGGTGATGAAATACACCGACGAAAACGGCACAAAGCAAGCGTGTGCGAGAATTTTAAACATGCTCTCATCCATGCCTTGGAAGATCGACAACGAAGAGTGCAAACTAGACGTGCAGATCGTCTCAAGCATGATCTCAAAGACAAAGAGCACCGAAGAGCTGCTCTCTCACGCGCTTGACAAGCTAGAGACCAACCAAGACCTAAATGAGCCGCTATTTTTAGACGAGAAAGCAGAGAATTAGTTTGATCCTAGAAGTTTTATCCTATCCAAATAAAAAACTTTATGAAATTTCAAAAGAGGTTGAGGTCTTCGATGAGAAGCTTCACAAACTTCTTGATGATATGTATGAGACGATGATCGCAAAAGAAGGCATCGGTCTTGCAGCCATACAAATAGGCGTTGCAAAGAGAATTTTCATCATAAATTTAGCCAACGAAGAGGGCGTGCAAGATAAAGAAAATTTAATCGAGATCATAAACCCAAAATTTGAGCTACGTGAGGGCGAGTGCGTCTATCAAGAGGGTTGCCTTAGCGTGCCTGGCTACTATGAGGACGTTAAACGAAGCGAGGTCGTTGCTATCAAATTTCAAGACCGCTTTGGCAAGGAGCAGACCTTAAAAACTGACGGGCTACTAGCGATCGCTATCCAGCATGAAAATGACCACCTAGACGGACATCTTTTTATAGAAAAAATAGGCTTTAACAAACGCAAAAAATTCGACAAGGAATACAAAAAGCAGAAAAAAGAAAAGACATCATGAAGTCCCTAAAATGTGCTACTTACGGCGACGGACTAAAGATCATTGATGTTGAGTCGATCTTTTCTCGTGGGCTTCCTGGCTTTAGCATCGTGGGCCTTGCAAGCACCAGCATCAAAGAGAGTACAGAGCGCGTAAAAGCGGCACTTTTAGTGCTTGACTTTGCCTTTCCAGCGCAAAAAATAACCATAAATTTATCCCCCTCAGACCTGCCAAAAAGTGGCTCACATTTTGATCTAAGTATCGCCCTTTTAATCGCTCTTCAAAAGGCAAAAAGCTTGGAGAAAATTTTTGTTTTTGGAGAGCTTGGGCTTGATGGCAGTGTAAAAAGCACGGCAAATTTGTTTTCGATCCTACTTTTTTTAAGCACGCAGGTGCAAAAGGCAAAAATTTTAGTGCCTAGTGAGATAGCTGCTAAAGCCTCGATGATCCCAAATTTAGAGGTTTATGGCGTTAGCACACTAGAAGAGGCGATAAAGTTTTTTAGCGACGCAGAATTTGCTAAAAGCACGCATTTTAGCGCCACACACGAGCTATTTTCAAATGTGATAGAAATTTCTGGCAAAAGATATGTTCCAAATTTAAACTTCGAGCTTGATTTTAAGGACGTTTTGGGTCAAGAAAGAGCCAAAAGAGTCTGCGTCATCGCAGCCGTTGGCATGCACAATATCTTATTTGAAGGTAGCCCAGGCAGCGGCAAGAGCATGTGCGCAAAACGCCTCGTCTATATCATGGCACCACAAAGCCTAGAAGAGGTGCTAAAGTCCGCCGCCTACCGCTCGCTAAATCTGCAAGATAGCGAATTTACAAGCACTAGAGCCTTTCGCTCGCCGCACCACACCTCGACTAAAAGCTCGATCTTTGGCGGAGGCTCAAACGTCGCAAAGATCGGTGAGATCGCACTTGCAAATGGCGGAGTGCTATTTTTTGACGAGTTCCCACACTTTGCTAAACAGGTGATAGAAAGCCTCAGAGAGCCGCTTGAGGACAATCAAATCCACATCGCAAGGGTAAATTCAAAAGTGACTTATGAAACAAAATTTATCTTCGTAGCCGCTCAAAATCCCTGCCCTTGTGGGAATTTGTTTTCTCGCAACCTAAACTGCAAATGCAGCGAAAACGAGATAAAAAACTACAAAGCCAGAATTTCTGCCCCAGTGCTTGACCGCATAGACTTAAAAGTCGCGATGGATGAGAGCTCGCCAAGCGACAAAGCAAGTTTAAGCTCACAGCAGATGAGCGAGATGGTTTTAAAAGCCTTTATCTTTCAAAAAAGGCGGGGTCAAGATGAGCTAAATGGCAAGCTAAATGACGCGCAGGTGGCTAAATTTTGCAAATTAAACGCCGAGGCGAGTGAAATTTTACAAAAGGCCGCCACAAAGTATAACCTCTCACAAAGGGGCATAAAAAGGACGCTTAGAGTGGCTAGAAGCATCGCCGATCTTGATGAGAGTGAGCAAATTTTAAAGCCCCACATCCTAGAGGCGCTTAGTTTTAGGGCATAGAATGAAAAATTTATATTTAGACACGAGAGTTTTAGACGAGCGAGCGAGCGAGAAATTTGGCCTTAGCGAAGAGCTTTTAATGGAAAATGCAGCCGCAGGCATAGCAAATTTCATCCGTAAGAAATTTAAAAAAGGCGAGAGGGTGCTTGGCATTTGCGGTGGCGGAAACAACGGCGCTGACGTACTTTGTGCTTTAAGGATGCTAGAAGGCGAGTATGAGTGTGAATTTATCCTAGCTAGTAAAAATTTAAAGCCACTAGCCATTAAACAGCTTGAAAGGGCCAAATTTGCTGGTGTGCGAGAGAGCAAAGACGCAAAAAATAGCTTAAATAGCGCAAAGTGTGTCATAGACGGGCTTTTTGGCTCAGGGCTAAATAGAAATTTAGACGAAAAGCACATAGAGTTAATCTCAAAAATAAACGCTAGCCCCGCTTGCATCATCGCTTGCGACGTGCCAAGCGGGCTAAGTAGCGATGGCAAGGTGCTTGGCGCTTGCGTAAAAGCAGACGCGACGATCACAATGGGAGCTAGAAAGCTAGCTCTTTATAGTGACGCGGCAAAGGACTACGTGGGCAAGATAAAGCTCGCCACTCTTGGCATAAGCGCGCAAAACTACGAGTGCGAAAGCGAATATCACCTGCTTGAAAAACGCGACCTCATGCTTCCAAATAGAAAAAATCAGTGCGTAAATAAGGGCGACTTTGGCCACGCATTTATCATATCTGGCGAGCACATAGGGGCTAGCAAGCTTTGCGCAAGGGCGGCATTTGCCTTTGGGGCTGGGCTAGTTAGCGTGATAGGCGAGCAAGGTTTAAATTTACCAACGCATATCATGCAAGCTAGCAAGATAAGTGAGAAAATGAACGCTGGAGCCCTTGGCATGGGGCTTGGCAAAAAGGGCATAGAAGAGCTTGAGGTGCAAATTTTAAATGGCAAAAAGCTTGTCCTTGACGCTGATATCTTTTACAGCCCAAAAGTGCTTGAGCTGCTAAGCAAAAACTGCGTCTTGACGCCTCATCCAAAGGAGTTTTGCTCTCTTTTAAAAATTTGCAAAATAGCCGATATAGATGTGCAAACTTTGCAAGAAAACAGATACGCTTACGCGAGGACTTGGAGCGAGAAATTTAAGGCTGTACTTGTGCTAAAAGGTGCAAACACCATAATCGCCAAAGAGGGACAAATTTACGTCATGCCTTATGGCAAAAGCGCGCTTGCAAAAGGTGGTAGCGGCGACGTGCTAAGCGGTCTTGTGCTAGCACTTTTGGCTCAAGGCTACGAGCCGCTAGATGCTGCCATTTCGGCCACTTTAGCTCATGCGCTTAGCCTTAGAAATTTTGGCAAAAACAGCTACGCGCTAGAGCCAACAGACATCATCAAAGGAGTAAAATGCTTACGAAAAAGATAGCCGTGCTTTTTAGCGGCAGTGGCTCAAATTTAGAAGCGATACTTAAAAAAGTTCATAATCAAATTTTTAACGGCGTAAAGATAGAAGTTTGCCTTTGTATCTGCAACAAGCCTGGTGCTTTTGGCATCGAGCGAGCTAAGAAATTTGGACTTGAAACGCTCGTCATAGAGAGTGCTAAATTTAAAAATCGTGAGGAATTTGACGCTGTTTTGGTGGAGCAAATTTTAAAAAGTGGGGCCGATCTAACGGTTCTTGCAGGCTTCATGAGGATACTAACGCCAGTTTTTACGGCGCAGATAAAAGCCATAAACCTTCACCCCTCTATCCTGCCGCTTTTTAAGGGCGCGCATGCGATAAAGGAGAGCTTTGAGAGCGACATGATGATAGGCGGTGTGAGCGTGCACTACGTGAGTGAGGAGCTTGACGGGGGCAAACTGATCGCGCAAAGGGCGTTTGAGCGCGAGGACGGCATGAGTTTAGATGAGTGGGAGGCTAAAATTCACGCCATAGAGCATGAAATTTTGCCTGAGAGCATAATAAAAATTTTAACAAAGGAAGTAAATGTTTGAATGGTTGAGTTCGCCAGAGGCGTGGATATCGCTACTTACGCTAACTGGCTTGGAGATAGTTTTAGGCATAGATAACATCATATTTATCGCTATTTTAGTAGGCAAACTGCCGCCAGAGCAAAGGGGCAAAGGCCGCATTTTAGGGCTTGGCTTTGCGATGATCACTAGGATCATCCTGCTACTTTCGCTATTTTGGATCATGAAGCTTACAAAGCCGCTCTTTAGTATAGGCGAGCTTAGCATCACTGGACGCGATCTAGTGCTCATAATAGGCGGTCTATTTTTGATAGTAAAATCATCAATGGAGATCCACGCAAACGTCACTGGCAAGCATGAAGAGGCTCACGAGAGCAAGTCTCACCCAGGATTTTTCGCAACTATCCTTGAGATAGGCATTTTAGACATAGTCTTTTCGCTTGATAGCGTTATCACCGCAGTTGGTATGGCTCAGCACATCGATATAATGATACTTGCCGTCATCATCGCAGTTGGCGTGATGATGTTTGCCTCAAAGGCGATCTCAGAATTTGTCGATAACAACCCAACCATAAAAATGCTCGCACTAGCATTCTTGGTGCTAGTTGGCTTTGCGCTCGTGCTTGATGGCTTTGGTGTGCATGTGCCAAAAGGCTACATCTACTTTGCGATGGGCTTCTCGTTAGCGGTTGAGTGCCTAAATATCTACGCTAGAAAAAGGGCATCAAGAGATCAAAAGAGCTAAAATTTAGTTTCAAATTTGTCTCATAAAAGATAAATTTAGATAGTTGAAGGCGAGCTTTGCTAGCGACATATAAAGCTCTCGCCTTCTCCAGTGATGATATAAAAATACTCGCAAAAGACGCAGGGATCAAGCTTAGTAAAGTGGAGCGAAACGGAGCACTTAAAGCAATGAAAATTTATATATTTATGGCAGAAATTTGATAGAGCTTAGTCCAGATAAAATTTAACAAGAAGACAGCTTGGACCTACTAAAAGACCCGCTAAATAAACTAATCATCTCGCTCTCGCTGCCAGCTGGCGTGGGCATGATGTTTAACACCCTTTACAATGTCACTGGCACATTTTTCGCCGCTAAAATTTCAACCATTGCAGTTGCTGGCATGGCAATGAGCTTTTTGCTCTATCTAAGTGTCGTAGGCATCGGACTTGGCTTTGGCTCGGCACTCACCGCGCTAATAGGCAACAGTCTAGGCGCAAACAAACCAAAAATGGCTAAGCTTTATGCGGCAAATGGCATCATCTTTGTGCTTCTTTTTGCCCTATTTATGGGACTATGTGGCTACTTACTAGCGCCAAATTTACTAATTCTTTTAGGCGCCGATCACCACTACATCAAAGAAGCACTTGACTACGCTGGCGTCATCTTTCTTGCAGCTCCATTTTTCTTGCTTATAAAATCGCTTAATGGTGTTCTAGTCGCACTTGGCGATACTAAAAGCTACCGCAACTGGCTATTTTGCGGCCTTTTTATCAACGCATTTTTTTGCTATCTTTTTGCTTTTATCTTTGCTCTTGGCGTAAAAGGTCTTGCTCTAGCAACGGCTAGCGTGCAGTTTTTAGGTATGATCTATCTCTTTTTTAAAGTTAGAAAAAGCAAGATGATAGAGCCTAGAAATTTAGGCTATTTTATGCCAAATTTAGCCGTCTGGGCAAAGATACTAAAGCAAGCTTTGCCAGCTTGTCTAAACTACCTCTCAATGTCACTTGGCTCGCTCGTGCTTTTAAAATTTGTAAGCTTTTACGGCGTCAATGCAGTGGCAGGTTATGGCATAGCCTTAAGGATCGAGCAAATTTTAGTGCTTCCAACCATCGGCATGGCAGCAGGAGTGCTTAGCATCATCTCAAGAAACTACGGCGCTAAGAGCTTTCAAAGAGCGATGCAGTGCTACAAACTATCGCTTCTTTTTTTGCTCATCTACTGCGCCTTTGCCTACATCTTCATCAGGCTTTTTGGCGAGAGCGCGATCAGGCTCTTTGACAACACGCCAGCCGTGCTAGAAGTGGCAAAGCTCTACCTTGGCATCAACTCACTTGCCTACATGGCTTATGGCACGATAAACATCTCAGGCAGCACGCTACAAGCGATAAAACGCCCAGTGGCGATCTTTTTACTAAATGGCTTTAGACAGCTCGTGCTTCAATGCTCGCTCTTTTACGTGGTGGTCTTTTGTCTGGGACTTGAGATCAAATTTATGTGGCTAGCGCTCTTTTTTAGCGTCTATTTTACGGCGATTTGCTTTTTGGCTTGGACGCTTTTTAGGTTAAAAAGAGCTAATAAATTTTAGCCACAAACATCTATGATATAATCTCGCAAAATATAAATTTTAAGGAGCTAAAGTGACTAACACAGTAATGCTTCAAGGGCAAAATGGCTTTATAATCACAAGCGAAATCATCAGCGCTATGAAACAGCTTTTTGGCGAAAAGATCAAAGTAGTAGAGATAGATGATGAGTTGATCGATAATGTTTTGGATATAAAAGATGCAAAAGAGGCTGAGGAAATTTATGCTAGATTTGTAGCAAGTAACAGCAAAGGCACAACGCTTGATGAACTCAAAAAAGAAAACTGCTTATGAAAGTTATCATTACCGATGAAGCAAAGGTAAATTTTAACAAACTTGATGGCTCTGTTAAAAAGCAAATCATCAAGGCTCTCGAAAAACTAGAAACCCTAAAAGACCCGCGTGATAGCGGAAAGGCTCTAGTAGCAAATTTAAGCGGACTTTGGCGTTATAGAGTTGGCGATTATCGCTTGATTTGCTTGCTAAAAGACGACGAACTAATAATCCTGCTTTTAAATATCGTAAAAAGAGATGAAGCTTACTTAGACAAAAACGTAAAACTACTTTTAAAGCTCAAAGAAAAAGCAGAAAAACCTTCTTAAGAGCTAAATTTAACTCCTCAAGCTTTTAAATTTAAAGCTAAACGCAAAAAAGCAAAGCGAGGCGACTAAGATGATGCTAGCTCCGCCTGTGAGGTTAAAGTAAAAGCTTATCACAAGCCCGATAAAGCAAAAAATGATAGAAAAAATGGTTGAGATTAGCATCATTAGTCCAAGTCTTTTGGCAAAAATTTGCGCAATATATGGCGGTATGGTAAGTAGAGCGATGACAAGTATTAGCCCTACGACGCGGATCGTAGCCACCACACAAAGCGCCATCATGCAAACTAGCAGATAGTGAAAAAATGTCGTATTTACCCCGCGAAGTTTTGCAAACTCCGCATCAAAGCTGATCGCCACAAACTGGCGGTAAAAAAGTGCGATGAGCGCCAAAAACAAGAGGTCTAAAACGCTCATAAACGCGATATCTGTGCCGCTAACTGCAAGGATCGAGCCAAAAAGATAGCTCATGAGATCAGCGTTATAGCCAGGCGTTAGATCGATGAAGATGATGCCAATCGCCATGCCAATCGCCCAAATAGCGCCTATAACAGAGTCGATGTTTGTCTTATCTTTTAGCGTGATCGTGGCGATGATGAGCGCTAAAAATAGTGAAAATATGCTCGCTCCAAAAAGTGGCTCGAGTGAGAAGAAAAATGCAAGTCCTATGCCGCCATACGCGCCGTGTGCTATGCCTCCAGCGATGAAAGTCATCTTGTTTATCACCACAAGCGAGCCTATCATGCCGCATATTATGCTTACTAAAATGCCCGCAATAAAGGCATTTTGCATAAAATTTAACTCTAAAATTTCGCTCATTTTCTCTCTTTAAAATTTAAAAACATTGCTCTTTGTTTTTTCGCAGCCGCACTCGCCAAGCGCGATCTCGACATCACAAAAATGGCTATGCGTTCTAGCTAGATGCTCGATAAATTCCCTCTTTGCAAGGTTTTCATGCGTTTTATGAATGTGTAAATTTTTACTCACGTAAGCGATCTTTGTAGCATAATTTAGCACGATATTTAGGTCGTGACTGACTAAAACCACGCCCACGCCATTTGCGTTTATGCCCTTTAAAATTTCATAAATTTCAGCCTGCCCTTTTGTGTCGATGCTGGCTGTTGGTTCGTCTAAGATGAGCACTTTTGCGTTTGCACAAAGCGCTCTAGCGATATAGACGCGCTGCCTTTGACCGCCGCTTAGCTCGCCGATCCTTGCGTTTGCAAACTCCCTCATACCGACTTTTTCAAGGGCACTTAGCGCTAGGGCTTTTTCATCTTTTGAGTAAAAACCAAAGATTTTTTTATCGATTAGACCCATTAAAACGACTTCTAAAACCATCATCGGAAAGCTTTGATTTGATAAGAAATTTTGCGGTACGTAGCCTATAAATTTACTAACCTCGCTTGGCTCTTTACCAAAGAGCTTTATCTCGCCACTTTGAGGCTTAAGCAGACCCAAAATGAGCTTTAAAAGCGTGCTTTTGCCCCCGCCATTTGGGCCAATTATCGCTAAAAACTCGTCGCTACTATAGTCTAAATTTATGTCCTCTAAAACGACTTGTTTATCGTAGCTAAAGTTTAAATTTCTAATTTTTATAATATCTTTCAAAACAGACTCTTTTGCGTAAATGTCGTGACAAAAATGAAAAGTCCAAGCCAAAGCATGATGCCAAGGGCTGCAAATTCTGCATAGATTTTAAACTTTTTTAGCTTAATGTTCGTGCTGATCTTTGAGCCAAAAACTGCCGCTACAAATATCACCACGCTCATGCCAAGCGCCATAAATACGCCACTTATCACGCCTGCAAAGTAGCTACCTATCTCATTTGCCAGCACAAAAACTAGGATCGTGCCTGGACAGGGCACAAGAGCTGCAGCGGCCGCTACTAGCCACTCCTCTTTGCTCTTTGGCTTTTTGGTTGAGCAAATTTGACAGCCACATTCACTTTTAAATTTTGTATTTTTACTCAAATTTTGGCTTAGATTTGATCTAAAAATATAAAATTTAGTCTCATTTTTGTTTGAGAGATAAAATTTGATCTTTTTAACGAGCATAAAAATCGCTACAAAAAAGATCACGACACCTGAAAACGCAGTCGTTATGCTAGCAGTGTCTCTTGTAAGGTCGCTGCTTACTTCACGAAGCAGCAAAAAGCTAGCAAAGACAAAGACAAATGCACCCACAACGTGCAAAAAGCCGATCTTTAAGGCAAATAAAAACGCCCTTTTGTAGCTGCCACCAGTTGCGGCAAAATATGAGCTTGTTAGCACCTTGCCATGGCCTGCTCCAGCAGCGTGCAAGAAGCCATAGCCAAATGATATAAATGCCAAAAATAGCAGCGCAAGCGGACTTTTGTAATCCACGCTTCTTAAAATTTGCTTTAGCCTATCAAGCAAGCTTAGGCTAGTTTTTGAGACGATGTCAAATTTCGCCTCATCGATCTTATCTATCTGGCTTAAATTCTCATCGCTCACGCCTACTACTGGCTCTTTTAGCAGCTCTTTAAGCGCTGGCTTTTCGTTGTGAGCTTTGGCTACTTCTTTGCTTGAAAATGTAAAAAATATCAAATTTGAGTTTGAATTTGGTATCACCCAGAAGCTTTTACCCACCAAAAATGCGTTATTTTGCGTGAATTTGAAGTTAAAATAGCCCTCTTTATCCTCCATATCAACCGACACGACAAGTCCGTCAGCGATCACTAAATTTGTCTTAAAACTCACGTCAAATTTAAGCCTGCCCTCGTCAAAATAGAGCTTGTATTCATTTAAATTTGGCTCTATTTTAGTGGCGTTTTCATCCTTGTAATAGTACTCGATCTCCGTTAGATAGTGCCTTGGCACGAGGTAGTCTAGCAAATTTAAGCGGATCTTTCTAAGCTCTTTATCATCTATCTTTTCATCTTGATTTAGGTCAAAATTTTGCTTCATCAGGTCTGAGAAATTTTGCGAAAAGGTCCAAGTAAAGGCTATTTGCGTGATATTATTTTCGTGTGCGACAAATTTCGCGCCAACATGAGCTGTTGGGCTATAAAGCGAGCATAGAGCACACCCGAAAGCATTTATCGCTAGTAGGCAAATGACGATCAGGCGTGCTAACATTTTTATAGACTTTTTGCGAAAATTTCAGCCGTTTTTTTCATCTCGGCTAGCCAGTTTTCAGGCAACTGATCTATCATGACGACCTTTGAGCCAGTCTCTTTTGCGATCAAATTTGCAGCCTTTGTTGGGAACTGTGGAGCTACGAAAATGACCTTTACACCGTGCTCTTTAGCCTCTTCTATGAGCTCTTTTAGCTCAGCTGGCTTTGGCTCTTTGCCCTCTATCTCGATGGCGATTTGCTCTAAGTTATAGCGCTTTGCAAAGTAGCCCCAAGATGGGTGATATACGATAAATTCGCGAGTTTTGACATCTTTTAGCTCGTTTTTGATAAAGCTATCAAGCTCGTCAAGGCTAGCTTTAAATTTAGCCAAATTCTCCTCATAAAGCTTTGCATTTTGCGGGAATTTCTCTATTAGCGCCTTTGCGATATTATCAGCTTGAGTTTTTACTAAGATAGGGTCAAGCCAGATGTGTGGGTCAAGGCCGTCATGGTGGTGGTGATGGTGCTCGCCCTCGTGGTCATGGTGCTCATGCTTATGCTCACCCTCGTGCTTGTGCTCGTGGTGCTCTTCATGTTCATGCTCCTCGCTCATAGCGATCTTTTCGATGCCCTCTTGCGTCTTTACGATGCGTAAATTTTTAAATGTCTTTGAGAAGCGATCAAGCCACGCGTCCTCAAACTCGATGCCGATAGCAAAGTAAAGCTCGCTCTTTTCAAGCTCCTTCATCTGCTTTGGCTTTGGCTCATAGGTGTGCGGATCAGCCCCTTTGCCAACCATCGCATTTACGCTAAGCGTATCTCCAGCGATCTGCTCGACAAAAAATTTCGTTGGCAGTATGCTAGTAGTCACAACCGGCTTTGCAAAAAGAGACAAAGCACAAACAGCTAAAAAAACGATAATTTTTCTCATTATCTCTCCTTTAAAAAATAATTGCGAAGTTTAGCAAAATGCAACTTGGTTGCAACTTAAAAAGCAAATGCCTAAATTTAGCCTTTTCTTTTAAATATAGTTTAAATCTTTTAGCGTTAATATACGAAAAATAAAAGGGCAAAGATGAACGCGAGAAATTTCTTAGAAGAGCACAATATCAAGGCTACGACGCTTCGAATAAAGCTTGTTGAAATTTTACAAAACGCCAAAACACCGCTAAGCTATGATGAAATTTTAGAGGGCCTTGACGCAAACAAGACGACTTTTTATAGAAGTATGGAAATTTTTGAAAAAGAAAATCTCGTTATAAAAACTGAAAACAACCACAAGAGCTACTACGAGCTAGCAAATGAAGCAAAAGCCTACTTCATCTGCGACGTCTGCCACAAAGTAACAAACATCGACATGCCACGCCTAAGCGTCGCTAAAAATATAAAAAGCGCCGTGATAAAAGGCGTTTGCAACGAGTGCGGTCACGAGTAAAGCGCGATGATCTCAGCCGGGATAGCTTTTGGGCGGTTTGTCTTTAGATCGATATAGACAAACTCTGTCTTGCCAGTTGCTATTAGCTCGCCATCTTTTTTAAACTCAAAATATCTGCAAGATGTCGCCTTACCCTCAGTCTGCGTGTAGGTGTGAATTTCTATCTTATCCATCAGCTTTGCGCTTTTTATATATTTTGCTTCATTTTTTCTAATGAGCCAAATTTCACCCCTTTTATACTGCGCCTCGACTGTGTCGCCAACAGCGGCGGAGTGGGCAAATGCGGCCTCTTGCATAAGGATGAAATAATAGACATTATTCATATGTCCGTGCATGTCGATGGCTTGTGGTGGGATGGTGACGTGATATATAAAATCTCTCATTTTTGACCTTTTTTGCTAAAATTATAACCAAAAATAAGGAGCTAAAATGCAAAATTTATGGGATAAAAAGGCGTCAAACTACCAAAGATTTGACGGCAAGATCAGCACTATACAGCAGCAAATTTTTGGTAAAGCCTTGGCTTGGGGGATAGACTTTAACGGTAAAGAAATTTTAGATATAGGCTGTGGCACGGGCGTTTGGAGCATATTTTTATCCAAAACCGCCAAAAGCATAACTGGCATAGATAGCTCTGAAAAGATGATAGAAATTTTAAACGAAGACGCAAAGAGATTTGGCGTGACAAATTTAAGTAGCGAGATTTGCTCGTGGAGAGAATTTAAGCCAGCAAGGCTCTTTGATATCGCCATTTGCACGATGAGCCCAGCCATTGCGAGCGATGAAGATTTTGCTAAATTTCAAAACTGCGCCAAGCAAAAGCTCTATCTTGGCTGGGACAAGCCTAGAAGCTCTGACCTACTTGAGCCGTTTTTTGAAAAATTTGGTCGCACGCTCTCACAAAAAAACGTTGTAAATAGGCTTGAAGCGTGGCTAAACGAGCAAGACATCGCTTACAAAAGCGAAATTTTAAACGAAACTAGGATCGCTAGACGAAGCGTGCAAGAAGCTGCTGAGAATATCTGCTGGCACCTTGAGATAAATGGGGCTAAAAACTACGATGAAAAGACAGTTTTAACGATGTTAAAAGAGAGATTTGAGGGTGAGTTTATAGATGAGAAAATAGACTCACAAATGAAGCTTTTTGTCTTTTAGAGCTTAAATTTAGAGCAAATTTGCTTGCCAAATTCGCTAAAAATGACGCCAAAGATGATGAGCATGGCTCCAAAAATTTGCCAGATACTAAGTATCTCGCCAGCAAAAAAGTAGCCTATTAGCCCAGCAGAGACTGGCTCCAAGCAGAAAAACAATGCCGCCTTGCTAGCGGTCGTGTATCTTTGAGCGATTGTTTGCACAAAGTAGCAAAAAATGGTGCCAATCACCGTCGTGATAAATATCGCTATGAAAAATTCCCTATCAAATTTTGGCACAACGCTACCTTCAAAAAACGCAAAGACAAACGAGAGCAAAGAGACGGTGAGAAAGACCACAAAGACAAGCAAATAAAGCTCGCTCTTTCTTACAAAGTGGCCATTTAGCGTAGTATAAAGTGCGTAAAATATCGCGCAGACAAGCGCTAGTGCCTCGCCGCTCCCAAGTGCGAATGTGGCGCCACTTAAGAGCCAAAGCCCAAAAATAGCGATGATAGCGCCAAAAATGGCAAAAATGCTTATCTTATTTTTAAAAATAAAAGCTGCCATAAAAGGGACTATCACACACTCAAGCCCCGTGATAAAGGCGACACTCGAGCTAAATGTGAGCTTTAGGGCGTAAGTTTGCGTGGCAAATGATAAAAATAGTACCGAGCCAAGGATAAGCCCGTAGATGACGCTTTTTTTGTCAAATTTCTTAGCAAATTTAAGCGCGACAAAGCCCATAAAGATAGCCGAGAGAAAAAACCGACAAAAAAGCATGACAAAGACGCCATTTGTCTTTAGCGCGTTTGCCATGGGTAAAAACGTAGCGCCCCAAACGACGGCAACTACGATAAGAGCGATGTCGGCTTTGTTTTGAGCGCTTAAATTTCTCATTTAAAGATCGAGTCAAGCACCTTTTTGCCGCTATCTAGGCTAAAGCCGCTTCTTAGCCCCTTTTCCTTCTCGCTCATCACGTTAAATAGCCCATCTAGCGTCTTTCTCGTGATATATGCGTTTAGGTCTTCGCCATCATCTGGCACATATTCGCTCGCGCCTAAATTTTTAGCTAGGCTCTTTACTGATTTTATAGTTTCGTTGTTTTTTGCTGAGTTGCCGATGAAAGAATTTAGCCCATTATAGGCAGTCGCAAAGCTATTATCACTCATCATTTTCTCAATTATCGGCGTAAATGCCGCCTTTAGCTTTTTGCTAGAGCTTTCCTGCAGATACTTCGTAACGCTGTCACTGCCGCCGTTAAAGAGCTTTTTCACGTCAGCCTCGCTCATATTTTTTATGCTCTCGCTAAAAATTTCAGCAGCCTTTGGCACGGCCGTGGTCGCAGCGTTGTTTATCGACTTGCTAAGGTCTTGCGCCCACTTCTCGCCGCCCACTTTTTTGGCTAAATTTGACGCCATTTCAAGGCTTTTTGGAAGCGGGATTTTAGCTGTGGCGTTGTTTATAAAGCCCTCTTTTGAAAGCTCGCTAACAGCGGCATTTAGTGCCTCGCTAACTAAGCTTTTATAGTCGCCACTTGATGCGTGAGTAGCGATTTTCACGCCTTTATTTATCATATCATCCATGCTTGCGGCTTGTAAATTTAAAGCAAGCGCGCCACAAAGAATAACAAGAGATCTCTTCATCTTCTCTCCTTTTTTAAATTTAAAGCAAAATCATACAAAAAATATCTAAACGCTTAAAATAAATTTAATATTTTTGCACTAGAATTCACCCTTTTTTGAGGGGAATTTATGCAGCTTTTACTTCTTAGCTTCGCTCTTAGCATGGATAGCGCAGCGCTAAATATGGCAAACGGCGCAAGGTATAAAAGCCTTGTCCTTGGCAAAATTTTATTTATCGCTTTTATGCTTGGCTTTTTTCAGTTTCTAATGCCGCTTCTTGGCTATTTTCTAGGCATTAGCTTTGCTAAATTTATAAGCTCTATCGATCACTTCATCGCATTTTTTATACTTTGTTTTCTTGGCTTTAAAATGCTAAAAGAGGCCTGTAGCAGCGAGGCTGGCGAGTCCTTGAGCATGGATATTAAGACCATTTTTGTAGGTGCATTTGCCACGAGCATCGACGCGCTTGCCGTTGGCGTCACGCTTAGCTTTGAAGCGGTTAGTATATTTAAGAGTGCACTCATCATCGGCGTAGTCTGCTTTGTGCTAAGTCTAGCCGCCTTTTACATCGGTAAATTTATGGGTGAAATTTTAGAGAAAAAGGCGCTTTTTTTAGGCGGAGCGATACTTATATTTTTAGGCTTTAAAATCCTAATCACCCACCTGTTAGAAGAGGGAGTGCTCTAAATTTCTATCTCTATGCCAACTGGGCAGTGGTCACTACCAACAATCTCTGGCAGGATGAAGGCGTCTTTTAGCCTATCTTTTAGCCCTTGTGAAATGAAGAAATAATCAATCCTCCAGCCTACGTTTTTCGCCCTTGCGTTAAAGCGGTAGCTCCACCACGAGTAGGCGTCTGCAACGTCGCCATTTACGGCTCTAAAGGTATCTATAAAGCCACTTTTTAGCACCTCATCTATCCACGCTCGCTCGATAGGCAAAAAGCCTGAAGTTTTGGCATTTGCCTTTGGATTTTTCAGGTCGATCTCGCGGTGAGCGGTATTTACATCGCCGCAAAATATCACCTCTTTGCCGCTTTTTACTAGCTCTTTGCAGTAAGCTAGAAATTTCTCGTAAAAGTCCATCTTGTAAGCTAGCCTCTCATCGTCCTTTTGACCGTTTGGAAAGTAGATGTTAAAAAGCACGATATCATCAAATCTATGCTCCAAAACTCGCCCCTCCGTGTCGTCAAAAAAGGCCGCTTTTTGCGTCTGCACGTCAAATTTAGCAAGGCTCATCACGCCAGAGTAGCCAGCCCTTGCGCCTGAATTTACACTTATATCTTTAAAGCCAAGGTTGTAAATTTCTTTTGGCACGTCATCTTCTTTGACCTTGATCTCTTGCAGCCCTAAAAAATCAGGCTTAACCTCATCAAGCCAGCCAAAGCCATCTTTTGCCACGACTGCGCGCAGCCCATTTACATTCCAGCTAATAAGTTTCAAATTTCATCCTTTTTTTAATTATAATTATGCCAAAAATCACAAAAAGGAAAGTTATGAGAAACCAGCCAACGTATAAATTTTTTAAAAATTTTGGCTACGCAAGAGAGGGTTTGGCTGAAATTTTTAAAAACGAAAAGAGCTTTCGCATAGAAATTTGCATATTTTTGATGGCTACGATCTCGCTATTTTTTTGGAAATTTGACCTTATTTTTAATCTTTTTTTGATCTTTAGCATGGCATTTGTGCTAGTTTGCGAGTGCTTAAACTCAGCAATTGAGCGCATAACAGACCTTGCAAGCCCAGACTATCACGCCCTAGCAAAGGCGGCAAAGGACGCTGGAAGTGCGGCTGTGATGATCGCAAATTTCTTATGCGGCGCGCTTTGGTGCGTAGCGATAGGATATAAAATTTGGGGCTAGAAAAAGAAATTTACAAGGCACTTCTTGGTGAGAAAAAGATAAAGATCATAAATTTACTTTGCGAGCTAAGCGATGAAAATGGCTTTATCATGCTTAAAATTTCAGACATTTGCGAGAAGCTAAATGTGAGCAAACCAACCGTGATAAGCACGTTTAAGCTGCTTGAAGAGAAGAAAATTTTTGAGCGAGTAAAAAACGGGGTTTATAGATTTAAAAATTTATAGTGGCAAGCAAATGCCTGCCACTAGTAGTTTTAGCCGATAGTCTCAGCAGCGATCATACCAAATGTCAAACAATCAGTTATAGCCACTGATCCCAGACGGCTGGCTCCGTGAACGCCACCTGTGATCTCGCCAGCTGCATATAAATTTGGTATAGGCATAGCTGTTTGAGAGTTCATAACTTGAGCTTTTGTGTTGATATTTAGGCCACCCATTGTGTGGTGAACTTTTGGCGTGCCACGCTCTGCGTAAAACGGCGGGACTGAGATATCAATGCCCTTTGTCGTAGTCGCAACAACTGGCTTGCCAAAGTCCTCATCAACGCCTTTTTTGACAAATTCATTGTATCTTGCGACTGTTTTTTTGAGCTCATCAACTGGGATCTTATACTCAGCTGCCAAAGCATCAAGTGTGTCAAATTTCTTGCAAATTCCAGCTGCGATAGCCTTTTCATAGTGAGCTGGGAGCATGTGAGGAAGGGCTCTTGAGTCGCAGAAGTTGATAGGGAAGTTTTTATCGTCTTCGCCTTTTTCGTGGATGACTTTAAACATCGCTTCAGTTCTTGTCCTGCGGTCAGCTAGCTCGTTCATATAGCGTTTGCCAGTTCTTGGATTGACTGAAATTCCAAATGGAAAAGCGCCATTTACGTTAAACATCGATCCCACGCCAAAGCCTGTCTCGTCGGCACATCCCCAAGGGCCATACTGGATCCAGCTTGGCTGAACTGGATAAGCACCCGCTCTAAATGCCGCTAAAAGTGCGCCCGCTGTTGAGCCTGGTTGGTTTGTCGAGTCTGTCTCAGGTGTGATCCTTGGATCTTGAAGGCGTCTAAAAATTTTATCCCTACAAAAGCCACCAGCTGCTAGCACAACGCCTTTTTTGGCTTTTATATATTTTGTATCGCCGCCTTTGTTTTCGACGTCATCACTCATCAAATTGCCATCAAATTTGTAGTTTTCTCTGACTATGACGCCCACAACTGCGCCCTTGTCGTCAAAGACAAAATCATCAAATTTTGTCCTTTTTTTGATCGACGCGCCTTCTAATTTTTCAAATGTCGCAGTCATAGGAAGCACGATACCAGCACCGCTGCCGACTTCTGTTTGAAGGCTTCTTGGCACTGAGTGACCACCTGCGTGAGTGATCTGATCGATATATTTTGCACCACAATCAAGTGTGAGTTTGTAAGCATCTTGCGCCCTCTCGCCGATCTTTGCCAAAAGATCAACGTGGTTGATGCCGCGACCTGCTTTCAAGCAGTCTTTGATAAATAGCTCGGTGCTATCTTTGATGCCAGCTTTCTTTTGCATGTCGCTATTTGGAACGGCAAAAATTCCGCCGTTGATGACAGAATTGCCTCCTGTACGGCCCATCTTTTCGATCAAGACGACTTTGTTGCCTTTTTTGGCTGATGTCACGCCAGCTGCAAGAGCTGCAAAGCCTGAGCCGATGATGACTACGTCATACTCCTCGTCCCATTTGACATCTTTTTCGTTCATTGGGCTGGCCATTAAATTTGTAGCGCCCATGCCAAGTGCCGTGGCTCCGATAGCGCTAAATTTCACAAAATCTCTTCTAGATAAACCTGAATTTTTCATGCTCTCTCCTTTGAAGTAAGATAATTGCTATTAAGCATTATAGGGTAATTTATTAAAATTTGCAATTTAATTTTTATAATTAAATTTTATTAAAGCTAATTATGAGTGGGACGTAGTTTGGTAATATTTAGTGAGATTAAATTCATTTAAATTTGACTTTAGATTTACGCTAAATAGGCATTTAAAGTAAATTTGGCATAAAGTTTGGAATTTTTATTTTTAAATTTACAAAAATAAGTATTAATTAAATTTTGTATTTTAAAAAATTTATGAGAAATTTTAGAGCTTGATTTTAGATATTAGCTTAAGTTTAGAAATTAGTTTAAAAGGAGAGGATCGGAGCAAATTTGCCCCGAAAATTATTTAACGCCAACTATGATTTGAGTTGCTTTGATGATAGCAGTTACTTTGTCGCCTGCTTTTAAAGCTAAGTTATGAACTGACTCTCTTGTGATGATAGCTGAAATTTTGCTGCCGTTTGCATCAATGATAACCTCAGCATTTACAGCGCCGTCTTTTATCTCACTAACAACGCCTTTGATTTGGTTTGTTGCGCTAAGCTTGATGCTGTCGTCTTTTGAAACGATAACGCTTGAAGCTTTGAATAAAAATATAGCTTTTTTACCAACCTTAAGATCAAGAGCTTTCTCACTATCAACTGTAATAGTTGCTTTTAGCACCTCACCACCTGCTAGTTTGCCAGCTATTAGCGAATTTACCGCACCTGTTCTTACTTCTGATATCTCAACATTTAGTTGATTTCTTGCACTTAGTGACATATTTTCTCCTTGTTTTGATTTAATGTTTGGGTATTATAGAGTATTATTATTAATGCGAACTTATGATCAATTAATAAATTTTTTTAATATCACAAGTAAAGATTTATAATTTACCAAAGCCCAAAATATCGCGCTAAATGAACTAAAATCTAAAAATTTAATTTAAATTATTTTTGAAAAAATATATAAATAAATATTATTTTTTATTATAAAACAGACAAACTAAGATCGTTTCAAGATCAGATGACTTTAGATCTTAGTTTGTAGATTTTTGATTTTTAATGATTTGGTAAGAATTTATAAATTTTGCGCTTAGATGCCAGCCTCAAGCATAGCTTCTGCTTGATAGTGTGTGATAAGCGGCTCGATGATCTCGTCAAATAATCCTGCAGCCATGATCGCATCAAGGCGGTAAAGTGTTAAATTTATGCGGTGATCGCTTATTCGGTTTTGCGGGTAGTTATAAGTTCTTATCCTGCCTGAGCGGTCGCCAGTGCCGACCTGACTCTTGCGCTCACTAGTCTCTTTAGCAAGTCTCTCTTGCTCTTGCATCTCGTAAAGTCTAGCTTTTAGCACCTTCATCGCAGCTTCTTTGTTTTTGTGCTGGCTCTTGCCATCTTGGTTTGTGACAACAAGTCCTGTTGGTATGTGGGTGATCCTAACGGCACTATCAGTTGTATTTACTGACTGACCGCCGTGACCAGAGCTTCTCATAACATCAACTCTTATATCATTTGGATTGATCTCGATCTCGCTGTCTTCAACCTCTGGCATGATAGCCACAGTCACAGCCGAGGTATGCACCCTGCCCTGACTCTCAGTCTCTGGTACACGCTGAACTCTATGTGTGCCACCTTCAAATTTTAGCCTAGAGTAAGCGCCTTTGCCCTTTATAAGCACGATGATCTCTTTAAAACCGCCAGTGTTGCCTTCGCTTTGGCTAACGATCTCAAATTTATATCCTCGAAGCTCCGCATATCTAATGTAAGCGTTAAAAAGATCTCCAACAAATAGTGCAGCCTCGTCACCACCGGTGCCTGCGCGAATTTCTAAAAATATATTTTTATCATCGTTTGGATCTTTTGGAAGAAGTAAAATTTTAATCTCTTCTTCAAGCTTCTCTCTTGAAATTTCTAAATTTTTAAGCTCATCTTTTGCAAGTTCGCCAAGCTCAGAGTCCTCAAGTAAGACTTTATTCTCTTCGATGTCGTTTAGAATTTGTAGATATTTTTTTGCAGCAGTTGCGACTGGTTCGATGGATGATTGCTCTTTTGAGAGCTTTGTCATCTTTTCGATATCGTTTGCTATATTTGGATCGCTTAGAAGCGTAGAAATTTCATCATAGCGATCCAAAAATGGATGAAGTTTATCAGCAAACATTAAAATTTAATAGATTAAGCAGCTTTTAGAGTATTTACTAATTGAGCAAGGCGACTAACGCGACGAGCAGCAGTTTGTTTCTTCAAAAAGCCTCTACTTACGAAGCTGTGGATGCTTTTGTTAGCAACTTTTAAAGCTTCATTTGCAGCATTTAGATCTTTAGCTTCTACAGCTACGCGCACTGCTTTTGTTATATTTTTAAGTCTAGTGCGGTAAAATCTGTTTCTTTCTGTTCTTTTTATAGTTTGTCTAGCTCTTTTTTCAGCAGATTTATGGTTTGCCATAATATACCTTTTTTGATAATTTTAGTCCGTGATTATATGAAAAATATATTTAATTGTAACTGAATTTAAGTCAGCTTTAAAACAAATAAAATTTTAGATTTTAAATTTGATAATTTCTGATAAAATAGCACCATTTTATAATAAAAAGGATAAATTTATGAAACTTTTTGGAACAGACGGAGTTCGTGGTAAGGCTGGCGAAAAGCTTTCAGCTCAAACATCTATGCGCCTTGCAATGGCTGCTGGAATTTACTTTAGAAAGACCTCAGCGACAAATGTGATTTTAGTCGGAAAAGATACTAGAAAAAGTGGCTATATGATAGAAACCGCCATCGTTGCAGGGCTAACTGCAGTTGGCTACAACGTCCTTCAAATAGGCCCTATGCCAACACCTGCGATCGCATTTTTAACAGAAAATATGCGCTGTGACGCTGGCATAATGATAAGCGCCTCACACAACCCATACTACGATAACGGCATCAAATTTTTTGATAGCTTTGGCAACAAGCTTGATGAGACGATAGAGGCCGAGATAGAAAAAATCTTCTACGATGACGAGCTCATCGCAAATGCCCAAAAAACGATGACAGAGATCGGCGCAAACAAGAGGATCGACGACGTTATCGGCAGATATATCGTCCAGATCAAAAATTCATTCCCAAAAGAGCTAAATTTAAAGAATTTACGAGTAGTTTTAGATGTGGCAAACGGAGCTGCTTACAAGGTCGCACCAACTGTATTTAGCGAGCTTGGAGCTGATGTCATCGTCATAAACGACGAGCCAAATGGTAGCAACATCAACCAAAACTGCGGTGCGCTTCACCCAGAAGATCTAGCAAGCGAGGTAAAAAGGCTTCGTGCTGACATCGGCTTTGCATTTGACGGCGATGCTGATAGACTTGTCGTTGTCGATGAAAACGGCGAAGTTGTGCATGGCGACGCGATACTTGGCTCACTTGCAGCATTTTTACACGAGCAAAAGGCACTAAAAGGTGGAGCCATCGTGGCTACGGTGATGAGTAATGCCGCACTTGATGACTATCTAAAAGCTCACAAGATCAAGCTACTTCGCTCAAATGTAGGCGATAAATACGTACTTGAGATGATGAAAGAAAATGGCATAAATTTTGGTGGCGAGCAAAGCGGTCACGTGATATTTAATGACTACGCTAAGACTGGCGACGGCCTTGTTACTTCGATGCAAGTCGTTGCTATGATGCTTAAAAAAGGCAAAAAAGCTAGTGAAATTTTTGGCGAGCTAAAGCCGTATCCGCAAATTTTGCTAAATTTAAAGATCACAGAGAAAAAGCCGCTTGATAAGATAGAGGGGCTAAAAGAGCTTGAGGCTAGCCTTGCAAAAGAAGGCATAAGATCGCTCTTTAGATACTCTGGCACTGAAAATTTGATCAGGCTTTTGCTTGAGGGCAAAAATCAAACTTTAGTTGAAAAACGTATGGATGAAGTTGAGAAATTTTTTGTAAAAGCCCTAAATGCGTAAAAGCTTGGTTAAATTTTTCATCGCGTTTTTTCTCATTTTTATCGTTGATCAAGCGATAAAGATGATATTTATAGATGGTTTTTCGTGGAAGGGCGAGTTTTTCTCACTAGTTCTTACATATAATAAGGGCGTTGCATTTTCGATGTTTGCCTTTTTAGATGAGTGGCTGAAATTTATCCAGATCGCCCTCATTTTAGGCGTTTTTGTATATCTAGTCGTTGAAAAAAAACTGCTTTGCTCGCATGCCATTTGGCTTGGAGCTTTGCTAGGAGCTGGCAGCTCAAACATCATAGATAGATTTATCCATGGCGGCGTCGTGGATTATGTCTTTTGGCACAAGTGGTTTAACTTTGCGGTCTTTAACTTCGCTGACGTGATGATCGATCTTTGCGTCGTGATGATACTTTGGCAAAGTTTTAGAAAAAGGAGAGAGAGTGGGAAATAATATCTACGTCGCATACGCACTTTGGCTACTTACTGGCTGGCTTGGAGCGCATAGAATTTATCTTGGTAAATTTATCACTGGCTTTTTGATGATGGGGTTATTTTTCGTTGGGTATGCTACGCTTTATTTTATTATAGGCATACCATTTTTAATCATCTGGGGCATTTGGTGGCTTATAGATGCATTTTTGGTTGGCGCTTATGTAGAGAAAAATTTACAAAAGGCCGAGCTAAAAGAGAGGCTAAAACTAAAAGATAAAGAGGACGACTTAAAAAGGCTTTACGAGCTTTTTGAGAGTGGTGCGATCAGCAAGGCTGAATTTGAAGCTAGAAAAGAGATACTTTTTAGATAAGGAGACGTTATGGCAGAATATTATCTTTACTTAAAATACCTCCACTATTTGTTTTTCATCTCGTGGATGGCAGTGCTGTTTTATCAGCCAAGGCTCTACGTTTATCACGTAGAAAATATGGACAAGCCAGACTTTGTAAAAGTGGTCGAGGTGATGGAGTACAAGATGTATCACTACATCGGCTGGGTCGCACTCATCGGCTCATTTGTCACTGGTATATTGATACTTATCGCGATGCCTGATCTTATAAAAACTGGTCACATCCATGTCAAAATTTTAGTTGTCATCATTATGGCTATCTATCACCTAGACCTTGGACGCTACATGAAGCAGCTCAAAGAAAAGCGCTGTAACAAAAGTGGCATCTTCTTTAGAGCTTACAACGAAGTGCCAACTATCGCGATGCTCATCATCATCTGGGTAATGATAGTAAATCCATTTTAAAGGAATTTGATGAAGAAATTTTTAGCATTTATCGCTTTGCCAGCGCTCTTGCTCGCGGCTACTCAGTATTTTGAGCCGATGCAGATAAAATTTGACAACAGACTCTACTCGCTAGCAAGCTCAGCCAAGCCTGTGCCAAATTTATTCACGCAGGAGTACTTGCTCCCTGGTGAGAAACTAGATAGTTTTAGCTATATGCTCTCGCTAAATACCCTTAAATTTGACGCTACGCCAGAGCAAGCAGTCGAGCAAAAGATAAATGATCTAAAAGAGCTAAAGACAAAAGGGCTAAAAGTAGCTTATAAAAAGGGCTCGATGGCAAATGAAATTTATCTTGATATCACGATATTTTCAAACCTAAATGGCACTCCAACAGCCGAGCACTCGATATATCGCTACACCAAACAAGGCGGAAATTTAGTCCTTTTTACCATCCAAAGGCGTGCTTATAAAAAAGAGGGCATTCAAAGATTTGCTACAAATTTCACGATCGAGTCGCAAGATTTTAGCAAAAAAGCCCTGGCCACACCTTTTCCACAGATCGTTAGCAAATAAAGAAATTTGAGTGTAAATTTAACCTTTGCACTCAAATTTTAAAACCAGACTTAACAAATTTATCTAAAAATAAAACGAATAGTTATATGATAAGAAAAACTCAAAAAGGATAGCCTATGATACATAAAATTCTTATCGCAAATCGTGGTGAGATCGCAGTTAGGATAGTCAGAGCTTGTAGGGATTTACACATCCAAAGCGTAGGAATTTACACAGCGCCAGACAGCGAGTGCTTGCATGTCAGGATCGCTGATGAGGCCTATCAAGTGGGTGAAGATCCGATCAAAGGCTATCTTGACGCCAAAGCGATCGTAAAGCTTGCTAAAGAGTGCGGAGCTGATGCGATACACCCAGGATACGGCTTTCTAAGCGAAAACTACGAATTTGCAAAGGCAGTCGAGGACGCTGGGCTTATCTTCATCGGTCCAAAGGCTGAAGTCATCAAGAAAATGGGCGATAAAAACATCGCTAGATATCTGATGAAGAAAAACGGCATACCGATAGTGCCAGGCACTGAAAAGCTAAATGATGAGAGCATGGATGCCATAAAAGAGCACGCTAGGCGCATCGGCTATCCAGTCATCTTAAAAGCAAGCGGTGGTGGTGGTGGCCGCGGTATCAGGGAGGTCTGGCAAGAAGAAGATATGCAAGATGCCTTTGAGTCGTGCACCAGAGAGGCAAAAGCATACTTTAACAACGACGAAGTTTTTATGGAGAAGCTTGTCGTCAATCCTCGCCACATCGAGTTTCAAATTTTAGGCGATAACTACGGCAACATCATCCACCTTTGCGAGCGTGACTGCTCTATCCAAAGGCGCCACCAAAAGATCATCGAGATCGCACCTTGCCCATCGATCAGTGAAAATTTAAGAAAGATCATGGGCGTGACCGCAGTGGCTGCAGCAAAGGCTGTGGGCTACTCAAACGTAGGAACGATCGAGTTTTTGCTAGATGACTACAACAACTTTTACTTCATGGAGATGAACACCCGTATCCAAGTGGAGCACGGCATCACTGAAGAGATCACAGGACATGACCTGGTCGTTAGACAGATAAGGATCGCAGCTGGTGAAATTTTAGAGATAGAGCAAAGCGACATCAAACCACGAGGCTACGCGATAGAAGCTAGGATCACGGCTGAGAATGTCTGGGAGAATTTCATCCCAGCACCAGGCACGATCGAGGGCTACTACCCAGCCCTTGGCCCATCTGTGCGCGTCGATAGCCACGTCTATAAGGACTACACCATACCGCCATTTTACGACTCACTTATCGCAAAACTGATCGTCAAGGCGACTGATTACGATCTAGCTGTAAATAAGCTTGAAAGAGCACTTGAAGAATTTACTATCGAGGGCGTGCGAACGATCATCCCATTTTTGCTAACGATCAGCAAAAGTAAGGAGTTTAGAAGAGGATTTTTCGATACTAGCTACGTCGAGAAAAACTTAAAAACTATCCTTGAAAACACCTATGATGATATGAACAAAGAGCCAAACGACGACCTAGAAGAGGTCATCGTAGAGGCGATAAAAAGATATAAAAAGAAGAGGTAAATTTATCTCATTATGGCTTTGGCGATAAATTTCGCCAAAGCTAAATTTCCGCGCAAACTGCGTAAATTTTAGCTCCGTCATTTGCCACAGCGTAGAGCCTGCCACCGCTTACTAGCATGATCTGATCTGCGCTAAGGCTAAATTTCTCAAACTCTATCTCTTTTAACAGCAAGCCATCTTTGGCGCTTATCAAAACTGGCATATTTTTGCGGCTTGCGAGTAAAATTTGATCTTTGATACAAACAAAATGCTCCGTGCCACTGGTTTTAAACTTAAACACCACCTCGCCACTTTTTGCATCCACGGCGTATAGATCTCCGCCCTTGCCAGCGGTGCCAAAGTAAAGCACTCCCTCACGCAGGCAAACTGGCGTGTAGAGATATGCACCAAGCTTTAACCGCCAGATAGTTTTGCCTATCCTTGCGCCCTGCTCTTTGGGCGGCAAATTAGCGTTTAAATTTTCATCTTTTGCTTCGCTTTTGAACTCTGTACCGTCCAAAATTTCTTTGCACTCCATCATAAATGGCGAGCTCATGCGCACGCAAAAGCCATCAAATTCATACGTTTTAGCGTCGTTATATATCTCTTTTACAGGCTCCTTAGCAACGCCAAGCTCGCTCATCAGCCCGTCACTTATCTTTATAAGCTTTGCTGGGGAGTTTATGTAGCCCTTGTAGTATCTAGTATTTAGCACGAAGTAGCCATTTTCTGGGTAGCAACGCGCATTGCTGGCTATAAAAATTTCGCTTTGTTTGTAGGTTAGCACTGATCTTTTATGCTCGCTAAAGTCGCGTGAAAATGTATCTAGTAGCACGTAGTTTGGCGTTAGTTTTTGAGCTATCTCTGGCTCGCTAGGCACGCCAAAAGCAAAATGCACAAATGCAATGCGCCCATTCATCTCGTAAATGCCAGTCACGCCGTGCCCGCGAAACTCCACGCCAGGCATATCAAGAGGATATGATCTAACCACGCTAGCTCCTTAAATTTATGGCGATTATAACCCAAATTTAAAAGCACACTGGACTAAATTTGATAAAATTTGCCAAATTTAGCAAATTTAAGGAGCGATATGTTTTTAAAACTAGACGAGATCGCTAGAAAACTAGATCAAATTTTCTTGCCACTAGAGCAAGAGGGCATAACTGGTATGAGACTTTTGCCGCAAAAGGATGCTTTGGCG
Source organism: Campylobacter concisus (assembly GCF_002913765.1). Lineage (GTDB taxonomy): Bacteria > Campylobacterota > Campylobacteria > Campylobacterales > Campylobacteraceae > Campylobacter_A > Campylobacter_A concisus_BB. The sequence continues at coordinate 140,906 of NZ_PPCH01000025.1, read as the reverse complement.
TTTATGCAAGCACAAAAGAGCCTTGGCGTAAATTTCCCAGCTAAATTTACAAAGCTTTTAAGCAAATTTGAGCTTGACAACTTTGAAATTTGCAATGTCAGTTTTGGCAGTAAAGGCGACTACGCGAGCGAGCTAGTGCGCCTAAATAGCGTAGATGAGTTTGGTGGCAAATGGTGGCAGGGTGAAGCTCGCCCAGCAAATTTGATAGTTTTTGCCGTGGGAGATCCTTGGATATTTTTGCTTGATTGCACGAGTGGCGCGGTCTATGCGTGGCTACTTGAAGATAAAAAGCTTTGCAGCAGACGCGTTGCGAGTGACTTTGAAAAATTTTTCATAGCGCTTGCCAGCACCTATATAGCAAGGCTAAATGACGAAACCCTACCATCAGCCGAGCATTTCCTAAATTTTGTCCAAGCAGACGACGTGGCACTTCCTTTTTGGCAAGAGATGGCGCAAATTTAGTAAATTTTATAAATTTAGTTTCGATATGTAACACTCATTGCCCAAAATAAAAATATTAAAATATCTTTAAATAAAAATTTTTTCTAGCCGAGCTAATATTTAACTACAAAAAAAGGAAAAAGGAGCAAAAATGAGCGAGTACATCGAACAAACGATGGAATGGATAAAGAAGACCAATCCAGGTCAAGGTGTCTTTGTCCAAGCTGCGACTGAGGTTTTAAACAGCCTAGAGCCGCTTATCAAAAGAGAGAGCAAGTACCAAAAACACGCGATCCTAGAGCGCATCGTCATCCCTGAGCGCACGGTGATCTTTCGCGTGACATACACGGGCGATGATGGCAGACCAAAGGTAAATAACGGCTACCGCGTGCAGTTTAACTCAGCCGTTGGCCCATACAAGGGCGGTCTAAGGCTCCACCCAAGCGTCGATCTTGGCGTGCTAAAATTTCTTGGATTTGAGCAAATTTTCAAAAACTCGCTCACTGGCGTAAATATCGGTGGCGCAAAAGGCGGCAGCACATTTGATCCAAAGGGCAAGAGCGAGGGCGAGATAATGCGCTTTTGCCAAGCATTTATGAGTGAGCTTTACCGCCACATCGGCAACACCGTGGATGTGCCAGCAGGCGACATCGGCGTGGGCGCTAGAGAGATCGGCTATATGTTTGGTCAGTATAAAAAGCTAACTGGCAGGTTTGATGGCATCCTAACTGGCAAGGGGCTAAACTGGGGCGGCAGCCTAGCGCGTACAGAGGCTACTGGATACGGACTAGTATATTTCACACAAAACATGCTAAAAAAAGCTGGTCTATCACTTGAGGGCAAAAAATGCAGCGTCAGCGGTAGCGGAAACGTAGCCATCTACACGGTCGAAAAGCTCTATCAAGCAGGCGCACTGCCTATCACCGTCTCTGACTCAAACGGATATGTCTATGACGCTGAGGGCATAGATCTAGCGGTACTTAAAGAGCTAAAAGAAGTAAAACGCGCTCGCCTTAGCGAATACACCAAATTTAGACCGAACGCAAAATATGTAAGCGTGAGCGAATACAAAGAGGGCAGAAACGGCGTCTGGGACGTGCCATGCGACGGGGCCTTCCCATGCGCGACACAAAACGAGCTTCACCTAGCTGACATAAAAGTGCTTTACGCAAATGGCTGCCGCTTCGTGGCTGAGGGCGCGAACATGCCAAGCACGCTTGATGCGATAAATTTCATGCTTGCGCAAAAAGACTTTCACTTTGCTCCAGCAAAAGCAGCAAATGCTGGCGGCGTGGGCACAAGCGGACTTGAGATGATGCAAAATGCCGGCATGACTTCGTGGAGCTTTGAAGAGGTCGATCGCAAACTTCATGGCATCATGAACCACATCTTTGAGCTAAGCTACGAAACGAGTAAAGAGTTTGGCGATGAGGGCAACTTGGTGCTTGGCTCAAATATCGCTGGCTTTAGAAAAGTGGCTGATGCGATGATAGATCAAGGATATGTGTAGGCTGATTTGCTCTGTAAATTTACGTCCAAGTTAAATTTGGACGTAAATCGATACGAGGCAGGCTATGGTTTTTAGGCAAAATAGAATTTGACTTTTGTGTGGCAAATTTTACTAGCAAGCTATCAAATTTACGCAAGCTTGAAGCATTTTATGCGGTGCATATAGAGCGTTCGTTTTCGACAAAATTTTGCTGGTGTGGCAGATATAAATTTGAAGCTTGACTAAATTTCACTAGGGTGGTGAGCAGATCACTATTTTTAGAGCTTTTAGTATAAATTTTGTCAAAACAGCCGATATGGTGGAGTGGCGAGGTTTGAGCAGTAAAATTGAAAGTTTTTGCCGTGGAGCATCCTGTTGATATTTTGCTTGATTACACGAATGGTGCGGTCTATGCGTGGCTACTTGACGACAAGAAGCTTTGTAGCAGGTGTGTCGCAAACGAGAAATTTTCATAGCGCTTGCAACTTCGACATAGTAAGGTAAATGACAAAATCTTGCCAGAGAATGAGCAAAACCTAAAATTTCACAAGCAGATAACAGAGCATTTTTGGCAAGAGATAGTTAAATTTTATAAATTTAAGCCACACCTAAATTTCTCTTATCAAATTTTGCTACCACATAAAACAAAAGCCATCAAATCCTTTGCAAAAAGTATTTTAAAGCGATAAAAACTACTCGCATTTTTACAAGAAAAACCAAATTTCACTTATTAAATTTAACCAGCTATTAGGCAAAATTTAGCTCAAAAGCACTCGCATAAACACTACAAATATCGAATTTACTCAAAAAGAAGCTTTCATTTTTACTCTAGTATGTGGCTCTCACCCAGTCAAATTTCTGTAAAGCATCCATGCGAGCGATAAAAAAATAGAACAAATTCCAGCAAGCAAAAATTAAAATTTTATAAATTTAAGCTATAAACAAAGAAATTTCTTGCTAAATTTTGCTCCAAATAAAATAAAAGCAGTCAAAAGATTTGCAAAGGGCACTTATTAAAGCTATATTTCTCTCGTCAAGTTCAGCAACCTACTAGATGAAATTTAGCTCACGGCACTCGCACACGCACCATAAATTTATAAACTCACAAGAAGTTCAAATTTACTTTATTAGATGGCGTTTGCTTGGTCAAATTTCAATAAATCACTCGTGTAAGGGTTGGCAGAAAAAAGGTGTGATAAATTTTGGTAAGCGAAAATTAAAATTTACTGTATTTAACCCACAAATAAGCAAATTTCTCATCAAATTTAGTCACCACATAAAAAGTATTATTAAAACAATATTTCTCTTGCCAAATTTAGCTAGTTCATAGGCAAAATTTAGCTTAAAAACTCTCATGCAAGCATATAAAAAAAGAAATTTAAAAACCCACAAGAAGTTTTTAGGCACAGCGCTTTTGCAAGTGACAGTAAGATAATCAAATTCGGACAAGATAATTTAAATTTTGCTAAATTTAAGCAACAAATAATCAAGTTTCTTACCAAATTTAGCCTACAATTAGACAAAATTTGGTTTAAAACACCCACGCAAACACTAAATATTTGCAAGCTCACAAGAAAGTCAATTTGTCTAAATTATTTTCAGCACAACGTCTATACAAGTGATGTCAAAGTATTAAAATCCAGTAAGTAAAAATCAAAATTTACTAAATTTAAGCCGCGTCTAAATTCATACTACAAAATTTAACCACAAGCCACATCGGCCCAGCAAACGCCCTTGCGTAAATTTAACACATATAAAAATGATAGAATTTTTGAAAATAGTTATTTGTGAGTTTTTGTATTAAAAATTTAATGAAAAAGAGCAAGCCCTAGCCTGCTCTTTGTGAAAATTTAACCCTTTTTTGGAGTTACAAGCATATTTACATAACGACCTTCTATTATAGGCTCTTTGTCGCGGTCAGCCTCATCTTTGATCATCTCCCAGACCTTCTCAAGCATGGCTACGCCAGCCTCTGGGGTGCTCATCTCGCGACCCTTTAAAAATACACGAAATTTAACGTGTTTGCCATCTTGCAAAAACTCGCTTGCGTGTTTAACCTTGTAGTTTATATCGTTTTGGGCGATCTTGACAGAGAGTTTTATCTCTTTTATCTCGATGGTTTTTTGCTTTTTCTTAGCCTCTTTTTGCTTTTTCTCTTGCTGATAGCGGAATTTACCATAGTCCATTATCTTGCAAACTGGCGGCTTCGCGTCTGGCGCTATAAGCACTAGATCAAGCCCAAGCCTATTTGAGATCTCTAAAGCCTCTTCTCTTGAGATGACACCGTATGCCGTGCCATCATCCCCTACACATCTTACCTCTCTCGCCCTTATGTCCTCATTGAGCAATACTTCATTTTCCTTACTCAAAAATGTACCTCACTAAGTTTCTCCTTCGTTAAATTTATAAATTCCGCCAAGCTCATATCGCTCTGCGTCCTAGCCTGTCTATCGCGCAATGCAACGCTCTTGTTCGCTACTTCGTTGTCTCCTAGCACGACTATCATAGGCACCCTTTGTTTTTCTGCCGTTCTTATTCTCTTATTTAAACTCTCATTTTTACTTGCGATCTCGCTATCGACGTTGATCTTTCTTAGCTCGCGTGAAATTTCTTTTGCGTAGTCTAAATGCGCGTCGCTAATAGGCACGATGACGACTTGCGTAGGAGCTATGAAAAATGGTAGCTCGCCAGCAGTGTGCTCAAGTAAAATTCCTATAAATCTCTCAAAACTACCAAGCAATGCTCTGTGAAGCATTACGGGGCGCTGTCTTTCGTTATTTGCATCGATGTAGCCTAGATCAAAGCGCTCTGGCAAGTTAAAATCGACTTGTATCGTGCCGCACTGCCACTTTCTCTTAAGCGCGTCAGTTATCTTAATGTCGATCTTTGGTCCATAAAATGCGCCGCCACCCTCGTCGATGCCGTATTTAAAGCCATTTTCATCAAGAGCTTCTTTTAGCGCTTTTGTAGCAGTATCCCAAATTTCATCGCCACCGATCGCTTTGGCTGGCTTGGTTGATATCTCCATCTCATAGTGGAAGCCAAAATTTTCCATTATCGTGCCAGCAAATTTTAAAATTTCTAAGATATTTTCTTTGATCTGGCTTGGCATACAAAAGATATGTGAGTCATCTTGTGCAAATTCACGCACCCTGAAAAGTCCGTGAAGCACGCCGCTTTTCTCATGGCGATGCACGACGCCGTACTCGAAAAATTTAAGCGGCAAGTCGCGGTAAGAGCGGATATCGCTTTGATAAACTTTGATGTGACCAACGCAGTTCATCGGCTTGATGCCATACTCTGTCTCATCGATCGTTGTAAAGTACATATTTTCTTTGTAGTTTGCGTAGTGACCGCTTCTTCTCCACACATCAGCCTTTAAAAGCTCAGGACCTCGCACTGGCTCGTAGCCGCGGTCACGGTGAGCTTTGTATAGAAGTTGCTCTAGTTTTGATCTTAAGCGTCCGCCATTTGGTAGCCAGATAGGCAAACCGCCACCCACTTCTTCATCAAATGTAAATAGCTTCATCTCGACGCCAAGCTTTCTGTGATCGCGCTTTTTAGCCTCTTCGATGATGCGGATGTGCTCTTTTAGACTCTCTTTGTCTGCGTAAGCTGTGCCGTAAATTCTAGTTAGCATCTCACGGCTCTCATCACCGCCAAGATATGCCCCAGCCACGCGTGTAAGCTTGAAGAATTTTAAAAATTTAGTATTTGGCACGTGCGGTCCGCGGCAAAGGTCTTCAAAATCGCCTTGTGCGTAGCTGCTCACTTCGCCATCTGGAATTCTTTTTAAGACCTCTTGTTTAAGATCGTCGTTTTTAAATTTCTCACTCATATTAGCTTTAGTTGAGCAGGTTTTAACGATGTCAAATTTCTTCTCAGCAAGCTCTTTCATCTTATCTTCGATCGCTGCTAGATCGCTCTCACCTAGCTTCGTGCCCTCATCATCAACTCTAAAATCATAATAAAATCCATCTTCTACGTTTGGTCCGACAAAGAATTTCGCCTTTGGATAGAGTGATTTGATAGCTTGTGCCATGAGGTGCGCACAGGAGTGTCTGATAACGTGTAGTGCCTCTTTTGAGTTGTCAAAATAGATAGGCTCAGCACTACTTTCACGCCCTGCGATACTTTGAGTATCGACTATTTCGCCATTTAGTTTGTATGCGATGATATCGCTCATTGTTTTTCCTTATATCAAATTGTCTTTTTTACGATAAAAGAACGATTAAGGATTTTATCAAAATGGGCTTTAAGCTAAACTTAATAATTGCTAAGCAAATTTTTATAAATTCTTTTTAAATTTAATGAAATTTGAGCCAAAATTTTTGGATTTTAAAATATATTTTTTTATATATAAAGATAAAAATCCCTAAAATATGCATATTTTATCAATATAATTTATTATACTTTAAGATTATCCCTGATAATATTTGCTCTTGAAATGAATTTAGCAATTTCTCGTCTTTGCATTACTTAAATTCATTTTTCTCCCGACAAATTTAGTGCTAGGAAGTGGTTAGCCTAGCACTTTTCTTTCACAAATTTTACAAGAGTTGGTCTTACTATTTTGGCATAGTCTTTTGCGTTTAAGATGAGCGATCTATCAAGAAGTCCTGCATTAAAGGCGATCTCCTCGTTTCGCTCTAGCAAACTCTCATCCACAACAAGGTGCAAATTTTTATGAAAACTAAATGGTGGAACCGAGCCAAAAACGCAATCAGCAAGCGCTGTAACCTCCTCTGGACTAGCAAGGCTCGCTCTTTTACCATCAAATTTTTGCGTAAGCGCGTCAAGATCAGCCTGCTCATCCGCTGGCAAGACAGCGAGCAAGTAAATTTTACCAGCCTTCATCGCTGGCTTTTCGTCATCTAGCAAGTAGCCATCTAGCACATTTTCATCTTTAAAAATTTCTCTAAATTTAGCTTCATCTACGCCCTTTATAGAGCATACCAGCGCCTTTGCGCCCTGACTCATCTTAGTGCCTCTTATCTTAGCGACCTCCTCTGAAGTCCTCGCACTCTCATGCTCTATCACTCTAAATTTCGCCCCATTTTTGCTAAGAAGCTCGTGGATTTTATTAAAAATTTGCTCTGACACAGCTCTTTCCTTTGGATAAATTTAGTTAAAATTATAGCGCTAAAACAAAAAAGGGCAGGAAAATGCAGATAAATTTAGATGACGTAAAGATCGAGCCAAGCTGGAAAGAGGTGCTAAAAGATGAGTTTTTGAGTGAAAATTTCGCTCGCATCAAAGAGAATTTCTTAAAAGCAAAGAGCGCTGGCGTCGTCTATCCACCAAGTGGGCTTATATTTAACGCATTTAATCTAACGCCATTTCACGCCGTAAAGGTCGTCATCCTTGGACAAGACCCATATCACGGCGCAAATCAAGCCATGGGGCTAAGCTTTTCAGTGCCAAGTGGCGTGAGAGTGCCGCCAAGCCTTGTGAATATTTATAAAGAAATTTACGCCGATCTTGGCATAAAAGAGCCAAATAGTGGCGATCTTACAAAGTGGGCAAGGCAAGGCGTGCTGCTTCTAAACTCGACTTTAAGCGTTAGTGCTGGAGCGGCAAATTCTCACGCTGGCTTTGGCTGGCAGGGCTTTACAGACGCCGTCATAAGAAAGATTAGCCAAAATTTACAAAACGTAGTTTTTATGCTCTGGGGCAACCCAGCCAAGGCAAAAGCACCGCTTATAGACGCTAGCAAGCACCTCATCTTAGAAGCAGCCCACCCAAGTCCGCTAGCTCGTGGGGCATTTTTTGGCTGCAGGCACTTTTCAAAGGCAAATATCTACCTAGCAAACCACGGCAAAACGCCCATAGAGTGGGACTTAAACGCTTAAGTTTGAGCTATTTTTTAAGCTCACTAAGAAGTTTATTTACCTTTTCAAGCTCGCTTTTGCAAAATTTCTCATCGTTATTTTGCATTATCATCGCCTCTTGGCCGCTTTGCCTTTGCTTAAACTCATCAAATTTAAGCTCAAAAAGCCTTAGCGCCTTCTCATCGCTTGCAAGCTTCTTGCTCTCTTTGGCGTAAAGCTCATCAAGATAGAGTCTACTTTGCTTGACATACTCCTTGCAAACCTCGCTTGCACCAAATAAATTTACGCCCAGCAAAAGGGCAAAAATGGCAAATTTTTTCATATTTTTCCTTGAAATTTTTGCGTTATACTAGCCTTTAAGCACTTAAATTTTAAAATATTTTGCAAAAAAAAGGATGAAAAATGAGGCGAAAAGATAGAGAGCTTAGTCGTGAAGAGGCGCTTGAGATCATCGATAACTGCGAATACGGCGTGATCTCATGCGTGGATGATGAGGGAGAAATTTTTAGCGTACCGATCTCGCCTGTTAGGGTTGGTGGGAGCATTTTCATCCACGGAGCGAACGCTGGTAGCAAGGCAAAACTGCTTCAAAATGGGCGAAAAGTGGAGTTTGTCTGCGTGAGCTTCAACAAAGTCCCACACCTAAATGATAGCGAGCTAGAAATGATAAAAGACGACGGCAAGGCGCTTGGCGGCAAGGTCTTTACGACTGAATATAAAAGTGCCATCGCAAAAACAAGAGCCTACGAAGTGACAGATGAAGCAAAAAGATATGAAATTTTAAAAATTCTCAGCCAAAAATACACCGCCTACGCGATGAGCACCTTTGACGTGGCGGCCGAGTATGGGCTAAAAAATATGAAAATTTACGAGCTAAAGATAGAGAGCCTTAGCGCAAAGGCCAAAATTTTGCCAAAAGCGGTAAAGGAGTAAATTTGAACTCACTTGCACTGATGTTTAGACCAAAAAATTTGGATGAAATTTGCGGTCAAAAGGCGGTTAAAGCGTCCTTTTTAAAATTTATAGCCACAAGCAAGATACCGCACTCCATATTTTATGGTCCAGCAGGCTGTGGCAAGACGAGCTTTGCAAGGGCTGTGGCAAGCGGTGCAAACTACGACTTTTACGAGTTTGACGGCGGAAATTTAAAGATAGACGACTTTCGCAAAATTTTAAAAAACTACGAAAACGCCCTAAACAAGCCACTCTTTTTCATAGATGAGATCCACAGGCTTAGCAAAACCCAGCAAGAAGCGCTACTCATCCCCATGGAAAACTACAAAGCCCTAGTCATCGGCGCTAGCACGGAAAATCCCTTTTTCACGCTAAGCTCAGGCATAAGAAGCCGCTCGATGCTCTTTGAGTTTAGACCGCTTAGCAGTGGCGACTTTGAGGAGCTTCTTGGCAAGATAAGAGAGCAAATTTCATTTAGCATTGACGAGGAGGCGAAGGAGTATCTTTTTAAAAGTAGCGGTGGCGACGCAAGGGCTATGCTAAATTTACTCGAATTTGCCATCACGCTTGATGAAAATGTGAGCCTAGAAAATTTAAAAATACTTCGCCAAAACGCCCTAAAAGAGGGAGCAAAAGAGGATGACACGCACTACGAGCTAGCAAGCGCTTTTATAAAAAGTCTGCGCGGAAGCGACGAAAACGCCGTCATATACTATCTCGCAAGGCTCATAGACTCTGGCGAGAGCGCTGACTTCATCGCTAGAAGGATGGCGATATTTGCCAGCGAAGACATCGGCAACGCAAACCCAAATGCACTAAATTTAGCCGCAAGCACGCTAAGCATCGTAAAAGAGATAGGCTTTCCAGAGGCTAGGATCATACTGGCTCAGTGCGCCGTCTATCTAGCTAGCTCGCCAAAGTCAAACTCCAGTTACAACGCGATAAATGCCGCCCTAAGATACGTGCAAAGCGAAGAAATTTTAAAGATCCCGCCATATCTAAAAAATCACACAAAAGAGAGCAAAGACTACCTTTACCCGCATGATTTTGGCGGCTGGGTCGAGCAAAAATACCTAGAAAAACCGCTCGTTTTTTACAAAAGCAAGGGCATAGGCTTTGAAAAAACGCTAAATGAGTGGCTAGAAAAGATAAGGTCAAAGGGCTAAATTTAGGCTTTACTCTTTTGAAATTTTAAAAGGTACGCGCATGAACGAGCAAAATTTAACATATATCACAAATTTAAATATAAAAGACGTGCCGTGGGCGAAGCTAAGCTGTAGTTACGGCACGGCGGAGCTTTTTGCGCAAATTTTAAACACACTTACAAAGGCTGTAAAAAAGAGCAAATTTGATGAAAAAGAGCTTAATGAACTGCTTGATGAGATAGTAGCTCAGTGCGAGTATCAAGAGACATTTTGGCACGCAACGCCCTTTGCGCTCGTTTTTTTGGTGCGAATTTATAAAAGTACGCTAGGCGAAAAAGACGAGGCAGCTAAATTTATCTCGAGTAAGCTTGAAGAGTTTTTTAAATTTATGCTTGAAATTTGCGAGAAGATAGAGCAGCTTGAGCATGCAAAGCCGCTTACTAAAATGGAGCAAATGCTAGAGCCAAAGTATCTCGAGATCATTGATCAAGACGAGCTAAGCTATGACGATAGGCTATTTTACAGCTTTTACTACTACTCAAGCATGGTTTTGCAGGACGCTTTTGTAAAAATTTAGCTTGGCTATGATTTTTTAGTAGTTAATTTAAATTTTATATTTATTCAAATATACTTCTCAAATCCAAATCAATCACGAAAGTTAAAAAATGCCTACAAATTTTGCTGAAATTTTAAATAACTGCGTTGAAAGTATAAATTCATTTCTCTGGGGTCCATACTTCCTCATCGCCCTACTTTGCGGCACTGGACTATTTTTCACTATTAGACTTGGCTTTGTTCAGATTTTTAAATTTAAGATGGGTTTAGGCGAACTTTTTGGAAATTTCTCACTTCACGGCGAGGCTGCTGGCAAGGCTGGTATGAGCTCGTTTCAGGCAGTAGCAACGGCGATCGCAGCGCAAGTTGGCACTGGCAATCTAGTAGGTGCGACGACAGCGCTTATCATGGGTGGCCCTGGAGCCATTTTTTGGATGTGGTGCGCAGCCTTTTTAGGCATGGCTACAAATTTTGCTGAAATTTGCCTCGCTCAAATTTACCGCACCAAAGATGACAGCGACCACACGATAGGCGGCCCAGCCTTTTACATAAGCCGCGGTTTAAAGGGCAAATGGGCGAAATTTCTAGCTGGATTTTTCGCTATCGCTATCATCATCGCGCTTGGCTTTATCGGCAACATGGTTCAAGCAAACTCCATATCAGACGGCTTTAGCGGCGCTTTTGGCATACCGCAGTGGCTAACAGGGGCGTTTTTGGCTCTCATTTGCGCGCTAATTTTCATAGGTGGCGTAAAGGCGATCGCAAGGGTCGCTGAAAAGATCGTGCCGTTAATGGCGCTACTTTACATCGTTGTTGGCGTGGTTATCATCGCTTTAAATTTTCACCAAATCCCAGAGGCGATCTCACTAATATTTAAAGCTGCGTTTAACCCTTCGGCTGCTTGGGGTGGGGCAACTGGAGCTAGCATCGCAGCTGCCATGAGATACGGCATCGCAAGGGGACTTTTTAGCAACGAAGCTGGCATGGGCTCAACTCCACACGCACACGCTGCTGCAAACGTCAAACACCCAGTCGATCAAGCTGTCCTTGGCATAATGAGCGTCTTTATAGACACCTTTGTCATCCTAAATATAACCGTTTTTGTGGTGCTAACCGCAAACGTCATCAGCTTTGAAAACGGCAAGGCAGTCTTTACTGGCATCACCTTGGTGCAAGAGGCGTTCTCGTCGCACATATTTGGCAAAACTGGCGGTTATAGCTTCGTGGCGATCTGCCTATTTTTCTTCGCATTTACGACGATCATTGGCTGGTACTACTTCGCTGAGATCAACGTGCGCTACCTTTTTGGCGCAAAAGCGGTTAAAATTTTTAAAATTTTAGTTGTTGTTTTTGTCTTTTTAGGCAGCTTGCAAAAGGTTGATTTTGTCTGGAGTTTAGCAGATATGTTTAACGGACTTATGGTTGTGCCAAATTTGATCGCCATTATCCTTCTAAGCCCAGTCGTGGCTAAACTTTTAAAAGATCACGACGTTGGCAAAGAGTACGACGTAAAAGAGTATTTGAAGTAAATTTAAGAGTGAGTGGAGAGAGGCCTCTCCACATTAAATTTATTATTATAGGTGGTCAGTTGGAGCGACAGTTATAGGCTCAAGTGGCATATAAAATGTCGTTGCTTGAGGCTCAGCATATTTATTGCCAGCCTCATCTACTGATGAAGCTTGGACTGTGTATTCAAAATCTCTATTATTTAAAACGCTACTTTCAACTTTCCAGTTGCCATCAGCATCTGCCTTGGCGCTTAGTTTCTCAACCACATGAGCTTCGTTGCCTTTCTCTACCCAAGAGTGACCAAAGGCATCATTATAAATAACCTCAGCTTTTGTGATGACTAAATTTATATCAGCAAATGGCTCTGCTTTGCCCTCGATAGTCGGTGAGAAGTCATATTGTTTATTGCTATCATACATTGTGTTATAGTGTGACAAGTCAGAAAAGTCATCAGTAGATATTTTTGTGATAGACAAGGTGCTATTGTCTGTATCAACAGTTATCTCTTGCGTGCTTGTAGCTTTTAGCTCTTCGCCATTTGCAGCTACTTTGCTAGCCTCGATAGTAAATTTATGATCTCCATCAGCTAAAGGCGAAGTTGGTGTGTATGACCAGTTGCCATCATTATCAGCAGTTGTCGTGCCAAGCAGTGGTGCATTTTCACCTTCACCATCAAATATGCTTATAGTAGCGTTTGAAGTAGCCTTACCTACTAAAGTTGGAGTATTATCATTTGTGATATGCAGACCTGTTCTTTGTGAATTTTCATGTTCTAAGATATTGCCCTCGATGTCAAGGTTGCTGCTTACTGCCTGATCTGTATTTCCAGTCACTACGTTATCATCAACTGCTGTGACAGATACTTCTAGTGGCTGCGAGAATATATTGTTATATACATTATCTATCGCAGCCGCAAGCGTATCAAGACTAAAGCCCTCCTCACTTGCGCCACCGCTTACATTTGTAAAAGCCTCTGCGCTAGCGTTTGCTTGAGAGCTTAGATCGCCAAAATTTGCACTTACGTTTGACTCATGACCGCCATTTGCAAAGCCAGCAGCGCCAAGGCTCACGCCATTCGAGCTTACTCCGCCTGCTGATTGAGTGCCTCCAGCTGCAGTCTCTTCAAGATCAGAGATATTTTTACCATTTAATAATTGCTCTTGTAGCGATGCTATCTCTTTGCCAGTCTCATCACTAGCATTTTCATTTTGTGTTTGTGCAGCTTGCACCTCGACCTTTACGCCGTCTTGCTCTTTTATGACCTCGTTGTCATAGATCACGTCGCCTGCTTTTAGAGTTCTTTGATTTCCATTAGCATCAACTGCGACGATGGCATCCGTGCCGATTATTGATTTTATTAATCCTTTAACTTTACTCATAGTTTTTCCCCTTTTTTATATTTTTATGTCAGCAATTATAAGTAAAAAATTTATTTTATAGCTATTGTACTTTGGTACAGTTGTGACATTTTAGAAATGTGAAGTTGTAAATTTTTGAGTTAAATTTAGTAAAAATTTGCTGTATTTTAGGGATTTAGTTTAAAATTTAAAAATGACAGAGTTACAAAAATATTTTTAAATTTTATTTTTTGGGTTTTTGTGTTTTGGAGAATTTGATATAAAAATGGTGGCCCCGAATGGACTCGAACCATCGACCACTACCATGTCAAGGTAGTGCTCTACCAACTGAGCTACGGGACCAAAGATTTGGGATTATATTTTATTTTCCATTTTATTTAGCTTAATTATCTTTTTCTTTAAAATTCAACTTCATAAAACTAGTCTATATTTTAGTACTCTAAAATATTATTAATGCAGATTTAATCAAGCAAGGACTATAATTTCATAAAAATAAGTTTAAGCAAAAATATTAGTTTTCCATTGAAATTTGATGTTTATAAAATCTTAAAAGAAAGGAAAAGGGTATGAATAAGCTTAAATTCATCGCTATTTTTGCCTGTTTATTTTCGCTTCATCTCTTTGGCGCCGATATGCCAAAGGGCGATCTAAACGTCACAAAAGTAGTAGTCTCTGATGAGCTAAGAGCCAAGTATAAGATCAAACCTCATCATGAACACCTAAGCCTTGACTGCGTTGATTGTCACCAAAACCAGGGCGATGATCCTAGCAAATTTAAAGCGATCGGCGACGCTGGCTGCCTATCCTGTCATAAGAGCAAAAAGCTCTTAGCCCAGAGGCTAAAATTTATGGATACTCTAAAGGCAAATCCTCACAACTCTGTTCACGATGGTCCGACTTTGTACTGCGACGAGTGCCACAACGAACACAAACCATCTACAAACATGTGCTCTGAGTGCCATGAACACGAGGTACCACAATGGATGAACGGAGTAACACCATGAAAATTTCAAAAAAATTACTAGCGCTTATAATCTTCATAAGCGGAATTGTTGGATTTTTAGTCGTTCTGCCAGTTCATTACGCGCTTGATGAGACGAGTGGGGATAAATTCTGCATCGTTTGCCACGAGATGGATCCTATGGTGATCGCCTACAACGACGATATCCACAGCGGCAAGGGCAAAACAGGTATAAAAGCAAGATGCGTGGATTGTCACATACCGCATGACAATATCGTAAAATACGCCCTAACAAAGGCAAAAAACGGCATTTTAGAGGGCTGGGTGCATTTCTTTGGCGATCCTAGCGCGATCGACTGGCACAAAAACCTCAAAAACCGCGAGCATTTCGTCTTTGACAACGGCTGCACAAGCTGCCACACAAACGTGATAGATAGCAACAACACTTCAGCGCAAGCTCAAAAGATGCACGCTCACTACAAAAAGCTCCTTGACACTCCTAAAGAGCTAAAATGTGTAAGCTGCCACTACGACGCAGGTCACAGCGCTGGCTTTAGAAACTATCTTGAGTATTGGAAGCCAACATATAAAATTTATGATAAGAAGATGCTTGAAAAGAGGATCGAAACTAAGCAAAAATTCTTCAAAGATGAGTACAAACCTACAAAAGACGAAGAGGAATTTTTAAAACAAAAGGCTGAAAAAGACGCCAAAAAACCAGTCGGCGGTGGCATGGCTGGCTGATGAAGAAGATCTTGCTGCTCTCAAGCGACTTTGAGCAAAATGTCATCCTAAATGCATCGCTTTACCGCTTTGGATTTAGGATGATGCAGCTAAAAAGCGCCAGCGAAGTCATCAAGGACTTTGAGTGTGGCAACAGATATGATCTATATGTTTTTGACGTAAAGGCTAGAAATTTAAACCTTGATCTGGTTAAATTTATAAGAGATAGCCAAAACATCACTCCCATTATGCTTTTGTTAGATGAGAGCGTCCCTAGCGTTTTTAAGAGGATTTACTACGCTAGGGTTAATGATTTTATCATTAAGCCATTTAGTTTTTATTTCATGTTTTTAGGCTTTGCAAGGTGCTTTTAGGCTCTAAATTTGAGCTAAATCTTTGACAAAAACTCCCAGTGTATAAGAAAATCTGATTTGACAAAAAAGAGAGCGAGCTACTTGAAATTTTATGCAAAAACTCGCCCCACGTCGTCACCTACGACGAGATAGATCACCACATATATAAAAACGAAACCTTGTCACAAGACCGCATAAGATCGCTCGTGCGAGAGATAAGAGCTAAGATACCAACTATCTGTCTAAAAACCGTGCGAGGCACTGGATATAAGGTGGAGTGAGGGGGTTTACATATAAATTTATTTTTTTATAAATTGAATTATCTTTGAAAAAGGCTTTAGTAGAAACCTTAATGGGTTTATGTAAAGACCATTAGCTTTCCATGCCATATATGATTCCATATTTGCTTTTATGATATTTTTAATGCTTTTGTTGCTCTTGCCACCTATTCTCATTTTTACAAAAACTTCATCGACATAGCTACTTGTGATCTTGTATTTTTCAAAAAATCTTAACATAAGCTCATAATCAGCGGCAATTTTAAAACTAAGATCAAAAACTCCATACTTTTCGTAAATTTCTTTTTTGACAAAAAAGGTAGGGTGTGCTGGGTGCCAGCCAGATCTAAAAAGACCTTCTTGGTACTTTTTTGACCTCCAGTATCTTATAACTCTTTTTGGATCGTTTGCATCTATGTATTCAAGATTTGCATATACACTATCGATATTGCCCTTTAAAAACTCATCAGCCACTATCTGCAAAATTTTATCACTTGCGTAAAAATCATCACTATTTAATATACCCACAATATCCCCAGTAGCCATTCTAATGCCCTTATTCATAGCATCATATAGACCATTATCCTTTTCACTGATAAATTTGATATTATCTCCGTAGCTTTGCACTATCTCTATAGTACCATCTGTGCTAGCTCCATCTATGATAATATACTCTATATCTTTATAGCTCTGATTTAAAACAGAATTTATGGCATCTTTTATCGTTTTTGCATTATTCCACACAACTGTTATGATTGATATTTTCAAATTTATTCTCCAAAATATTTTTATAAATTTCAATCTGCTTTTCAATAACATACTCATTTTTGTATTGTTTTGCGCTCTCTTTTGCAGCCTTTGATAGCTTATCATAATTCTCAAAATAGTACGATCTTTCTATCACATTTTTTAGCTCATCAGGGCCACTTAAAAATCCATTTACACCATCTTTTATAAAATCACCCCTTGTTCCTATGTCATATCCTATGACTGGCACTCCTACGCTCATGGCTTCTACGATAGTCAATCCAAATGTTTCATATAATAGCGATGGTTGCAACAAATACTTTGAATGTGAGATAATAGTCATGGTTTCTTCTCTTGGACACTTACCTTTAAATATTATGTTTGACTTTGTATATCTTTGTCTAAGTTGTGCTTCAATATCTCCGCCACCAACAATGGTTAAAATATACTTTTCGTCTAGCTGATCCCAAATTTCTAAAAGCCCTAAAATCCCCTTTGACTCCTCTAGCCGCCCCACATATACATAGTTATGTTTTTGTATCTCTATGTCAAATCTCATTTGTAAGCTATTTGGCTTTAAAATGATCTTGCTTTCACTCACTCCAAGACTTTTAACCTTATCTTTTTGAAAATTTGTTAAGACAAAAAAATAGTCGATATTTTTAAAAGCTCTAATTAACTTATAAAACCAAAAAGCCAGCTGTGCTACAAAACTTTGAAGAAGTGATTTTCTATAACATCTATTTAAAATGCCAGATAAAGAAAATTTTTTATGCGCACAAATTTCACAGATACCAAAACCATCTCTATATAAGATCCCAGATATACACCACAATCTATAATTATGCAAAGTATGGATCACTTTTGTTTTACTATCTTTAGCGGCCTTAAAAACAGCAGGCGTAAGAAGCGGGAAAAAATTATGAACATGAACGATTTCAATGCCATTTTCTTTTATTATTTTTCTAACCTCTTCGTAATATTTTTTTGAAAACCATATCTCAAAAAGAAGCTTAAACTTATTTATATTGTCATTTGAAACTTCATAGAAAAAAACATTTTCATCTCCTAGTTTTTTGCGCAGTGCGTTTAGCTCATTTTTATAAACAATATCCTCACCACCGATATTGTTTGATTGATATTTATTGTGGATTATTAGAATTTTCATAAGTATGCGCTTATTTGCTGTGTATCTTTGGCATTAATGTCATAGCTATCAGCATTGCTACATAAATTTTGCAATAATGTATCGTCAAAATTTCTTATTATTTTTATAAGATTATCTTTGTCAGTAGGATCAAATATAAAGCCATTTATGCCGTTTTTGATCAATTCAGAAGAGCCACAACGATCGCTTATCAAAACTGGTAGTCCAAAATACAATGCCTCCTCTACTACTAACCCCCAAGGCTCGATCAAACTAGGTAAAATGAAAACATCATTTTTGGCAAATTCGGCACCTATAAATTTATTTTCCACAGCTCCTCTTAAGATTATATTTTTATTTGAAATAGACTGCAAAAACTCCTGCTGCTCTCCAACACCAATAATAGTGAGAGTAAAATTTGGCATAGCATTAAAAATCTCTACTAGAAATTTTAAATTTTTGATATCCACAATCCTGCCAATATATAAAAATCTACCACTAAATTTCTTTTGAGTTTTTATAAATTCTGGTTTATTTATGATGCCGACACCATTTGTGACTTTTACTTCTCCTTGAAAATTTAATGCTTTTAGCAAATCACAATGCAAGCTACCAGAGGCAAAAACTGTAGAAATCCTTGACAAAAATATCTTTTTTATAAAGCCTTTTAGTCCCTTATAACTACTTTCAAAGATAGTTGACTCAAGAGCTAGACAATTTTTGATTTTCTTGCTCGTAAAAGCTATATACCAAAATTCTGGCAAGTCCCATCCGCTGACCAAAATTCTCTTAAATTTTACTCTGCTCAGTATAGTTTTAATAGCCAATATATTTTTAAAAATTTTTCTTGTTTGAAAATCTCCTTGATATAAGACCTCGTAACCAAATAGTGCATCATTTACACTAGAAAAGTTATTTGAACGCTTTTGCGAAGTATCTGATGAGATAAATATCACAAATATCTTTAATCTTTTTGCCAATTCGTTATATAAATTTATCTTATAAAAAGCTGGTATATGAGTCACTATCAAATAATCATACATATTTAAAAACCAACCAATTTTTATTTCTCTCTTTTATAAAAATCATAAGAGAAAGTAACACCATAGAAATAATAAATTTAAATAACCAGTAATCTGATTGTAAAACCTTTTGAACAACTATGTGAGCGATATTGTTGGTATATGGATGCAGTATAAAAAGTAGCATGGTATTACTGCCCCATATTTTGATAAATTTACTATTTAATCTTATACTTTTTATGCAAAAAATAAGCACATAGACGAAAGAGACAGCCCAAATCACATTTAAAAATTTATTAGAGTAAGCTTTACTTGCCATGTCCAAATTTAAGTTAAATCCAAAAAGATAGATCGCCACAAGCACTACAAAAGACAGCAAAACCAGTATATTAGGCAATCTTTTTTCAAAAATAATATTCCCCACATAGACAAATATCAATGAATTTAGGGCGCTATCGAGTCCAAAAGGAAGATCTATATAAAAACTACCTATAAATAAAAACACGACTGCAAATGATTGTAAGAGCAAGCTAGGTATATTATTTTTTATCAAATATAAAAATACTCTTGAAAAAAATAGTGCTGGTAAAAACCATAGAACGAAAGCATAGGTGTTGCAAAGTCCAGCAAAATCCATATCTATAAAAATACCTTTGATCTCATGTACATAATCCAGAGCCTCTCTATGCAGCAGATATCTTTTTAGCATCTCCATAAAAAGACCAATAATAGAAAAAATAAAGTATGGGATCATTAATCTTTTGAAATTTTTAACTACAAAATCTTTAAAAGAGGTTTCAAATTTTATAAAAAAACCAGAGACCATAAAAAATAGCGGCATGTGCCAAGTATATATGAAGCCATTTAATGGGAAATTTATATGCCCTAGTATAACCGACAAGATCCCTATGAATTTTAAAGTATCAACCCAATCAACTCTTTGTTGCACAATAGTTATTCTCACTTAACTTTTTAATTTCTGTAAAACCATACGTTTCTAATATATCAAATACTCTATTTTGAGAAAAACATTCAAATACAATAGCTTGAATATTATATTGTGTAAAAAAGTTCCTTCCTCCCTTTAACACTTGTTCTTCGAAGCCTTCAACATCAATTTTTACTATGTACCTATTATCTTGGGAAAAATTACTATCAACAATAAATTTATCTAATGTTATTGCTTGCACCTCTATGCCATCTTCTGTTTTAATTATATGGTTTACAGTCGAGCTTCCGCCATAATCTGAAAAATGGACACTACCTATACTATCTGATAGAGCTAATTGTTTTACAAGTGTTTCGTTCAAATTATTTAGCAAAAAATTCATTTTACATCTTTTAGATGTATAAGGATGTGGCTCAAATGCTATAACACTATCGCAAACATCGATCATTGAAATGCTATAGGAACCAATATTTGCACCAATATCTAAAAATATAGTTTTACCGCATTTCTGACAATTGTTTTGCTTTGCAAATTCTCTTAATAGTAAAATTTCTTCTCTATCTGGTATATCGGTATATGCATACATGCTCGATACATTGCAATTAGGATATAAAAAAATATTTTTGCCATTAAAAATGGTCTTTGATATTATTTTTTTTGATAATCTTTTAAAAATTTGAAAAGACATGCCAATAAACAAATATTTTATTTTACATATACCATTATTTTTATTCCATATATATTTTAATACATTTAGCATTTCATAATCTCCCAATATACCTTTTGACATAGTATTTAAATAAAATCCAATATTTAATTAGATCCAAAACTAATGCACTGGCTACTTTATTATCTCTTTTTATCTTATCATACTCTTTAAATATCTCCAGAGTTCTTCCATTCCCAATGCCGTCATCTCGCCATCTGGCAGAAACGATATCTTTAGTTATAACGCTTGGAAAATTTTTATAACTTCGAAGCAAATGCTCATAGTCCATACAAAATTTATTATTTAGATCAAAAAGTCCATATTTTTCAAAATAGCTCCTTGGTACAAACAATCCCTGATGCGGCAAGGACATCCTAAATAGCAGTGATCTTTTATCAAAATTCTTGACAAATTTGGAGCTATAAATTTCATTTCCTTTTTCGTCTACTCTTTGTATCCTTGTGCTTATTATAGATGACTCTCCAGCCTTTATATCTTTAAAAATCTCCTCTAAAGTTTCACTAGATAAAAATCCATCGCCATCACCTTGAAAATTTATATAATCACCTTTTGCAGCTGTTACACCCTTATTAAAAGCATCGCTTATGCCATTATCCTTTTCGCTAATCCAATATGAAATTTTATCTTCATATTTTTTTATGATTTCTAAAGTACCATCAGTACTTCCACCATCTATTATGATGTATTCAAAATTTTTATAAGTCTGATTTATGATGCTTTTAATAGTTTGCTCTAAATATTTCTCGCCATTAAAAACAGCTGTTATGATAGAAATTTTTGGTTGCTCTAAACTCATGAATTTATTATCTCTAGGATTGATTTTTTGTAAGCCTCATAATCAAAACTATTTATTTTTAAATACCCTTGTTCTGCTTTTTCTGTCAGAAGCTTATTATTACTTAAATACATAATCATCTTTTTAGCAATGTCATTTTCATTGTTTGGATCAAATAGCAAGCCAGCCTCACCCACTTGTTCAGGCAAAGCTACAACATTAGAACAGCAAACCGCAACTTTTAATGAAAATGCTTCATATATGGGGATGCTAATGCTCTCAAAAAGTGTGGGCATAACTAAAAATTTAGACATCTTGTATAAAAATGGAAGATCAGAATAATCTATATAACCAAGATAAACAATGTCATTTTCTAATTGCAGTTCTTGTATCCTACGATCCACATTTTGGAAATTATTTTGTTTTGACCCAGTAAAAACTAATTTTAAATCCTTGAATTCCTTTTTAACAATACCAAAAGCTTCTAATAATTTTATATGGTTTTTATGTGGCCAAAATTGAGCTGGATAGAAGATATATTCTTCAGGAAGGTTATATTTTGCTTTTATAGTTTTATACAAATTTTCATCTATGGTGCTACTGTTAAAGCACTTTGGAGGTGGTGATTGGACTACATGCACCTTATTTGGATCAGCTCCCAAAAATTTTATAATATCACTTTTTACAAATTGAGATTCACATAAAATTTTATCTGCTGTTTTTGATAAAGACCTATTGTTTAGCAATCTTATAACCTTATCTCTTAATGTAAAAAAATATGGATAATATCTTTCTTGCATGTCATGCAATGTAAAAACAAAAGGCTTATTTAAATAGAAATGCGGATACAAGGATATAACAGGACAAATGAATTTATCTATATCAAGAAAAACATCCTTCTCAGATTTTGTAAAAAAAAATGGCTTTCTAATTAATAATAAAATTTGAAGAAATCTTATTAATTTATTTAAAATAAAAATATTTGGTTTATTTATTTTCCTAATCTCTATATTATATTCATCAAAACTATCATTATTGGCATCAGTAAATACAATATATGTGTTATTTTTATCTTGCGTGATGACATCTATAATAGAACGAGTATATTGATAAACCCCACCGCCTTTTGGATCTCCAAATGCAAGAATGCCAATTTTTTTCATTTCACTTTCCATCTAATTCTCATAGAATGTGCTAGTAAATTGGGAGCTAGATTGACTGTATATTTATTCGAGATTAACCTCACAATACATTTTAGTATTTTATTACCTATATAACCAGTTGCGCCATAGCTTACTTTATCAACTATTAGCCCTAGTTTCTCACCCATCTCAAGAACATCTTTTGGTCTAAAAAAACGTATGTGATCATAATTATAACTTCTAAACTTCTTATAATTATCAATTCCATAGCATAAATTGTCCAAACTAATAATGCTACCTGTAAATAAAATTTTTAATCTATCCAGAAAATCAAAATAAAGAGGAACACTAACTATGACATACCCCCCCCAACACCTATATCATTATTGTCTCGCATTATTAGTTTCACCGACTCTTCAAGCAATCTCATCGGATCAAATACATGTTCCAATACATCTAGCAATAATACAACATTAAAACGTTCGTTTATATTTAAGGGCTCTGAAATATCTTTTTTATAAATTTTAAATCCTCTATCCAAAAGAACTTTTAATGCTTCATTGTTGATCTCAACCCCAGATACAATAAACCCTTTCTTAATAAGCTCATAACTAACACTACCGTATCCGCAGCCTATATCCAAGAATTCTTCATTGCCATAAAGTTTTGGCAACATATCTTCTATCTTGGAAAAAGAATTATTTTGCATATCTACTTTAGATAACTCCTTGTAAAAATCATTATAGTAACCCTCAAATACAGCCAAAAAATATCCTTTTTTATATAATTGTTATAAAATATTATTTTTCGTATAAAATTTCTTTTATAGTTTTACATATAGATAAAACTTGCTCTTTTGTGATATCAAAAAAACTTGGCAAATTAAGTCCTGTCTTATAAATATTATGAGCATTATAAGTATTTACGCTATCAAAAATAGGCATGTCTGATAATGGATAAAAATATGGTCTTCCATCAATACCTTTTTCTTTTAGCTTTACCAAAAAATCATCCCTTTGTTTTTCTGTATAGCCCGATATTTCTAGACATATCATCCAATAAACATTTTTTATACCTGCCTGAGTTCTGTTTAATGAAATATTTTCAGCGTCAAATAACCCTTCTTTATACCATTCAAATATCTCGATTCTTTTTTGGATTAAATCTTCTATCCTCCTCAATTGAGCTAACCCAAGTGCCGCTTGGAGATTTGTCATACGATAATTAAATCCTACTTCGGTATGCCAGTATCGTTTTTCTGAACTCATTGCATGATCTCTTAAGAATTTTAATCTTTCATAAAGATTCTTGTTGTTAGTCGTAATCATACCACCTTCACCAGAAGTTATAATTTTATTACCATAGAAACTAAAAACACCAACATCACCAAAACCACCAACACGTCTTCCATCTATCTCTGCACCATGAGCTTCAGCCGCATCCTCTATAACTAAAAGATTATTTTCTTTAGCTATTTTATTTATTTTATTCATATCCGCCGGATGCCCATAAAGGTGGACTGGGATAATTGCTCTTGTGTTTTTAGTGATGGCTTTGTTGATACCATTGGCATCCATACAAAGAGTATCTGGATCAATATCAACAATTATGGGCTTAGCGTTCACATATTTTACGACATTTCCAGTTGCTACAAAAGTTAGATCTGGGATAATAACTTCATCGTCTTTGCCAATACCAAGCGCGACTAAACTTAAATGCAATCCAACCGTAGCATTTGAAACAGAGAGAGCATATTTTGTCCCACAAAAAGATGCAAATTCATTCTCAAATTTAGTAATATATTCACCTAGCGAAGATACCCATCCAGATCTTACGGCATCATTCACATAGTCTATTTCAAGTTGTGTAATAGATGGTTGTGATATAGGTATAAAGTTCATTTTACCATTTTCCTTTCCTTTTTGATTATTTTATCCAAAAAATAAACTCTAATAAGTATAAAACCGTTGATACTGCAATCTTGGCTGCATTACCCACCCATTATATTTTTAAATTTTTTGTACTCAAACATATTTAACAAACTATCGCCCGAACAATTAAATATTTCACCATTTTTAAAATTTTCAGCAATTAACTCTTTTTCCAAAAATACCTTACCAGTAGAAAAAAATTCATCTGATTTCTTGGTGCCCATTCTTATTTGTTCATTATGTTGATGAATAGAAGTCTTATAAAATCTAAAGCTCTCTTCATTTTTTAAGCAGATGTAGTTGTGATCAACTCCAAGTAAATATATTTCTTTAAATCCCATATAAATAGCAACTATTAAAGCATATGTACTAGCAGTATTTGCAGCCCAAATTTGATTTTCAATACTTATATCTTTCTCTTTAAACTTATATTCTTTGTCTACATTGATTCCAGCAAAATACCAATTAATATTATGTTTTTTAAATATTCCGTATTTTTCAAGGATATATCTTATATTATAATCATACATATTAAGTCCAAAAATCATATTAACATTTACAGGTACATGCTTTTCCATATCTTCAAGCCATCGCCTCCATTCATCTTCCGTTTGTGGTGGGTGAATAGGAGCGACTAAATAATATTTTTGTATATCTCCGCTTGCAATCTCATCAAAATCGTTATGTACATAAAAATTATTAAGTGCGAACACGATTTCATTTTTTAATGGCTTTAGATCTTCGCTTTTTATTGATGGACCACTACCAAGAATAAAGCATCTTTTGCCTTTATGTTTGTCTTTTAAGTTAATATTCTTTAATATTATTTCTTTATATTTTAAAAAATGAATATAGCTTCTTGCATATCTTAATCCATTTAATAGTATTGGTGGTATTATTTTTTTTACTAAACGTTTCATTACTACACTCCAACCTAAGCTCAACTAACACACTGCAAATATATTTTTTTAAGTATATCAGCATAAAAATATCTTTTTACTAAAATAAAATAAATACCTAAAGAAAAAATTGTTGAATAACTATAATATAAAATATCAGTATGATAAAAAACAAAAATACTATTTAAAATTAAATTTAAGGCTAAAATTATAAATTGATATTTTAATAATACAAAATGATGATTATCACTAATCATATAATAAATATACATATTATTAATCGACAAAAATATTGCGGATAAAATCAGAACAAAAAATAGAAATTCTGTACCAAGATATCTTTTAACAATAATTTCTAAGAATAATGGATATGTTATTACTGCAATTATAGAGGTTACTGCCAAAAAAACATATACTTTTTTATTGGTAGTCTCCACGATATTTTTTACAGAAATGAAATCTTTTTGTGCTACGTATGTGTATAATAGTTGAGAATATGGCCCAAAAAAACTCATCGATAACAGCCATATGTTCATAGCTAACGAAGATGTAAAACCATATGTAGCAAGTTCTTCAGAAGAATAAAAGGTAGATATAAACCATCTATCTGCAGTTCTAAAGAGCAGGTCTATCGCCCAGATCAAATAGACAAAAAAACCTATCTTATAGATCTCAAAAACAATTTTTTTAAAACTATAGAATTTAATATTATAAAATGTTAATGGGACTAAGCAAAAAGACACTAAAAAAGTTACGGATGTTACTATAAACTGAGCAATAAATATAGACTCAATATTTTGATAGTAATAAAATATTAATATTGTTACAAATGGTCTAAGTATTTCATCTAAACTTTTTAAAAAATTAACTTTTTCAAATTCATGTTTAGAATTTAAAAAAATCTTAACATTTTCCGTATAATGTGAAAAAAAGAAATTTGCAGCTATTACAAGAATTACTGATGAACTAAGCTTAATATTTAATAGCAAAAGTATACTTGCACCTATAAACTGAATAATATGAGAAATAATGTTACTATATAAAAATAATTCATTCTCATTTTTTTTATCTACTATATATTTTGGTAATAAAATGACCGTACCATGCATAGAACCCAATTGTAATAACGGCAATAAAGACAATACCATCGTTATATAAACAAAAGTGCCATAGTCTCTTTCTGAAAGACTCTTGGCTATATATATAAATGATAAAAAAGACAATCCTTTTGAACATATAGCTATTAGTAAATTCTGTAAAATAACTTTTTGCAACTTATCTGCCCAATATTCTTTTTACAAATTCTTTCATGCCTAGCTTATCTAATAGCTTTATAATTGCCTCCCTAATATAATAAGGGTTCAACTTTAAAACATGTAAAATATAATCTCTTTTTAATTGATTTTCGACCTTAACCGCCCATTTCGTCATCTCTTTATCATAAATTACAATATTATCTCTCATACTCCAATCAATAAGCTTTTGAAGTAAAAAAGTGCACCTTTCATTACCATATATTACCCTCAAGCCTAATGATTCGAAAAAAACCTTTAAGTAGTAGTAGTAGTAGTAGTTATGCACATGTGCATTTTGAAAATACAAGATTGGATTAAAATATGTCTTTTGAATATCAAATATGCCTGGTACTTCTACCAATAAATATCCTTCATCAGAAATCAACTCTATAATTTTATTCATTGTATTTATTGGTTCATTAAAATGTTCCATAACATGAGATAAAATTATTAAGTCCTGAGATTTCTTTGGAGTTTTATCAATATCAAACTCGCCTTGATATAAATTTAATCCTTTATTTCGTCCGAACCTTAAATATTTTTCTCCAAAATCACAGCCAGATACTCTTTTACCGTTCTGATAAAAAGGGTATAAGATTCCACCAGCACCACATCCTATTTCAAAAACAGTATTAATATTGCAAATTTCAATATTCTCTTGTATAAGATTATAAAAAATTTGACCTCTTTGAACTTGCGAGTTGAAAAACTCCTCGCTAGCTAATTCCATACCAACATATATATCCCTATACTCATTTCTATAAAATTCTGAAGTTGAGTAGTCGTCGAGGCGTTCTTTTAGTCTAATGATTCCACATTTCTTGCAAAGTACATTACAGCACGGTATCCCATATCTATCTTTTTCTGCGACAACAATATCTGTAAATTCATTAGTGTTACCACATAGGCATGGATTAGACACTAATTTATATTCGCCATTTTTGATCTTAGTTTTAAATTTTAGTATAGTATCTTTTTGTAGCCCATTTAAAGGCACAATTGCTTTTTGATCATTTCTCCAAATTGGGAAATGTATGAGATTATTTATCATGGTAATTTCCTAAGACATGCTCAGCGAATTCTCTGACAGCACCATCTCCACCTTTTTTTGAAAGTACGATAATATTTAAGACGTCTTTAATCTCTTGTGTAGCATCTAAAGGACAAGCAGCTAATCCTACGCTTTGCAATAGTTCTTTACAGTTTATATCGTCTCCTACATATGCCACTTCGCTAAGTAAAATATTTTCATTTTGGCATATTCTTTTAACTGCTTCTAACTTACCATTATGCTCTATTCCTTGACGTAAAAAATCTACTTTTAACTTTTTAGCACGATTCTCTACTATTTTTGTATTTTCGCTTGTAATTATTCCTGTTTTTATACCGGCACGGTGCAATAGTTCAAATCCTTTTCCATCACGAGTATTAAATTTCTTCAGTTCATTACCATTTTCACCATAATACATTCCAGCATCCGTTAAAGTGCCATCGACATCAGATAAGAAAAGCTTTATAATTGGTTTTATTCTTTTTGACAAAATATATTTATACATCATTTTCTCAGCTATTGTCCAGTCATCTTCTTCGTCTATTTCAATAGCTGTAAATTCTTTCATCTCATAAATAGACACCTTGCCGCTTAAACGATTTTTATATCTTTTTATATTGCCTATACTATTTATATAAAATGCTCCATTCTCCATAAAGAGACCATAAAAATCTTGTCTACGTGGACGATTTTTAAAATCATAATTTATGGGATTCGCATCACCATTCCAAAAAAATCTCTTTGTCCTAACGCAAGTAAGCAACGAATCGGCTTTATTTTTTTTAAACAACTTTAATGCTTCATCAAAATCCTCTGTCTGTGTAAGAGGAGAAGTTGCTTGTACCAAAAAAAATAAGTCGTCCTCTCTAAAATTATTTTTATAAATAAATTCAAGCATTACAGATTCTGTACTAGATGTATCTTCAGCATTTTTAGGATCTCTGTCATATACTTCGACTTTTGTAAAATTAAAGTTATTTACAATTTCTTTTATTTTATCACAATCAGTAGCCACAAATATTCTATCGATATTAATTGAATTTTGAAGCGATAAAATAGTCCAGTAAACAAGTGGTTTGCCACAGAATGCTTTAATATTTTTAAGTGGTATAGATTTACTCCCACCTCTTACTGGAATAAACGCTATATTCATTATTATTTCCTATTTTTTAATTTTTCTCTTTGAATTTGTTCTATAAATAAAATTTCTTCTTTTTTATAGTGTAGTGCTTCATATGTAGCGTTAAGATCTCTTATAAGTTTTCTTAGACCATCTGGCTCAAGCGAAGCCGCATGATCAGTTCCTTTCCAAGTCCTATCCTTTGTAAAATGCCTTTCTATCCATCTAGCACCTAAAGTATAAGCCGCTACATCAAGCGCAATACCCAAATGATGTCCAGAAAATCCTATTTCATTTATTCTATGTTCATACTTTTCATAAAGCCGATTAATCTCAAGTAAAGAAACATCTTTTGCCGGTACAGGATAGCCTGAAGTACAAGAATAAATGAGCAATCTCGATTTTGCTTTATTTGTTTCTTCAAAAAAATTCACTATTTGTTCAATTTCATTTTTTGAAGTCATGCCAATAGAAAGCTGGACTTGCCCATTAAACTCATCTCGAAGAATTTTTAACATTTCAAAGTTGTTATTACAAGCTGACGGAACTTTTAAGAATTGTGGATTAAGAGATATCATCTCTCTTGCACTAGTTGTATCCCAAACTGAAGTAGAATAAACTATTCCGATATCATCACAATATTCTTTTAAAATTTTATGCTGCTCTAAATTAAATTCTAAATACTCTCTATGCTCACCATAAGTAGCACCATACGAATTCTCCGGAACAGGATGTGGAGCATTGTATTGTTCTTCTGTAAGCAACTCTTTATTATTTCTTTTTTGAAATTTTACATAATGAGCCCCCGCTTGCTTTGCTAAAAATATAAGCTCCTTCGCTATGTTAAGTTGTCCCATATGATTGCACCCAATTTCTGCAACCACTTTTGGTTCTATGTAGTCAAATTTAAATGACATTTACATCTTTCTCCTATTTATATTTTTTCTATTTTCTACCATATTTATCAGCATATCTGATAATATCATCCTCACCAAAATATTCCCCCAGCTGAATTTCAGATAGAACAATATTTTCATCACTATTATTAATAATTTGATGTTTGCATCCTCTTGGTATATAAATATATTTTCCAGGAAAAATATCAGATAAAGATTCATCCAATATCAATTTGCCTCTACCTTTTATTATAATCCAATGTTCTTCTCTTTTTTTATGTTCTTGGAGGCTTAACTCCTCTCCAGGAAATACTGTGATTATCTTGGCTTGCGCATTTGACGTTAAAATTACACTCTTATAAAAACCCCAAGGGCGATTATAGATTTCATGTTCCAAAACATAGTGGTCAAATGATGAAAAATCATACTTTAAGTCAAAACTTATATTCTCTAAAAGCATAATGTGAAATTGTTTTTTTGTAATCACATTAAGAAGTTTCATATTTTTATCCACTATCGGCAAAAAATCTATCTTATCGGATTTAAATTTCTCACATACATCATTGAAAGTTGATTCTAAAGACAAATATTCAAAATCAACATTTATAACCATATTAACTGTATCATATATAGTAAGTTCATTCAAGAAACCCTTTCTTATATCGCCGTCAGTTAGAACTCCTATAACAGAATTATTATTGTTAAGACAAATTAAAAATCTTTTTTTATTTTTTTGAAGTTTCAAAAGTGCAAATTTAATGTTTTCATTACAATATATCACAAAATTATTCATTAAAAATTTATCCCCATATTTCCTAAATACCACTTACAAAGTGTCTTTATTCCATCTTCAAGCTCTATTTTGTGCTTCCAGCCAAGAGAGTGGAGCTTAGACGGGTCAGTTAGTTTTAGTATCGTTCCATCAGGCTTGCTATAGTTAAAATATAGCTCACCTTTAAAGCCAATTATATTTTTAACCAAATTTGCTAGCTCATTTATCGAGATATCTTTGCCTGTGCCTATATTTATATGTGTATTTCTTATATCTTTGCTATTTTTATCATAAGTATCTTTAAAGTCTCTATTCTCCAGTAAAAACACACATGCATCAGCCATATCTTCTGAGTGTAGAAACTCTCGTCTAGGCTCTCCTGTGCCCCAAATTTCTACTCTATCTTTTGAAATACCAAATTTACCAAGATAAGCCATAGCTTCATTTATATCTCTTGCTTTTAGATCTTTTACCACTTCGTCAAATTTTTCTTCGCTTAAAAGCTTTGCTAGGTGTATCTTTCTTATAAGTGCTGGCAATACATGCGAGGTTTCTAGGTCAAAGTTATCATTTGGACCATACAAATTTGTAGGCATTACAGATATGAAATTTGTACCATATTGCAGATTATAGCTCTCACACATCTTCATGCCAGCTATTTTAGCAATCGCGTATGGCTCATTTGTGTATTCAAGTGGAGATGTCAAAAGCACCTCCTCGCTCATTGGCTGTGGAGCATCTTTAGGATATATGCAAGTACTTCCCAGAAATAATAGTTTTTTTACCTTATGCAGATAGCTTTGATGGATCACATTATTTTGAATTTGTAAATTTTCATATATAAAATCAGCCCTATACGTACTATTAGCCACTATTCCGCCGACCTTTGCAGCGGCCAGTACTACATACTCAGGTTTTTCTTTTTCAAAAAACTCACAAACTGCTTTTTGATCCATAAGATCAAGCTCGCTATGAGTTCTTGTGATTATATTTTCATAGCCTTTTGATTTTAAATTTCTCACTATAGCAGAGCCTACCAGACCCTTGTGCCCTGCTACATAAATTTTGCTATTTTTATCCATTTTTTACTCGAAATAGCTCATTATCTCATATCCACCATCTTTTAGATAGAGATCTTTTGTCATGAGCTTTAAGTCTGATTTCATCATGTCATTTACTAGATCTTGAAGATTAAATTCTCTCTTCCAGCCTAGTTTTTTCTCTGCCTTACTAGGATCTCCAAGTAGCAAATCAACCTCTGTTGGTCTAAAATATCTTGGATCCACGCAAACCACAGTTTGACCAACACTTAAATGAGATAAATTTAAATTTAACTCTTTTGCCTTTTCAAAATTTAGTGAGTCCACGACTCCTACCTCGTCTACACCAGCCCCTTCAAATCTCAAATTTATACCAGCATAGGCAAATGCAAATTTTACAAAATCTCTAACAGCTGTCGTTTGTCCAGTCGCTATCACCCAGTCTTCTGGCTCTGGAGCTTGCAGTATCATCCACATCATCTTCACATAGTCTTTTGCATGACCCCAGTCTCTTTTGGCGTCTAAATTTCCAAGATAAAGTTTGTCTTGAAGTCCAAGCGCTATCTTACTAGCTGCTCTTGTGATCTTTCTAGTGACAAATGTCTCGCCTCTAACTGGTGATTCATGATTAAACAATATACCATTACAAGCAAAAATGCCATAAGCCTCTCTATAATTAACCGTTATCCAATAAGCATACATCTTTGCGACAGCATAAGGGCTTCTTGGATAAAATGGCGTAGTCTCGCTCTGTGGTGTCTCTTGCACTTTTCCGTAAAGCTCAGAGGTAGATGCCTGATAAATTTTAGTCTTTTTTTCAAGCCCTAGTATCCTTATAGCTTCAAGTAGTCTAAGAGTGCCTGTACCATCAGCATTTGCGACATATTCTGGAGTCTCAAAGCTTACATGTACGTGGCTCATGGCAGCTAGGTTGTAAATTTCATCTGGCTGTACCTCTTGGATGATCCTTGTTAAATTCATAGAGTCCGTCATATCGCCATAGTGCAAGAAAAAGTTTCTATTATCAACATGTGGATCTTGATAAAGATGATCTATCCTATCTGTATTAAAAAGACTTGTTCTCCTTTTTATGCCATGGACTATATAACCTTTTTTTAGTAAAAATTCTGCCAGATACGATCCATCTTGGCCAGTTATACCAGTTATTAACGCTACTTTTTTATCCATAAATCACCTTTTAAAATCATCATCTAGGCGAATTATATCATCTTCGCCTGTATATTCGCCGACTTGAGCTTCTATTAAAATCACAGGGATCTTACCTTCATTAGACAACCTATGAACTTCACCCATTTTTATATAGATAGACTCATTAGGACAAACAAGTCTAGTTGTCTCGCCGATCGTTACTGTGGCACTACCTGATAGTACTA
Organism: Campylobacter concisus; assembly: GCF_002913765.1. GTDB lineage: Bacteria > Campylobacterota > Campylobacteria > Campylobacterales > Campylobacteraceae > Campylobacter_A > Campylobacter_A concisus_BB. The sequence continues at coordinate 108,399 of NZ_PPCH01000025.1, read as the reverse complement.
TCCAGTGCTCATTTCTATGAAAATGCTTTTGCAAAGATAGCCTTTTACCAGGCTTTACCTCTATTATTTTTATCTTATAGCCATCTTGATTTTCAAGAACAGTGTAGTTTCCCCATGGTCTGTTCGTAGTAAGATGAGCATTGCAAAGCTCAGAGCTCTCTTCTTTTAAAATTTCTACTACATTTTTTACTTTTTGGCTTGAGGACTTTTTAGATATTAAAAGAGCATCTTTTGTATCAACTATAGTTAGATCATCAACATCTATTAAGGCTATTTTTTTGCCACTAGATAAAACTAGGTTATTGTGAGAATTTATCTGCACCAGGTCGCTATTTATTGTATTGCCATTGGCATCTTTTGGTAGCTGCTCATCCAAACTATCAAAGCTTCCAAGATCGCTCCAAGATGCATCTAGTGCTACCATTTTTACGATATCTGATTTTTCCATCACAGCATAATCTATGCTGTTTTGTGGGATATTTTGCATATCGGTAGAGTCTATTTTAATATCAAATTCATCTTTTTTTGCGTTATTGAAAGCTAGCTTACATGCTTCAAGTATCTCAGGGGCAAAAATTTTCATCTGATCCAGGAAAACACCTGCCTTAAAGACAAACATGCCTGAATTCCAGTAGAAATTCTGATCTTTTAGAAATTTAACTGCCCTTTCATAGTCTGGCTTTTCATAAAAAGCCTTTACATCACCGCTAAAACTCTCAATATAGCCAAATCCAGTCTCAGGCGAACTTGGTTTTATGCCAAAAGTAACTAAAAAATTTTGTTCAGCCAGCTCTTTTGCTACCTTTACGCTCTTTTGATACTCTTTAACATCCTTTATGAAATGATCAGATGGCGTTACTAAAACCACTTCATTTGGATCAAGTGCGAGACAAGCCAATGTGATCGCCGGAGCAGTATTTCTACCAACTGGCTCAAGCAGATATTTGAAATTTGTGATATTTAAATTTTCTATCTGATCCATTGCTAAGTAGTAATGATCAATATTTGTTATAACAAATGTCCTATCACAAATTTCACTATTTCGCAGTGCTGTTAGCTGGAAAAGAGACCTATCATCAAATAATTTAATAAATTGTTTTGGCATCAAAGTCCTGCTAATAGGCCATAATCGCGTACCAGAACCACCGCATAATAATATATTAGTCATAATTTATTTCAACTTTAAATTAATATTAAAAATTTTATTTAATTAAACCAAAAACTCACTTTTAAATAGATAAATTTGATGACCTTCACTCACTAGATCATAATAACTCTCTCATCTTATGCGTTAGCTCCAAGCTCGCTTCTATCTCGGCGCGTTTTGCCATGACACTTTCTATATTTATGCTTAAATTTAGCCCATTTTCATCGCCAAATTTCTTTAGCTCGCACCAAATTTCTTTGATGATCTCGCAGCTACTAGCTAAGTAGTCTGAGCTTAAATTTAGCCTCTCCTCAACCGAATTTGGCACGCTCACTCCGAGCCATTTGATAAATTCAAGCGTTTTTGCATTGCCAGCTGTGCTAAATGTAAGAAATATCGGCTCGCTTATCTTTGCAGTCGCGCAATCCTCTAAAAATTTACGCGCTAGCTGTGCGTCAAATATCGCTTGCGATATGAAAAATTTAGCCCCAGCTGTGATCTTTTCACGCATCCTTTGTGGCTCATCACCCTTTTTGCCGTGACGCTCTGCGATACAGACGCCGCCCACTGCTAACTCTTTAAATTCGCTAGCGATCTCATAGGCACGAGCTAAATTTAGCCTAACTTTTTGCGTGCTAGAAGTTGCCCCCACTAGAACGTTTAAATTTGAGCTTTGAGCCTTAAGTGCTGCACGAAATTCATCCTCGACGTATCCGCTAGCCACGCGGTAAAATATACTAGGTGTTGCGACGTTTAGGTACCTTTTGTAGTAAATTTCTGGGCTTAGCGTCCCACTAAACTCAAATGTCCTCTCGCTATCATTTCTCTCGCTCTCGTCTTGTACCTCGTAAAGCACGAGCCCGTCGGCCTTGATATCATTTATCCGCCCGCTCCAGCGCTCTGATATATCACGCAGCTTTGCCTCTTCAAATTCAGCCTTTGGCGGCGTTAGGCCATATAGCACGAACCCTTTTTCTTTATTTAAAATTTTCTCTTTTAGCATTTTCTCACTTTTGAACTAGATCAGCCCTCATCACCACACCAACAGAATTTCTTGACGACATGCAGACAAACTCGTCTTTTAGGTATTTCGCGTCGGCTCGCCAAAAGCTTACGATATTTGCCACGTCGGCATTTTGCTTTTTAGCAGCTATCATATATCTTTTTATGACAGCGACAAAAGCCTCTTGGCAATAGCCCTTTATATCTCCGCTATCAGTGATAAATCTTTGAACCTTTACATTTGCCTTGATGACGCTTTTATTTTGGTCGTTTGAGCCAAACTCAAGCCTCACATTTTCAAAGCCTGCTAGCTCTTTTTTGGTAGCTTCTAAATTTAAAGCCTCACTGATACTATAGATATTTGTTTGCTTGTACGCACCTTTGTTGAGTGGTATAGAGTGGCGTCCAGAACTACATCCGGACGCAAAGATAATTAATATTACAAATAGAAAAATCCTTTTCATTTTTCAAATCCTTTTTAATTAAATTTTATAGACCTCTTACGATCTTGACAGCTTCTACCATGTTTTTAAGGCTTGGCTCAACCTCTTCCCATTTTCTAGTTTTTAGGCCGCAATCTGGGTTGATCCAGAGTTGCTCTTTTGGCAAGACCTCAAGCAGAGCTTTGATCTGAGCGACGATCTCCTCGACACTTGGCACGCGTGGGCTGTGGATGTCGTAAACGCCAGGTCCGACCTCTTGTTTGTAGCCAACGGCTTTGAAAATTTTAAGTAGCTCGTTGCCACTTCTTGCAGTCTCGATACTGATAACATCAGCATCCATAGCTTCGATAGTCTTAATAATATCGTTAAATTCAGAGTAGCACATATGTGTGTGGATCTGAGTTTTTGCCTCAGCAGAGCTTACTGAAAGCTTAAAGCAATCAACCGCAAATTTCTCATAAGCTGGGATATTTTCGGCTCTTAGCGGATAGCCCTCTTTAAACGCTGCCTCATCGACTTGGATCACTCTGATGCCCGCATTTTGAAGGTCTGCGATCTCGTCGTAGATACAAAGTGCAAGCTGTTTTGCTACCTCGCTTCTTGGCAGATCGTCACGCACAAAGCTCCAGTTTAGCATAGTCACAGGACCTGTTAGCATGCCCTTCATTACGTGCTTTGTGATACTTTGAGCATATTTCATCCACTTAACAGTCATCGGCTCTGGGCGGCTTACGTCACCAAAGAGAAGTGGTGGCTTGACGCAGCGGCTGCCGTAGCTTTGTACCCAGCCATTTTGGCTAAATGCATATCCGCTGATCTGCTCGCCAAAGTATTCAACCATGTCGTTTCTCTCTGGCTCGCCATGTACTAGCACGTCTAGGCCGATATCTTCTTGGAATTTCACGCAGTGATCGATATATTTTTTGATGCCAGCTTCATAAGCGGCCGCGTCGATCTCGCCTTTTTTGAAATTTTGGCGAAGTACGCGAAGATCAACCGTTTGAGGGAAACTGCCTATCGTTGTTGTTGGCAATATGCCGTATTTTAGCGTTTCGCGTTGAATTTTGATGCGGTCTTCAAATTTCTCGTCACGCTCAAATTTGCTTAAATTTTTGATACGTTTTTGGACGCTTTCAGAGTGGATGAGCTTTGAAGTAGCACGAGTTTTAACGGCATTTTTGTTCTCTTCGTAAATTTTAGCCTCAGCCTCATTTAACTTCTCGCCATTTGCTAGTTTTGTGATGATCTTGATCTCATCAAGCTTCTCAACCGCAAAGCTTAACCAGCTTTTGATCTCAGGGTTTAAATTCTCTTCATATTTTAGAGTGTATGGCACGTGAAGAAGTGAGCATGAAGTGCCGATGTAAAAGTCTTTGCCGCCTATTTTTTCTGAAATTTCACGAACAAGTTTTACCTTCTCATCGATGTTGCTTTTCCAGATATTTCTGCCGTCGATCACGCCTGCAAATAGCGTCAAATGGCTATTTTTGATAGTCTCAAGGACTTCGAAATTTCTCTTGCCATGGATGAAGTCAAGCGCGATGCCATAAATTTTAGTTTTAGCCACTTCGCTAACTGCCTTGATCGCATGCTCAAAATATGTCGCAAACACGATTTTGATGTTGCTAGCAACGCCTGTTAGCTCGTTATAAACCTTTGTGATAAGTGGCAAAAGGTCGCTTTCGTTTTTGTCAGTTACAAAGATCGGCTCGTCAAACTGCACTAAAATCTCATCATCAAGCTTAGAAATTTGCTCAAGTAGCTTTTTATACTCGCCTACAAGCGCGTCAAGGTGCTTAAATGGGCAGCTGCCGTCAGTCGTCTTTGAAAGAGCCAAAAATGTGATAGGGCCGATCAAATTTACCTTGCCTTTTACGCCATTAGCCTTTGCCTCTTTGTATTCATTTAAAATTTTGTCCGCTTTTAGGCTAAATTTACTCTCGCTGCTAAGCTCTGGCACGATGTAGTGGTAGTTTGTGTTAAACCACTTTGTCATCTCCATCGCAACGCCATTTTTATTGCCTCTTGAGCAAGCAAAATATTGCTCTAAGCCGCTTAAATTTGCAAATCTTGGAGGCGTGGCGCCAAAAGCGATGATGTTATCAAGCATTAGGTCGTAAAATGAAAAATCATTAACGCTAATAGCCGAAATGCCAGCGTCTTGTTGATATTTCCAGTGTCTTTGGCGAAGCGTCTTTGCAGTCTCTTGCAAATTCTCTTCGCTAAAGCCCTCTTTACCAGCCCAAAAGCCCTCTAACGCGCGCTTTAACTCTCTTTTTTCTCCGATTCTTGGAAAACCTAAAACATAACTTTTTATCATTTTTATCCTTTTTAAATTTAAATTTATACTAAAAACTGCGCAAGGCACAGCAGCCTTGAATATTTTTATGCAGGTACAAGGAGGCTAGAATTACGAAACCGCCCCCTTATCCCTGCGACCCAAACCCACAGCACGTTCAATGTTGTTGCGCTGCGCACAAGTCTGGATCACACCGCACGTGGTGGATGACACCCGCTTCTTCTTAAGCTAAAGTAAAATTTATAAAAAACCCTGCTAAAAAGGTCCTTGCCAAATTTCAGGCATTGCTTAGCTTTGCTGTTAAAAATGCAGTTACAATGCAGCGGACCTGCTAGCAAAAATGGATTTATCTCAATGTGAAAAAATGTAAAATCATTTAAAAATTTGCGTGTTTTTTGAAAATCGCTGATATGTTTTTTGCCGAGATTAATGAGCTTTACGCATGGGACAAGGCATCAGCGTTTTTCCTTTGTAGTGAATTTTTGTCGCATTATAAACGCTCTTTGCCAAATTTTTGTTTAAAGTTTGGGCGCTACTAAATTTCGCGCCCAGAATATTTAGTCTTTTTTGCCTTTATTTAGGGATTTTAGCTTAGCATCCATATCGGCTGTAAGCATAGTAAAGACTTTGTTTGTAAGCTCCTGTGTTAAGTCCTTAGCCTCTTGCATAGTCTTTTGACTAAATTCATTTAAGAGTTTGTCCGCTTTTTTCTTATCTTTTTTATAAAGTTTTACATACTCATCTTCAAATTTAGCCTGTTTTACTGCCAACTCTTTTTCAAATTTAGCGTATGCCTCTTTAACCACTGGCGAATACTTCTCATAATCAGTCATCACAAGGGTTTGAAGCTTTCTATAAACCCAGTATATCGAAGTGTCATCAGCGTCATATGAGCCATCTGAGTAGCCTTTTATAAAGCCATCAAGCCCCTCGTAATACGGCAAATAAACGCTAAGATCAGCCATACCAAGAGCGACGTAGGTCACGCGTCCGATCTCTTTTGGTAGCCATGGGCGCACCTGCATGACGTGAGACTCGTATGTTCTAAAGACGCTTATAGCGCGGTAGATGTTTTTCTTATCTTCATCTTTGCTAGCGTAGTTATCAAACGCAGTGCCGTCGTAGTGGGCTCTCATCGCAGCTTTTAGATCTTCTACACTTAGTTTTTTCTCTGGTTTTAAAAATACTGGAAATTTCTGACCATCAGCGAAGTCTTGTTTTAGACTTGGGTTAAACATGCTTTGAACCCAGCAAACGCGTGGGTAGTTGTAGGTCATATCTCTCTCATCATCCCTTGTATAGGCCTTTGTAAAGTTAAATTCTCCGTCTTTTGCAGGGTCATAAGTCTTGTTATCGATCGCAAATTTGATGACATCTTTTGCTCCCATGAAATTTGGATCATTCTCTTTATAAGCGTGAAGTCTGCCTTGGTTTGCAGTGACAAAGTACTCATCTTGTGGGATCTTTGAAGCGATCCATTTATGGCCTGTGCCAGTTTCAAAGTACCAAAGCTCATTTGCATCGACAAATACCACGCCAAAGCCCTCGCCAGCTCCTTTTGTCTCAACTATCTCGCCAAGAAGCTTAACGCCCTCTTTTGCGCTCTTCATACGCGGCAAAAGCACGTCTGGGATGTCATCTTCTGTGATGCCAGTCTCTTCGTTGTATGGATCAACTTTTAAAAGCTCATCTTTTGCGTAGATGGTCTCAGTGCCACTTAGTCCTACGCCAGCCTCGTTGTAGCCGACTGCACCGTGAAGTTTTGTGTGTGAGTTTGCGATAGTTGTGTATCTCATGCCATCTTTTGGGAGCGGATATGTAAAGTCATTTGCGCCGTCATGTGCCTTTGAGCTGTGCATGCCAGTTTGGTTTTTCGTAGCTGGATGTATCAAAAAGACTTGTGCCTTTATAGCCTTGCTATCAGCGCTTCTAGCCACTAACATAGAGCCGTCGTTTGAAGCTTTATCTCCTACTAAAATGGTAGTGCATGCCAAGCTACTTGTGCCTAAAATCGCACTCATAGCGACGATTGATGCGAGAATTTTCCCTTTCATTTTTACTCCTTTAGTAAAATAAATTTCTTATATGTGATTATATGTCAAATTTAATAATTTAATTATAAATTTTAAAATTCTTTTAAGTTTAATGTAAATTTATTGCAAATTTGTCTAAGTGAAATTTAAATTTTCTAAAGGATTTTTCGCTATAATCCAAATCTTACGCACTTGCGTATAAAATTTCAAAAAGGATTAGCATGCCAAAGATGAAAACCGTTCGCGGTGCTGCTAAGCGCTTTAAAGTAGGTAAAAATAAGATAAAAAGAGGCTCTGCTTTTAGAAGCCACATCTTAACAAAAAAACCTACTAAGCGTATGAGAGATTTGCGTGGCCCAAAATACGTGGACAGCACAAATGTCCCAGCCGTTCGCAAAATGCTCGGCGTATAAAGCAGCGTAGATTTAAGTTTTTGACAAAAAAGTCATTCAAACTCCCCCAAATTTAGGGGCAAGACTCACTTTGTGAGCGCCAATTTGTAAAAGGATAAATATGGCAAGAGTAAAAACAGGCGTAGTTAGAAGAAGACGCCATAAGAAAGTTTTAAAGCTAGCACGTGGCTTTTTCAGTGCTAGACATAAACACTTTAGAAAAGCTAAAGAGCAACTAGAGAGAAGTTTAGTTTACGCATATCGCGACAGACGCCAGAAAAAACGTGATTTCAGACGTTTATGGATCGTTCGTATCAACGCAGCTTGCAGACTAAACGACATTAGCTATTCAAGATTTATCAACGGCTTAAACAAAGCTAAGATCGAACTTGATAGAAAAATTTTAGCTGATCTAGCTATGAATGACGCGAAGGCATTTGCGGCACTTGCAAAACAAGCAAAAGATGCTTTGAAATAACACCTTTTTCTCCGCTTCGGCGGAGATCTTCTTTTTTATACACTTTAAATTTTAATAACAAAAACTCTATAAAACTCTTTGTTTTAATTTACTACCCGCGACTTTTAAAAACTACTAGCCAAATTTAACTACCAGTAGCCAAAGTAGCTAAATTTTGATACTCGTATCAAAGCAGTATTTAAAAGCTTCAGTAAATAAAATTTCGGAGGAGTTTTTTACACCCCACTAAATTTCATATAAATTTATTCTTGAGATATTTAAGTAGCTAAACTCTTAAATGGTTTGTATTTAAATTTTAATCAGCGCCGCTATAAATTTAGTTCAGCCATTAAGTGCAAATTTAGTGATATAAATTTGAAAATTTGCTTGCTCTGACTAACCCAAAGCAAGCGTAAAAATCGCTCTAAAAGCTAAATTTCGATACTCGTATCAAAGCAGTGTTTCACCGCTCCGCTAAATAAGATTTTGCCGCTTTCTAGCCTAAGGCCAAGCTCCTCGCCGCTTTTTGGATAGACTTTTAGGCTTTGCGCTGCGTTTAAATTTAAAGTAGCGCCGTAAAAGCAAGCTGCCATGCCAGTGCCACAAGCTAGCGTCTCGTCCTCCACGCCCCTTTCATAGGTTCTCACCTTTAAAACTCCGCCATCAAATTTGGCTAAATTTACATTTGCATTGTATTTTTGGCGAAGCGCCCTGCACTCTTTGACGTCAAATTCATCTAAATTTCGAGTGAAATTTACAAGATGAGGCACGCCAGTATCGTAAAAGTACCAAGTTTTGCCGTTTTCATTTAGTGGCTCGCTTAAAATTTTTGGGTTTGTTAGCACGACCTCGACGCACTCATCTTTCACGCTTGCCATCACCTCGCCGCTACCAGTTAGCAGAGCAAATTCGCTTGAACTAACAAGGCCGTTTAGATAGGCATATCTAGCAGCCGCACGCGAGCCGTTGCCACACATCGCGGCGTAGCTTCCATCACTGTTGTAAAACTCCCATTTTACGCCCTTTTCGTAAGGCAAAAGTACGATGAGCCCGTCAGCTCCCACGCCGTTTGTTCGGCTGCAAATTTGCCTTGCAAGCTCGCTTCTATCTTTGCTCAAAAATGTATGAAATATGACAAAATCGTTGCCGCTAGCGTTGTATTTTGAGACTTGCATGAGCCATCCTTTTATTTTTTGCGTGATTTTACTAAAATTTGGATAAGAGTTATTAATAAATTTAAAGGAGCCGTTTTGAAGGGCTACATCTTAAATTTAGAAAAAGAGTTTTCTTTGATAGAAAATGGCTTTAAAGAGCAAGAAAGAAGGGCTTTGGCTGACTATAAAGCAAAGGGAGCAGAGCGCTGCAAAGAGCTTGCATACCTAGCATACGGCTCGAAGTTCTATCAAGTGCGGATGTATGCGGTTTTTCTCTTTGGACACCTATCAGATAACGAATAAATTTTGACGTTTATGAGAGATCAGGTTTCAAAAGATGAAAACTGGAGGGTTCAAGAGGTGCTAGCAAAGGCGTTTGACGAGTTTTGTAAAAAAGTTGGCTACGAGCAGGCACTTTTAACGATCGATGAGTGGCTAAAAAGCGGCAACGCAAATGCAAAAAGAGCCGTAAGCGAGGGGCTTAGGATATGGACAAATAGGCCCTATTTTAAAGATAACCCAGATGAGGCCATTAGGCGCCTAGCCAGCCTAAAAGAAGACGAGAGCGAGTATCTTAGAAAGTCGGTTGGCAACGCTCTAAAAGATATAAGCAAGAAATTTCCAAATTTAGTAAAAGCCGAGCTTGATAGCTGGGATTTAGCTAGTAAAGAGGCCATGCAAACATATAAATTTGCTAGTAAATTTATCAAGAAATAGCGCAAATTTGGCCTAGAAATTTCTCTAGCTCAAGCTGTAAATTCTCCATGTCGCTGCTATTATCTATAACAAATTTTGCCATTTTTCGCTTTTGCTCGATGTCCATCTGAAGCTCTACTCTAGCTTTTGCATCCTCTAAATTTAAACCATTTCGGCTCATTAGACGGCTTAGTAAAAGCTCTTTTGGCGCGTAGATCACAGCTACATTTTTAAACTCGCTGTAGCGCTCCTTTTTTTCAAAAAACAAAGGGATATCGACAAAATAAACTTGCCTCAAACGCTCAAGCTGCGAAGCTTTGAAAAAAATTTCAGCTTTTATCTTTGGATGTAAAATTTGCTCTAAATTTTTAAGCTTTTTTGGCCCGTTAAAGACGATAGCACCCAGTTTTTTGCGATCTATCTTGCCAGCCTCATCTAAAATTTGCTCGCCAAAAGTTTTTACTATCTCGCATTTGCAAATTTCAAGCTGTTCGTGCGCGATGAGGTCCGCATCTATCACACTAAAACCTCGCTCTTTTAGTAAATTTACAACCGTGCTTTTGCCGCTGGCTATCGAGCCTGTGATGACGTAGGCGTTTGGAAATTTCTGCAAACTCGCTCCATTTTTGAAAATTGATAACAATTTTAGCAACTTTTGGCTAAAGTTTTAAAAAATAACCAAAAGGGCGAAAATGATAAGTTATAAAGATGCCGGAGTCGATATAGATGCTGGAAATAGCTTTGTTGAGGCGATCAAGCCTTTCGTAAAATCTACGCAAACACCAAACGTCATAGGCGGCATCGGATCATTTTCAGGTGCGGTCAGACTGCCAAGCGGATATAAAAATCCAGCCATTTTAGGCGCGACCGACGGCGTTGGCACGAAGCTTCGCCTAGCTATCGACGCTAAAAAATTTGACGGCGTTGGCGAGGATCTAGTCGCTATGTGCGTAAATGACCTCATCTGCAACTTCGCCACACCACTCTTTTTCCTCGACTACTACGCGACTGCAAAGCTTGAGATAGAAAGCGCCAAAGAGGTGGTAAAAAGTATCGCAAACGGCTGCAAAAAGGCGCAGTGCGCGCTGATCGGCGGTGAGACAGCCGAGATGCCGTCGATGTATGAAAAGGGCGACTTTGACCTTGCTGGATTTGCCGTGGGTATCGCTGAGGCTGACGAGATAGATAGAAGCAAATTTGTAAAATCTGATGACGTTTTAGTCGCACTTCCAAGTAGTGGCCTGCACTCAAATGGCTTCTCTCTTGCAAGAAAAGTTGTAAGCGAGCTTGGGCTAAAATTTGATGAAAAAGTGGATGAGTGCAAGCTCATCGACGTGCTTCTTGAGCCAACTAGAATTTACGTTAGCGACTTTTTAAAATTAAAAGATAAGATCACAGCGATGGCACATATAACAGGTGGCGGCATAGTTGAAAACTTGCCTCGCGTCTTTCCTGCTGGACTTGGTGCGAAGGTGCAAAAAAACGCTATAAAATCGCCTGAAATTTTTAAAATCTTAGCTCAAAAAGTAGAAGAAAGCGAGATGATGAGGACATTTAACATGGGCGTTGGCATGATCCTTGTTGTGCCTAAAGAAAACGTAGATGCTGTGCTAGTAAATAGCGATGGTTACGTGATCGGCGAAGTGGTAAGTGGCAAAGGCGTTGAGCTAGTTTGATGCAAGAATTTAGCAAAAAACGCCTGCTAAGGACCGAAAATAAGAGCTATTTTTTCTTAGTGTTTATGCGTGTATAGGCTGTTTTGGCGTGCTAAAAAGCGAGATAAAAAAGCTTGATCTTTATAATCACTGGTGTGAGGGCGAGTGCGTCTATACTGTGCTTTGCGCCACGCATGATAACGGCTAGAAATTTAGCCAAATTTTTATAAATACAGGAAAGTAACTTGGCAAAACAAAAGGCAAAAATCGCACCGATCTGGGCTAGAGTAAAGGCCTTTATCATCGATCTTTTCATCATCGGTATGCCAATATTTTACATCAGCACATATCTCGTTCTTGGCGGTAAAGAGGAATTTTTAAACAACCAGCTTGCCATCTTTGTGGTAAATAGCATCATCTCACTTATAATGTGCCTCTTTTTTAGCATAAAGGCGCAAACTCCGGGCTACAAAGCGCAAGAAATTTATCTCATAAATTTACAAACTGGCAAAAAACTAAGCTTTTTTCACGCGATCTTGCGTCAAATTTGCTTTGCATTTGCTGGCTTTAGCGTCATCGGACTTTGCCTTTGCTTTTTTAGAAAAGACAAGCTAAATTTACACGACATCATAACCCACTCAGCCGCCGTGCAAAAAGCAGCTTAAATTTAATTCACTCCGTGCCAAAGAAAGCGGTTTTTACCTAGCTTTGTGTTGATACTCTCTTTTATAATGGAGCAAATATACTCTTTTAAAAGCCATATATGTCTTGCCCTTTGCTAGATCGTCGCTGAGAAACTACATCCTATCCAACTCATCGCAAGTGAGCTAATTCTATATGCTTATTGTTTTTATTTTTGTAGCATCCTATTTTTAAATTTTATGGTTAGCCAAAGGTATATATCGTTCTATCACAAAATAATACGCATTTATCAATGTAAATTTAGCTTATGAAGTGTTATTTCGAATTTTGGTCATAAATCGCCTAAGCTAGCGATATAAATATAGAGAAAAACAAGGTCAAAAATGAGAAAATTTAACTACAAGCCACGAAAATTTTTAATTAAATTTGAGTGAAATTTAAGCGCTTTGCGAGTAGAGTTTGACCTCGTTTATCAAAAACTCATAGACCCTTTGCTGCACTAAAATTTCCTCCTCGCAGCCACTCATCAAGCGGCGAAGGTGCGAAAAGTCTATCTTTTTAGCATATCTTTTGTGATCTTTCATATCTTTATCTATACTTAAAAGAAGTGTGTCAAGCGTGATCCTATCGCTTCTTTTGACCCTTGCCACATACTCTCTAACGGTTTGGATTAAGAAGTCTTTTCTAGTCTGATCGTTTTCATAAATTTCACTTACGATGTCGTTTAAGATGGAAAAATCATCCTCGTCTGGGTCAAATTTAGCCGAGATAATCGCAGCAAAAATTTTGGCACGAAACTCTAACGACTTGTGGTGATAGATGAAAAAATCCCTAAAAGCCGATAAAAAACGAAGCTTGATCTTTCCTGGCATTGCCCTACTTTTGGTGAAATTTATGTGAGATTATATACTCTTAAAGCTAAATTTTTAAAAATGTAACTATAAAACTAAATTTAAGTATAGTTTTTGTATGATTGCGAAGCTCCTTCTTAGACCTGTGCAATGCTTTTTATGAGCACCGCTTCAGGGTGGGAACACAGCAGAGCACTTGTATTAAGTGTGTGCCGCAGTCATCTGAGAGGGGGTCTTTCTAAACCAAAATGCTCATTAAAATCATCGCAAATTTCTAAAAAATCCACTCCATCGATCTTAGGTTTTTCGCTAAAAAATTTATACATATTATTAAAGCCATCGGTTAGCTCTTTTGACTTGACGCCGTAGCTTATAGAAATTCCAGCTTCGATGTAGGCTGAGAGCTTGTCGCAGTATTTTAGCGCTTTGCCATCTATCGGGTTAAATTTATCCTCATTTACGTTCTCCATAGTCCCTTCGTGGCAGATGATCTTGCGCTCATAAGTCCTATTTTCAAACTCATCTTTGATAAATTTCTCGCCATCTTTTCTGATGCCAAGGATGTAGCTAAACTCATCTTTTATCTTTTCTGGTACAAATGGCAAAATCCTCTCATCAATAAGCCTCATCTCATACTCACTGATGATCTCATTTAGCCCCTTTACGCCGTATTTTACAGGGCTTATGATATCTCTTGTGAGGCTCTCTGGTAGGTCGTGAAATAGTGCGCAAAAGAAGTTATTTTCTAAACGTTTTTTGCAAGCTTTTGCTTTTAGTGAGTAAAAGTAGCTAAGTATCGCAACAACTAGCATGTGTCCTAAGACCGCAGTTTCAGGGATGCGTGGCGTTTGTGCCCAGCGCTTTTGAAACCTTAGCCTGCCGCTTAGATCAACAAGGCGGGCTAATTTTTGATTCATAGCGATCTTTCTAACGCCAATTAACTCGTAATAATCCTCCATCTCCTCCTCAACCTTCGCCTTAAGCTCGTCGATATCGCTTAAAAACTGGCTCGTTTGATAGACGATAGAAAATTCCCACCTCGTGGCAAGATAGCTCGCTGCTTTTAGTATAAGGCGCTCTTTTTCGTGAGTTTTGTCGTTTTTATAGTGGTTTTTAAACCTCTCCAAAAACTCGCCGTCCTCGATATCTGAGATGAGCGTCTCAAGATTGCTTAAAACCCAGCTATTTATCTGCTCTTTTTTTGTCTTTTGGATGTGGTGAAAGACGTCAGGGCGTATGTCTGTGACTACGACCCTACTTAAAAACTCAAAAATTCCAGCCTCGATGATGTAGTTCATGTCGGCATTTTGCTCTTGTTTTGCTATGAAATAAGCGATGATAAATTTATGAGCCTGCTTGTCAAGCTCGACTAAATTTGTCATCTTTGGATAGTCGTTCCAACGTGATATAGATGCTGCTTTAAAGATATGTTCTATAAGCTTAGCACTTATCATTATTTATCCTTTTTGACTACTTTTGGCTTCTTATCATCAGCGTAGCTTATCTTTCTAAAGCCCTCTTTGTTTGAGCTTCTTCTTGGCTTGTCATCTTTTTTAAATTTATCATCTCTGCTGCCTCTACTACTAGCGCGATCGCTTGTGCTACGTCTCTCGCGCGGCTTGTCGCTAAAGCTTCTCTCCCTACTTCTTGGAGCGTATTCTTTCTCTTCAGCTGGCTTTTTTACCACTAGATCAGAGCTGATCTCAATAATCGTATGGACATTTCCACGTGGGTTGAAGTCACCAACTATCTTCATAAATTTAGGCTCAAGTTTTTTCTCTAAAACAGAGTAAATTTCATTTATACTATCTTCGTGGCTGATGTTGCGGTTCATAAAGCTATTTATATAAAGCTTTATCGCTTTTAGCTCGACAACTAGCTTATTTGGGACATACTCAAGATATATGGTCGCAAAGTCAGGATAACCAGAGCGAGGGCAAAGGCAGCAAAACTCAGGCAGAGTGATCTTTATGACATAGTCCCTTGTTTGTTTATTTTCCCAGACCTCAAGGTCACTCTCTACGTCAAATTCTTTTAAAATTTTCTCGCCATACTTCATCTCTTCGCTCATTTTTTATCCTTTTTCTTTTAAATATCCAAGTGTTTAACGTCTTTTGCGTGGTCTTGGATGTAGTTTCTTCTTGGTTCGACCTCATCGCCCATGAAGAGATTAAACGTATCAGAAGCGCTTATAGCGTCGTTTATATCGATCTTTAAAAGTCTTCTGTTCTCAGGGTTCATCGTAGTCTCCCAAAGCTGCTCAGGGTTCATCTCACCAAGACCTTTGTAGCGCTGGATATATGCACCTTTTTTTGCATTTTTCTCTACTTCATCAAGCACGTCTATAACGTCACTATGCAAGTCTAGGCCACGCTCTTTTATCTTTTGGCTGATGTAAAGCGCCTCTTCATAGAGTGAATTTGTAAATAAATTTTCATTTACCACAAGCTCTTCTAGGCCACTTTCAGTTTGGACATAAATTCTAACCTCATCATCGCTAACGTAGTGGTTTAGGATGTTGTGTCCCTCAGCTTTTAAGAAGTCTCTTAAAATTTCAAAAATTTCATTGTAGCTTTTTGAAACGATGTCTGGATTTTCTATCATATAGCGGATCGCTGAAAGGACGTTAAAGCGTTTTTCAAGCTCTTTTAAGACGCTTCTATAAGCTGCAACGATCTTTAAAAAGTCAATCAAATCCGCACTGCCAATGCCCTCTATATCAACGCCCTCGATGCCAGTTTCGATAAGAAATTCGTTTAGTGCCTTTTCATCTTTTAGATAAATTTCTTTCTTACCTTTTTTATAGCGGTAAAGTGGCGGCTGAGCTAGGTAGATGTGGCCGTTTTCTACAACTTTATTTAAAAATCTAAAGAAGAAAGTTAAAAGTAGTGTTTGGATATGGCTACCATCGACATCGGCGTCGGTCATTATGATGATCTTATGATATCTAAGCTTTTCAGCGTCAAATTCATCTCCGATACCACAACCTAGCGCTGTTATCATATTTTTTATCTCGTCAGACTTTAAAATTTTATCTAGTCTTGCCTTTTCAACGTTTAGAATTTTACCCTTAAGCGGCAATATCGCTTGAAAAACTCTATCACGTCCCTGTTTTGCAGAACCGCCCGCAGAGTCGCCCTCCACTAGGTATAGCTCACTAATTACTGGATCTTTGCTCTGACAATCAGCTAGTTTACCAGGGAGTGTGCCTACGCTCATACTCTCTTTTTTGCGAGTTAGATCCCTAGCTTTTTTAGCGGCCTCGCGACCACGAGCTGCCATTAGAGCTTTATCCATTATCGCTCTTGCTTCGATAGGATTTTCTTCAAAGTACTTTGTAAGCACGTCAAAAACCATCTTTTGAACGATAGGTTTTACATAGCTTGAGCCTAGTTTGCCCTTTGTTTGTCCCTCAAACTGCGGCTCTGGCACCTTTACGCTCACAACTGCTATTAGTCCCTCGCGGATATCTTCGCCAGTTATCTTTGTATCTTTTTCGCGTGCAGCAGCATTTGCTTGAACGTAGTTTGTGATAACTCTTGTAAGGCCCGCTCTAAAGCCAGCCTCGTGAGTACCGCCGTCTGGAGTTTTGATGTTATTTACAAAGCTTAGTAAATTTTCACTATAAGTGTCATTATAAAGCAGCGCAAAATCAACCATAACATCATCTTCGCCACCACTAAATGATACTGCTTTGCTGACAGCGTTTGCCTTGTTCATATCAGTCACAAAGCTCTCTAATCCGCCCTCAAAATGAAAGCTCTCGCTTCTGCCATTTCTTTGATCTTTGAAATTTATAGTTATCTTTGGGTTTAGATAGGCTAGCTCGCGAAATCTTTTTACTAAAATTTCATCGTCAAATTCAGTCACTTCAAATATGCTATCATCTGGCCAAAACTCGACTTGCGTGCCTGTGCGGTTTGTAGTTTTTATCACTTCAAGGTCGCTTTGAGGGATACCACATGAAAACTCTTGCCTATGAAGTTTGCCATCGCGTTTGATATTTACGACTAGTTTTTTAGAAAGGGCATTTACGACAGATACACCAACGCCGTGAAGACCGCCAGAGACTTTATAAGTATCCTTGTCAAATTTACCACCAGCGTGAAGCACAGTTAGAACAACAGTCGCAGCTGAAATTTTCTCAGTCGGGTGCATATCTACTGGGATACCACGACCATTATCACTAATGATCGCTGAGCCCTCACGTGTAAGCTCAACATCTATCGTATCGCAGTATCCTGCCATCGCTTCGTCGATAGAGTTATCAACGACTTCGTAGATCATGTGGTGAAGACCGCTTATGTTAGTATCACCTATATACATACCCGGGCGCTTCCTGACCGCCTCAAGCCCTTTTAGTACTTTAATATTTTCTGCGCCGTAATTATTTTCCATCATAAACCTTTTTTAACTTATATATTTAATGGACTTATAACCGTTAAAAGCTCTTTTGAGCTAACAACGAAAGGTAAATTTTTATCTTTAAATCCAAACTCAAATTTCTCATCTTCTATGCTTTGTAAGAAGTCTATTAAATTTCTATTTTTTACATTTATGCTGATATCTTCTTCAAGTCCTGTTTGAAACTCTATCATCGTTTTGGCTTCAGAGTTGTCCTCTATGATGCTCTCAAACGTGATGCTCTCTTTTGAAAAAGTTATCTTCATCTGATCGCTTAGCATAGAAATAGTCTTGATACCCTCAACCATCTTATCTCTGCTTAGCTCAAATCTTATAGCGATATCTTTTGGTATAACACGCTCATAGTCAGGGAATTTGCCGTTTATCAGCTTTGTGAAAAACTCAAAATTTTGGCTTTGAGCGATGAGGACGTTTTCATCATAGTAAATTTCTATCTTGTCGAAAAATAGCTTTTGAATTTCATTTATCGCTTTTTTAGGGATGATTAGTGAAAACTCATTGCTCGCTTCATTTGCAAATTTAAATACAGCTAGCCTTTTTGTATCGGTACCTACTATATTTATATAGTTTTGTTTTATGTCTAGTAAAGCGCCATTTAGCTCAAATTTAGGGTTGTTGCTATCGATGCATGGCAAAATTTTCTTTAAGCTTCTGCCTAGCATTATGGCGTCTATGTCAAATTTAGCCTTGCCATCTATCGTTGGAAACTCTGGGAAGTCTTCAAATTTATACATTGGAAGTTTGTATTTTGAGTTTTTTTGCTTGATGTAAAGATAGTTATTAACAGTTTCAAGCGTTACCTCTTCATCTTTTAGGCTTTTGATAATGTCAAGTAGCTTTTTACCATTAGCAGTTGCATAGCCCTCATCAACGATCTTTACGTTGCTTAGTTTATATGCTAGTCCTATCTCATGATCAGTCGCTTTTATGTTTAAAACTCCATCTTTTGCAGAGATATAGATGTGAGAAGTGATAGCACTAAGATCTCTTTTTTCGAGATATGGATTAGTGTTTGTTACTATGCTCTCAAGCATGTTTTTGTTTATTAAAACCTTCATTAAATACTCCCTCTTATTTTTAATTTTCTTTTTGTTGTATTAGTTGGTAGCGTGAAAGTGTGAAAACCATCTTTTCTCACGCCAGCATCGTTATTTAAAATGTGAAAAGAATTTTTCATTTCTTCACATTTATTCACGAATTTCATTCTGTTTTTATCCTTTTGTTAAAATTTTGTTCTTTATCTCAGTCACTCTGAGGTTGAAAATTTCGTTGCTCTCCATGAGCTCGTTTATCTTTTTTATATTGTGACTAACGGCGCTATGGTCTTTCATACCAAAATAGTTTGCTATCTGCGGCATCGAATTTGTAGTAAGCATCTTTGCAAGGTAGATGATGATGCGTCTAGCCTCGACGATGTTTTGCACTCTTGACTTGCTTTTTATGTCGCTTGGCTTGATATTTAGCTCTTTGCTCACGATCTCTATAATGGTCTCTAAATTTATATTTTCATGCTTCTCTTTGATGAGATCTTTTAGTGTGTTTTTGGCAAATTCAAGCGTTATCTCAACTCTCATCAAGCTTGCATAGGCGTTTAAATTTATGATAGCGCCCTCGATCTCACGGATATTATCGCCCATATTTGTAGCGATGTAGTCGATGACCTCTTTGTTTAGATAAATTTTGTCAAATTCACATTTTTTGATGATGATAGCTATCTTTGTATCAAGCTCAGGTGGCGTGATATCAGCCATTATGCTTTGTTCAAACCTAGACTTTAGCCTCTCATCAAAGCCTTTTAGTATCTTTGCTGGGCGGTCTGAGGTCATGACGATCTGACCTTTTTTGGCGATGAGCTCGTTAAAGGTGTTGAAAAACTCCTCTTGAATTTTATCGGTTTTACCTAGAAACTGCACGTCGTCTATTAGTAAAACGTCGCAGTTTCGGTACTTTTCACGAAATTTAGTCATCGAGTGGCTATTTAGATGCGTGGTAAAATCAATCATAAACTGATCACTCGTCACGCAGATGACGACCTTACCTTGATCTAGGCAGTAGTTGCCAACTGACTGAAGCAAGTGCGTCTTACCAAGGCCAGTTGTGCCATAGATAAAAAGTGGGTTGTAAAGCACGCCAGGTTTGTCCGCGACTGCTTTTGCGTTTAGAAATGCAAACTGATTTGAGTCGCCGCAGACAAAATTTTCAAATGTATATCCAGGGTTTAAAATGCTACTTTGCGCCTTGATCTGCTTTACATTTACTTGGTTTTGCTTTATGTTTTTTAGCTTTGTTTGGCTAGTTATCTCGACTTCTGGCTTTTTGCCGGTTTTTACTTCATAAAGGTAGGCGATCTTTTCAGCGTATCTAGTTTTTATAAATTTAGCCATCAACTCACTCGTGGCGTTAAAAACTATAAAATCTTCGTTTGAAGCCTTTTCGTTAAATTTTAATTGTTTGATGTAGCAGTCAAATTCATTAGCGGATATTTTTGTCTGTAAAAGCTCTAAAATCTCGTCTGCTAGCAAATTTAAACCCTTTTGAAGTAATTAATTTTATTAGCGATTTTATCTTAAATTTAATAAAACCTTTGTTAAACTCCGACAAACTTTTTCACGGCGTGAAAAAGTCGTGAAAAAGTATTGAAAAGATTGTGATGAAAATTTTAGGAATCGACCCAGGCACTAAAAATTGCGGTTACGCGATACTTGAAAAGAGTAAATTTAAAACTATACTTCTTGAAGCTGGGCTTATAAAGATAAAGCCAAACACACTTCAATACCAAATAACAGAACTTTGCGAGGGGCTTGATCTCATCTTTAAAAACCATAAATTTGACGAGGTCGCGATAGAGGACATCTTCTTTGCCTACAACCCAAAAACGGTCTTAAAGCTCGCTCAGTTTCGTGGGGCACTTAGTCTTAAAATTTTGCAGCTTCATGGCGACTTTGCCGAGTATACGCCGCTTCAAGTAAAAAAAACTGTCACTGGCAAGGCAAAGGCTGACAAAGAGCAGGTGGCATTTATGGTGAAGAAAATTTTAGGTATAAATAAAGAGATAAAACCGCTTGATATCACCGATGCTATCGCGATCGCGCTAACTCACGCGAATAATTTAAGAATAAACTAAATTTGATAGGAAAAATATGGCAACACTAAAAGCTTTACTAATAGGAGATGTGAAAAACTACGGTTCGCAAAACGCAACTGATAAGCTAAATTTACCTTGGAGCTCAGCTATTTTTAAAGTAGCTCAAAATGGCGAAATTTTCGCAAATGAGCTTGGCTTTGAGGGCGATAGCGTCGCTGATACGAAGCATCACGGTGGCCCTGAAAAGGCTGTTTTTGCAAATTCGTTTGCAAACTATGCCGAGTGGGGGAGCTTTTTAGGATTAAAAAATATGGCTTATGGTGCGATGGGAGAGAATTTATGTATTGATGGGTTTGATGAGAGCTGCGTCTATGTGGGCGATATCCATAAGATCGGCTCGCTTGTGCTTCAAGTCTCGCAGCCTAGAAAGCCATGCTTTAAGCTCTCAAAAAGATGGGGCAATGAAAATATGGCAACTCACATCTTTGAAACAGGTCTTACTGGCTGGTACTACCGCGTCCTTACACCAGGCTCATGCAAAGCAGGCGACGCGATAGAGGTTATAGAGAGTGACCCAGTTCATATGAGCATTTTAGAGATAAATAGGCTCTTTTACGCGCCAAATGAAAATTTAAATTTACTTGAGAAATTTAACGCCCTCACCACTCTTACAAATGGCTGGCATGATGATATGAAAAGACGCATCGAGGGAATTTACAGCACTGAATTTATGAGAACACTATAAACATTTATACTTTTGCTCCGATTTTGTTTTACAAATAAATTTCAAACAAAATTTAAAGGAGCAGAGGTGTTTCGTTCTATCACAAATAAGATAGCACTCGCCTTGATGGTTTTACTCATCATCTCGTTTTGCGCTATCTCGGCGGTTAGTTATTTTACTTCAAAGGACAAGATCGTTGAACTTGTCAGTGGCAAAGAGGATCAAGTCCTTAAAGATATAAAGAGTGTTGCAAATACTTTTTTTGATGAAAATTTAGAGTATATCAAGAAAATTTCATCAGCAGTTGAAGACGCTCAAAGTGGCGATGAGATAATGAACTTTGTCTTATTAGAAAAAAAGGTCGCAAACTCTGCGGTGAAATATGTCTATTACGGCGATGAGGACGGACACTTCTTTCAGTCAGATGGTAAAAGAACAACCGTAGCTGACAACTACGACCCAAGAACTAGAGGCTGGTATAAGAGCACAAAAGAGAAAAATAAAGAAATTTATACCGAGCCAAGGGTCACTTCTACAAACGATCTTGTTATGAGTTTTACTGCTCCTGTTACTAAAAATGGTAAATTTGTTGGCGTTGTTGGTATAGATATAGATGTAAAGAAAGTTAGTGACAAGATCATCGAGATAGGCAACACTGGCGATGGTGGATATGCCTATATAATGAAAAAAGATGGCACTATGCTCTTTTCTGACGTAGCTTCAGAAGTTGGCACTATCTTACCAGCTACAAAGGTCGTCTCAGAAAAATATGCCAATAAAGAATTTGACGAAAATGGTCTTATCTCATATAAAAACTCTAAAGACCAAGATGTGACGGCTAAAATTTTACCTATCAACGATGATGGCTGGCTAGCAACCGTTGCCATAGGTGCGGATACATTTTCAAAGCATACTATGCCTATCTTAAAAGCGCAGCTAACCCTTGCTGTGGTATTTATAGTAATACTTTCAGCCATTGTATTTTTCCTACTAAAACGCTCGCTTAAACCTATCAGCGTTATCCAAGAGAAGCT
This sequence comes from Campylobacter concisus, assembly GCF_002913765.1. Taxonomy (GTDB): domain Bacteria; phylum Campylobacterota; class Campylobacteria; order Campylobacterales; family Campylobacteraceae; genus Campylobacter_A; species Campylobacter_A concisus_BB. Next base: position 86,360 of record NZ_PPCH01000025.1, on the reverse strand, counting down.
CTCTGATACATTTAAATTTATCACCTATGAGAGCAGCACTGCCCCAAGCAAGCTAGATATCCACACTACTGATGAATTTGGCGTGATGAGCGAGGAGATAAACAAAAACATAGACAAAGTCATAGCTGGCATCAAAAAAGATAACACCATGCTTGAAGAGCTAAATGTAGCTGCAAATAACATGATAAGAGGAAATTTAGGCGTCAAACTAAGTGAGAATCCAAATAACCCATCACTTATCAAGCTAAAAGATCTGCTAAACACTTTCTTTAGCTCTATCAGTCAAAATTTAGGTAGCGTCATAAATATCCTAAAAGCCTACTCAAATAATGACTACACCGCTAAGATCGAGCTAAGAGATGACATAGAGGCTGATCTAAAAGCTATGATGGTTGGCATAAATAATGCAGGAGACGCTATAAGCGCTATGCTAAATAGCAACCTAAATCAAGCTCAAATCTTAGAAGAAAAAGCAACTATGCTTGCTGAGTCTATGAGAAATTTAACTGATGGTGCGAGCAAACAAGCTGACTCTATCCAAGAGAGCGCGGCTGCGGTTGAGCAGATGAGTAGCTCGATGAATGCTATCTCACAAAAGACAGGAGATGTCATAAGACAAAGTGAAGAGATCAAAAACATCATCGTCATCATCCGTGACATCGCTGATCAGACAAATTTACTAGCTCTAAATGCCGCCATAGAAGCTGCTCGTGCAGGAGAGCATGGACGTGGCTTTGCGGTCGTGGCCGATGAGGTTAGAAAACTAGCTGAAAGGACACAAAAAAGTCTAGGCGAGATCGAGGCAAATACAAATGTGCTAGCTCAATCAATAAACGAGATGAGTGAGAGCATAAAAGAGCAAGCTGAGGGCATAAATATGATAAATAGAAGTGTCGCTCAAATAGATAATGTCACAAAAGAAAATAGAAGCGTCGTTAGTAACACAAATGAAGTAACTAGCGAGATAGACAGCATGGCAAAGGTCATACTAACAGACGTTAGAAAAAATAAATTTTAATACCCAAAAATACTACTAGGCTCATGTAAATTTACGTGGGCCTTTAAATTTTTAAATCTTTTTTACGCTAAAATTACCAAAAATTTAAAGGAGAATATATGCCACTACTTGATAGTTTTTGCGTAGATCATGTGAAGATGAAAGCCCCAGGAGTTAGACTAGCAAAGAGCATGAAGACCCCAAAGGGCGATGATATCAGCGTTTTTGACTTGAGATTTTGCAAGCCGAATGAGGAAATTTTGCCAGAAAAAGGCACTCACACTTTAGAGCACCTATTTGCTGGTTTTATGAGAAACCATTTAAATGGCAACGGCGTGGAGATCATAGACATCTCACCGATGGGCTGTAGGACTGGCTTTTATATGAGTGTGATCGGCACACCTAGCGAAGAAGCTGTAAAAAAGGCATGGCTAGCCTCTATGAATGATATCTTAGAAGTCAAAGATCAAGATAAAATCCCAGAGCTAAATAAATTTCAATGTGGCACTTACAAGATGCACTCACTTGATGAAGCGCACGCCATAGCAAAGAAAATTCTAGATCAGGGTCTAGTTATCATAAATAACGAAGAGATCAAACTCGATCTTGACGCTATGGGACTAAAAAAGCACTGATTTGAAGCCAGCTAAACAAGAAAATCAAGCCTATCTAAAAGAGCAAATTTTAACCTATCTTGGTAACAAACGCTCTCTTTTAGGCTTTATCGAGCGAGGCGTAAAATACGCAAAAGACGAGCTTAAAAAAGAGAAGCTTAGCTGCTGCGACCTCTTTAGTGGAAGCGGAGTGGTGGCTAGGTTTTTAAAGCAAAATAGCGAATTTCTAGTCGCAAACGACTTGGAGCTTTATAGCTTCATCACAAACTCATGCTACCTGCAAAACGCCACAAATGAGCTAAGAGATGAGATAAATTTCTGGCAAAAAAAGCTTGAAAAAGAGATAGAAAAGAGCCTTTCTGAGGGCTTTATAACAAGGCTTTATGCCCCGCAAGATGACGAAAATATAGCTTTTGGCGAGCGGGTCTTTTACACAAGAAAAAATGCCAAATTCATCGACACTGCAAGAAGGCTCATAGATGAGATGTTGCCAGAGGAGATGAGAAAATTTTTCATAGCTCCACTACTTTATAATGCAAGCGTTCATGCAAATACGAGTGGAATTTTTAAAGGTTTTCATAAAAATAAAGAGGGCATCGGTCAGTTTGGTGGCAGGGGGCAAAATGCCATCTCAAGGATCACTTCTGATATAAATTTGACTAAGCCTATTTTTTCAAATTTCAGCGTGCCATTTGAGGTCTATCAAAAGGACGCAAATTTACTGGCAAAAGAGCTTGATGGCCTTGATCTAGTCTATCTTGACCCACCTTATAACCAGCATCCATACGGCTCAAACTACTTCATGCTAAATCTCATCGCAAGCTATGAGGAGCCAAGTAAAATTTCAAAGGTTTCAGGTATCGCAAAGGACTGGAACAGGTCAGTTTTTAATAAAAAATCATCAGCAAGCGAGGCATTTTTCGAGCTGATAGCAAATTTAAAGGCTAAATTTGTGCTCATCTCGTTTAACTCAGAGGGCTTTATCAACCAAGATGAATTTGACAAAAACCTAAATAAAATGGGCAAAGTTCATCTACTTCGCCAAAAGTATAATGCCTACCGTGGCAGCAGAAATTTAAAAGCTAGAAACATCCACGTAGACGAACTTCTTTACGTTTTGAAAAAGTAAATTTAGACAAAAACACAATAAAACAAAAAATGATATAATCCCCAAAAAAACAAAAAGGCATACTATGCAAACAATAACAATAATAGGCGATAACATCAGTCAAAAAGCTATTGAGGCATTTAAAGCGATGGCACAAGCTATGGATCCAAAATATAAGATAAAGTATGTCAATAGTTCAAAAGAGCAAGAGATACCGACAGAGCAGACACTACTTGATCTAAAAAACGCAAAAAGTGTTGGATTTTACAAAAATCATGATGACTTGATCAATGAAATAAAACAAGAAAATCATTGATGAGAATTTTAGAAATTTTTAGCACTTATAAAAAGGATTTGAAGTTAGTTTTAAAGCAAGGATGGGATGAAAAAGCGATTTCAAAGGTGGTTTTTCAACTACAAAATGATGAAAAATTAGCTGATGATTTAAAAGATCATCAGCTTACTGGAAGTTTGAAAGAATTTAGAGAGTGCCACGTTTTTGGAGATTTGGTAATAATTTATCAAAGAGATGATGAAATTTTAAAGCTTTTTAAAATAGGCAGGCACCAAGATATTTTTAAAAGATATTAGAACACTTTTTAAATTTATACTTTGGTATTGCTTTGCACTTCATTTTAACCCTCATCATCTGGCAAGCACTTCTCAAAGATAAATTTATGCTCATTTGGCAAGGCATCGTAGATAGCATTTGCTAAATTTCTTATCTCCCAAAGGGCTGACTTTGAGCTTCTTAGAGAGATGAAATTTTGCAAGCTTCTAGCGTTTATGCTCCATGTAAGCTCAGTTTTATAGCACTCTGGCAAGCAGTATTTAACTATATCAAGGCTTTTTGTAGTTGAAGCTAAAATTTCACGTAAATTTTCAAGCGCTTTTATGCTCGCGTTATCGACCATTTCGTCATTTGTTAGCACGATAAATTTAGCCGCACGCTCAAACTGCCCTACTTCAAATTTCTCCTCTTTTTTTAGCTCTTTTAGCGTGTAGCGGGTTGATTTGACGCTTAGGCTTGCTAAGCGGTGGCGGGCTAGCTCCTGAAGTAGTGCGCGCGAGATGCCTTGGATGTAGAAGTTGTAGTAAAGATGCTCTAGTGTTGATGCGTGTTTAAATTTATTACCCACTCTGTCTATCAGCTCGACATCTTTTTCGCCGCCATTATCGCCTTTTTCAAAGCTTTGCCAGCATGTGCGGATCGCGTGAGAGCAGATATTTAGTGGGGTGTGATTTAGAAGTGTTACTTGCATATTTTCTCTTTTTGTGAATTTTTTTAGCATTTTACAAAAAGAAGCCTGATTTTATTTGTAAATTTAAAAGGGAGCGAGCGCCCCCTTTATTATTGTTTTAGTTGAAGAAGTGTGTTTAGCATCTCATCACTTGTTGTGATCGTTTTTGAGTTTGCTTGAAAGCCTCTTTGGATGACGATAAGATCTGTTAGCGCACGGCTTAGATCGACGTTACTAGCTTCTAGTTTTGAAGCTGCGATCGTTCCTTTATCGCCTGTGCCTGCTGCGCCGATGACTGCTTCGCCTGAGTTTGCAGTTTGTGAAAAGACGTTTCCGCCCTCACTTTGAAGACCCTCGTTGTTTGTAAAGCTAGCAAGTGCCACTTGAGCTAGACCAAAGCTTTGTCCGTTTGTAAAAGCACCGATGATAGTGCCGGTCTCATCGATCTTTAGGTCATTTAGTGTGCCACCTGTGTAGCCATCTTGTGAGATAGACTCAGTTGAAGAGTCTTTATCAAAGCTTGTTAGTCCGTTAAAGTCTGTTCCCAAGCCAAAATTTAAACTAACATTTTGGCCGCTTTGTGAGCCGTTGTTAGCTGAAAATGTTATCGTAGCTGGGTGAAAACTTGCAAGTGAGCCGTTTGAGTTAAATCTCAATGAGCCAGTTACGACGTTATCTGGACCCTCGCCTGTGTAGTTTATCTTAGCAGGTTCTGGCACTTGGATGATCATATTCCACTCTGTACCACCATCTGTTGTAGTGCCTGTCTTTGCCCATCTGATACTAACTGTGTGTTTTGAGCCAAGTGAGTCAAAAATTTCAGCCGTTGAGCCGTGGCTTGACATCATCATCTTACCACTTGCTCTTAGTGCTTGACCTGGGCTTAGTGCGCCATCAAGTGCTTTCATGATATTTGTAAAGCGAACGTTTTCATTGACTGCTGCGTTATTTGTGCCTTGAGCTGGTTTTGTAAGACCAGTTGTGGTCATATAAAGTGCTTGATCAGCCATTTCGTTTGTAGGGTTTTCTAGTTGAAATTGACCTAGTTTATTTACAGTGATCTTTACGCCGTCGTTTGTATCATCTCCAGCTGCTGCTTGAAGTGCTGCGATACCGGCTGCGTGTTTTTGATCAGGTGTGCCTGCTGCTGCTGCATAAGCGTTGTTATATGCTAGTGCATAAGCTGGATTTGTTATAGCTGCGCCACCTGTACCTGGAGCTACCTTGTGAGCAGCAGTTGCAAGTTTTGCTGCATCAAGTGCGTCAGAATTTGCATTGATCTGACCATCGCCGTTATAATCAACGTGGTTTCTAGCATCCTCTTGCATAGCAGCGCGAAGATCTTCTGTTGTTGTTATTTGTCTTGCGATTTTGTCGTTGTTTGGATGAACAGCTGTTGTTTGTGAGCTTGTATAGACATATTGATAAGCTGTGATGATATCTTTACTAGCTAGACCGCCAACTGTGTTTCCAGCATTTACTGTTAGGTGGATGTTTTTTGTCTCTTCAGTTGTACCTGAGTTGTTTCTGTTTATAAGTGTTAGTTTGTTGCCCTCTGAAATTTCAGCTCTAACGCCAGTTTTATTGTACTGAGCGTTGATAGCAGCGGCAACGTCACTGATACTTGTCATCGTGCCAGCTTGAGTTTTGATATTTTGTCCATTTAGTGTTATATCAAGTGTAGCTGGTGGGTTGATCTGACCGATGTTTTGTGCTAGAGCGCTACCTACGCTAAATTTTTCAGTCTTAGCATTTGCGTAGCTTACCCAGATACCTTGTCCATCTCTTAGTGCAAGTCCGTTTCCAAGCTCGTCAAATGTAACACCAAGATCGACGCCACGCTCTGTTAAAATTTGCTCGTTTCTTGAGTTTGTATAAAATTCGTCGTTGTTTGTATCATTTTCGTTGTGAACTTCGTTGGCATTTAAAATTCCATCATTATTGTAGTCACGTCCGCCTGCAACTGAGTCAAGTGCATATATAGGTGTGCTTCTTTGACCGATGCTGTTACCTGAGTCAAGATTGCCTTTTATTTTAACTTCTGTTGTCGCTCTTGCTGGAGTTGTAAGACCTTCTTTGATGACGATGTTGCTTATAGGGCCTGTTGAGTCGATAGTGCCAGTCTCATCATCTCTAGTCCAGCCTTGAACGATGTAGCCGCTATTATTTACGAAGTTACCAGCCTTATCACGGACGAAGTCGCCATTTCTTGTATAGTATCTTGTCGTTCCGCCATCTGGAGAGACGACAAAGAAGCCATTTCCTTGAAGAGCAAGGTCAGTTTGCTTATCAGTGGCTGTTAGTGTGCCTTGTGAGAAAATTCTTGTAGTTGAGTTTATAGTCGTTCCTAGACCTATTTGCATAGCGTTTTGACCGCCTAGCTGACCTTGTGGAGCGGTAGCAACTCTTGGAGTTTGGCTTAGTATATCAGCAAAATTTGCTCGGTTGTATTTAAAACCATAAGTATTGACGTTTGCGATATTGTTGCCTTCTACGTCCATGGCTATCTGGTGGGCTTGTAGGCCTGAAACACCAGACCAAAGTGATCTCATCATGAGCTTATCCTTTTTCTCGTTTTAAAATTTTTTATGATCTTTCTAAAGCAAAAGATGTTCCAAAATTTATATCGGCAAAAATAATAGTTACTGAGGATATTTTAAATTTGGTAGATTGTGTTTATAGATTGATATGATAGTGATAGTCTGTTCGCTCTCTTCTATAACGAATACAACAACATATCCCTTGAAGATCAAGTCTCTTACTTGAGTATCTTTCATAGTTAGGTTTTCTCTGTAAGAGTATGGTCTTTCAGGGATTTTTATGATTTCGTTTTTTAGACTATCGCGAAAGGTATATGCACGATCCTTGCTATCTTGTTTTATGAATTTTAATATCTCTTTTAAATTCTCTTTAAAATCTTCTGTAAAAAGAATTTTCATCTTAAATTTTGCCTTCTATTATGGCATCGGTTTCAGCGATAATATCATCAAGAGTGCAATATTTAAGCTCGCCACGTCTATGTTTTGCGATCAGCTCTTTCAAATTTTGTTCATTTTCTTTATTTATATAGTAGTCGTTATAATCTACAAATTCAACCCTTGCATGAGGGTTTATTCGTTTTATCTCTTGAACCGCTTTTTGTAAAATTTGAGCTATCTGTGGTGTCTCTTCGGTAACTAGCATACCTATCATTTTTACTCCTTACATAATTTTGGTTGTTTTTTATCTATCATAATTTATCCAAGTATCATGGCTCCTACGACGCCACCGATGATAAGTGGGATGTTAAAAAATACAAATGTAGGCACGCAAGTATCATATATGTGGTTGTGCTCACCATCAGCGTTTAGACCGCTCGTTGGTCCAAGTGTGCTGTCGCTTGCTGGGCTTCCAGCGTCGCCTAGAGCTGCTGCTATACCAACTAGCAAGATGATAGCTGGCACGCCAAAGCCAAGGCTAAGACAAAGTGGCACGTAGATAGAGGCTAAGATAGGGATAGTACCAAAGCTAGTGCCTATGCCCATCGTGACTAAAAGTCCGATAAGTAACATCAAAAATGCTCCGCCTATCTTGCCGCCAGATACCAAACTAGCGTATTTTACAAGCTCGTCTATACCGCCACTCTCTCTTAAAATGGTGCCATACCCTGCAGCAACAAGCATAATAAATGCGATAAAGCCCATCATAGCAAGGCCATTATCCATGATCTTATCTACTTTTTTGTATTCGATGCCTCCAAAAACGACCATGACTAAAAGTCCAAGTAACGCGCCAAGTGGCAAGAGTGAAGTGTAAATTTGCACGACAAAGGCGACAACTGCACCAGCTAAGACCGCCCACTCTTTTTTAGTCATCTCAAGGCTTTTTGCGCGCTCGATCTCATCAAGTTCAGCCTTTTCAAATTTAGAAGTTTTATAAATCCTTTTTTTACTATAAAAAAGTATGGCTAAGATGAGCCCCACAAACATCGAAGCCCCACCTATCCACATGACTGATGAGATGTCTGAGATGGTTGTATTTATGCCGTTGTTTGCTAGCTCTTTTTTAAGGATATTGTGAAAAAGCAGACCAAAGCCAACGCTAATGCTCACATAAGGCGCTTGCAGTCCAAATGTAAGAGCGCAAGCCACCGCACGTCTATCTATGCCCATTTTGTTCATAAGAGCAAGAAGTGGCGGGATCAAGATAGGTATGAAGGCTATATGAACTGGGATCAAGTTTTGAGACAAACAAGCGATAAACGCGATAGTTAGCGTAAAAATGACCTTATTTGAGCTAAGAAATTTACTCATTGCATTTATCAAAATGGCTGTTAAATTTGTATTTGCGATGGCAGCTGCAAGAGCACCTAGCAAGATGTAACTAAGCGATGTCTCAAGGTTGCCTTGCATGCCGCTTATAAGGCTTTGCGTGGTCTCTTTTAAGGCCGTAAAAAAGCTCTCAAAACCGCTTGCCAAACCACTTTCAAATCCACTAAAACCATGCTTATACATGACACCAGCAACAAGGGCTGAGATAAGGATAGAAAGCAGGATGTTAAAGCGCAGCAAACATAGCACCGTCATCACCAAAATGCTAAAAACAACAGGGTTAAAGAGAAGCATGAGTGTCCTTTTTGTATGAGTGCAAGAATTATACAAGCGTGGGGCTTATTAAATTTTAAAAAGAGTGGCTTAAGTGGGTATGTGTTAAGATTTTTGGCAAATTTTAAAAGGAAAAAGCGATGGATTTAGAGAAAATTTATAAGGATGCTGGGGCGTATTTAGAGGGGCACTTTTTGCTAAGTAGTGGCAACCACTCGCAGTTTTATCTGCAAAGTGCAAAGGTGCTTGAAGATCCTGCTCTTGCAGCAAAGCTAGCAGATGAGCTAGCGCGTGTGATAGAGAAATTTGGCATTAAATTTGATAGTGTTTGTTCTCCTGCACTTGGTGGAATTTTAGCTGGATATGAGCTAGCTCGTGCGGCGAAAAAGCGTTTTATATTTACAGAGCGCGTTGATAGGGTGATGAGCTTAAGGCGCGGCTTTGAAGTTAAAAAGGGCGAGAAATTTATAGTCTGTGAGGACATCATAACAACTGGTGGCTCAGCGCTTGAAGCAGCCCACGTGATAGAGAGCCTTGGTGGCGAGGTGGTTGGCTTTGCGGCACTTGCAAACCGCGGATTTTGCAAGGTTTCAAATTTAGGCAATGAAGCTAAGGCAAATGCAAAACTGCCAAGTGACAAGCCATTTTTTGCTTTAGGGAATTTTGAATTTGAAATTTACGAGCCAGAGCACTGTCCGCTTTGCAAGAGTGGTAGTAAGGCGATTAAGCCTGGAAGCAGAGGCAACTAAATTTTATAAAATTTTATCACTCAAAGCTTAAGATAGTAATATTTGTAACTTATTCGTTATTTTGGGCTTTGAATAAATTCTCTCATCAAATTTATTCTTTTTTTCTTAAATTTCAAAAGTTAATTTATAATTAAGATTTGAATGTATAAAATGGCACGTAAATTTTTAGGAGATCCCAAAATGCAAGGATGTGTGCTATGAAAATATCTACAAAGATAATTCTCACTTTTGTTTTTTCAGTTTTACTTGTCAGCTGTTTGCTCATCTTTTTAAATAGCAAATTTTCAAGCGATCTAACTCAGTTTTTCACCCATAAGTCCTACGACGAGCTGGTAAATGCCAGAAAAGAAAATTTAAAAGATGACGTTGAGACGATTAATCAAATGATGCGTGAAATTTATAATGGCGGCAAAGAAAAAGGGCTAAGCGACGATGAGATAAAACAAGAAATTTTTAGAGTCGTCTCAAAGCTAAAATTCTTTAGCGACAAGACCGGCTATATCTTCATCTACGACTACGACGGCGTTGTTTTGATGCACCCTGAAAAGCCATCGCTTGTGGGTAAAAATTTAATCGGCTTAAAAGATCCAAAAGGGCTACTTCTTATAAAAGAGCTCATCGAAAAGGCTAAACAAGGCGGTGGCTTTGTCACATTTGGCTGGGCGAAAAAAGAGGGCGAGGAGCCAGTGGAGAAGCTTGGCTATGCTGCAAATTTTGAGCCATATAAGTGGATGCTAGGAAGTGGCGTATATGTCGATGACTTGGCTGATGAGATAGAAAAGACAAAGGTCGTGTTAAACGAGCAAAACAGCCAAAATACAAAAACATTTATCATCGCTTGTGCCCTGATCACGGTTGTTTTGATAGCTGTCGTGCTATTTATCTTAAGTAGGGCGATCATCAAACCTATAAAAAATATCGTTGCAAATTTAACCGAGATGTCAGATGAGATAAAAAGTGGCAAGGGCGATCTTACTAAAAAGCTTGAAGTTAGTGGCAAAGATGAAATTTCAAACATCAAAAGCTCGATAAATGACCTAACAAGCGAGCTAAGATCAGTGATAGAGAGTGTTAAAGGCCTAGCGCATGAGAACTCTTCTATCGCCGAGCAGCTCTCCTCAACCTCAGCTCAAACCACAAATTTAACCAACAAATCTTCTCTAATCGTCACAGATACGACAAATATGGCAAAAACCATGTCAGAAGAGATAAAAAGCTCATTTGAAGAGGCTAAGAAGAGCAAAGAAAATCTTGAAAGAACCTGTCTATACATAAATGAAGTCTCAAACGATGTTTTGGGACTTAGTAAAAATGTAGATGAGGCTGCAAATAGCGAAATTTCACTTGCTAGCTCGATGAAGAGCCTAGCTGATCAAGCTAAAAATGTAAAAGATGTCTTAAATATCATTGATGACATCGCTGATCAGACAAATTTACTTGCCCTAAATGCCGCCATAGAAGCAGCGCGCGCAGGTGAGCACGGACGTGGCTTTGCAGTCGTGGCTGATGAGGTTAGACAGCTAGCTGAACGCACGCAAAATAGCCTAAGCGAGATAAATGCAACTATAAATTTAATCGTTGAAGCGATCTCAAACTCAAGCCATACCATCGGCGATAATGCCAAAAAAGCTGGCGAGCTTTGCAAAAAATCAGCCCAGATAAATGAAAAAATAGAAAATATGAATCTGCTAATGAACGAGACTGTTAGCTTAAATGAGACCTCTACGAGGGATTATATAGAGACTGGAAATAAGGTCGAAGAGCTGATAAAAGGCATCGTAAATATCGATGAAATTTCAAAACAAAACTCAAAAAGTATGGATGAAATCTCACTTGCAGCTGCTCATCTTTCAAAGATGACTGATAATCTAAACACTAGCCTTTCAAAATTTAGAACCTGATAAATTTAGCCAAATATTTGGCTAAATTTAATTTTATCTTTTAACTTCTTTGCTTAAGTAGTGAGCCGATTTTTTACTTTAAGCTTACGATTATGATGTAAATTTATGAAATAGTTTTTATTTTGTGTTATTTAAGTCGGCTTTTTGGCTTAAGAGATGAGATGACGTATGCAAGAGTATGATATTTTAGATGTTTTATCAAACAAAAAGGTTCTTTGCTTAGAGGATGAAGAGGCGATTTTGCGAAATATCTGCGCTTCGCTGGAGCTATTTTTTGCTGAGGTTAAAGGCGTCACAGACGGCTTTGATGCGCTTGAGCTTTCAATGAGCGGGGCGTATGACGCGCTAGTGCTTGATATCAGCGTGCCAAACATCGATGGTCTTGAGATCGCTAAAAAAGTAAGAGCTATCAATCAAAAAATCCCTATCGTGATATTATCTAGCCACGTCGAGCAAGAGTATCTGTGGCGCGCGGTTGAGCTAAAGATCACAAGATATCTTGCAAAACCATACGATAAAAAATCTTTTGTTAAAGCGCTTGAAGATGTGGCTTTTGAGCTAGTTGGACGCACACCAACTATCAGGCTAAATGACGAGCTTGAGTATGATTTTGGCAAAAAAGCGCTTTACGTAAATGGCGAAATTTCTCATCTAAGCAAGAGCGAGAGCAAGCTTTTGGAGTACTTTTTAAACAACAAAAACAAAACTATCACTTATGAGCAAATTTTTGACTACATCTGGGACTACGAGCAGCCGACAAAAGAGGCGATAAAGACCATCGTAAAAGAGCTTAGAAGAAAGCTTGGCAAAGATGTGATCAAAAATTTATACGGCGTGGGCTACCTTTGTGAGATATAAATTTCAGCTAATTGTCGGTGCTTTTATCTTTGTCTATCTGCTAGTTTCAGCGCTTGTTTTAAATTTCTACAACGATCTTGCGATGAAAGACGCCAAAAAAGAGGCGTATTATGTTTTAGAGGGCATAAATTCTGTAAGAGAGTACATCGCTGGAGTTCAGCGCCCACTAATCGAGCAGTTAAAAGAGCAGGGCATCTTAAAAGAGGACTTTTTTGACGAGAGACTTTTGTCATCTTCATATATAAGCCGTGAAATTTACAATATCCAAAAGAAAAAATACAACCTTGAATTTGACTACAAGCTAGTTGCCATCGCTCCACTAAATAAAGCCCATCAGCCAAATGAATTTGAAGCTGGCGTCTTGCACGGCTTTAAAGAGAATAAATTTAAAGAATTTGTAAAGATAATAAAAGATGAAAATGGCTCACAGCTCTTTGTGGGTCTGCCTATAAAAAACCAAAGTCCAAGCTGTCTAGCCTGTCATAGCAGCGCAAATGCCCCACAACAAATGCTAGAAAAATACGGCATGGAGGGCATAGAGATCCCAGACGTGAACGAAACGGTCGCGATGATCTCGTTTAAGATACCAATCCGCGCCATTTTTACCTACCACTTGCAAGAGGTCATCGTCATAATGAGCGCTATAACGCTTATCTTTGGGCTATTTTTGCTACTTGTTTATAAGATGCATAGGCGAGGCGAGGAGAGCAAAAAGCAGACTGAGCAGCTGATGATACATCAAAGCCGCCTAGCCTCTATGGGCGAGATGATAGGCAATATCTCGCACCAGTGGAAGCAGCCACTAGCACAGATAAGCTCAGCTTTGATAAATTTAGAGCTTTACCAGGAGAGAAAAAAGCTTGATGAAGCGAAAATTTATGAGTTTATAGAAGAGACAAGCAAGCAGATAAATTTCATGTCAGAAACCGTTGATGACTTTAAAAATTTCTTTAGTCCAAATACCTTGAGAAAAGAATTTAAGGTGCTTGAAGTGATAAATCAAACGATAAAAATTTTAAACGCAACGCTTAAAAAGTATCAGATCGAAGTGCAGTTAGACGTGAGAGAAAATTTTGAACTGTTTGCAAATTTCAATGAGATAATCCAAATTCTAATAAATATCATAAACAACGCCAAAGACGCATTTAAGCAAAGCTACACAAAGCCAAGAGTGATAAAGATAAGCGCCTTTTTAAAAGATAATCGCAAGAATTTGTGCGTGCAAAATAACGCAGGAGCGATAAAAAATTCATTTTTAAAGGTTATTTTTGAGCCACACTTTAGCACAAAAGAGAGTGGTAGTGGGCTTGGGCTATATATGAGCCGCCTTATCGCTCGCAAAAACAACGCCCTAATCTTTGCTAAAAATGTGGATGAAAACCACGTTGCATTTACAATTAGTTTCGAAAATTTATAATTTGTTAATTTTCCCCCTTTTCTGCCCTTTTTTGGTGTTAAGATTATCAGTATGAAATCATTTTGATTTTAGGATAAAAATTCAAAGGAGGAGACGTGAGAAACTTACACAAAGCCTTAGCAGGCTTACTCATGGGTGTTAGTATCTTTGCTTCACAAGCCTGTTGCGAAGAGCATAATATGCAGATGTCCGATAAAGCACGTGATGTTATCGCAAATCCTAAAGGCACACTGCAAAGTAGAGGTGTTGTCTCCTTGCAAGACTACGTCGTAGAAGAGCAAGAGATGTATAACTGGCTATTTAAAAACCACCCTATTTTTACAAAGTATGGTGGCAAAACCGTCGGCAAAATGGTCGTTCATGACCGCGGCTTAGAGTGGCTTGCCGAGGGACATGGCTTTGATATGTCAAAGCTTAGTAAAAGAGATGGTGGTAAGGGCTATAGCTCTATGATGTATAGAATTCCAGCCACCTCATCACTTCAGTTTCCTAATAAATTTGTAGGACCAGAAAAGTGCGGTGAGTGTCACCCAGCTCAGTATGAGGTCTGGAGCAGATCTCGCCACGCAACTACTATGCGCTTCCCTGGCGAGCACCCAGAGGTCAATAACAACCTAACTGAGCCAGTATTTGACAAAGATACCGCTTCTATCCTACCAAAAGGTATCACTCCAGATGTTATCTACGCAACCGTTGGTCACTTAAGAACCAAGATGGGCTACGTCGATGCATGGCTACTTCGTGGTACTTACTACGTTGAGGGTGGTTTGCTAAGAGATGGCACAGGTCAGATCGTAGCTGGCGGTAACCAATGGCAAAGAACATGGGCGTTAAATTTAGACGACGCAACTGTTAAAAAGATAAAAGAGCTTGTCCCAGAATTTCCTGGCACGCTTGAAGAGTATGGCGATAATGGCGGATATGTCAGAGGTCTAGCCTCATACGCCGCAAAACATAAAAAATCGATGTTTTTCCAAGCAAACTCATCATATTGCGAGGTTTGCCACCCAGTTAAATTTGACTTTAAGTCAAAAGCAGAATTTTACGCAGCACTTGGTAATGCCAAAGAGCTTCAAAAACACACTATCTCAAAAGGCGTAAGCTGTGAGGAGTGCCACGGAGCTGGCGGTCACCTTGATGGAGCTACAAATTTTAGAACATCAAACTGCGAACGCTGTCACCAAAGATTTAACTTTAGCCCAGATCTAATGCGAGCTAATCCGCTTAACAACGGCAAGCTTGATCTCTCACTTAGCTCTAAATTTAAATCAATGGGACCAGGATGCGGCTCAGAAGGCTCTCAATCATACTTTACCGCTCACTACGATAAAGGTATGAGATGCGTCACTTGCCACGATCCACACGACAACACAGGTCCAGTTGTAGGCGATAAGAGCGTAACTGGCATGAACTACAACCCAGATCAAGGCTATCTAAGTGCGTTCTACACTAAACCAAAGATCAAAAAAGATTGTAAAGATTGTCACGAGACTCAAGCATATATCGCATCAAAAGCAGATACACACAAAAACAACACTTGTGCATCTTGCCACATGCCATTTATGATGAGCTGCGAGAATTTCTACGCTGTTCAGTTCCAAGACAACGCTGGCTTTGATACTCAAAGACGCTCTCACATCTGGAAGATCATGGTCGATCCAAAAGAGAAATCTCTAGTCCCAGGCGACGCTGCTAAAGGTCCAAGAGATGCTAAAGATTGGCACTTTGAGAGAGATAAAAATGGCCACAACTATGTTGATTTGATGTGGGCATGTGCTAGAACATCTTGGGCTGATAAAGATATGAAAGATAATAAAGGCTGCCATAGCCCAGTGCTATCTGAGCTAAAACCAACACTTCACTTCAAAAACCAAAAACAAGTTTATGATGAGGTTATGGGATGGCAAACTCCAGTTAAAAATGAATTCTCAGAGGTCAAAATAGGCATCGAGGGAATTTACTCACTACTAGAGACTAAAAAGCTAGATCCAAGTGATAAAGCAAGAGTTTATGAGCTTGTCCAAAACGCTCAAGAGATCATCGACATGGTCGAAAAAGATGGTTCGTGGGGTATGCACGGATTTAAATTTACTAAACAAAGACTAGATGCATCTAAAGAGTATATAAAAGAAGCTCAGAGAATTCTAAACAAAAATTTATAGCATTTAGGGGCTAGTTTTAGCCCCTTTAATCTTAAGGGTTTGAAATGAAAAATGGGTTTTTAAAATGTTCGCTACTTCTTAGCCTAAGCGTGGCTAGCCTCTTAGCAAATGTCGATACAAACGACTCTTATGCCATAGGCGCAACAAGTGGTGGATATGTTTTAAAAGGACTGCTAGATCAAAAGCAACTAGGTGTTGGCTATGACACTGATGCAGTGATAAAAGGCTTTAGCGACGCGCTAAAGAGCGAGCTAAAACTAAGTGATGATGAGATAGCAAAGCTACTAAACAAAAGAGCTGAAAGCTTAGAGAAGATAGTAAAAGAAAAAGAGGCAGCCAAGCTAAAAGAGAATTTAGCCCAAGGCAAAGCCTATATGGAAAAAAATGCAAAAAACAAAAATGTAAAAACAACAAAATCAAATTTACAATATGAGATCATAAAAGGTGGCTCAAAAGGGGCTACACCAAAGCCTGAGAGCATCATCATAGTAAATTATAAAGCAAGCTTTGTCGATGGCAAGGTCTTTGACGAGACAAAAGAGGCTCCAGCTCATCTTTCGATGCTAAATTTGATCCCTGGACTTGAAGAGGGACTTATGCTTATGAAAGAGGGCGAGAAGTTTAAATTTGTCATCCCGCCTGAGCTTGCATACGGCGATAGCGGCATGGAGGGGATACCTGGTGGCGAGACTATCGTTTTTGAGATAGAGCTTATTAAGGTCTTAAAGCCTAGCGAACTAGCTGAGGCAGCAAGAAAAATTCATGAAAAAGAGCAAAATGAGGGCATTAAAAAGCCTCATTAAGGCATAAATGGAGTTAAAAATGCAAAATCAAAATAGCAGAAGAGCCTTTTTTAAACGCATGGCAGTTGTGGCTGCTGGTGCTAGCGTGGCAAGTAGTGGTTTTGCTTTTAAGAGTGAAGAGAGTGCGAAAAAACCACATTTTGGCATGATATTTGACCAAAACAAATGCGTCGGCTGCACGGACTGCGAAGTGGCATGTAGAAAGGTAAATTTAGTCCCAAAAGGGCAGATGAGACTTTTTGTAGAGGATAAGACTGATCCAAAGAATTTGCTCGATAAAAGATATGTAAGAGTATCTTGTCAGCAGTGTGAGGATGCGCCTTGCGTGGCTGTTTGCCCAACAAAGGCCTGTCACAAGGACATAAAAACTGGCATCCAAACTACAAACATAGATGACTGCATCGCCTGTAAATACTGCATCGTAGCCTGTCCTTACGACGTGAGATATATCGATAAAGTCAATCACTCAGCCCAAAGCTGTAACTTCTGCATAGATACAAATTTAAAGGATAAAAAAGATCCAGCCTGCGTCGAGGCGTGCAGATATGAGGCTTTGGTCTTTGGCGATTTAAATGATGAGAGCTCGCACATTAGCCAGCTTTTAGCTGTCAAAGATAGCATAAGACTAAGAGCAGAACTTGGCACAAAACCAAGCCTTAGATATATTCCTAAAGTAAAAGCGGGGGTGTAAGATGGATGGTGCATTAAATTTCACTGCGACATTTTCGCACGCAGTTGAGTGGGGCTGGCCGATCGCTGTTTATCTTTTGCTAGCTGGTATGAGTGGCGGAGCGCTAATAGCTGCCATAGTTCTAAAGCGCTACAAAAGGCAAGATGGCTTTAGTCCATTTTTCAAGGCTGCTTCGCTTTTGGCCTTTGTTAGCATCATGCTTGGTATGGTTTGCTTGATAGCTGACCTTGAAAAGCCACTTTTGTTTTGGAAAATTTTGATCAACTACAACTTCACATCGGTTATGTCTATCGGTGTAGCAGGACTTTGCGTGTTTATACCGCTTAGCTTTTTGATGTGTCTATACGCTTTTAATGCGGAGTTAAAGTCATTTTGCGGCTTTTTTGATGGCGTGATGAAAATTTTATCGCCACTTTATCCGCTTTTAAGTGCGCTTTGCCTGCTTTTTGCGGTTATCATTTGCGCATATACAGGCTTTTTGATCTCGGTGCTCATTAGATTTCCACTTTTAAACACCGCCGTTTTACCAGCGCTTTTCATAGCTTCAGGGCTTAGTGCTGGCATAAGTGGTAGCAGCTTGATAGCGGCACTATTTTTCAAAGAAGATCCACACTCAAGCGACCTTGGCTCGCTTCATGGCGTGGAGTTTTACGTCTTATGCGCTGAAATTTTACTCATTTTAATGCTTTTTGTATCGCTTTTGCTTGGCTCAAGCTATCAGCAAGGCGCAGCAGTTGCATTTTATAGTGGCGTTTGGGCTAAATTCTTCTGGCTTGGGGTTGTTTTAGTTGGCTTTATCTTGCCTCTTGTTTTAAATTTCGCACTTGGCAAGATGAAATTTAGCTTCTACCTTGGCTCATTTGCAGCAGTCGTTGGCGTTTTATTGCTTAGGGTTTTTATACTTTATGCAGGACAGACTTATAGCATTTAAGGCTTAAGGGCAGGTGATGAAAATTTTAAACATTTATCGCTTGTCTTTAATATTATTATTTATCCTTGCTTTTGGTGCAGGGGCGGCGACCTTTTTGGAAAATTTTTATGACACACAGACGGCTAGAGTGCTTGTTTATGAAGCGCTCTGGTACGAGTGCGTCATGGCAGCTTGTGCCATTTGTTTAGCCATTAGCATCGTAAAAACCAAGATGTATAAGAAATTTGGTGCATTTTTGATACATCTTGCTTTTATTCTGATCTTCATCGGTGCTGCGCTTACAAGATACTTTGGCGAAGAGGGCGTTATGCATCTTAGAGTGGGCGAGAGTGGCAGCTATATGCAAAGCACAAAGCCATATTTGAGAGTGCAAATTTCAAATGAAAGTTTTGAATATCCACTAAGACTTAGTCTGCTTGGCAAAAACGACTTTCGCTTCAAAAAAGATATAAATGGCAAAGAATTTGAGATAAAGATAACTGGCTACAAAAAAGATGAGAAAAACGCTCCAGCCACGCTTAGCATAGAGGCTGGCTTTGCTGGGCAAAAGAGCAAGAGCGCCAAGCTAAAAGGTGGCGCTGGATACGATCTTGAGCCAAGCATTTTAAGCTTTGACGGGCAAGAGGCGAAATTTTACTTTAGCTCAAGGGCGATAAATTTACCATTTTCGCTAAGGCTTGATAAATTTATCCTAGAGCGCTACACAGGGCTAAATAGCCCATCATCTTACACGAGCAGGGTAAATATCGCAGGCAGCGAGCATGAAATTTCACTAAATCACCCACTAAGCATCATGGGCTATAAAATTTTTCAGTCATCATACGATGCTGACGAGCTTGGAAGCGCCTTTGAGATCAGCTTTGATCCTGGCAAAGTGCCAACTTACATCGGATATTTTCTGCTTTGTCTTGGCTTTGTGGGAAATTTATTTAGCAAAAAGAGCCGATTTTTTAGACTTTGTAACTTCATAAAAGGCACGCAGTTTGCATTTTTAGCCCTGCTTTTACTAAATGCTACGCCAAATTTCGCAAGCGATGAGGCTACAAATTTTAAAGCTCACGCAGATAAATTTGCCAAAATTTTAGTTCAAACTGATAGCAGGATCGCCCCAGCTAGCTCTTACACAAGGGCAGTTCTTAGCAAAATTTCAACCAAAACCACGCTCTTTGGGCTTAGTAGCGATGAGCTGATGCTCTCTTTTGCCATCTCGCCACAAGAGTGGATGGATAAAAAGATAGTAAAGATCACGAGCGAGCGTGTGGGCGAGCTTCTTGGCGTTAGCGAGAAATTTGCTAGCTTTAATGACGTTTTTAACGAAAATGGCGAGTATAAGTTGGCTAAATTTGTAGAAGCTGCCAATGAAAAATCCGCCTCAAAAAGAGATAAATTTGATAGCGATGTCATTAAATTTGATGAGAGGCTAAATGTCTTATACCTTGCGCTAAAGGGTGAAATTTTAAAATTTATCCCCGCTAAAAATGGTAAAGCGATCACGTGGCTAGGCGTAAATGAAGCATTTATCAAAGATGAAATTTCAAACGAGTTTAAAAGCGTTTTAGGCGCTTACATAGAAAATTTAAGCCTTTGCGTAAAAAGTGGCGAGTGCGCGGGCGCCGATAAGAGCTTGGAGCAAATTTCAAGCTATCAAAGAAGCACTCTAGGCTATCTTGCGCCAAGCGAGGCAAAGGCCAGCATTGAAGTGCTTTATAACCAAATGGAGATATTTAAATTTCTTATCTATTTTTACATGATCCTAGCTCTTGCTTCGCTTGCCCTTGGCTTTTATAGGATATTTTTTGGGAGAAAATTTAGATTTGAAAGAGCGCTTAGCCTTGCATTTTTCACTGCCTTTGCGGTGCATGCTCTAAATTTAGCCCTACGCGCTTACATCTCAGGTCACGCACCTTGGAGTGATGCTTATGAGAGTTTAGTCTATATCTCGCTTATAAGCGTGCTAGCTGGAGTGCTATTTTTCAAGCATCAAAGCTTCGCACTAGGCGCTGCTTCGCTCTTTGCAAGTGTTAGCTTGCTCGTTGCTCATCTAAATTTTATAAACCCACAGATAACAAATTTAGTCCCAGTTTTAAAGTCATTTTGGCTTAGCGTGCATGTAAGCGTCATCACAGCAAGCTACGGCTTTTTGGGCTTTGGCTTTGTGCTAGGTCTTGTGGGACTTATATTAATGGCTCTAAAAAATGACAAAAACGAGCAAAAGCTTAGCGAGCAGATAAGATACCTAGCTGCCACCGACGAGCTAAGCCTCATCATAGGTCTTAGCTTGCTAACTATCGGAAATTTCTTAGGCGGCGTCTGGGCGAATGAGAGCTGGGGCAGATACTGGGGCTGGGACAGCAAAGAGAGCTGGTCATACATCACGATCATCGTCTATGCCATAGTGCTTCATCTAAGATTTATACCAAAGCTAAGGGGCGTTTTTGCCTTTTTAACAGCTAGCGTGCTATCATTTGCTTCGGTGCTTTTTACATATTTTGGAGTAAATTTCTATCTTAGCGGGCTTCACTCATACGCAAATGGCGAAAGCTTTGGCGTTTCTGGGCTGATATATTTGATCTTAGCGGCTCTTGCCTTGCTGATCGCCCTAGCCTACCGCGGCAGAGATATAAAAGTAGTTTAGGAGATATGATGAAGAGTTTGGTTTTACTGGCTGCTAGTTTGTGCGTTTTAAATGCTGGCTACATCAAAGAGGCTTTAAGCGCAAAAGATGATCACAACAAACTAGCACAAATTTATGAAGATGCTTGTGATAAAGAGAAAAAGGCATCAGGCTGCTACAACCTAGCTGTGCTTTACGGCAGGGGTGATGGCAACGTCAAAAAGGACGAGGCAAAGGCGGCGATGCTCTATGAAAAGGCTTGCGAGCAAAATTTCTCTATGGCTTGTAGCAACCTTGGCTACGTCTATGAAAATGGTAAAGGCGTAGAAAAAGACCTAGCAAAAGCGGTCAAACTATATGAAAAAGCATGTAACGACAACGAGGGCTGCACCGAGCTTGGCTTGCTTTATGCAAACGGCACTGGCGTAGAAAAAGACCTAAAAAAGGCAAAAGAGCTTTACGAGAAGGCTTGCAAGGCAGGGGACGGCATGGGATGTAGCAACCTTGGCTACTTGTATGCTCAAGGCGAGGGTGCCGAGAAAGACTACGCAAAAGCTAAATCATACTACGAAATGGCCTGCGCAAACGAAGCTGGCATAGGGTGTGATAATCTTGGCTTTTTATATGTTTATGGTCAAGGGGTTGAACAAAACCTTACAAAAGCGACAAAACTTTACGAGCAAGCGTGCATATACGCCTATGAAAAGGGCTGCAACAACTACGCTATCATGCTAGCTGAGGGCAAAGGCGTGAAAGAGGACGTAAAAAAAGCACGTGAAATTTTCACTAAAAGCTGCAAAAATGGACTAAAAGAGGCGTGCGAGAATTTAGAAATTTTAGGAAAGAATTGATGAGTTTTAAAAAGTGGGGCAATAAAGAGGCAAGCCTAGAGGCGCTATATGCGCTTGATAGTGCCTTTTTGGAGCCAGATGAAGAGTATCTAAGGCTCATTTCTAAAAGAGAGGATGAAAATAGCCTAAGATACGTGGTAGATAACGGGCAGGGTGATCTGCTCGATGTGATATTTACGCGTGAGGCGGTGCTTGTTAGAGGGTTTGACCATGAAAATGAGCTAAATTCGCTAAGCACAGACAAAAGCGTGGTAGAGCAAATTTATAGTGGCGAGGCTGCTAAATTTCGCTCTTACTTCTTGCCAGATGAGATAGAGCAGACGACCTTTTTTATCTGGTATGACGGGGCGGAGCATCAAAATTTAGTCAGTGGCAATAACGGCGGACGCTGGCTGCTTGGGTATGCCTTTGATGAGTTTGATAAATTTAGCGAGTTTGTAAAGGGCTATTACGAGATAGACTTTGATGATGAGATGTTAAAAAAGCTCTATGAAAAGGGCGAGTTAGAAAAAGAGAAACTAAAGGAGATAAGATGAAATTTATAGCTTTGTTGTTTAGCGCAGTTTTTGCCTTGTGGGCTGGAAATTTGACGAGTGAGGCAAACATAAACGCCTATAAAGGGGCAAAAGAGCGCATCGAGCTACCAAAGGATGCAAGATGTGCGGTGTGTGGCATGCCTATAAAAAACAAGCAGTGGGCGACGCTTATCAAGGCTGGTGGCAAGGACTATTACTTTGATGGCGTAAAAGATATGGCGCACTTTTACTTTGCAGATGAGGTGGCGAAAGAGGCTTACGTGAGTGATTATTACACACTTGAAAAACTCGATGCAAAAGAGGCGTTTTACGTTCATGGCTCAAACGTTTTTGGACCGATGGGCGAGGAGTTTATCCCGTTTAAAGACGAAGCAAAGGCAAATAGCTTTATGAAAGATCACGCTGGCAAAGGTGTCATAAAATTTGACGAGATAAAGACATTTATCGGTAAATAAAGTGAAATTTCTAGCATTTTTGGCGTTATTTTTTGGGCTCTCATATACGCTTTTAGCAGCGCACTACCTTAGCTTTGACCACAAAGCAAAGCAAGATGAGCTAAGAGAAATTTCAAAGATAACAAGGGCAAATTTAGCTTCTAGCTTTAGCCTAAAAGAGCAAAATGGCTTTGTCTATGATAAGTAGAAATTTCATAAACTACGCCGTGGTGCTGCTCTTTAAAGACAAAAAGGATCATCTCTTTAGCTTTTGCCTCTTTGCGCTCATTATCTTTGTGCTAAGCTCGGTGCTTTTCATCTCTGGCTCGATCCAGCATGATCTCATAAGCTTAGTAAAAGATAGATCAAGCATCGTTGTTAGCGCGTTTCGTGCTGGTAAAAACGATCTCATGCACCCTGGCTACATCTATGATATCTCAAAGATCGATGGCGTGGCTGACGTTAGGGGTGTGGTTGATGGGGAGTATTATTTCGTGCAAAAGCGCGTCTGGTTTCATCTATATGAGGACGATAGCTTGAAAGAAGATGAGATGATCGTGGGTGAGGGCGTAAAAGCTGCTATGAACGAGCTTTACTACAACGAGAGCTTTAACTTCTTAACAGAAGAGCGCATGATACCAGTAAAGATAGTAAAAACCATGCCAAAACAAAGCGCTCTTATCTCAAATAACGCTATATTTTTGCATCCAAATACCTTGCGAGCTATCTTAAATTTAAAAGATGAAGAATATACAAAGCTCTATGTCGATGTGCCAAACAGCGAAGAGATCAGCCAAGTGGCCTTAAAAATAGAAAATTTATATCCAAATTCATTTGCCATTAGCATAGAAGACGAGGTGGCAAACATTAGGCATCTTTACTACTATAAGGGCGGAATTTTTATGAGTATTTATGTTAGCGTTATGCTCATTTTTTTCGTGCTGCTTAAAAACCAAATTTCACTTGCTTATGGCAGTAAAAAGCGTGAGATAGCCATTTTGCGAAGTATCGGCTTTAGTATAAAAGAGATCATTTTTTTAAAATTTATACAAAATTTCATCGTTAGCGTTAGCGCATTTTTGCTTGGCGTTATGTTAGCTTATCTCTTTGTGTTTGTTTTTAATGCTCCTTTTTTAAAGGGGATATTTTTAGGCGATGAGCTTTTAAATTTTACAAATTTCACGCCTATTTTGGAGTTTGATAAGCTCTTTTTGATCTTTGTCTTTGGTGTCATACCATTTTTGGCATTCGTGCTTATCCCATCGTGGCGTGTGGCGTGTGGCGACATAAATGAGGGGCTAAAATGATAAATGTAAAAGGCGTTAGCCTAGTCTATAACCAAGGCAAACAAAACGAGTTTTGCGCTCTAAAAAATATAAATTTAGATGTTAATAACGGCGAGTTAGTGATACTAAAAGGCGTTAGCGGAAGTGGCAAAAGCACCCTACTCTCGCTCATAGCCCTACTTCAAAAGCCAACTAACGGGGAGATTTTGATAGACGGCACTAACATAGCAAAGTTGCCTGACGCATTTTGCTCTGAGTTTAGGCACAAAAGGCTTGGGCTTGTCTTTCAAAATTTTAACCTCATAGAGGGTTTAAGCGTATATGAAAATTTGTTAGCTCCGTTTGCTCTAACAAATTTCAAGGCAAACGTGCGTGAAGAGATGATAAAAAAGGCTCTAAGCCTCGCAAATATATCTCACAAAAGAGATGAAAACGTATCAAATTTAAGCGGTGGCGAGCGCCAAAGATGTGCGGTGGCTAGGGCTTTATCAATGGACGCTGATATCATTTTGGCTGATGAGCCAACGGCAAATTTAGATAGGCAAAATTCGCGTGCATTTTTAGGCCTACTTGAGTCATTTAAGGCGCTTAAAAAAAGCGTCATAGTCGCCACTCACGATAGCATTTTTGACGAGCTAAGCGCAACAGATAGGACTCTTAGCCTACAAAACGGAGAGATAGTATGAGCGTATTTTTATCAAACGCCGTTATCGCCTTTTTGTTAGCGGAGTTTGTGCTGTTAGTTTTGATGAGTATTTCGCTATTTTACGTCGTTAGGATCGTGAAGTCGTGGGACTATAACGTACTAACATCGCTTCAATACTCACTTGAAAAGCAAAACTACCTTGTAAATACGATCTTGCTATTTAGCGTCTGCACAAAGATCGTTTTGTTTATATTTTTCGCACTTTGTCTAAACGAGCTCTCTGACATCGTGCCAGGGGCTATGTGCTCAGCTGGCGTGATCGGCTCAAATAAATTTGGCGGCATCTTGATGCTCACTAAAATTTTGCTGATATTTGGGCTTGGTATCTGGCTGGTTATAAATAAACTCGACTTGCAGGCTCTAAATTTCCCATATCTAAAGAAAAAATATGCCATTTTCATCTGCCTTTTTGTGATGATACTGCTCGAGCTTGGCATAGAAATTTCGTTTTTTTATAACATCCCGCTAAAAGTGCCAGTCTTTTGCTGCTCTGTCACTTTTCAAGCTCCAAAGCTGCCATTTGGCTATACAAATTTTGGCTTAGTAAGCGTATTTTTCGTGCTATTTTTTGTCATTTTGGTGCTAAATTTCTTAAAGCAAAGCATGGCAAGCTTTGTGGCAAATTTGCTATTTTTGGTGCTTAGCTACTACGCTATCACCTACTTTTTTGGGCTTTACGTTTACGAGCAGCCAAATCATAAGTGCCCATACTGCATGCTAAGAAGCGACTATTTCTACGTTGGCTACCTCATCTGGGGCACTTTGTTTTTGGGCATTTTTTACGGCCTCATGCCATATCTTGTGGAGATCATCACAAAGACAAACTACTCGCACAAGCTTAAATTTTCATCGATCTGGCTAAGTGTTTGCGTGCTGATATGCTCGCTTTACGTGCTCAAATATTATTTGTTAAGAGGATTTTTATTTTGATAAAGCAAATTTTTTCTCTTTGTTTGTTAGCTCTAGTCTTGGCCGTGCTCGCCTATAATGCCGACATAAGCGATGATAAAATTTTAGTCCTAAATAACGGCAAATTTGAGCCCATAGAGCAGCTAACGCCAAATAAATTTATATGTTATGAGAGCAGGACGCTCATCGCTGATAACAACGACACAGCTCAGGCGATCATGTCAAATGGCGACATCTACTTTTTTAACGACGTCACAAATTCTTTCATCTGGTATATGGCGCAAAAGAGCAAAGATAAGATCAAACTATATGTCTATTCAAGAGATACAAACCGCTACATCCCAGCGCAAGATGCTTGGTACTCGAGGGTCGATATCACGCCGATGGGATACGGCATAGGAGCGTATGAGTTTCACACGTATGGTATAAACGACAACTATTTTAAAGAGGTTTTGCTCTACGCAGCACGCGGCGAGACGCTGCTAAATCCATACATAAACATCCTACTTTCAGAAAATAAGATATAAATTTACGAAGTTAGTCGATTTGTTTTAGATGATTGATAGTTTTACTCATAGTTTTAAATATGATCTCAATCTTTTCATCATTATCATCTGTGGCAATCATTTTATTAAGATAGTCGCACCCATCTTGGAAGCCTAGAGCGCAAGCTTTAAAAACGTATCTTTTTGCCGAGGTATAGTCCTGCTTTACGCCTTTACCTAGCGCATATAAAACGCCTAAGTTATGGCAAGCTTCGGCGATGTTGCCGTCACAAGCCTTTTTGTATAGATTGATAGCCTTGATATAGTCTTGTCCTATGCCTTGATCTTTTATGTATAAAGCCCCTAAATTTAGGCAGCTACCAGCAAATCCGCCATCACATGATCGTTTATACAGCTCAGCTGCTTTGCGGTAGTCTTGCTTTACACCTTTAGCATCCTCGTATAAAATTCCTAAATTGTGACAAGCACGGGCGACATTATTGTCGCAAGCTTTTTGCCATTGCTTGGCAGCTTTATCAAACTCGCCTTTATTATAAGCTTCAAGCCCAAGCTCGAAAAGATCTTTAGAGAAGCCAGTAGTTAGTAAGATCACGGATAAAAGAACAATCTTTTTCATTTCTTCTTCATTTTTATAAATTTAGCTTGCCTCTTTGTTAGAGAAACAAGCCTAATGTTAGTATCTAACGTTATTGACTTTTAAAAAGTCTCTTAGGTCCTCGTATTCGCTATTTTCGAAGTAGCGCCATTTGCCAGGCTTTAGCATATCAAGGCTAACACGTCCAAAACTAACACGTTTTAGATCCATCACTTCAAGGTCAAAGTAGCCAAAGAATCGGCGTAGCTCTCTGTTTTGACCCTCGTTGATGATGACCTTTAGTTTTGTGTAGCCACCGCTTGAGCCAAAGACTTTGTAGGCTAGAAATGGCTTAAATTCCATTGATTTTATAGTGGTTTTTGCGTGAGCGCCTTTGGTGGCGTCCTTGGCGAAAAAGCCATTTGTCATAGCTTCTATCACCTCTTTTGTTACCTCGCCTTTTACTTTTAGGTAGTATTCGCGCTCTAAGTCGCTATTCATTAGCGCTGTGGCGATCGCTGGGGCGTCAGTTAGTAAAAGTAGCCCCTCGCTTGCGTAGTCTAAGCGTCCCACGCTAACAAATTTTGCAAATTTCTTATCTAACGTGTCATAGATCGTCTTTCGTCCGCGGTCATCTTTTTTGCTAACTAGCTCGCCCTTTTGTTTGTGATAAACGATAACGGTAAATTCCTTTTTTAGTTTTATCAAACGGCCGTTTATACGCACCTTGTCATCTTCATCTACGCTTGTGGCAAGGTCGCTAACCACACGCCCTGCTATGCTAACCTTGCCAGCTTTTATCAGCTCATCTGCCTCACGGCGTGAGTAGTTTGTGTTATGTGAGATAAATTTATTTAGTCTTATTTTTTCCATTTTATAGTCCTAAATTTGCAAGGTCGTGGATGTGTAAAACGCCTACAGGCACACCATTTTCTACGACAGCAAGAAGCTGAATTTTATACTTTTCTATTAAAGCTAACGCATCTACTGCTAACATCTCTTTGTCGTTTATCTCTTTTGGATGCAAGGTTGCAAATTTCATCGCTGGCTCGTCTAAGTCAAAATCCTCTCTCATAAGCGCGCGCCTAAGATCGCCGTCACTTAAAAGAGCGTCTAGCACGCCATCTTTATCGACGATGAGAACAGTGCCAAGCTTGCCATGTGTCATAGTATCGATGGCGCTTTTTAGGCTTGCATTCCAGCGGACTATCGGCAAATTTTCGCTTCTCATCACATCTTTGACCTTCAAAAATAGCCTCTTGCCAAGGCTGCCACCTGGATGAAAATTTGCAAAGTCCTCTTTTTTAAAGCCTCTCTTTTGCATTAAACAAACAGCTAACGCATCTCCAAGAGCTAACGTTAGCGTGGTTGATGCCGTTGGGGCGGCATTTAGTGGGCACGCCTCTTTCTCTACATTTATATCTATAAAAGCGTCGCTAAATTTACCAAGTGAGCTTGTCTTGCTCCTTGCCATGGCGACGATTTTCACGCCAAAGCGCTTTACGTGAGGCAAAATTTTGATAAGCTCATCGCTCTCGCCACTAAAACTAATGGCTAACAAAATATCGTCTTTTTCTATCATGCCAAGGTCGCCATGCATGGCCTCTGTCGGATGCAAGAAAAAGCTTGGCGTACCAGTGCTTGCAAGCGTGGCAGCGATCTTTGCGCCCACGTGACCGCTCTTGCCCACACCAGTGACTATGACCTTACCCTTTGCATTAAATATCAAATTTACAGCATCTTCTATCTCTACGCTTTTAGCGTGTCTTAAAAGCTCGTTTGCCTCTATCTCTAAGACTTCAGCGGCGATTTGGTTGGCTTTTTGCATAAATTTTCCTTACATTAGATAGATGATCGGCACGATAGTTGGGTACTTTTTGACCTTTCTAAATATGTGCTTTCTGATCACTTGACGCACTTGTGACTCGAGCAGTCTACTATCTTTCAAAAGCTCCTCTTTGACGTTGCTTAGATACTGCTCCAAAACGCCCTCCATCTCTTTTCTAAACTCGGCGTCTTGCTTGTCGCCCACAAGGCCGTAGCTGATGACGCGAGGCTTGTTGATGAGTTTTGCACCGTGACGTGAAATTTGAGCGATTATCATGACGACGCCTGCTTCGGCGAGGTTTTGTCTGTCGATGACGACGTCGTCTGCGATTTGTTTATTTATTTGATTGTCTATGAAGACTTTGCCAGTTTTTACCGTTTTTACACGTTTTAGGTATTTTTGACAAACCTCCATCTGATCGCCGTCGCTCATTAGATAGATATTTCTCTCATCCACACCACAGCTGATGGCCGTCTCTTTGTGCTTTGCGATGTGGTTGTACTCGCCATGCACTGGCAAGAAAAATTTTGGTTTTATCAGGCGAAGCATCAGCTTTTGCTCTTCTTGCGCTGCGTGACCGCTGACGTGGATCTCGCTAAAATCTTGGTAAGCGACGCTCGCACCTGATTTTAGTAAGAAATTTAGCACCGTTGAGACGCTGTTTTCATTGCCTGGGATCGCTTTTGAGCTGATTATGATCTGATCGGTCGGCTTTATCTTTATATATTTGTGCTCATCTGTCGCCATGCGGTAAAGCGCGCTCATGGTCTCGCCCTGAGAGCCAGTAGTGACGATAAGCACCTCGTCATCTTTAAATTTGCCAACCTCGTTTGCATCGATAAAAATTTTCTTATCAAGCTTGATGTAGCCAAGCTCCATCGCAGTGTATAAATTTCTCTCCATTGATCTGCCGATGACACAGACTTTGCGGTTGTATTTTAGACCCCATTCGATCGCTTGATAGACGCGGTGGATGTTTGAGCTAAATGTGCTCATTATGACGCGGCCTTTTGCCTTTGAAAATATCGCGTCAAAGGTCTTGCCAACGCTGCTTTCGCTCTTAGTAAAGCCCTCTTTGTAGCTGTTTGTGCTATCGCTTAATAGACAGAGCACGCCACGCTCGCCATAATACGCTAGTCTGCCAAGGTCTGTTGGGTAGCCATCTATCGGTGTGTGGTCGATCTTAAAATCGCCTGTGTGGATGATCGTGCCAGCCTTTGTCGTGATCGCAAGTGCTGAAGCGTCGATGATAGAGTGGGTTATATGTATCCACTCGACCTCAAAGTCACCTATGAGATATGGTTTTCTTTTTTCGACCGATCTAAAGAGTGAGCGCTCTTGCTTTAGTCCGTGCTCTTCAAATTTATTATTTATCATGCCAAGCGGTAACGGTGTGGCGTAGATAGGAAATTTAAACTCTTTGTAAAAATAAGGCACCGCGCCGATGTGATCTTCGTGTGCGTGAGTGATGATGACGCCTTTTATCTTATCTTTTATCTTGCGAACATAGTCGAAGTCTGGGATGAGGATATCCACGCCGTGCATGCTCTCGCTTGGAAAGCTCATGCCGATATCAACGATGATAGCGCTAGTTTCGGTCTCAAAGACAGTCATATTGCCGCCGATCTCGCCAAGGCCACCAAGTGGAGTTATGCGAATTTTATGCTCGCTTGAGTTTAGATATTTTAGTGGCTCAAGTCTTAGCTCGTGAGTGGCTTTGTTTGCCTCCATCGCGCTTGCGATGTCTTGCTGCCACTGCTCGTTGCCATTTAGCTTTGCGGGTAAATTTTTCTTTGGTTTTTTAGCCTTTTTTGGCTTCTCTTTTTGCTCTTTTGTCTCGTTTTTAGCTTCAGCTTTTGGCTCTTGCTTTGGCTTTTCTTTTTGCTGTTTTTGCTCTTTTGGCTTATTGTTTTCGCCAGTTTTGTTTTGATTTTTATTGTTTCTTTGCTTTTTTGGGCGAGGATTTTGACTTTTTGGCTCGGCGTGCGTTTTGGCTTCAGCTTGCTCTGCCGCAAAGAAGTTATCTATCACGCTTTTGCTTGCCAGTGAGGTTTGCTCGGTAGTTTCGCCATCTTGTTTTGGCTTATTTTTTGGTCTAAATCTTCGTCTTTTGTTGTTTTTACTTTGGTTAGTTACAACTTTCTCTTCGTTTTTGTCGTTCATTATCTTCCTTTAATCTTTCAAATACTTTTAGATAAGAATCGACATCTAGTTCGTGTGGACGTAAATTTTGAGCTAAGCTTAGGTCTTCAAAAATTTCTTCTAACACTTTTTTGTCAAAATTTGTGGATAAATTTTTCAAAAGCGTCTTTCTTGGCGAAGCAAACGCAGCTCTTAAAAATGCTTTAAAAGCCTCGTATTGTTTTGCATCTTTGAAAATCCCGTCTTTGCCAAAAATCTTTTTTGTTTTTTGTAGTTTGATGACTGAAGATGTGACCTTTGGAGGTGGATTAAAAAGTTTTGCATCCACGTCAAACAAAAGCTCACACCTGCCTTGAAGTGAAGCGAGGATCGATAAAGCGCTAAATTCTTTATCCCTGCTCTTTGCACTAAATTTAAGAGCAACCTCTTTTTGTATCATCACAATAAGCCCAAGGCATTTTTCGTCATCTATCGCATTTAGTATCATCTTCGTAGCAACGTAATAGGGCAAATTTGCGACCAAAAAGTAGTTCTCGCTACTTAGTCCGCCCTCTTGCTGCCACTGTTCTAAAGCATCTTTACAAAAAAGTTTTAATTGTCCATTTTGGATCTCATTTGCAAATTTGACCTTTAAAATTTGAAACAGCTCACAATCTATCTCAAAAGAGGTCGTCTTATAAATTTGCAAAAGTCTAAATGTCAAATCACCTAAGCCAGGCCCAATCTCAACGACGTTTTCTACGTCCTTGGGTATCGCTTGGATGATCTTATCTAGTGTCGCTTTGTCTTGTAAAAAATTCTGTCCAAAGTGCTTTTTTGCCTTTATCATAGCCGCGATATTAGCCAAAGATTACTTATACTATGATTACAAGTTTAGTTTAATCATATATAAAATGGACTATAATCGCTAAAAAACAACAAAATAAGGCAAGAAATTTGAGTAGGGCAAATACCTTAAAATACTTTTTATTATCACAATATTTAGAACCAAAAACCTTAGACGAGCCAAAAAAGACAAATAGCAAATTTAAAAAATCAATAGACCTTGAGATCGCAAATTTCGATGAGAAATTTGTCCAATTTTTAAGAGCGTTTGATAGGTCGCTTTTAAAAAATGGTGTAGAAATTTCGATTTATGGCGGCATTTTTGAGACGGACTTACTCGCTCTTGCGATATCAAAGCTAGCAAAGGTGAAATTTGAAAAAGAGCAAATTTTAGATGAGTTGCGCTCTGAGCAAACGAGCTTTGAAAAGGCATTTTGTTATAAGCTTAAGCTCTCTGGCGATCTAGTCTTTTGTAAAAATGAGCAAAGTTTTGCTTTAAAAGATGCAAATTTAGATGATGAGCTAAGCCCATTTTTCACGCCAAACTCAACAAATGAGCTTTTTATCCCAACGGCTCCTTGGGCGATGGTGCGCCTAAACCACCTAAAAGAGATCAGCCAAAGCGACTTTAACAAAGAGTGCGAGCACATAAAGGATAAAATTTCTATCCACAAAGAGAAAATGCGGCTTAGCGACTATGTAAAAGCAGTCCATGAGGAGCTAAAAAGCTCGCTAAAGACACCATTTTGCAAAGACGTGATCAGGCTTGAAGTAAGGATCGCTGATCCAAATTTTAAAGAGAACGACGCCCTTTTAAATAGCTTTTTTATAGATGATATAAATTTGCTTATCAAATTTTACGAGTCAGGCAGGACGCACGAGCTGACGGATCAGTTTTTAGACGAGGGCAGTGAGAATAAATTTGAGAGGCTTGACGTTAGAGATGAGCTAAATCAAAGGGCGGTGAGGGACTTTTTTAAGGCTGAACGCTACCCAAGATCGGCTTTTGCGAGTGATTTTGCCCTAAATTTCTCACAGCAAATGGCGCTAAATAACATAATAGAGAAATTTAAAGAAGGAAGCGGTGGAATTTACAGTGTAAATGGCGTTCCAGGCACGGGGAAGACGACGCTTTTAAAGGACGTGATGGCTGAAGTGGTGACGCTTAGGGCGATGAAGCTAGCACAAATGAGCAGACACGATATCTTTGAGCCAGTCTATGATAGCGACGAAAAGGCACTTTATTTTAGGCTAAATGACGAGCTACAAGGCTACGAGATGGTCGTTAGCTCATGCAACAACGGCGTGGTTGAGATTTTGAGTAAGGAGCTAAGCCAGTTAAAGAGCATAGGGGATTATAAGGGCGAGATTGATTATTTTAAATTTATAGCCACAAGGCTGCTCTCGGCTGATGAAAAGAGTGAATTTGGCGAGAAGTCCTTTATCTCAAAGCCAGCTTGGGGGCTATTTTGCGTGGCGCTTGGATCAAATCAAAACAAGTCAAATTTTGTTTTTAATGCAATTAACGGTGTAAAGATCGAGGCTACTCACAGCCAGTTTGACAAGATCGCAAGCGAATACGGCGAGTTTTTGGAACAAGATGGCTTTTTGATGGGGCTTGGCAAGTACCTTGCAGTGGGCGAAGGTGTCGATGACTTTGACGTGGCAAAGGAGAAATTTAACCTTGCACTTCACGAGGTAAATTTGCTTTTTAGCGAGATCAGGATCAAAGAAGAGGAGCTAAAGAGCCTAAAAAGTGAGCTAGCTGACGTCGATAGAAGGCTTGAGAGCTACTACTCGGCCAAGCAGATAGAGGAGCTTTTATCTCCGCTTGAGAGCGAGCTTGCCAGCGTTAGTGACGAGCTTGGCGCTAAAAAGGCGGAGGCAGAGGAGCTAACAAGGCTTGTTAGTCAAAATGAAGCCTTGCAGGAGTATTTAAATTTACCGCAAAAGCCAGCTTTTTTTGCCTTTCAGCAAATTTTTAAGACAGAGGCCTTTGAAAGATATAATGACGAGGCGCTAAAGGTCGGCGAGATAAACCGCCAGATAGCCGAGCAAAATTTAAAAGCAAGCAAGCAAAATGGCGAGAGCAAAGAGAAAAACGAGGCAAGGTTAAATGAATTAAAAGAGGATATAGCAGAGCTTGAGAGCAGGGCAGCAGCGCTTGGCACTAAGATAAATCTTTACAAAAGGCTGCAAAGCGACTTTGCTAGACGCCAAAAGATACTTGGTAGGAGCGAAGAGCTAGATATCTTTTTAAACGGCAGCTTTAGCGAGAGCAACGAAGAGATGCAAAAGAGTATGCCATTTATGATGGAATTTGGCATAGACCAGAAATTTCACAAGACAAAGCTTTTTAGGGCTAGGATAGAGCTTTTTAAAGAGGCGCTAAATTTACATAAGGCTGCCATTTTTGCTTGTAAAGAGGCTGTTAGGACAAATTTACGTGCCCTTAGCGTTATCTTTAACGATGAAAAGATGGCTGAGAAAAACGGCTTAGAGGCAAAGCATAGACGTGAGATCATTAAGGGGCTCTTCTTGCTAACGCCAGTTGTTAGCTCGACTTTTGCTTCGTTTAATAACACCTTTAAAGACCTTTTAAATAGCGATATAGGCATGCTTTTGATAGATGAAGCAGGGCAGGCAAATTTAACTAACGCGTTAGGCGCCTTGCTTCGCTCAAAGATGGCCGTGGTGGTTGGCGACCCACTTCAACTTGAACCGGTCGTAACACTGCCTGTTAGTTTAAATAACGCAATCCTTAGCTACTGCGAGGCAAAAGAGGAGTTTAACTTGCTTAAATCTTCTGTGCAACTAAGAGCCGACAAAGCACAAAAGATCGGCACATATATAAAAGGTAGTGGCGAGAGTATCTGGGTCGGCTCGCCACTGATCGTGCATAGAAGATGCGCTAACCCTATGTTTGAGATCTCAAACGAGACAACATACGACGATATGATGATACTTGGTAGAAGTGCAGCTAGTAAATTTGCAAACACTAACGTGCAAACAAAGTGGATAGACGTTAGAAGTGAAGAGTGGATAGGCAACTACAATAAAGCCGAGGGCGAGGTGGTTAAAGAGCTCTTGGCAGGCGAGCTAGCTAATGAAAAAAATAACATCAGGATAATAACGCCATTTAAAGACGTTTGTAGAAATTTAAAAGGTGCAGGTACTATCCACACGATGCAGGGCAAAGAAGCTGATATTATCGTATTTGTGTTAGGTGGAGCTACAAAGGGCGCTAGAGCATGGGCTGCTAGCAAGCCAAACCTGCTAAACGTGGCGCTAACAAGAGCAAAAGAGGTTATTTATATAGTTGGAAACCGAGAAAATTGGGCTAGTTTGCCATATTTTGAAGTGGCAGCTAGAAAGATAGACAAAGGATAAATTTGAATCATTTTTCAAAACGCATAATCCCATGCCTCGACGTAAAAGACGGCAGGGTCGTAAAAGGTGTAAATTTTGTTGGGCTTGTCGATGCTGGAGACCCAGTCGAGATAGCTAAAAGATACAACGACGAGGGCGCTGACGAGCTTTGCTTTTTGGATATCACAGCCTCTCACCTTGGCCGTGATACGATAGTTGATGTGGTAAAAAAGGTCGCAAGCAAGCTTTTTATACCCCTAACCGTTGGCGGAGGCATACGCACGATCGATGATATCTCTCGCCTTTTAAATGCGGGCTGTGACAAGGTGAGCCTAAACTCATCGGCGATAAAAGATCCAAATTTGATCGACGAAGCGGCTAAGAAATTTGGCTCACAATGTGTCGTCGTAGCGATCGACGCTAAAAAGATCGAAAATGGTTATAGCGTTTTTATAAATGGTGGCAGGATCGATACCAAAAAAGATGCCTTTTCTTGGGCAAAAGAGGTCGAGTCGCGTGGAGCAGGGGAGATATTGCTAACGTCTATGGATAATGACGGCGTCAAGCAGGGCTTTAGTCTGGAGCTAACAAGGATCTTTAGTGCGCTTTCTATACCGACTATCGCAAGCGGTGGCGCTGGTAAGATGGAGCATTTTAAAGATGCTTTTGAAGCCGGGGCTGATGCGTGTTTGGCGGCTTCGATATTTCACTTTGGAGAGATCGAGATAAAAAAGCTAAAAGAGTATCTCAAGGCAAATGGCGTTGAGGTTAGGCTTTGATGTTAGTTATCTCAGCTGGAAAAAATGAAATTTTTGACTTTGCCTTGCCGATGGGTGTGGGGCTAGTCGATATGGCGATAAATTTGACAAAGTTTTTGCAAAAAAGATCATGCGTGGGAGCAGATGAAAAGAGTATAAATTTAAAAAACATTGATCCACACTACCTCGCAAAGATCGAGGCTAAATTTGCAAACTCATCAAACCCAGAGCTACAAAATCTAAGCCAAAATTTGTCAAAAAATCCTGATCAAAATTTATACCAGATGCCAGAAAAGATAGTTTTTGTTGGCTCGGCTGGTCTATATAAAGATGGTGAAATTTTGCAAATTTATGAAAGCTCGGTTGGGGCAAATATTGAAATTTCTAGCATAGAAAATAGATCTTATTCGCCCATCGAGTGTGAAATTTCTTCTATCGTTTCACGTGGAACTATCAAAACAAATTCATCAAATTTCATAACGACAGACAAAAATTTGGCTCATAAAATGTTTGAAAAGGGATATTTTTTAGAAAATATGGAGTTTTTTTCTGTTCTAAAAGTGGCTAAAATTTTTAAAATTCCGGCTTATGGAATTTTCGTAGCGACAAATTTTTGTGATGAAAATGCGCATGCTGATTTTATAAAAAATCACTCTGCGGCCAAAGAGCTACTAACAAAATATGTAAAGGAAAATATGTGAAAAATTTGCTTGATCTTAGCATCGAAGAGTTAAAAGAGCTTGTCTCTCCCTCGTTCAGAGCGACGCAAATTTATGAGTGGGTATATAAAAAAAATGCAACAGAATTTAGCCAAATGCTAAATTTGCCAAAGGATATGCGTCAGGATCTGGCTGAGAAATTTTATCTTGATCCTCTAAAATGTGTGAAATTTGAGCAAAGTAGCGACGGCTCGATCAAGTATCTTTTTGAGCTAAAAGATGGTCTAAAGATAGAGAGCGTTTTGCTACCTATGAAAGAGGAGATTAGCGACGAAGATGGCAAGATTAGTCGCCATGCTCGTTACACTGTTTGTGTTAGTTCGCAGGTTGGCTGCAAAATGGGCTGTGCTTTTTGCCTAACAGCAAAGGGCGGGCTTGTTAGAAACCTAACTGCTGGCGAGATAGTAGGGCAAATTTTATGGATAAAAAGAGAGAACAACATACCATACGAGAGGCGCATAAACGTTGTCTATATGGGGATGGGCGAACCGCTTGATAACCTTGCTAACGTTAGTAAAGCGATCAAAATTTTAGCTCTAAATGAGGGCCTAGCCATATCGCCACGCCGCCAAACTGTTTCAACAAGTGGCCTTGGCAGTCAGATAAAAAAGCTTGGCGAGATGGACCTTGGTGTCTTGCTGGCCATATCGCTACATGCTGTTACTAACGAGCTTAGAAGCCGCCTGATGCCGATAAATAAGGCGTATAATATCGAGGCTGTTATGGATGCTGTTAGGGGATTTCCTATCGATATGCGAAAGCGTGTGATGTTTGAGTATCTTGTTATCAAGGACTTAAACGATAGTGTTAGTGACGCAAAAAAGCTGGTTAAACTGCTGCATGGCATCAAGGCAAAGGTAAATTTGATCTATTTTAACCCGCATGAGGGTAGTGAATTTGGACGGCCTGAGCTTGCTAGCATGCTAAAATTTCAAGAATATCTAAGGGATCATGGTGTCACTTGCACGATCAGACAGAGCAAGGGACTTGATATAAGTGCAGCTTGCGGACAACTAAAACAGCGAAATGAAAACCCAAAATTCAGAGCTAACGTTAGCGATAAGAGTACAGCTAAAACAGAAGAAAAACCAACTAACGATAAAACTAACGTGAGTAAAAAATGACAGCTCTTGATATCGCTGAGATAATTTTTATAGTAATAGTTGCTGCTGTTGGACTTGGGCTGATCCTAAAAGTTTTAAAAGAGGAAAATAAAACTTCAAAATAAATTCTAAAAATTTGGCATGAAATTTTGTGGATGAAAAACAAAAATACAAAGTTGATTGCCAAAAATTTAAATCACAATGTGGTGACACTAAAAATCTAATTCTACTTTTCAATAAAAACTCTATTTCAAATTTAAAAGCAAAATTACGAAAAATTTTTATAGATTATTTTTACTAGAAAGACTTTTTAAAATTTAAATAGTTTGATTATTTGCTTCTTTTGCAAATTTATAAAACTCACTCTCTGCATCAAATTTGCTTTTTATGGTGTAAAAAATTTCATCAAATTTAAATGAAATTTCGTCCGAGTGAAGTAGGAGCCTTTTTGCACCAGTTAAATTTATCCGTTCACTCTCACTCATCTCTTTGTCTAAAATTTTCTCGATCTGCGGACGCGACAAACCATAAAGTGGTTCGCCAAGGATCTTGTGTTTCACATGAAACAAATGCAACCGAATTTGATGCTGCCTGCCAGTGAGTGGGATAGCCCTAACCAAAGTCGTATCGATATCGTCAAAATATCTGAACGGCAAAATTTTAGTCACAGCGCTCTTGCCGTTTTCGCAAATTTGCATTCGCATTTTAACATCGTCGTAGTTGTTCGCTAGATCCATCTTAGCATCGATCGCAAATTCTCGCTCGATCTTGCCTTGCACCATCGCGACGTAGCTTTTAGAAACCTCTCTGTTTTCAAAGATCTTCTTTAGCTTTATCGTAGAATTTCTATCTTTTCCCACGACTATCACGCCACTTGTTTCGCAGTCCAGCCTATGTGCCACGCTCGCGTCTAGCCCAAAAAGTGTGTAAATTTCATCATTTAGCGAGTATTCGCAGTGCCTACCATTTGGGTGGCTCAGCACCCCACTTGGTTTGTCAAATATCGCAAAGCTCTCGCACTCAAAGATCGGCTTTAGTCCCTTTGGCTTGGCCTCATAGTCGATCAAAAAGACATCGCCGCACAAAACGGCATTTTTCTCACTCACGACACTACCGCCACAGATCAGCCTACCTTTATCTATTAGGCGCTGGGTTTGGCTCATGTTAAAGCCATTTTGCAACAAAATTTCGTAAGCTTTTTGATGATCTGCAGTGGTGATAAATTTATTTACGTAGGGCAAAAATGATCCTTTGAAAAACGAGCGAGCTATCTTAAGCCCAAATTTATAAGCGTATAACCGACATTTCAGCCCGGATTTTATATAATCAAAACTTAAATTTAGAGAAATTGCACGACGTGATTTCTGGCTCAAAAAGCCAAATTTATACTTTCAGGACAAAAGCAAACTAACACAAAAGGTTCAACAATGGTCGAAAGATACTCACGCAAAGAAATGGCTGAAAAGTGGAGCATACAAGCAAAATACGACGCTTGGCTCAAGGTAGAAAAAGCTGCTGTTAAAGCTTGGAATAAGCTTGGCTTCATAAGCGACAGCGATTGCGAGAAAATTTGCAAAAACGCTAAATTTGAAGTGGCTCGCATCGACGAGATAGAAAAGACGACAAAGCACGACGTCATCGCATTTTTAACAAGCGTCAGCGAGAGCCTTGGCGATGAGAGCAGGTTCGTGCACTACGGCATGACCTCAAGCGACTGTATCGACACAGCCGTCGCGCTTCAGATGAAAGAGAGCCTAGAGCTCATCATCAGCGACGTAGAGGAGTTTATGCAGGCGGTCAAAAACAGAGCAAACGAGCACAAGCATACGCTCATGGTCGGCAGAAGCCACGGCATCCACGGCGAGCCGATAACTTTTGGCCTTGTGCTTGCCATCTGGTACGACGAGATCGCAAGGGCACTAAAGCTCATCAAAGATGCAAAAGATACGATCAGCTACGGCAAACTCTCAGGCGCTATGGGAAATTTGGCCCACGCACCGATGGAATTTGAAGAGCTAACTTGCGAAGAGCTAGGTCTAAAAGCTGCTCCAGCGTCAAACCAAGTGATCCAGCGCGACCGCTATGCCCACGTGGTGAGTGCCATCGCTATCTTAGCCTCTACTTGTGAGAAGATCGCAGTTGCCATTAGACACTACCAAAGGACCGAAGTTTACGAGGCGGAGGAGTACTTTAGCCCAGGACAAAAGGGCTCAAGCGCGATGCCACACAAGCGCAATCCAGTCCTTAGCGAAAACATCACCGGCCTTTGCAGGGTGCTACGCTCATACGTCACGCCTTCTCTTGAAAACGTCGCCCTTTGGCACGAGCGCGATATCAGCCACAGCTCGGTTGAGAGATTTATCCTGCCAGATATGTTTATCACGGCTGATTTTATGCTGGTTCGTATCAAAAATTTGATAGCAAATTTAGTCGTCTATCCAGAAAATATGATGAAAAATTTAAATTTAACAGGCGGTTTAGTCTTTTCTCAGCGCGTGCTTTTACAGCTGCCACAGCGTGGAATTTCTAGAGAGGACGCCTACAAGATCGTTCAGCGCAACGCCATGAAAGTCTGGGCGGACTTGCAAGAGGGCAAAAAAGCGATCGATGAACAAGGTCACAGCCTATTTTTACAAAATTTGCTAAACGATGAGGATCTAACCAAGAGCCTTAGCAAAGATGAGATCAAAGAGTGCTTTGACTACAACTACTACACTAAAAACGTAGATAAAATTTTTGCCAGAGTTTTTGACAAATAAATTTAAACACAAGGGGTAAATTTAGCCCCTTGCAAAATACCCCAATACAAATCCACCTTAAATTTATCTCGCAAAATTTATAAGCTGGTGGCGGCATTTTCAATTAGCTTTTACAAGTGTTAGTAAAATTTAGTGGTAATGTTGGCGCATTTAAATTTTGGTCGTTAAAGCTAACACAAAAGCTCATCACGCTTAGCATTTTTTGCTGCTTGTAAAAGACTTTTGATAGCCTTTATCTTTCTCATTTTGGCTATAAATTTTATATTTATTGAGTAGTTTTTAGCAAAGAGAGTTTTTATATCTTTTTGGATAAAATCTCAAATTGAAATTTAACACGGAGAGATATTTTTGAAAGTTATAAAACGTAATGGCAGAACAGAAGAGCTTGATATCAGCAAGATCAAAAAATATACAAACGAAGCGGTTTTGGGGCTTAGCAACGTAAGTCTTAGCGAGCTTGAGGTAGATGCGAAAATTCAGTTTAGGGATATGATAACGACTGAGGAAATTCAGCAAACTCTTATAAAAACAGCAGTTGATAAGATCGACATCGACCGTCCAAACTGGACATTTGTCGCTGCGAGGCTATTTTTGTTCGACCTTTATCACAAAGTGACTGGCTTTAACGGCTACAACCACCTAAAAGACTACCTCGCAAAGGGCGAAAAGGTAGGCCGCATCATCCCTGGGCTAAAAGAGAAGTACGACTTAGAGGATCTAAACGCCTACATAAAGCCTGAGCGCGACCTTCAGTTTGCATACCTTGGTATCAAGACGCTTTATGATCGCTATCTCATCAAAGACAAGAGCGGTATGCCTATCGAGCTGCCACAGCACATGTTTATGGCGATAGCGATGTTTCTTGCGCAAAACGAGCTAGACAGCCAAGGCTGGGCTAAGAAATTTTACGACCTCATCTCTAAATTTGAAGTGATGCTAGCCACCCCAACGCTCTCAAACGCAAGGACTACACGCCACCAGCTAAGCAGCTGTTACGTAGGCAGCACGCCTGATAATATCGAGGGCATTTTTGATAGCTACAAAGAGATGGCGCTACTTTCAAAATTTGGCGGCGGTATCGGTTGGGACTGGAGCAAGGTGCGTGCGATGGGTGGTAGTATAGACGGACACAAAAACGCAGCCGGCGGTATCATACCATTTTTAAAAGTGACAAACGACATCGCAGTAGCGGTCGATCAGCTAGGCACTAGAAAGGGCGCGATCGCTGTTTATATCGAGCCTTGGCACATGGACGTGAGCGATTTTCTCGATCTTCGTAAAAACTCAGGCGAAGAGAGACGCCGCGCACACGAGCTTTTCCCTGCACTTTGGATAAACGACCTATTTATGAAGCGTGTCAAAGAAAATGGCCGCTGGAGCCTCTTTGACCCAGCTCAAGTAAGCGACCTTTGCGACCTTTATGGCGAGGAGTTTGAGAAGAGATATTTAGAGTATGAAAACGACGAAAATATCCAGAAAAACACCATCCTTGCAAAAGAGCTTTGGAAGAAAATTTTAACTAGCTATTTTGAAACGGGCATGCCATTTTTATGCTTTAAAGACAATGCCAACAAAGCAAATTCAAACGATCACGAAGGCATCATCAGAAGCTCAAATTTATGCACCGAAATTTTCCAAAACACAGCGCCAAACTACTATAAGATCAAGATCACTTATGAAGATGGCGGCGAGGAGCTATTTGACGAAGAAGAAGATGTCACGGTTGATAGCGGCATAACTAAAAAAGCCAAAAAGCTTAGCGCGCTTGATAGCCTAAAAGGCAAGCAAATTTTCATCGTAGAAAAAGAGAGTATCGAGGGCAAAACGGCAGTTTGCAACCTTGCGAGTATAAATTTAAGCAAGATAAACAGCAAAGAGGACATCGAGCGTGTCGTGCCGATAGCTATTAGAATGCTTGATAACGTTATAGACCTAAATTTCTACCCGCACAAAAAGGTAAAACACGCAAACCTAGCCTCTCGCTCGATCGGCCTTGGCGTCATGGGCGAGGCACAAATGCTAGCTGAGAAAAATGTAAAATGGGGCAGTTATGAGCACTTGGCGCTCATTGATAGCATAATGGAAAACATAAGCTACAATGCGATCTACGCTAGCTCAAATTTAGCCGTAGAAAAGGGCATATATCCAAAATTTGAAGGCTCAAAATGGAGCAAAGGCATCATGCCGATAGACACCGCAAACGAGAACGCAAAGGCTCTTTTAAACGACAAAGGCGGGCTATTTGACGAAAATGTCTGCGACTGGGACAAGCTAAGAGAGAAGGTCAAGCGCGACGGCATGAGAAATGGCTACCTAATGGCGATCGCTCCAACTAGCTCGATCTCGATCCTTGTTGGCACCACTCAGACCATCGAGCCAGTCTATAAACGCAAGTGGTTTGAGCACAACCTAAGCGGTATGATCCCAAATGTCGTGCCAAATTTAAGCCCAGATACTTGGCAGTTTTACACGCCAGCTTACGAGCTTGATCAAAGAATTCTTATAAAAGCAGGCGCGATCCGCCAAAAATGGATCGATCAAGGTCAAAGCCTAAATATCTTCATGAGCTTAGACAAAGCAAGCGGCGGATATCTAAGTGAAATTTACACGCTTGCATGGGAGCTCGGACTAAAATCAACTTATTATCTACGCTCTGAGTCACCAGATAGCGAAAAACTAAACGACGTAGCTGACCGCTCGATCGAGTGTGAGGGATGTCAGTAGTTAAATTTAAGATGGTCTTTTGCTTTGGCAAACTAGCCAAGGTAAAAGACCTATTTGTAAGTGATAAAACAGAGAGAAGCTCACGAGGTATCTCAGGTCTTATCGGCTACGTAAGTGCATCATACCTATATAAGATAGTCCTAGACTATATGCCTTTTACGGTTGGCATTGTAGCTGGAGCACTAGCCTTTATAAGCTATGTTATAGAGCTAGCTAAGTTTTACTACATCTCACCATTTGTTACAGCTTTTGCTGTCACTATGGGTAAAACAAACAAGATAGTTGACTTCTTAGTAGGGGCACTATCTATATTCTTTAAACCTATCTTGATAGTTATATTTATCTACTTTGGTCTATTTGTCTATGGTATATTTAAAGATATATTCTTACTCTATGCCGAAGAGCAGATGAATATGATGTATGAGCTTCAAAGCCAGTTCTTCTTAACAATTATGCTTCATATATTTATGGCACTGCTACACATCATAGGTGCAATAGGTGGTGCTTATATGCTTTGGAAGATCATACTTCATGCACCAACATGGGTTTTAAAGATGGTAGGTCTAAGTGATAGTGGAGCAAGCTTCGCTTCTCAAGAGTTGGCACGTAACCTAGAGAAATATACCTTCCATATGTAACAAAAGTGAGATATTTTTACAATGCTTTGATACCAAACTAGAAAGGAAAGAGATGAGTACAAAAACTTTACACCAAACAAGAAGAAAGGAAAGAGATGAGTACAAAAACTTTACACCAAACAAGAAGAAAGGAAAGTTAAGATGAGAAATAAAGCATTAATTGCAGCAGTTGTTGTAGGATTTATTGGTTGTATAAATTTAAATGCCTACTATGGATCTTCTGATGTTTTTAATAAACATTTAAGAGGAGAAGCTAAAGAAGAAGTAGTTGATTGTGATGATCCAAAAAATAGACCTAATTTTATTGGTGGTGTAATGATAAGTGGCAAGGAAGAGTGTGGTGTTAATCGTGGAACCGCTGCTAGAGCTAAACAAGAACTAGATAGGACTATCGGTAGAAACCCAGTAACTGGTAAGGTCACCTCAAAGGCTGAGCTACTAGGTGGCAACAAAGCTACAAACAACCTTGAAAAAGCTCAAAAGAACTATGGCAAAAAGGAATTTGAGCTAGAAGAAGCCGAAAAAGCCTATGCTGATAACCCAAGTGTCAAAAACTCTAACCGCTTAGAAAAAGCACGTAAAGCCTTTAAAAAAGCACAGCTTGACCTTGAAGCAGCAGAAGA
Source organism: Campylobacter concisus (assembly GCF_002913765.1). Taxonomy (GTDB): domain Bacteria; phylum Campylobacterota; class Campylobacteria; order Campylobacterales; family Campylobacteraceae; genus Campylobacter_A; species Campylobacter_A concisus_BB. The sequence goes on along the minus strand of NZ_PPCH01000025.1, from coordinate 42,401 downwards.
GATAAAAGCTAAAGACGATAGAAGAAACACAAAATAGTAGCGGCGTGGTCTTTCACGCCTTGGGTTTAAATTCTCTGAAGCTTCAAAGCTTTTTTGAGAGTAGAATATTAAAATCTTTTTAAGGTCTGATTGGAAGCGTTTGCTTAATAAAAGCTTCATTTAGACCTTTCTTTTTTTAAATATGGCCTCATCTCTAGGTCAAATTCGTCTAAATTTACGCATTCTAATTCACCACGTTTTTTAGCGTTTATTAGCTCAGCCAGATCCTTTTGATCTGCTTCATCTAAATATCCGTCGTCATCATAATAAAGTATCGTTTCAGGATCAAGCGCAACAATGGCTTTGATAGCTTCTATGATGCTATCATTTGCGGTTTGTATATTCATCGAAGTCATTTTTATCCTTTAAATTTTTGAGATTATACCCAAATAAGCTTGATTGATTTGTAAAATTTTAAACAGACTATTTTAAAAACTAAAATTAAAATAATTATTTAAGTAAAAATAATCAAATTTTATTTTAAAATACCTAAAATATGTAAAATAATATTTAAGAAAACTTCTTAAAATTTTATATTTTTTGATAAATATTATTAAACAAAATAAAATAGTTATCTATCTTTTAAGCTTTCTTGTCCTATACTTTTAAACTCCATATCAAAAAAATAATCAGAAAAGAGCAAGTGATGCGTGAAATTTTAAAACGAGATGGCACAAGGCAAGAATTTGTAGCATATAAGATAGTAGATGCGATAAAAAAGGCATTTGCAAGCGAAAATAAAGCTTATGACGAGCAAGTTTTTACAAACGTAGTCCAAGACATCTTTCAAAAATCAAGTGCGATAACAGTCGAAGACATCCAAGATGCGATCGAAAAAGAGCTATTTGACGGCGGACATTTTGAAGTTTTAAAGAGCTTCATGCTCTACCGCCACACGCACAAGCTTCAACGCGAGCAAATTTTAGGCCTAAACGAAGATACGACCTATATAAACTCAACCCAAACTATAAATGAGTACATAAACGGCACAGATTGGAGAATTTCTGCAAATTCAAACACAAGCTACTCAAACGCAGGCCTTATAAACAACACCGCCGGCAAAGTCATAGCAAACTACTGGCTAGACGCTGTTTATAACAAAGAAGAAGGCCTTGCCCACAGAAACGGCGACTACCACATCCACGACCTAGACTGTCTTACAGGATACTGCGCTGGCTGGAGCCTGCGAGCCTTGCTAAATGAGGGCTTTAACGGCGTTCGTGGTAGGGTCGAGAGCAAGGCACCAAAGCACTTTAGAGAAGCACTCTATCAGATGGCAAATTTCTTAGGCATTTTACAAAGCGAGTGGGCTGGCGCTCAGGCGTTTTCTAGCTTTGACACCTACCTTGCGCCTTACGTTTTCAAAGACGATCTAAGCGACGCCGAGATCAAAAAGGCGATAACTAGCTTTATATTTAACCTAAATGTCCCTGCACGCTGGGGTCAAAGCCCATTTACAAACGTAACCATAGACATCACCTGCCCAAGCGACCTAAGAGATCAGATCCCAACGAGCGATGATATACACCTCTTTACAAACGTAAAAGATGAGAAAATTTTGAAAAAAGCAAACCAGCGTGGCAGGAAAAATTTGATCGATATGACCTACAAGGACTTTGAGCCTGAGATGGCGCGCATAGACAAGGCATTTTACGAGGTCTTGACAGCTGGCGACAAGTGCTCACAGCCTTTTACATTCCCTATACCAACTGTAAATATCACAGAGGATTTTAACTGGGATAGCGAAGTGGCGGATGTGCTCTTTGAAAATACCGCAAAAATGGGCTCAAGCTACTTTCAAAATTTCATCGGCTCACAATATACTTACGACGAAAATGGCAACAAGATAGAAAACGAAAACGCCTACAAACCAGGCCACGTGCGCTCTATGTGCTGCCGCTTGCAGCTTGATCTAAGAGAGCTTTTAAAGCGTGGTGGCGGTCTTTTTGGAAGTGCTGAGATGACTGGCTCAATAGGCGTCGTCACTATAAATTTAGCCCGCCTAGGATACAACTACAAAGGCGATAAGGTCGCACTTTATAACAGACTAAGCTACCTTTTAGAGCTAGCTAAATCAACCCTAGAGAAAAAGCGTAAATTTATCCAAGAGATGTATGACAGAGGGCTTTATCCTTACACAGCTAGGTATCTAAAGCACTTTAACAACCACTTTAGCACGATCGGCATAAATGGCATGAACGAGCTGCTTAGAAATTTCACCGACGATAAAGAGAACATTTCGACTAAATTTGGACGAGAATTTGCCCTTGAGATGGTTGGCTTTTTACGCGATAAGATAAGGACATTTCAAGAAGAGAGCGGAAATTTATATAACCTTGAAGCAACTCCAGCTGAGGGCACGACATACCGCTTTGCCAAAGAGGATAAGAAACGCTATCCAGACATCATCCAAGCAGGCGAGGGCGATAATATCTACTACACAAACTCGACCCAGCTACCTGCAAATTTCACAGACGATGCTTACGAAGCGCTTGACCTGCAAGATGAGCTACAAAGCGCCTATACTGGCGGCACCGTCTTTCACCTATATATGAAAGAGCGCATAAGCTCGGCTAAAGCTTGCAAAGAGCTTGTAAAGAGTATAATCTCAAACTACAAACTCCCATACATCACGATAACGCCAGTCTTTAGCGTCTGCTCAAAACATGGCTACATAGCTGGCGAGCATGAGTTTTGCCCACTTTGTGATGCAGAGCTTATAGAAAATGAGAAGAAAAAATCCAAATAAGGAGAGGAAATGACAGAAAAAGAAATTTTAGAAAAAGTGCAAGAAAAGCGCACAAGATGCGTGGTCTATACTCGTGTTATGGGCTATCACAGACCAGTTGAGAGCTTTAATCTCGGTAAAAAAGGCGAGCACAAAGAGCGTGTTAAATTTGACGAATACGCAAGTTGCTGCAAGAGATAAATTTCTTGCCTAAAAACAATAATAAATTTAAAAAAATAAATTAAAATGCAAACCAAAGGCACGCCCCTGTGCCTTTTAGTTTAAAAAAGGGTCAAAAACTTGCAAAAAGTCTTTAGTATAACGCCATTTACGACGCTTGACTACCCAGACAAAGTGGCAGCTGTCATTTGGTTTGCAGGGTGTAATATGCGCTGTGGATACTGCTACAACATCGAGGTTGTAAAGTCAAATGGCACTATAAGTTTTAGCGAAGTTTGCGACTTTTTAGACCGCAGGGTCGGCAAGCTAAATGGCATCGTCTTTAGCGGTGGCGAATGCACTGCAAACCCTCTTTTTTTAAGGCTAGCACGTGAGGTCAAGGCGCGCGGCTTTAGCTTAAAAGTTGATACCAACGGCTCATATCGTGACGTCTTGAAAGAGGCGATAGATGAGGGGCTGATTGACTACATCGCGCTTGATTTTAAAGCTCCAAAGGAGAAATTTATCGGCATCACTGGCTCAAATTTATATGAGAAATTTGCCGCCACGCTTAGATACCTGCTTGAGATAAATTTTAAATTTGAAGTTAGAACGACCGTGCATGCGGACTTGCTAAGCGAAAAGGATATCTCTGAGATGTCAGAGCTACTTTACGAACTTGGATATAGAGGGGATTATTTCTTACAAAAATTCTTTAACACTGGCGAAAATTTTGGAGGCTTAGGCGATCCAAAAAACAGCTTCGATCCAGATAAGATCACATCAAAACTACCTATCAGACTAAGAAATTTCTAAATTTAGCGCAGATAAAAATAGCTAAAAATAAGAAAATTTAACTAAAATTTACCCCAAATCACAAAAGCAAACAAGGAGAAAACTATGCAAAATTTCAGCTTTTTAAACCCTACTAAAATAGAATTTGGCAAAGACAAAGAGCAAAATATCGGCAAATATATGAAAGAATTTGGCGTAAAAAAGACGCTCATCATCTATGGCAGCGACAGGATCATGAAAAACGGACTTTTTGACATCGCCACAAAGAGCCTAAGCGCAAATGGCATCGAGTTTTGCAAGATAGGCGGCGTGAAGTCAAACCCAGTTCTAAGCAAGGTAAATGAGGCTATAAATTTAGCTAAAAAAGAGGGCGTCGATAGCGTGCTAGCCATAGGCGGTGGCTCGGTGCTTGATAGTGCTAAGGCCGTGGCTGCTGGTGTGAAGTATAACGGCGATGTTTGGGACTTTTTTACTGGCAAATGCCCAAAAGAGGCGCTTATGATCTTTGACATCATAACGCTTGCTGCAACTGGCTCAGAGATGAACGGCGGCGCAGTCGTCACAAACGAAGCCACAAAAGAGAAATTTGCCATGCACGGCGCTTGTCTTTACCCAAAGGTATCGGTGGTAAATCCGCTTCTTCAAGCAAGCGTTAGCAAGGAGTACTTGGTCTATTCAGCCTCAGACATCATCGCTCACAGCATCGAGGGCTACTTTACGGCGAGCATCCAGCCTGAGATCATAAATTTATACATCGAAGCAAACATCAAAACCGTTATGAAAACGACTGAAATTTTACTAAAAGAGCCTGAAAACTATGGCGCTAGAGGCGAGTTTGCTTGGGCTGCTACGATGGCGCTAAATGGCCTAACTTACGTTGGCACGGCTGGCTACTCTTATCCAAATCACATGATCGAGCATGCCATAGGTGCGGTGGTTGATTGCGCGCACGGGGCTGGGCTAAGTGTGGTTATGCCAGCTTGGATGAAGTGGTATAAAAATAAAAACTTAAAGGCATTTAAGCGCTTTGGCAAAGAAATTTTTGGCGTAGATGACGCAGACGAGGCTATTAAAAAGCTAAAAGAGTGGTTTAGCAAGATCGGCACACCAACAAGCCTCATCGAAATCGGCGTTGATGAGTCAAATTTAGACGAGATCATGGCGCTAGTTTATGACTACGCCAAGGGCAGGGGCTTGGAGCAAATTTATACAAAAGAGGCCATAAGCGAAATTTTTGCCTTAGCGAGATAGAATTTATCCAAAATTTACAAAGGATAAACATGAAAAAAGTCGCCCTTATAGCAGGAGCCAGCGGCGCTGTAGGAAGTGAAATTTTAAAAGATTTATGCGAGAGTGAGCACTATAGCAAGGTGGTCGCTCTTGTTAGGCATGAGCTAAAATTTACTCATGAAAAGCTTGAAGTAAAGATAGTAAATTTTGATGATTTTAAAGATGAGGTGCCATTTATCGCTGATGACGTATTTTGCGCGCTTGGCACGACGATGAAAGTGGCAAAGCACAAAGAGCAGTTTTACAAAGTCGATGTGACCTATCCGATAAATTTCGCCAAATTTGGCTTGGAGTGCGGTGCAAAACGCTTTGTCTTGCTCTCGGCTGCAGGCGCAAACAGAAAGTCAGGCTCGTTTTACCTAAAGGCAAAAGGTCAAGCAGAAGCAAAGATAAAAGAGCTTGGATATAGCTCATTTCATATCGCTAGGCTGCCACTTATCGAGGCTGAGAGAAAGGAATTTAGACTAGGTGAGTATTTGGCGATAAAGGCGTTTAAATTTATCCCAAAAGGCTTTTTTGACGAGTATCGTCCGATGAGAGCGGAAGATATCGCTAGAGTGATCGTGCAAGTAGCACAAGATGATCACAGTGAAGGTGTAAAAATTTATAGTCCGGAGGAATTTACAAAATGAAAAAATATATAGTGATCACTGGGGCAAGCTCAGGCATAGGAGCGGCGGCGGCAAAGGCATTTGCAAGGCGCGGGGAGAATTTGATCCTTGTTGCAAGACGTAGGAAGCTTTTAGAAGAGCTAAAAAGCGAGATAGCTAAATTTGCAGACGTAGAGGTCGTGATAGAAATTTGCGACCTTTCAAAGCAAGAAAATGTCCTAGCTCTTTGGCGTAATTTAGAAAAATTTGAGCTAAAAGCGCTTATAAACAATGCTGGCTTTGGCGACTATAACAAGGTTGGCGAGCAAAATTTAGACAAAATCACGCAGATGATAAATTTAAACATCATCTCACTTGTCACGCTCTCAACGCTCTTTACGAAAAAGTATAAAGACAAAGATACGCAGCTTATAAATATCTCTTCGATAGGCGGCTACAAGATCGTGCCAAACGCCGTCACATACTGCGCTAGCAAATTTTTCGTAAGTGCCTTTAGCGAGGGACTTTACCACGAGCTAGCGCAAGATAAGCAGGCAAAGATGCAAGCAAAAGTGCTGGCCCCAGCTGCTACAAAGACAGAATTTGGCATGGTAGCAACCAGCAAAGAGAGCTACGACTACGACAAGGCGTTTAAAAAGTACCACACGAGCGAGCAGATGGCGGAGTTTTTGCTTCGCCTTTATGATAGCCACTACTGCGTTGGCTCGGTCGATAGAGATAGCTTTGAGTTTTCACTGCACCAGCCTAAATTTGACTATGCGGTCAAATACGAGCCAAAAGATAACTAGGCGCTAAAGCCTTGGTAGCCTACGCCAAGGCTAGTAAAGTAAAAAGTAGGACAAAATAAAAAGGCAGATCATGAAATGCGTTAGAGTTGCTATTTTAGGGGTTTGTTTAGTAGGCGCTTGCTTTGGCGGCGAGCTTAAATTTGATGAAAAGAAATTTGAGCTAAAAAGCGTGCAAGTTGGCGAGAGGACACTTAAATTTAGAGCCTATGAGGGCATAGTCTATGTGGCAAAGCCAGTTAGCGACTATGAGGTCTTAAATTTCTACGTACCAGAGGGTAAATTTGACGATAAAACTACGGCTATTTTTATGCCAAATGGCATAGGCGGCTACATGCCAGCCAAACCGCAAAAGCCAGAAACCAAAAACGAAAAGCCAAATGCCACCCTTGAAGCGCTTATTAGAGGATACGTCGTGGCAAGCGTTGGCGCTAGGGGCAGGACGCTAAAAGATGGCGAGAAATTTATCGGCAAAGCGCCAGCTGCGATAGTCGATCTAAAAGCGGCCGTTAGATATCTTAAATTTAACGACAAATTTATGCCAGGCGACGCAAATAAGATCATCTCAAACGGCACGAGCGCAGGCGGCGCGATGTCAGCACTTCTAGGAGTAAGCGCAAATGCAAAAGAGTATGAGCCATATCTTAAAGAGCTAGGCGCTGCAAAGGCGGACGATCAAATTTATGCCGCCTCTATCTACTGCCCCGTGACAAATTTAGAGCATGAGGACGAGGCGTATGAGTGGATGTTTGGGGATTTGGATAAATTTGAAAGGATTGATTTTGCAAGTCTTGACGCGGCTAGCTTTAACGACAGAAGCAAAAAGCCAAAGATGATCACAGGCGAGCTAAACGCCACTCAAAAAGAGCTCTCACGCGAGCTAAAAAGTAAATTCCCAGCCTATCTAAACTCGCTAAATTTAAAAGACGCCAAAGGCCACGCGCTAAGCCTTGATGAAAACGGCGAGGGCAGCTTCAAAGAGTATATAAGCGCTCTCATCTCAAGGGCTTTTACCGCTACAAAAAACAGCGATAAAAGCACGCTTACGCCTAAATTTATCACGCTTGATACGAAGGGCTGCGAGCTTGGATATACGTTTAAGCTAGAAGACTTCATCGCCTCGCTAAAGCGTGCCAAAGCAGTAGTCGCCTTTGACGGCCTTGCTCTTGAAAATGCTGAAAACGACCTTTTTGGCGATAGCAAAACGCCTGCAAAGCACTTTACTAAATTTGCCAAAGAGCGAAGTGGCGGCGAGATGGCGGAGGCTAGCGTCATAAAGATGATGAATGCGATGAACTACACCGCAAACAAAAACGCGGCGAAATTTTACCGCATAAGACAGGGCACAAACGACACCGATCTAGCCCTTGCCGTGCCTGCTATGCTAGCACTCGCGCTTAAAAATGCTGGCAAAGAGGTTGATTTTGAAGCGGTCTGGGGGCAAGGACACGGTGGCGACTACGACTTAGACGAGCTTTTTGCTTGGATAAAAAGAGTTTTAGAAAAATAAAACTAAGGAGAAGATATGAGAAATTTTAAAATTTTCAAGGAGAGTAAAGATGAGAAATAAAGCATTAATTGCAGCATTTGTAGGATTTGTTGGTTGCATAAATTTAAATGCCTATGATGGATCTGATGTTTTTAATAAACATTTAAGAGGAGAAGCTAAAGAAGAAGTAGTTGATTGTGATGATCCAAAAAATAGACCTAATTATATTGGTGGTTCAATAGTAAGTGGTAAAGAAGAGTGCGGTGTTAATCGTGGAACCGCTGCTAGAGCTAAACGCGAACTAGATAGGACTATCGGTAGAAACCCAGTCACTGGTAAGGTCACATCAAAGGCTGAGCTACTAGGCGGCAATAAAGCTACAAACAACCTTGAAAAAGCTCAAAAGAACTATGGTAAAAGGGAATTTGAACTTGAAGAGGCAGAAAAAGCCTATGCTGATAACCCAAGTGTTAAAAACTCTAACCGCTTAGAAAAAGCACGTAAAGCCTTTAAAAAAGCACAGCTTGACCTAAAAGGCGCAGAAGAGATAAAAGCTAAGGCTGATATGAAAAAGGCAAAATGATAAGGAAATTTGATGTTTAAAAAGCTATTTTTACTAGCGGTTTTGGCAGCTTTTGCCTTTGGGGCGGAGGCTAAGATAGGTTTTTACGAGCTACTTGTGACGCCAAATAACAAGAGCTTGCTAAAGCAGCTTGGCAGGGAAAATATACTAAGCTCAAAGAGCGAGCCAGGCACGCAGGCGATATTTTTTATGAGCGCAAAGAGCAAGCCAGAGCTATTTTATGTGCTTGAGTTTTACAAGGACGAGGCGGCTTATAAAAAGCATATAAGCTCGGCACATTTTAAGAAATTTGCAAGTGCGAGCGCTGAAATTTTGGCTAGCAAAAAGGCTGTAAGCGTGAAAAAACGGGCTGCGTTTTCTAAAAATTTGACCCCAGAGCGCCTAAAAGATAGCTACTTTCACATCACAAATTTAAGCCTTTTGGCAAAGAGTGATGCGAAATTTGAAAAGATCATCAAAAAATATATGCAAAAAAGCGTAGATGATGGTGCTTACGCGCAGTTTGCCTTTAGTCAAAAAGAGACACCTAATAAGTGGGTGCTGGTTGAAATTTACAAAGACGAAGCTAGCTTTGAGAGCTACCGCCACAGCGAAAACTACAAAGCCTACGCCAAAGAGCGAGCTGGGCTAATAGATGAATTTGACGGCTTTGGTCTAAAAAATGAGACCTCATTTAGCAAGGTAAAATTTTAGGAGATTTATGAAAAAGATCTGCTTTTGCCATTTATAAGGCGGGCGGATTTGTTTGCAAGTAAATTTAAAGGAAAAAAGGTGTTTATCGTTACTATTAGTTTAAAAACAGATCTCATACCAAAAGAGAGTGCTGAGGAGCTTTTTGCCGAGCATAGAGGGTGGTTTATAAAGTATGCTGAGTATGTGGTTAGAGAATTTAAGGCTATTATGGGCAAGATTTCATGATACCGGCGAAATTTTATAGATATGTTTTTACTTTTATAATGTCAGCATTTATGGCGCTTATAATGTCCTTTATGTTGACATATTTTAACCTAGGCTTTATTGACGGCTTTGTGCAAATTTGGCTAGCAGCTTATCTAAAAGCCTTTATGGTCGCCTATCCTGTGATATTTTTCATAGCGCCACTGGCTGCAAAACTAGCAAATTTGATATGTAAAAGCGAGAAGTAAATTTGAAGTGTGGCTAGAGAGCCTAGCCACGTGAAGGTTTATTTTAAAAGACCTTGTTTTTTCATTTGGTCCATTACTTGAGCAAACATCTCTTTAGCTTGTTTGCAAGTAGCGTCTTGTTGCTCTTTTGGTAAAGAAGCTAGTTGATCCATTGATTGTTTCTTTTGATCTTCATACATTTTTACTTGTTGCTCTTGACCAGCTTGTTTGTAAGCTTCGACCATTTTGTCGATGTCTGAGAAGTAAGACTTGCAAGTATCTGTAAGATCTGCAGCGTTTAGGCTTAGTGCAAAGCCAAGAGTAGCTAAAACTAAAAGTGATTTTTTCATCTCTTTCTCCTTGTGAAAATTTAAGGAGATTATATAACTTTTTTATTTTAAATAGATTTAAATTTATTAAATTTAGCCAAGACAAGCGCCTTGGCTAAAATTTTGGCTTTTTAGCCTAAGAATTCGCGTTTAAAATACTCTTTTGGAGCTTTGCAAAGTGGGCAAGCGCCTGGAGCTTTTTTGCCTCTATGAACGTGTCCGCACACCTCGCAAACCCAGATATCTTCTTCGTCGCTCTCAAAAAAGCCCTCTTCATCAAGCATCTTTTTAAGCTCTAGATACTCCCTCTCATGCTCTACTTCAACCTTGCCGATCGCGTTAAATAGTCTCTCAACATCTCTTAGCTCTTCTTCTTTCGCGATCTTTGCAAAGTCTGGATACATCGTCGTATGCTCGTAGTTTTCGCCAGCTGCAGCGTCAAGTAAATTTTTATCCATCTTATCGATCGGATCGTTCATCATCTCGTGATACTTCTTAAATTCAGCCCTTGCGTGCCATTTCTCGTTTTCAGCTGCCTCGTAAAAGTGTCTAGCTATCGCGTGATAGCCTGCTTCTTTAGCTAGGTCGCCGTAAAGCTCATACTTGTTTCTAGCTTGTGACTCGCCAGCAAATGCCTTCATCAAATTTACCGCTGTTAAATTTTCAGTGATGCATTTCATCTCTTCGCCGCAACAGGTTAGTGTGCCGCCGCCAACCTTTTGAACTTCGATCTCGTTGCCGCATTTCTCGCATTTGTATGTTTCATACTGTCTCATTTTGACTCCTATTTTGATAAAATTTGAGCGGATTATAACCAAATAATTAAAATATGTAAATAATAATTTTTATTGATAACGTATATTATTTTTATAAATTTAACAAAATACAAAATCACCAAATCCATCATCATAAATTTAAAAAAGATAAATTTCAGCCAAAATTTATTCTAGCGTTAAAAGTGCGGTTGAGCTTGGTTGTAGAATAACTCAAAATAAATCATCCAAAGGAGATCATCATGAGTTTTCTATCTAAATTTAGTAAGGCTATCTTTGCCGTTGCCGTTGCTGGTGCGATCAGTGCTAGTGCATTTAGCGAGGGCGAGGACTACGTCAAGCTTGAAAAGCCACTAAGTGTGGGACAAAATACGCTAGTTAAAATTTTTAGCTACGCTTGCCCATTTTGCTACAAGTACGACAAGAGCGTCACTCCAAAGGTAGTTGAGAAAATCCCTGGACTAAAATACGAGCCATTTCACCTAAAGACAAAGGGCGATTATGGCGAGGTTGCGAGCAAGGTCTTTGCCGTGCTTATCGTTATGGACGAGGCAAAGGGAGTGAGCTTGTTTGATGAAAATTCGCTATTTAAAAAGGCTAAATTTGCCTACTACAAAGCTTATCACGACAAAAAAGAGCGCTGGAGCGATGGCAAAGACGCTGAGGGCTTTTTAAAGACTGGACTTGATGCTGCTGGCGTTAGCAAAGCAGACTACGAAAAAGAGCTAGCTAATCCAAAAGTGACTGAGCTACTTAAAAAGTGGGATGAGAGCTATGACGTGGCTAAAATTCAAGGTGTGCCAGCATTTGTCGTAAATGGCAAATATCTCATCATGACAAAATCAATCAGCTCGCTTGACGGCATGGCAGCACTCATCGAAGAGCTTCTTAAAAAATAAGGCGCCACATGAGCTTTTTTAAAAAAATGGCTAAATTTCAAGACTCACGCATCTCTTGGGCGATCTTAGTCTTTGTAAGTGTCGCGCTTGTCGTTATCGCGCACTCGCTCTTTCAAAACTACGCCTATATGCCGCCTTGCGAGCAGTGCGTCTATATACGTTTTGCCTTTTTATGTATGGCACTTGGCGGTGTGATAGCCATGATAAACCCTAAAAATTTGCTCTTTGCTTTAGTTGGCTACGTCTTTGCCTTTTGGGGAGCGGTGCAGGGCATAATGTATAGCGTAAAGCTAGCTAAAATCCACGACGCAGTGCATGGCGATGATCCTTTTGGCGTGCAGGGCTGCTCGACTGAGCCACACTATCCATTTGGCTTGCCACTTGAGAAGTGGGCGCCTGACTGGTTTATGCCAACGGGTGATTGTGGCTATGACAGCCCTATGGTGCCTGATGGCGTGGTGCTAAGCGATTTGCAAAAGAGCATAGTGGATCTTTATGCAGATGGTTGGTATCTTGTGCCGTCTTCTAAATTTATGTCGATGGCGGATTGCACGCTGCTTGGCTTTGGCATTTGCTCTGTTGTGCTTGCACTTATGCTTGTTTCAAAGCTCTTATCTTTTAAAAAATGAATTTTAGTTAGCCCTATTTTTGGGCTAACTTAGGATATACTGCGCGCATGGGTATTAATTTAAAATCACAAAATATTAAAATTTATGCGATCATCTTGCTAGCAAGCCTCTTTGTCGTGCTTCTTGGGCTAAATAGCTACAACAAAGCAAAAGAAAAGATCATCGAGCTATCTGATAAGAACAATATCGCAGTTAGTAAAAATATCGTTAGCAACTTTCAAATTTGGCTTGATGAGCGCTTAAATTCACTCATCCGTGCGTCAAAATTTATCCAAAACTCTAATATCATAGATGACGATACTAGGGTGGCAAATTTCATAAAGCTCTTTAAAGAAAATGCGAAAGAATTTGATCTCATGCAGCTTCTAAGAGAGGATGGCGAGATCTTTGTAGATGGGCAAAAGATCTCAGAAGAGGTGATGTCAAAGCGCGAGCGAGCGGGGCTTATCTGGTATGTCGAGACAAAAAATACAAATGCCCCAAGCGTAAATTTCATGCAAAATCACAAAATTTTAAATGACTCTACTTTAAATTTATGCGTGCCAGTTGAAAAAGACGCGAAATTTGAGGCAGCACTTTGCGGCGTCGTGCGCATAGGCACTATCTTTGATAGCATCAAAAACTTTAGTCTTGCGCCAAATTCTTACTCATTTTTAGTAACTCACAGCGGCGAGATCCTCACATCGATGGCTGATGCGACGCTAAAAAGAGAGATCGAGGAGAAATTTAAGGAGCTATTTTTAAAAGATGAAGACATCACTAGCCTAAAGATAGGGCAAAATTTGATCCAAGTAGCCGAGATACCGACGATGAACTGGTTTATCGGGGCTGGCACAAACAACGAAGAAGAAATTTTAGCCATGACAAGAGAGGCGCTAAAAAACGCCCTAAATTTACTCTTTGCCTTCGTCGCACTTGCATTTTTAGCAAACAGCCTGCACAACTTCATGTATAACAAGATAAAAAAGGTGCAAGACGAGTACGAGACCTTGCTAGCGCACAGAGCCAAGATGAGCGAGGCTGGAGAGCTTATAAGTGGTATAAGTCATCAGTTTATCCAGCCAGTAAATTCGCTAAAACTTATGTTAAGCTCGGCGATAATGCTAAAAAAAGAGGGCAAGCTAAGCGATGAGGAGCTTTTAAATTTATTAAAAAAAGGGCAAAGTTCGATCGAGCTTCTTTCAAAAACAATCGAAATTTTTAGAAATTTTTACAAAAGCGCTGAAAATGTGAGCGAATTTGAGATCCAAACAAGCGTTAGAAATTTAATAACACTTATGCACACAGAGCTTAGCCGTGCAAATGTGAGCGTGAAATTTAGCGGTTTTGAAGAGATGAAGGTCTGCCAGATAGAAAACATCATCCAGCAAATTTTACTAATCCTAATCCACAACGCAAAGGACTCACTAGTTGAAAGCTACAAAGATGAGCCGCTAAAACGCGTCATAGAGCTTAAATTTAGAAGCTTTGAAGATAAGTGCTACATCGGCGTTTATGATAGTGGTGGCGGTGTGAGCTACGAGATGAGTAAGAAAATTTTTACATGGCTAAACACGACTAAAAAGCAAGGAAATGGCATAGGACTTTACTTTGCTAAAAAGCTAGCACGTGAGAAGCTAAATGGCGACATCACGCTTGCGCACAACCTAAAGCCAACGATTTTTGAGCTAAGCTTTGATAAGAATTTAAAGGGTTAAAAGATGCAAGAGGCACTAGAAATTTTAAAAAAAGTATCTATCTTAGTAGCTGAGGATGACGAGATGGCAAGGGAGCTCATCATCACTGGGCTTAAGCCATACTGTGGTCAGGTAGTTGGCGCAAAAGATGGGCAAGATGGGCTGGAGAAATTTAAAAAACAGGGCTTTGACATCGTGATGAGCGACATTCACATGCCAGTGCTAAATGGCTTTGAGATGATGAATGAGATAAAAAAGCTAAAGCCTCATCAGAAATTTATCGTCTTTACTTCATACGACAGCGATGAAAATTTGATCAAGAGCTATGAGCAGGGTGCGACCTTGTTTTTAAAAAAGCCTATCGATATAAAGGATCTTAGATCGATGCTGATAAGCCTAAGCTTCGAGCGAGATGAGAAGCTAGTGCGCCTAAGTGATGAGGTGAGTATAAATTTAAAAAGAGAGAAAATTTATAAAAACGGCAGTGAGCTATACCTTAGCTTTTTGCAAAATAAGATATTTTGGCTATTTGCCTACAACCTAAACAAGCTTGTCACCTACGAGATGATAGAGGAATTTGTCTATGATAGCACCGAGGTGAGCAAGGCTGCGATACAAAATGTCGTTTTGCGCCTAAAACGCGAGCTTGGCGTGAAATTTAAAAACATCAGCGAGAGCGGATATATCTTAGTTGCCAAGAACTAAAAATCATAAATTCAAAATAGTAAAATTAATATTTTTATCTAAGAATATCTTAAAAGTAGTGATAAATTTATGTCACTACTAGCTAAAATTTATAGAAAAAGAGATGAAAATTTGCAAAATTTGATAGATAAACTTAAGAAAATTTATGTCACAAGCGGGTATAAATTTATGATAGTTATAAATAAAAAACATTTTGATATAAAAAGGCTAAATTTAGTGGCAATAAGGCTAGATAAAGGCTTTTTGAATTAAGAATTTATGCGTTTAAAATGAAAAAAATTTTGTGACATTTTTGGGTTATTTTATCAACTACTATACCATTTTGATGAACAAAAACTTAAAATTTTAAAATTTATATAGATAAATATAAAAATTTTCACACATTTATAAAAAATTTACACATTATTAACCCCTAAACTTAGGCTTTTCTTAAGGGTATTGTACCAAAGTACAATATAACTAAATTTTTTTCTTAGCTAAAATCTTGATATAGATCAATAAAATCCAAAGGGAGGCACTAAGATGCAAAAGTTAGGCGTTATCAAAAATATCCTAGGCGGTGAAATCGTAGCTGTTGATAAAAGCGGCAACGAAAGAGTCTTGAAGGTGGGTGATAGCATTTTTGAAGGCGAAACGATAAAAGCTAATGGCTCTGCAAAAGCAGTGATCGCAGGAAACGACGGCAAAGAGGTCAGCTTGCAAAATGGCGAAAGTCTAAGCCTAGATAAAGAGGCAAATGCACTTAGTGACAACCCAGAGATAGCCTCTATCCAAAAAGCCTTACTAAACGGCGCAAACATCACAGATCTTGAAGAGACTGCAGCTGGTGGTAACCAAGGCGGTGGTAACGCTACTGGAGATGGCGTGAGTTTGGGAGCTGCAAGCTTTGCTGAGGGCGGTCACTACTCAAATATCAATGAAAACTATAGAAATTTAACCGACGCAAATAGAGCTTTTCAAACCCCAGAAAACTCAATAGGCGGTTATAACGATGCAGGCACAGATGCAGATACGACAACTCCTATCTCACCAGCTACACCTGTCACTCCAAGCACTCCAGTAACGCCACCAACTCCGAGTACTCCAAGCACTCCTGGCGTCATCGTAACTCCAGGCACCCCATCACCTGCTAATCCTCCAGTCATCACGCCTCGTCCTGGTGCAGTAGAGATCACTACTAGCATCGATCCTGCTGCTAGCGAGGTAAGAGAGAGCGGCGCAGGGGCAAACGGCGAGGGCGGACACTACCTTGTTTATAAACTAGGTCTATCAGGCACTCCAGTAAGCCCAAGTGGCGAGACCACAGATCTAGGTTTAAATTTCCTCGGTGGCACTAGAGGAGAGGATTATTCAAGCGTAGTTGAGTACTCAACTGACAATGGAGCGACATTTCAGCCACTATCAGGCTACACGATAACTGGCGTAAATATAGAAGATATCTCAAAAGTGCAAGTAAGGATAAAGGTGCTTGACGATAACGGCCAAGATACCACAAAAGGTCCTTTGCATCATAACCAAAACGAGGGCGAGAACACTGGCCCTCAAGGCATGACTATCGACAACGTACAAAAAACTGATATGGTTGATAACTTTGCTGTATTTAAAGAGGGTGTAAAACTAAGTGTCACACCAAGCAGTAGCTACCTGCTACCAACAACTAATGCAAATATGGCTGAAGGCAAAATCATAGACAACGACGACAACATCGAGCTAAATAAAGACATCAAAGGCAATATCGCAAACCATACAAATTTAAATACAGATGATGGTGATGATACAGTTAGCATAAAAGCAAATTTAGAGAATTTGCATTTAGATACCGGCTCTGGTAACGACGTGGTAAATTTTGATAAAGAGGTTACGATTAGCGGCACTAAAAATAGCCCTAGCGTAGGTGGTGTTCTTGGACATTATAATAGCACTACTATAAACCTTGGTAGTGGCGATGACGTAGTAAATATCAATGCTGATCTTAGTATATTTAAGGCTGAGATCAAACTTGGCGCGTATACTCCTAGCTCAAGCAATAGCGCTCACGACGAAGCAGGAAATAACACTTTAAATATCAATGCAAATATCCTTGGCAAAGAAACATTTAAAGTTATAGACCCTAGTATCCACAACAGCTGGTACAATGATAACCGCATCCACACAGGTGACGGCGATGATGTGGTAAATGTAAAAGATGGTGTGAGGATAGAAAAAGTAAATATCCAGATGGATACTGGTAGTAATACCTTTAAAGCAAACAATGTAACCATGACAGATGCGTGGGTAGATACTAGCGATAGATACTCTGAGGCAAGAGATGTAAATACTATGGAGATATCAAACTCTACGCTAACAAATGTAAATTTAAATAGAGAGTCACAAGATGCAGTGCTGGGATATCAAAGTCTAAAACTAGATAATAACAAAGGCGAGAGCGTTACAGCTTATGCAAAAGACCTACTTGAAGTAAAAGGCAATAATGATGGCAATAGTCACTATGAAACTGGATCATTTAGCTCAGCCCACGTTATAGCAGACGGCATAAGCATAGGTCAAGCAGGCTTTAGTAATAAAACAGGTGTTGATTTTACAGCTGATATATCAAATTTAACAGCTAAAACTCGTGTGTGGGTAGGTAGCTATGGCGAAAGTAATGATACGATAAATTTTAAAGGTAACAACATCTTAAATAACCTTGAGGATTCAAGTAGTGCTGATATAGATACAAGAGGTGGCAACGATACTATAAATTTTGAAGGCAAAAACGTAGCTGGCGCCATCAATATAAATACTGACGCTGGCAATGACACCATAAATATCGGCGGCGAAACTAAATTTGGTGGAACACATGAAAAATATGTATTTAAAAGCGTTCAGTTCTCTAGCATAAACATGGGCGATGGCGACGATACGATAAATATCGACAAAGGTGCTGAGCTAAAAAGCACTACCATAAGAATGGGTGATGGTGATGACATTGTAAATTTAAATGGTAGTTTAAAACATGCTGGTGGTACATACTGGGATGGCTCAAGTACTATTGATCTAGGTAGTGGCAACGATATCATACATATCGGCAAGGACGCAGAGATAAATGCAGATGGCATGACTAGTGCTGGTGGTCGTTATGAAAAAGAGCATGGCGGTATAGTTATCCAAGGTGGAGCAGGTACTGATACGCTAGATATTGCTGGAAATATCGACTTTAGCAAGGTAGCTGGCTTTGAAAAACTTACTCTTGGTGGCAGCGAAAACAACGTAACACTAAATTTAACTATAAATGACGTGCTAAATATCACAAATGGCAACGGCACTAACCGCACTCTTAGGATAGATGGCGAAAATGGCGATCAAGTAGATATGTCAGCCTTTAGCAAAGGTGGGGTAAATTCTGAAGGATATACAGAGTACTCAGCTACGTCTAATGGCACGACATTTACTATCGAGATAAAAGACGAAATAGTCTTACACTCTTAAATTTCATGCCCTAGTCTCCCAAAACTAGGGCAAATTCTTACAAAATTTCAAATTTTAGTACCATAGTACAATTTACAAAGCTTTTTTAAGATATTAAAATACGTTCAAAATTTTTTAGATAAGGAAGTAAAATGGCAACAAGGATAGGCGTAATCAAAAGCATCTCACAAGGATCAAGCGTAATCGCAACTGCAAAGGATGGCACACAAAGAGTGTTAAAAGTAGGCGATGAAATTTTTCTTGGTGAGACTATACAGACAACTGATTTTGACTCAAAAGTAGTCATAACTGCAAACGATGGCAAAGATATCGCGATCATCGGAAAAGATACCCTAAATTTAGACAAGAGCGTAGCTCACAACGAGAGCTTTGGCGACGATAGCGTAGCTGATGTAAGCGCTATACAAAAAGCACTTCTTGATGGTGCAAACATCACTGATCTTGAAGAGACTGCAGCTGGCGGTAACCAAGGTGGCAACGCTGGTGGAGACGGCGTAAGCTTAGGTGCAGCAAGCTTTGAAGAGGGCGGTCACTACTCAAACATCAATGAAAACTACAGAAATTTAACTGACGCAAACAAAGCTTTTCAAACTCCAGAAAACTCAATCGGCGGCTACAATGACGGCAATGACGCAGGCGATGCAACTCCTGTTGCACCAGTCATACCTCCAATCAGCGTTGATATCAAAACTTTAACTGATGATTTTGGCACTATAACTGGAGATTATAGCTTAGACGCGCCAAGCGTACCTCGCACAAATGACGCTACTCCAACTATAAGTGGCACAGTAGATCCAGCTGCTGTAAGAGCGGTTGTTAGCGTGCTTGACAAGGACGGACACGAAGTCTTTACAAAAACTCTAAATCCAAGCGACTATGCTGATGGTAAATTTAAATTTACAACTGATGAGTTAAGCGTAAATGGTAGCCATGATGGCGATTATGAAGTAAAAATAGTAGCAACTGGACGAGACGGCAATACTGCAACCGATACTGGTAGCTTCGTGCTTGATACAGTTGCAAAAATAACTATAAATGTTGAAACCGAGATGAGCCTTGTAAAAGAGTCTGAGATGAGTAGCGGACTAAAAGGAAATTTCTGGTTTAACCACATCTATGAAGAAGGCGTAAGAGGTACTGAGCTAAGACCTTATGCCTTTAATAATACAACATACGCTCATAACGGTATGAAGCAAAATGATTTTGTCGAATACTACACAAACAATACCAAGCCTTGGGCAAGCTTTAAAGCAAAAGAGCTAAATTTCCAACAAGGTGAAGGTGGCGATAGAGATAATTTAAAAACTGATCCAGGTGCAGTCTCTGGACTTGATGGTGCTCATAACCGTACCGACCTAGCTGGAGCAAGAGATCTTGACGGAAATTTAATAACTCCAAACAGTGAGTGGGTAGCTCCAAATTTTAAAGCACTTAAGTACTTTATTGATAACGCAAAAGGCAGCGATATAGACATCATAAGAGATGCTCCTAATGGTAAAAACACAACAGCTGGTGCGATGATAAATTTAAAAGGCACTATGTATCTTGAGCCGGGCGATTATAAATTTGACGCAAAAGGCACTGATGATAGCGTAAGATTTAAGGTTGATGGCGTTACTATGGTTGATTATGACACTATCCACTCAGAAAACAGAGCCACAGTTACAACTTTACACGTTGATAAAGCAGGTTACTATGACTTTGATATGACCTATGCAAACTATATTTACGAAGGTGTGTTAAAACTAACCGTTTCAAAAGATGGCGGACCTGAGAGCATACTTGGCTCAGAGGCAAGTGGCATAAAACTAAATTCAACCGACTTTGACAGCTACGTAGATACAGTAACAAGAAATGTCTATAAAGTAACTCAAAAGATCACAGGAACTGTGGATAATGTAGAAGATGGACAGATCGTAACTGTCACATCAAGCACAGGCGAGAGCCATACAGCTAAAGTGGTAGATGGCAAATATGAAGTTGAGTTTAGAACAAGCGATCCAAAAGCAACATATACAGCTAAGGTTAGCGACGTTGTAGGTAACGAGGCAGAGGCAAAATCTGCTAAGCTAAATGTCGCCACAGACCTAATAGACGCTACCGATGATGACGCAAGCATTGTAAGCGCAAATACAAATACAGGTATAAATGACGCAACTAAATATTATAAATTTACAACTGATGATATCGCTCAAACCGATAAATTTTCATCTAATGCACCACTACCAGTTCTAAGCGACAAGACACCGACATTTACAGGTAGTATAGACAGTAGCGCAACTAAAGCGATCATCACTGTTCTTGATAAAAATGGACATAAAGTCTTTACAAAAGAGCTTAGCCAAAGCGAATTTGCAAATGGTAAATTTGAAGTCACATCTGATAGCTTAGAGGATGGCAACTACAAGATCAAAGCAACAGCTGTCTTTGCAAATGGCGACAAGAGTACGGTAGTGAGTGATTTTGTGGTTGATAAGACACCAGTTACTATAGAAAACATCAAGATCATCGAAAATGACAATGAGGGGCTACACCATACGATCAATTTTAACCTCAAAAACTATGAGGATGGCGATAAGATCGAGAGTATAAAAGTGGTAACAGCTGATGGAAATACTAACGTAATCTCTGTTGGCACTACTAAGCCAACCAATGGCGTACTAAGCTTTGAGTATGATCACAAGATAAAACTAGGCGATAAAATAGAAGTTGAGATGACCGATAAAGCTGGTACAAAATATACTCACGTAAATGAAATTTTAGTTCCAACTATGACGCAGTTTGAAAACGGCAACGACACAACTACAAATGCAAATAACCGCTCAGCTGAGAAGTTGTGGGGCACTATGGAGATGAGTGAGAGCGGCACTAGAGCTGATGGCTCAAGGATCGTTTCAAACGACGCTATCCCATACCTAAGAGCTGTGATCCCAGAAGATACAACAGCTGGTGCTACTAGCGATAATAAAACTGTAAGTGAGTTTTTAAATAGCGGCAGAGGCATAAGATGGAGTACTGGAGATGTTAAATTTGTATCTACAAATGTTGATACAGGTGTTACGAAAGTTTTACTATCTGAAGCGATAGAAAAACCAATAGGCAATGTAACGCCTGATCACTACAATAGACTTACAGGCTTTAACAACAGACTTGACGGCTATGGCAAGATGGCTGATGGTGTTTATAAAATTTCTATCGATGGTAAATATCAAGGTGGAGATGAGCTACTTTACAACTCTATTCAATTTACTATCGATGCAACAGCTGCAACGATAGACAACTCAAATTTTAACTACGATGCAGCTACAAATAAAACCACATGGAGTGGAAATTTAAGTGAAAATGGAGTTGGTGCAAGCTATACGCTAAAACAACACTTTGAAGAGGCGGTAAAAGGCATAGCTCTAAAAGATAGCATCACTTTAAGAGATGCAAATGGACACATCATACCTGCAAATTCTGTAACGCTTGATGATAATGGAAATTTCGAAGCAGTATTTAATGGCGATGTAAAAGCAAACGATGTCTATCTACAAATTTCTGATATCGCTAAAAACACAAGGGTGGATGCAGAAAATAACAACAATAACAATGTCATCACAACAAGTGAAGGCAACGATATCATAACCGTTGGAGATGGAAACAACACGATCAACGCAGGACGCGGCGAAAATGAAATTCGCACAGGCAATGGCAACAATGTAATCATCACTGGCGATAACAACGACGTCATAACCACAGGAAGTGGTAACGACTACATAGACGCTGGCAGAAGTGGCTATACTGGCATAAACAAAGGCGATCTAGTAAATGCTGGCGCTGGCAATGATAAGGTTGTATTTACCTTTGATGATCCAAGAGCAGCTCTATCTCAAAGTCTAGATGGCGGAGAGGGCACAGATACGCTTATCATGCGTCCAGTGGCAAAGGATGGCACTATCGACTTTGATAAGATAGATAATAAGTCTTTAACTAATGCGATCAAGAATTTTGAAGAGATCCAGCTTGGCATGGATGAGCATGGCAATGACAACCAAGATGTTAAGCTACTAAATTTAAAAGCAGATAATGTATTTAGCATCACTGATGATGTAAATACTATCTTAAAAATAAGCGGCGACAACAAAGATAGCGTTTCATTAAAAGGATTTACTGAGGCTACAGATCAAAGTGGTGTCCAAGCTGGATATACAAGATACGAGGGTGAAACAAGCACAGCAAAAACTATCTATATAGACATCGATAACGATATAAACAAACAACTTGTATAAAATTTGGGCTTTTTAGCCCAAATTCTTCTTTTAAATTTCTATTTTTACTCCTAAAAAAACGCTCTTAAAACCATCTTTGTACCAAAGTACAATATACAAATTTAATAAAAAACACTAGAATAAATCAAAAAATAAAAGTAAGGAATAAAGATGGCAGCTGTAGCCGGCAAGGTAAAAAGCGTCACATCTGATGTTATAGCGATAGATAAAAACGACCGTGTAAGAGTTTTAAACGTAGATGATGAGGTTTATATTGGAGAGAGTATAAAGGGAGAGAGCCAAAGTGCGAGCGTGACTATCACAGCTGTGGATGGCAGCGATATATCGCTAAATGGATATGACACAATATGGCTTGATAGTAGCGTGGTAAGTTCTGATACAAGCGCTGAAAATAGCATCGATACTGACGCACTTTTTAGAGCGCTTCTTGGAGAAAACTACGCTGAGATACTTGATCAGATGAATGAAAAAGTGGAAGATATGTTTGCAAAAACGCAGCCAAATGAGGCTGAAAATAGCTCAAATAGCCTTGAGGACAGTGAAAATTTAGCAGACAAACATAGCGCAAATGATGAGATTTTATCTGACTCAAACGAGCTAAAAGTAGATAACTCTTACGAGCATGCAAATTTTGACGCAACTACGATATATATCGAGATCGATAACGATCTAAACAAACTTTCATAAAATTTGAGCCTCTTGGCTCAAATCTTTTTAAAAACTCAAATTTAACTAACATCTCTTATAATAAGCCAAAATTTACAAAAGGAAAACGATGAAGAAAATTTTAATCATCGCAGGCTCTTGCAATAGCGGCACAGCAGGACTTCAGGCTGATATAAAGACATGCGCTAGGCTAAACTGCTATAGCGCAACGGCGGTCACTTCGCTAGTTGCTGAGACCACAGACGCGATAAAAAGCGTAGTTTGTCTTGAACCTAGCTTTGTTAAAGACCAGCTTAGCACGCTTGCGGAGGAATTTAGCTTTGATGCCATAAAGATCGGTATGCTCTTTAGCGAGGAGATAATGGACGTTGTTCGCGAGTTTTTACTCACTCAAAAGGCAAAAGTCGTGCTTGATCCAGTCTGCGTCTCAAAGAGCGGCCACAAGCTCATAAAAGATAGCGCAGTAGAAAAGCTAAAAGAGCTAATGAAGCTTGCCACCGTCGCCACGCCAAATTTAGACGAGGCAAATGTCCTTTTTGGTGGAAATTTTAAAGATCTGCCTTGCGATATCATAGTGAAAAAGCGAGTGAGCGAGGGAAATAGCATAGATACGCTTTATAGAAAAGATGGCTCACTGCAAAATTTCAAAACTCCGCTTGCTAATCCGCTTGTGATGAGTGGGACTGGTTGCACTTTCTCAACGGCGCTTGCTTGCTACCTTGCAAAGGGCAAGAGCCTAGAGGAGGCTATAGGGCTTTCAAAAGAGTATATCTGCTCCATTATAAAAGAGAGTATCGACACAAAGCTAGGTAAAAACCGCCTACTTTGGCACGGAGCGAAGTAAATTTAAGCCTAAAATTTAGGCTTAAATTTGATGTTTTTAAAATTTAAACTAAATTTCACGCCTCTAATATCGCTCCGTTGCTTGCGTTTGTGACTAGCTTTTGATACTGCCTTAGCCAGCGAGAGGTTAGCGCCTTATCGACTGGTTTAAATTCCGCTCTTCTCTTTGCGATCTCAGCTTCGCTTAGGCGAACGTTTATCTCATATTTATCGACGTCTATATCGATGATGTCGCCGTCTCGTAGCAAGCCTATCATGCCGCCTTCAGCTGCTTCTGGACTTACGTGGCCGATGCTTAGCCCTCTTGTCGCCCCGCTAAAGCGACCATCTGTGATGAGCGCTACGTCTGCGCCAAGACCTCGCCCCATGATGAGCGAAGTAGGGCTTAGCATCTCTTGCATGCCAGGGCCTCCGCGCGGGCCTTCGTAGCGGATGACGACGACGTCACCTTTATCTACTTTACCACTTGAGATGCCAGCTATGGCTTCATCTTGTGAGTTAAAGCAGACCGCTTTGCCGCTAAATTTACGCTCGCCAACGATGCCAGCTGTTTTTATAACACAGCCTTGCTCGGCTAAATTTCCAAACAAAATGGCAAGTCCGCCAACTTGCGAGTAGGCATTTTCCACCTTGTGAATGACACTTTCATCTTTGATGTCGCTGGCCTGTACACGCTCACCCAAAGTCTCGCCGCTAACTGTTAGGTTGTCTAAATTTAGCATGCCGTTATCTCTGCGTGAAATTTCTTTTATCACCGCATTCATACCGCCAGCCCTGCCGACGTCCTCCATGTGCACGTTTGGCAAGCTTGGGCTGATCTTAGCGATGTGAGCGATGTTTTGGCTGATCTTGTTTAGCTCTTTGATATCTAAATTTACACCAGCCTCTCTTGAGATAGCTAGCATGTGAAGGACGGTGTTGCTGCTGCCACCCATCGCCATATCAACGACAAGCGCATTGCGGATCGCCTTTTCATTTAGTATGTTTCTTATCTTAAATTTCTCATCAAGGGCGATTTGGCAAATTCTGCGAGCAGCCTGCCTGATGAGCTCCTCACGCTCTGGAGTTAGTGCAAGGATGGTGCCGTTGCCAGGAAGCGCTATACCCATCGCTTCGCAAAGCGTGTTCATAGAATTTGCCGTAAACATACCGCTACAGCTGCCCCCACTTGGACATGCGTTGCACTCGATATCTCTTAGCTCGGCCTCGTCTATCTCTTTGGTCTCAAATTTGCCAACCGCCTCAAACGCAGTCGCAAGGTCGATCGGCCTGCCATCTTTTGTGTGGCCTTTTCTCATAGGGCCGCCGCTTACAAAAATGGTTGGGACATTGACCCTTAAAGCGCCCATAACCATGCCAGGGACGATCTTGTCGCAGTTTGGCATACAAACAAGCGCGTCAAGCGCGTGCGCATTCATCACGGTTTCGATAGAATTTGCGATGATCTCGCGGCTAGGTAAGCTATATAACATGCCCCCATGCCCCATCGCTATGCCGTCATCCACGCCGATGCAGTTAAACTCAAACGGCACACAGCCATTTTTGCGAATTTCATCTTTTAAAATTTGTGCGTATTTGTTTAAGAAAAAGTGCCCAGGGATAATCTCTATAAAGCTGTTTGCAACGCCGATAAATGGCTTATTAAAGTCCTCGTCTTTTAGCCCAGTCGCACGTAAAAGTGAGCGGTGTGGGGCTCTTGTGTAGCCTTTTTTGATTATATCGCTTCTCAAATTTGATCCTTTTTTTAAAATTTGAGAGGATTTTATCACATCTAAAGTATCAAAAATTTTAAAGCTTGGCCGCACATGGCAGCCAAGTAAAATTTAGTATTCATCAAAGAATTTTTGAATTTCTTTGGTGTCGCTCGTCTTTGTGAGGGCTAGCATGAGTAAAATTCTAGCCTTTTGTGGGTTTAGATCGCTTGCTGTGATGAAATTTCCATTATCATCCATCTTTTTGTTGCTATCTACGTAGCCGCTGCCAACGATCGCGCTTCTTACTATTTTTATGCCTTTGGCATTTGCCTCTTGAAGCACGGCAAATACGTTGTTGTGTATGCTGCCATTACCTGTGCCTGCGTGGATGATGCCCTTTGAACCAACATCTATCAGGTGTTTTGCGATATCGCCGTAGTCATTTGCGTGTGAGTAGATGATATCAACCCTTGGCAAGGCCTCTAGCTTGCTTACATCAAAGACGCTGCTTGCGGTGTGTTTTTTGAGGCTTTTTGTGCTGTAAACGACCTTACCATAATAGACTCTGCCGATGGCGCCGGTGTTTCTTGACTTAAATGTATCAACTGATGAGGTGTTTGTCTTTGTAACCTCTCTAGCGGCGTTGATCTCGTCATTTAGCACGACTAAAACACCATTACCAACGCTTTCTTTGCTAGCTGCGACGCTTACTGCGTTATATAAATTTAGCGGACCATCAGCGCTCATAGATGTGGCACTTCTCATGGCTCCCACTAAAACTACAGGCTTATCTGACTTGACGACTAAATTTAAGAAGTAGGCGGTCTCTTCGAGGGTGTCGGTGCCGTGAGTTATGACGATGCCATCCACGTCTTTGCTGGCAAGTAGCTCATTTACGCGTTTTGCAAGCTTTAGCCAAATTTCATCAGTCATGTTGTTTGAGCTGATATTGGCGACTTGCTCGCCTTTGACATTTGCTAAATTTGCTATCTCAGGCACGGCTTTGATGAGGATATCAACGCCAAGTTGGGCCGCGTCGTACTGGGCGTTTGTCGTACCACTAGCGCTCCCTGCGATCGTACCACCTGTGGCTAAGATGACGACGTTTGGCTTTGCATAGAGCGAAGCAACTAGAATGCAGATTAGTAAAACTAGCTTTTTCATAGCTATCCTCCTAGTAAGAAATTTTACGCATTTTTAAATTTTCGTAATACCAAACCAAGCAAATAGACAAAAAATAAAGTAGCTCAAATAAATTTCTAAAATATTTTTATAAATTTAAAAAATATTATTTTCGCTCATTTTATCACAAAAAACACACGTTAAATTTAACTCTCTCTTAAAAGATAAGACAGATAAAATGAAATTTGCCTCATTTTGATCAAAATGATATATAAATTGATAACGTAAAATTGTCATATATGTGTCACAAATGCCGAATTTAAGGGCCTTATTGTACCTGGGTACAATATACATGAATTATAAAATTCATTAAAATGCGAGAAAAAATTTAACAAGGATGAACATGGCAGCAAAACTAGGAAGTATAAAATCAATTTCAGGTCAAACTGAAGTGATCGCAGTCGATAAAAGTGGAAACGAGAGAATTTTAAAAGTTGGCGATAGCTTGTATGAGGGCGAGAGTATAAAGACAACTTCAGCTGATGCGAAGGTAGTCATCGTTGCAAATGACGGCAAGGAAGTCTCGGTAGTAGGCGAAGATACTATCTCACTTGATCCAAAAGAGGCAGCAAACGCACAAAGTGCTAACCCAGAGGTCGCAGCGCTTCAAAATGCTCTTTTAAATGGTGCAAATATCACAGATCTAGAAGAGACCGCAGCTGGTGGTAACGCAGCAGCTGGAGCTGGCGGAGATGGCGTAAGTCTAGGCGCAGCTAGCTTTGCTGAGGGTGGCCACTACGCAAATATCAATGAAAATTTTAGAAATTTAACAGACGCAAATAGAGCTTTTGACTCTTTTAATAGCCCAATCGGCGGCTATGCTGATAATGGCGACAATGGAGAGAACGATAATGTTGCACCGCAAAATCCAGCAAATCCAACAAATCCAGTAACACCAGTAACACCAGCAACACCTGCAACCCCTGTTGCGCTAAGCGTATCGCTTGAAGGTAACGGCGAGGCAAGAGAGGCAACTCCAAACGAGTATCTAGTCTATAATCTCGGCCTATCAGCTGCTACAAGCTCAACTACACCTACTGATCTAACGCTAAATTTAAGTGGCGCAAGTGCAGGCAGAGACTACACAAACGCTATGGAGTATTCACTTGATGGCGGACATAGCTGGACAGCGATACAAAATGGCGGCACGATAAGCGGCGTTATGCCAAGCGATATCGCAAATGTAAAGGTTAGAGTGCAGGTTATCGACGACTACGGTCAAACAGCAGGTAATCAAAACGAGGGCACAAGTAGCGAAGATCTAGGTGCAAATATCGCTCCTGGCATAAAAGACTACGGCGTTTATAAAGAGGGCGTAACTCTTAGCGTGACCACAAACAACGCAGCTATCACATCTGGCGAGGCTGAGGGCAAGATCATCGATAATGATGACAATATAAATATCACAGAAAATATAGATGCATCTACAGAGGGCTTAAACCCTGCTCTTGTAAATTCTGACCCAGATAATGGCAACACTATGAAAACTATCATCGATACAAAAGATGGTGATGATACGATAACTATAAAAGAGGAAGTCTATTTTTCAAGTGGGTTATATGATCTAAAAGAAAATGCCAATGATGTCATAAAAATGGGCGATGGCGACGATGTGTTTAATACTGGAAAAGATGCTGTTGTAGAAAACACTAGGATAGACCTTGGAAACGCTGGCGGAGAGAAAAATCAAGATACACTCAATATAAATGGAACTGTTATAACAGATACAAGATTTACAAGCCATGATGGCAATGATGTATTTACTATAAAAGATGATTCTGGTCCAAGCCTTAGTAGTACGATTTTAGACAATGTCTTGTTTAAAACAGGAAGTGGCAACGACACTGTAAATATCGAAAAAAGCGATAATCATCAGCTTATAAAAAATACAAAAATAGACACTGGTGCTGATAACGACACCGTAAATATTAAAAGCGACATGTATGCTTACGTTACTAATAACGGAACAACTGACGAGACTGAGTATGCAGGAAGCAGAACTGATAGCTTTATAAAAACAGGCGAGGGTGACGACACTATAAATGTTACTGATGCAAGTATCAGGAGAGTTGATATCGATACAGGCGACTCAGACACAGGCGATATGCTAAATTTCATCAGTGCAGGCATATATAACTCTGAAATAAAAAGTGGCAATGGTAATGATAAGATCGTACTTCAAGATACTAAAGCAGATGTTATGGATATCTACACAGGCGAGGGCAATGATAGCCTAACTATCAAAGGTAGCACTGAAATAAAAAATAATAGCGCCGCACATAATGACCCTATAAGCTCACCAGCTCACGTGGCAAATCCAGTAGCTAACCAAGCTGGAATTTACTCAAACTACATAGAGATGGGCAAAGGTAGAGATACGTTAACTATCGAAAGAGGCGCTGAAATTTCAAACACTAAGATAAACACTAGCTCAGTTGACGCTGGAGTAAGTGACGATAGAGACAGCGTAGATGTTACTGGCGCTAAATTTAACAACGCTGCCATTGAGACTGGATATGGCGATGATGTGATAAATTTAAAAGATGTCACGATGATCTCAAATGATGGATATAGCACATATATCGGTGCAGGCGGCGGAAATGACACTATTAACGTCTCTGGAAATAGCTCATTTGACAAGGCTATCATCTACACAAATGGCGGAGATGACCGTGTAAATGTCGATGGTGATGTTTCTATGGTGGATTCAAACATTATGCTTGAAAATGGCAACGTAACTCTAAATGTCGCAAAGGCTACTGGTCTAGTTGATACAAATATAGAGGGTGCAGGCGTTGGAAATGCTGGCGTAAAAACCGTAACTATCGATAACGCTGAGCTTAGAAGGGTTACTATAAATACCGCGGATGACGGCGATAGTGTGACTATCGGAGCTGGCACTCATGATAATACTGATGTTAAAATTTTCACTCAAGGCGGAGACGATACGATAAATATCAACGCTGATCTAACTGGCACATCAAGTGTAAATTTAAGTCCAGCTGCAGGCGAAGCTGCACATGACTACGATGCATCAAACATCAACTCAGGCAAAGGCAACGACACTATCAATATAGCTGATAACGTAACACTAACCAACACCTACCTTTCAGGTGGCGACGGCAATGACTTAGTCGATCTTGGCAAGGACGTAAGCCTAAATGGCACTGCTATAAATGGAGGTGACGGCATAGATACGCTAAAAGTTCATGACGCATCATTTAATACGACAAATGCCGGCAAGATAAGCGGCTTTGAGGTGCTTGATATGTCAGAAGCAAATGAGGACTTTACATTTCACCATGCTTCAGATATCGCAAATTTCATAAAAAATGTCGGTGGCGAAGGTGCGACATCGCTGATCGTAAAAGGCGTAAAAGGCGTTGGTACATTTACAGAGGGCACTTCTGAAGTGGCGGACGCTTCTACGGTAGATAGCAACGGAAACTATGTATATAACGTAAATGAAGGTGGTCAGACATTTACGCTTACTATACAAGACGTTAACGTAAACGAATTAATGTAAAATTTAGACCCATTTTTTGGGTCTAAACTCCCCTTGCTTCATTTAATAAAATTTTTTATACAAAAAGCCTAAATTTAGGCATTTCTTTTGATAATCAATATAATTTATATTTCAATGTGATTTAAAAACGCTTATTAAAATCCAAAAGTCAATTTTTTAAGAAAGGATTAATATGAGCGTAGAAGTAGCCGACAAAGAGGGGTTAAATTTAAGTGGTGGCGTGATCCAAAATGACCCTCACGTGACTATCGTAGAGGAGATAAAGACGCTTGAGATACTTGAGCCCAAGAATTTTCTCGCTGAGCTATACGGACGAAGGGTGGCAGATGCAAGGCCAAAAGCGCAGGATCAAATTTTAAACATCACAGACGCAACCACGAGTGCAAACGATGTGCGTTTTGACAATGGCAACGACATAGTCGATATGACAAGATCTATCGTAAATGATGCCAAGATAGACGCAGGAGATGGCGACAATAAGCTAAGAATTCACGATAATATTGAGGTTAGAGGGCTGAGATTTGACGCTGGGGCTGGCAATGACGAGATAGAGATAAGAAACAACGTCGGCATAAAAGATCATACGCTTTTATACACAAATGACGGCGATGATAGCGTGAAAATTTATGGTGCGACGATGGAAAATGCTGCCATTCATACAGGTCTAGATAACGATGTCATAGATATCCAAAGATGTGAAATCAAAAATGGCGCAGATATAAGGCTTGGCGGAGGAAATGACACTATAAACACCGACTGGGTGGGCTTTTTTGGTGATACGAAAATTTCTCTTTCTAGCTTTACTAGTCCAAACGAAGTAGATACGCTAAATATGGACAACACTATCTTTAACGGACACACTACTATCGAAGCAAACGACGGCGAAAAAACCACTATGAATATAAAAGTGTGCGGTGGAGACGGCGAGATAGATATAAAAGGCTCGCACGCAAATTTGGACCACACACCGCTTTTTGATATGAATTTTCTTGGGCCAAAATTTATGGGTGACGTTAAATTTGACGGCAGAAACAACAAGGTCAATATGCATATAGATGACTCAGAATTTCATGGTAAAAATAACGAATTTTACTTCTCAGATAATCAAAACGATACTTTAAATGTGACATCAGCTATCATAAAAAATTCTAAATTTTATCTAGGTGGCGGAGACGATACAGTTAGTTTAACTATGACAAGAACAGATATAGATAATAATACTCAAATATTTGGTGGCAAGGGATATGATACTCTTGTGCTTGATAATAATATCGACTTCTCAAAGGTCTCTGGCTTTGAAGAATTAAAAGTAACGAGCGGTGCTTATGTGACATTAAATGGCAATGATGTGGCTCATTTGAGTGACATTTTAGACAATGGCTCTAATGTAGTTAAATTTAGCGAGGCGCATGGTACTGTAAAACTTAATGGTTTTAGCGAAACTAGCGGAGCAGAAAATGGCTACCATAGATATGAAAGTGCCTATAATACGCACTTAGCAGACGGTAGTGATCGTCAAGGCACAGTCTATATAGATATAAAAGAGGACATTCACGTCGATCTTTAAATTTTAGATCCCTCTTGGGATCTTATTTAAATTTATCAAAAATTTAATTTTTAAAACCCACTGCAACAGCGTAATCTTAAGAATTAACATCATATTTACATTACTTTATATTTAAAAGAAATATTTATAATGTGTCAAATTGATTTTAAAGGAGGCAGCGATGGCTGTTAAAGTAGGTGTTATCAAAAACATTCTTGGCTCCAAGGAAGTAGTAGTTATAGACAAAAATGGCAACGAAAGAGTTGTTGTCGCGGGAGATAGTTTATACGAGGGCGATGTCGTTAAAGCAAACGGCACAAAGGTAACTATCGCATCAAACGACGGCAAAGAGTTTGAGCTAAAAGATGGCGAAACTCTAAATTTAAATAACGACCTTAGCTCAGACAAAGAGGTAGCAGCTATACAAAAAGCCCTTTTAAAAGGTGAAAATTTAGCAAATCTCGAAGAGAGTGCCGCTGGTGGCAATAGCGGTGGCAGAGGCGGTGACGGCGTGAGCCTTGGCGAGACAAGGTTTGAGCATGGCGGTCATGAAAGCTCTGATGTATCAGCTAGCTTTAGATCACTTTCAGATACTTTTGGCGCTGTAAAACTAACTAACCAAGAGGTAAAAGGTGGCGGTAGTGATGTTTTTGATGGTTCAGATAGTGATATAAATTCTGCCATTGCACCTGTAGCCCCAGTTGAGCCATCACAACCAGAAAATCCAGCTCCAACTCCGCAGCCAAAGCCAGTTGAGCCAGTAGAGCCTAAACCTGAGCCAACTCCAGAACCACAACCAAAGCCAGAGCCGACCCCAGAGCCTAAACCAGAGCCAGCTCCGCAGCCTGAGCCTAAACCAGAACCAAAACCTGACGAGAGCAAAGATATAGTTAAAAATATCTCAGTTGAAAACAAGTCAGAATTTGGCTATGAAAAGAGCTCAGACCCAAGAAGCTCAAATGACAAATCATACTTAGAGTACAACCTAAAAGGCGAAGTAGCACAGGCTGATGCTGATAAAAAGGTAGATGTGACGCTTAAATTTGGCGGAGAGGCAACTGCTGGCAAAGACTATGAAAACGCAGAGTACTCACTAGATGGCGGTAAAACTTGGCAAAAGCTAGATGATAGCGGCGTCATAAAAGATGTAAGAGCTGGCGATATAAATAAAGTAAGCGTGCGTGTTGAAGTGACAAACGATCACGACCAAAATGAAGGCACACTTGACCCATCAGAGAAAATTTTCACAGATGCAGATAAGGGCGTAGAAAATAATGGCTACTTTAAAGAGAGCGTTTCGCTAGAAGTTAGCATAGGTGGCTTAAAAGCATCAAATAGCGAAAAGATCGTAGATAATGATCATGATATCACTGTAAATAACCAGTTTAATAATGATAAATCTTTTGATGTTACGTTTAAAGACAATGGCGACAATACACTAAATTTCAAAGATGCGACGATAAACCACAAAGCTGGTGACGTGGCTAGCACTATAGTCTTTGGCGATGGCAGCTATCTTAATGAAGGTAAAGATACCATCAATGCCGATAACTCAAATTTAAACTGGCTAAATATCAACACTCAAGGCGGAGATGACACCATAAATATAAATGGCGGAAGACACGAGAGACTTCACGTCGAAACTGGCGCTGGAGATGATGTCGTAAATTTAAACGGCGGAACTTACATAGGCACCGATCCTTATCAAAGTGGCTTCACGCTTGATAGTGGAAACGATGTATTAAATTTAAATGGCACAAAAGATGATCATGTAAAAATGACAGATATGTACCTAAGAACTGGCTCAGGCGAGAGAGACGAGATAAATATCAAATACGCTGAGATCGACTCAACATATAAAAATTCAGCCAACCACATCATCGCCGAATCAAAAAACAACACCGTAAATGTTGAAAACTCAACTTTAAAGAGTATCAACATAGGTACAGAGACCAACACAGGTACCGATGTAAATAGAAATCCACTAAATTTCGATCTAAATTTAAAATCATCTACCCTTGATGATGTCAATCTCAACACTATCTACAAAACTCACGTAGTAGTCGAAGATACAAAGATAAATGGCAGCTATCCAGAAAATGCTACAAAGTGGAATTTCGCAGATACAGATGATACTTTAGAGCTAAGATCAGGCACATTAAACGATATGACTGTTAATCTTGGCAACGGCGAAGATAAAGTCGTCGTCTCAAAAGCTATGAAGCTTAATGGATACACTACGATAAATGGTGGCACTAGCTACGAGACCGATACACTTGTGATCGATGGCAATGTTGATTTTAATAAATTTAAGAGCTTTGAAGAGCTACAAGTGACTGGCAACGAGAAGGTCAGCCTAAAACTAGAAGATCTATATGATATGCTTGACATTAAAAATAATGATAGCAAACATATCTTGACAGTTACAGAGGCAGCTGGCGGAGTAGAGCTAGCAGGCTTTAAGCTTTCAGAGTTCGGAAGAGGTCTAAAAGATGGCTTTACAAGATATGAGGCCGACTTTGGTTTTCAAAATAACGGTAGATCTTATACGGAGAAAGGCTATATAGATGTAAAAAATGGTATCAATGTCGATCTTGGTGCTAAGCCAGAGCCTACGCCTGTTGAGCCAGTCGAGCCTGTAAATCCAGCTCCAGCTCCGCAACCAGAGCCAACTCCACAGCCGACACCTGAGCCACAGCCAACGCCTGATCCAGAGCCAGAGTATATAAATGAATATGACTCAAAATATGTAAAAGACATAGGTATATATGGCAAACGAGGCTTTCAGATCGAAAACCATGAAAAATCGAATATGTGGGAACATAACAATTTAATATTTGAGCTAAGGGGTGAAGTGGCAGAAGCCGATGTGGATCAAAAAATCGATGTGAAGCTTAAATTTAGTGGAGAGGCGACTTACGGCAAAGACTACGATAAAATTCAGTACTCACTTGATAATGAAAACTGGATAGACCTAGATAGTAGTGGCGTCATAAAAGGTCTAAGAGCGGGCGATATCAACAAAGTAGTTGTTCGTGCAAATGTAATAGACGATAAAGAGCTAAATGAAGGCAAGCTTTTGTCTGAAAATAGTGAAAAATTTTATGAGAGCTGGGATAAAGAAAAGTTATTTAAAGATGCAGATAAGGGCGTTGAAAACAATCACTACTACAGCGAGAGTGTGATCTTAGAATTTAGTATAGATAACGCTAAATATACGTATGAGGGTGGCATCATAGATAATGACCATATAACAACTGTAAATAGCGAATTTCACAACGACAAACGCTTTGATGTAGAGTATCTTCAAAATGGAGATAATGTCTTAAATTTCAACAATGCAACCGTAAGTCATAAAGAAGGAGAAGAACCTAGTAAGATCCATTTTAGTGAAGTATATAGTAACTCTGGAGACACTGAGGTCAATATCAATAGTTCAAATTTAAATTGGCTTGATATTAGAACTAATACTGGAAAAGATAAGATTGATATCAATAACTCAAATTTAAATAATGTCACTATCGACACCCGTAACGGGAATGATACTATAAATATAAATGGTGGAACGCACGAAAAAGTTGAGATCAATGCGGGCTTTGGCAATGATGTCATAAACATAAATGGTGGAGTTTTTAACAAAGAGACCATCTATCTTGGCATTAACAGCGATATCTTAAATATAACAGGTACAAAAGCTGATCATGTAAAAATGACAGATATTGACATAAGCACTAATGCTAATAAGCTTAATGGTGCCTTCCAATTGGTTGGTAATGAATTAATTAAAGGCGATGAAGACGTTATAAATATCAAATACACTGACATTAACTCAACAACATCAGCAGAAAAAAGTGCGATCTATGCAGGATCATCAAAAGGTACTATAAATATAGATAGCTCAAACCTTGATAACGTAGAACTAAATGGAGGCAGTAGAGTCCCTTCATTTGGAGAAACTTATCATACAGATATAAATTTAAAGTCATCTACCCTAAAAGATGTAGATATCATGGCTTATATAAATGAAATGCATGTGGTAGTTGAAGATACTCACGCATCAGCTAGTGGTTTGCCAGCTGAACACCATGCGAACTGGATTTTGAGTGGACATGAAAATGCAAAAGATTATTTGGAGCTAAGATCTGGAAGCTTAACTAATATTAAAATAGATCTATCGGATGGCAGTGATAGTGTCTTTATATCTAAAGATATGAAGCTTGAGGGTGGCACTAGCATTCTTGGTGGATACTCAGACAATAGAAGTCGCTATGATCACGATACGCTTTTGGTTGATGGTCAGATAGACTTTACAAGGGTTAAGAGCTTTGAAGAGTTAAAGGTTACTAGCAATGAAAAGGTCACTCTAAAAGCTCTTGATATAGCTGATATGCTTGATGTCGGACACGAACATAGTAATAATTTGCTTCAAATAACTGAGGCAAGTGGCGGAGTAAAACTTGAAGGCTTTAGTAAATCTGCTGCTAACGCAGTAGAGGGCTTTGAAAGATATGAGGCGAATTACGGCACAACTACAGCTTATATCGATGTGAAAGAAAACATCCACGTCGATCTTTAAAATTTAGACCCTTTTTGGGTCTAAATTTCTTCTATATAAATTTACAAATATCTTTTATAAATTCTATTATTCTTTTAAAATTTACTACGATCAAATAAAACATTTATAACTTAAAATATCATTAATCAATTCTTACTAGAAAATTAAAATTTATATAAGAGTCATAGAAATATCATCTATTAATTACAAAAAATTCTATAAATATAACATATAATAAAATAATGTAACTATATTGTACCTAGGTACAATTTACAATTTCTCCTAATAGTTATAAAATAATGCCAAAATTAATTTAGCCCAAAAGGAATGAACATGGCAAAGAAACTAGGCACAATTAAGTCTATATCAGGTTCTACTGAGGTTATCGCAGTAGATAAAAGTGGTAACCAAAGAGTACTAAAAGTTGGTGATAGCCTTTATGAAGGTGAGACGGTAAAAACAACTTCAGCTGATTCTAAGGTTGTGATAGCGACAAATAATGGAAAAGAGCTATCAATGATCGGTGAAGATACGCTAAACCTCGATCCAAAGGCAACTGCTGCTGATTCACAAGTAGCAGCACTTCAAAAAGCATTGTTAAATGGTGCAAATTTAGAAGATCTTGAAGAGACAGCAGCTGGTGGCAATAGCGGTGGTCGTGGTGATGGCATGAGCCTTGGTGAGACTAGATTTGAGCATGGCGGACACTACTCAAACATAAGTGCTAGCACAAGTGCTATCAATCCTTTAGGCGCTGCATCTTTTGCAGGTCCAGTTGAGGGTAAAAGTGGCGGTTTAGATAGCGGTCGTGGTGGCAGTGATGACGATACAGTAGGCGCTGGTACTACTATCGATCCAGAAACCACTAGAAAACCAAGCAACCCAGAAATTAAATTCCCAGAAGATACAAACAAAGATGGCAAAATTTCTGATGATGAAAACAAAGCTGGTGACAAAGATGCTGGTAAAACAACAGTAGAAGTTACTATACCAAAAGATGGTTCAGTAAAACCAGGTGATAAAGTAGTAGTTACTGATGACAATGGTAAAAAGACTGAAAAACCAATCAACCAAGATGATATCGATAAAGGTAAGATTGATATCCCAGTTGATCTAAACCCAGGTAAAGATAACAACGTAACAGCAGAGATCATCAATCCAAATAACCCTAATAACCCAGGCAAGGATAGCAAGGTTATAGGTGAAGATACTGAGAATACTAAAGCTCCAGAAGCTCCAGTAATCAATGAGATAATAGATGATGTTAAAGGCTATGGAGAAGATACTAAAGTTGGTAACGTTCTTGATGTTAAAGGTCATCTAACAAACGATAAAACTCCAACTATCAAAGGCACTGCAAAAGCTGGCTCAAAAGTAGAAATTTATGATAATGGCGACAGAATAGGTGAGACAACAGCTAAAGCTGATGGTTCATGGGAATTTACACCAGAGCTTACTAAACAAGGCGAGCATAAATTTACAGCAACTGCTGAGAATAAATTTGGTAAGAGCACACCAAGCAATGAAGCTACAATTGATCTAGACTCAATCGCTCCAAAACTTGACAATGTAAAAATCACTCCAATTGATACAAACAGCAAAGCTGATGATACAGCAGAGCTAACTATGGGAACTGGTCATACAGATACTCCAAATGCTGAGATATTATTTAGAGATGAAAACAACAACATTATAGGAAAAGGTCACGCTAACAGTTCAGGTGACTTCTTAATTCAACTAGATAAAGCTGTTCAACCAGGTACTCCAGTAGTTGTTCAAGCAATAGACAAAGCTGGTAACGCAGGTACAGATATGGCTGTGGCTGGCAATATAGAGCATCCAAATGATACTAAAGGACCAAAAGTAGATATCGATACTGTAACTCCAGTAGATGAGACTAACCCATCAGATGGTACTCCAGATAAAGGTATCGTAAAAGGTAAATCAGAAGAGCCAAATGCTCCAGTAGTTGTTACTGATGAAAATGGTAAAACAATAGGTACTGGCACAACTGATGATAAAGGAAATTTCGAAATCACTACTACTCCAATCAAACCAGGTGATAAGGTAAAAGTAGAAGTAACTGATAAAGCTGGCCATAAAGGTAGTGATACAGAGACTGCAGGGGATACAGAGATTTTACATAAAGATCTTCCAGAAGCTCCAGTAATCAATGAGATAATAGATGATGTTAAAGGCTATGGAGAAGATACTAAAGTTGGTAACGTTCTTGATGTTAAAGGTCATCTAACAAACGATAAAACTCCAACTATCAAAGGCACTGCAAAAGCTGGCTCAAAAGTAGAAATTTATGATAATGGCGACAGAATAGGTGAGACAACAGCTAAAGCTGATGGTTCATGGGAATTTACACCAGAGCTTACTAAACAAGGCGAGCATAAATTTACAGCAACTGCTGAGAATAAATTTGGTAAGAGCACACCAAGCAATGAAGCTACAATTGATCTAGACTCAATCGCTCCAAAACTTGACAATGTAAAAATCACTCCAATTGATACAAACAGCAAAGCTGATGATACAGCAGAGCTAACTATGGGAACTGGTCATACAGATACTCCAAATGCTGAGATATTATTTAGAGATGAAAACAACAACATTATAGGAAAAGGTCACGCTAACAGTTCAGGTGACTTCTTAATTCAACTAGATAAAGCTGTTCAACCAGGTACTCCAGTAGTTGTTCAAGCAATAGACAAAGCTGGTAACGCAGGTACAGATATGGCTGTGGCTGGCAATATAGAGCATCCAAATGATACTAAAGGACCAAAAGTAGATATCGATACTGTAACTCCAGTAGATGAGACTAACCCATCAGATGGTACTCCAGATAAAGGTATCGTAAAAGGTAAATCAGAAGAGCCAAATGCTCCAGTAGTTGTTACTGATGAAAATGGTAAAACAATAGGTACTGGCACAACTGATGATAAAGGAAATTTCGAAATCACTACTACTCCAATCAAACCAGGTGATAAGGTAAAAGTAGAAGTAACTGATAAAGCTGGCCATAAAGGTAGTGATAC
Source organism: Campylobacter concisus (assembly GCF_002913765.1). GTDB lineage: Bacteria > Campylobacterota > Campylobacteria > Campylobacterales > Campylobacteraceae > Campylobacter_A > Campylobacter_A concisus_BB. Next base: position 2,995 of record NZ_PPCH01000025.1, on the reverse strand, counting down.
AGAGACTGCAGGGGATACAGAATTTGTTGATAATACACCTCCAAGCGTAGAAGTTAAAGAGGTAACTCCAGTTGATACAAATAACCCAGCTGATGGCAACCCAGATAAAGGTATTGTAAAAGGTCATTCAGATGAGCCAAATGCTCCAGTTGTTGTTACAGACAAGGACGGCAAAATAATTGGTACTGGCACAACTGATGATAAAGGAAATTTCGAAATCACTACTGATCCAATCAAACCAGGTGATAAAGTAAATGTTGAAGTAACTGATAAAGCTGGCAATAAAGGTAACGGCGAAGGAACAGCTGGCAATACAGACTTTACTGATAAAACAGCTCCAGATGCTCCAGTCATCACAGAAGTAATAGATGATGTTAAGGGTGGTAAATTTAACGAAGACGTTAAAGGTGGTACTACAAACGATAGCACTCCTACATTTAAAGGTACAGCTGAGGCAGGCTCAACCATAACTCTTAAAAATGGCAATGATATCATCGCTGAAAATATCCCTGTAAAAGCTGATGGATCATGGGAATTTACACCAAAGAGCTCACTTGCTGAAGGTGAATACAGCATAACAGCAACTGCAACAGATAAAGCTGGCAATGTAAGCAATGCATCAAATGTAGCTACTGTAACAATAGATCTTCATACTTCTAAACCAGTAATTAATGAAATTATAGATAATGTAGAAGGGGATACAGGCAACGTGAAAAACGAAAGAATTGGCTGGACAAATGACAATACCCCAACATTAAAAGGTAGTGCTGAGGCTGGTGCAACCGTTGATGTCTATGTAGATGGTAGAAAAGCAGGTAGCGTAAAAGCTAATGAAAAAGGTGAGTGGGAGTATGCAACTAGCAAACTAAGCGACGGCAAGCACTCATTCTATGCTATCGCAACAGATGAAGCTGGCAACGTAAGCGAGAACTCAGAAATTTCTTGGATAAAAGTAGATACTAATCCAGGTCAAGTAGTAATCACTAGAATAACAGATGACAATGGTGATGACGTACTAAATGGCTCTTATGAAGGTGCTACAAAAGACAATACTCCTACTATTTGGGGTACAGGCGAGCAGTACGCAACTGTAACTGTTAGCGTAAAAGATAGTAGCGGTAAAGTAGTATGGAGCGATGAAGTATATATAGAAGATAGCCTTGGCGATTGGCATATTGACGTACCAGTAGCATTAAATGATGGCGACTATACTGTTGAAGCTAGTATGCAAGACTATGTCAAAAACCCAGTTCAAAACTCAAACGTTGTAAATCTTACAATAGACAACGCAACTGACAAACCAGTCATTAAAGAGATTATTGATGATGTTGAAGGTGATACAGGCGATATAAGCTCTAAAAATAACTGGACTAATGACAACACTCCAACACTAAAAGGTAGCGCTGAAGCTGGTGCAGATATAAAAGTATTTGTTGATGGTAAGATAGCAGGCACTACAAAAGCTGGCTTTGATGGTAGCTGGGAATTTACTCCTAGAACTAAACTTAGCGATGGCGATCATACATTCTATGTAGAGGCAACTGATAAGATAGGCAATACAAACACTTCAGATATTGAAACTATAAAAGTAGATACCAACCCAGGCAAAGTAGTAATCACTAGCGTAACAGATGACAACGGTGATGATGCTCTAAATGGTGCTTATGAAGGTGCTACAAAAGATAACACTCCAACTATAAACGGCTTTGCAGAGCCTTACTCAACTGTAACTGTTAGCGTAAAAGATAGCAGTGGCAAGGTAGTATGGAGCGGTGAAGTTTATGTAGAAGATAGCCTTGGCGACTGGTCTATCACAGTAGATAAACCACTAAATGATGGCGACTATACTGTTGAAGCTAGTATGCAAGACTATGTCAAAAACCCAGTTCAAAACTCAAACGTTGTAAATCTTACAATAGACAACGCAACTGACAAACCAGTCATTAAAGAGATTATTGATGATGTTGAAGGTGATACAGGCGATATAAGCTCTAAAAATAACTGGACTAATGACAACACTCCAACACTAAAAGGTAGCGCTGAAGCTGGTGCAGATATAAAAGTATTTGTTGATGGTAAGATAGCAGGCACTACAAAAGCTGGCTTTGATGGTAGCTGGGAATTTACTCCTAGAACTAAACTTAGCGATGGCGATCATACATTCTATGTAGAGGCAACTGATAAGATAGGCAATACAAACACTTCAGATATTGAAACTATAAAAGTAGATACCAACCCAGGCAAAGTAGTAATCACTAGCGTAACAGATGACAACGGTGATGATGCTCTAAATGGTGCTTATGAAGGTGCTACAAAAGATAACACTCCAACTATAAACGGCTTTGCAGAGCCTTACTCAACTGTAACTGTTAGCGTAAAAGATAGCAGTGGCAAGGTAGTATGGAGCGGTGAAGTTTATGTAGAAGATAGCCTTGGCGACTGGTCTATCACAGTAGATAAACCACTAAATGATGGCGACTATACTGTTGAAGCTAGTATGCAAGACTATGTCAAAAACCCAGTTCAAAACTCAAACGTTGTAAGTTTAACAGTTGATACTGCAACAGATATACCAGAGATCAAAGAGATCGTTGATAATGTAGCTGGTGGCGTAGAAAATGGTGATGTTAAAGGTAAGGTCACAAATGACAACACTCCAACACTAAAAGGTAGTGCTGAAGCTGGTGCAGATATAAAAGTATTTGTTGATGGTAAGATAGCAGGCACTACAAAAGCTGGCTTTGATGGTAGCTGGGAATTTACCCCTAGAACTAAACTTAGTGACGGCGAGCATAAATTTGTCGTAGAAGCGACTGATAAACTAGGACATAGCGCTAAATCTGTAGAAGCAAGCGTAGATGTTGATACAACAATAGGCAATCCAAAAGTTAGATTTGTAGAAGATACAAACAATGACGGTGTTTTAAGCGTTGCTGAAGTAGCTGCTATAAAAGATGGCAAAGCTCACTGGGTTATCGACATCCCAACAGATGGT
>NZ_PPCH01000024.1:0-4031 GCF_002913765.1 Campylobacter concisus | reverse complement strand
GTAATGCAATTTACATTCTATATCTGTTACCTTTGTAGATACCTAAAATTTCTACTAGACTTTTATATCTAAATCTAAACGGAATTATGTAATCCTGAAAAAATAAATCTGATATATCTTTGCGCCCAAAAACTTGGTTCATACGATACCTAAATGGGTCGCTAGGAACGCTTGATATTTTTTCTAAAAGTCCATTTTGAAAATCTGCTGCCTTTTCTGCGCTTGCCTCTGCAAGAGTAGTCAAAATTTCATTTAGCTGATTATTAAAATTTGCGGTAAAAATTACTTCTCCACTTTCGACTTTTATATTCTCTAGGCTCTTGCTCGAGTGGCTTTTCATCTCATCAAAGCTATAAAAATCCATTTCTCCCAGCAATACCCTCATTAGGGTTTCTCTTAGATTATTTGCGTCTTTCTCTGTTATATCTATGCGTGGGTCATAGTATGATATAGACGCTTGTGGGTCAATATCTCTTATTAGTGTTTCTATCGCATTAATAGTGCTATGCTTTGCTGTGGTTGTTATGTGTATTGAAGTTACTCTCATTTTAAAATCTCCGTATTTTTATCTGACTAAAATTTTTTGTTTTTTGGGTAAAAAATGTAATCTCCATTTTCTCTTTCATACATAGCACAATTATCTTTCAGGTATTGAAAGAAATTACCATCGTTTAAAAGATAACTATATCCAGGCGATTTAAAATCATCATCATTGTATCCATCAAAAAATTTTAATGTGTATTCGTAAAAAAATGAGTTTAAAAAGAAAGAATTTCTCCCCCTTTTTCGAGCTATATAATAGCTGCTTCCATCGTTGATAATGTATTTTATATTGTCTAAGTTTAACTCTATTTTTTTTATTTTTGTTAATGGGCTTATTCTTGTTATTAGTGTCATTAGTCTGATACCTTTAACGAATTTTTTAAGTGTTGTAAAGTTTCAAACTCCATAAAAAATATTTTTTCGCTTTCTTGGTTTTTTATTGTGGCTCTTAATTTTCCATTTGCTAAATTTTCTAAATTGATAATTTTACAGCTATCGTTTCCGCCATCAAATTTGTTTTTAAAGTAACAATATTTTCCGATAAATCCGTCCAAATGTGAAACTCTACCGCCAAAAACTCCTGGTCTTGTTTCTAGTGTTGGGGCGTTTTTGATTTCGTTTTGTCGCATCTCTCGCAATTCTCTTAACTGCTCTTGAATTTCGTTTTTTTCTCCTACTTCTGGTGTGAAAGAAAATTTTATATGTGTTATTGGTCTGCCTCTTCCTCTTCCTTTGATTTTTTCGATTTTAAAATTTTTGAAAATAGGCTTGTTTGGGTTAAATACTGTCGGCTCGTTAAAATCTTTTATGACTTGTTTTAAAATTCGTTTGTCTATATCTGCTACTGCGTAGCTTTGTGGTATATCTAATCGTTCTAAAAAATCAGCCCAGCGCATAATAAATTCGCCACTAAGTCTAAATTGTTTGCATAGCCGATAAATGGTTTGGCTGTATTTGCTAGATAGTTCGCTAAATTCGGCTAATTCAAAAATGGTATATTGTTTTTCTTTCCAAACCCCATTTAGCATAGCTTCAAATGTTGGTGTAATTTTAACTTTGATATCTAGGGTTTTATTGTCTATATCAAATACTTCAAACAATGTAAAAAATCTTGTAGTGCGTTCGTCTAATTCAAATCTACACGCCGTTTTAATGATTTTATCAACAGCACTATGTGTTAAATTTATCGCTTCAACCATAGTTAAATTACGCTCCGTATATTGCATTATTTCATACATATTGAGCGTTATTGTTTGTGTCCCTTTGTCTTTTAGCAAAGTTAGAATTGCAAAAAATAGATTATTTTCTATCTTGGATAAGCCTTTAAAGTTCAATAAATTCAGCTTGTTGTCGTATTTTGTAAGCTCTTGCATTTACGTTCCTTTTTATTTTAATGACAATTATAACATACAATGCCCTTAAAATAAAGTCCTTTAAAACTCCCAAAATGTCCTTTTAAAACTCCCAAAATGTCCTTTTAAAACTCCCAAAATGTCCTTTTAAAACTCCCAAAATGTCCTTTTAATGGTCTTGCCAGCTCCGATGTAGTCGATGTTTGCGAGGGGTCTAAAAGATAAAAGAAAAAGTATTTAAAAAGATAAAAAAACGCGCGCGCGAAAAAAATCGACCACTTTTTTAAAAAATCTGACTATGAATTCGGACGCTTCAGCAGCGCTCAAATTGCTAGCGCAATTTTCGTCCGCGAGCTTTACGCCTTGCATAGTCGCTACGCTCCGCAAGGCTTTAGCAATTAAGCGAGCAGGTGCTCGAAGGGGCACTTATGGGGTTTGCACCCCATACCCCAAATTTTTGAAGCAAAGAAACCAAAGGGCTGTCAATGCTCTTAAAGCCCCACTAGGGGGCTAGGCTTATGAAGCCTTTGTAACTAGCAAACAAAGTGCTATAATTACAATTAAGAACGTTAGACGGTTCAAATTAACCACCTCCTTTCAGAGGTGAAATTTAAAGCCAGAGGTTGCGACCCTTTGGCTTTAACCTCTACCAAAATTATATCAAATCACATTTTAAAAGTGCTAAGGCAAACACGCAGTGGCAAACTTAGCACCAGCAAACGAAGTGCGGTAGTCTTTATTGACGTCTAGCTTTAAAAACTCTCTCTTTGTTTTCAGGCTGTAAAGGGGTCAAATTTGACCGCTGTTGAGTTTTCTCTATTTGGTCGATAAATTCCTCGTCTTTTTCTTTTTCGTTCAATAGCGGCTCTGTAAGCTCACTAGAAAAGATATTCTTGATAAAACTAAAGACATCTTTTGCGTGATTGCTGACGTAAGCCATTGCTTTTGATATGAAATTCTTTAGCTCGCTATTCTCTTGCTTGAGATTGATAATTTGGATTTCTTGAGCTTTGATAGTTTTATTTTTTTCCTCGAGGTCTTGCTCGAGCTTTTTTGTATAGAGGCTATTTTTTGCCACTTCTTCGGCTAGTTCTTGCTGTTCTAGGCGCAGCCTTTCTATCTCATCTCGCCTTTGTTTGTCAAGTGCCTTAAGCCTCTCAATTTCTGCTAGTAGTTCATCTTTGCTAAATTCCTGGTCGCTCTTTTTTATGCTCGATAAGCTATCAAAAAAGCCTTTTAAAAATCCCTTACCCTTACTCTCTTTACGCTCTTTCTCTAGTATGGCATTACGCTCTTTGAGGTTTAAAATTTCTCTCTCCAGCTGCTCTTTTTGCTGCGCTGCCTTTTTGTATTGCTTATGACTTAGGCGTTCAGCCTCTGAGTTTTCTTGTCCTCGCTCCATTTGCAACATTTCGGCAACTGCTGTTTGTAGCTCTCTTAGGTCGGCTGGCTTGATTTTCTCTTTTCTCCAGTTTTGCTGTCCGTCCTTAACCGTTACGAAAGTTATATGAGCGTGAAAGTTGTGCTGTGGCTTGTCATTTTTGTAATGCCCCTCATCTCTATGCACGGCGATAGTGGCGCAAGTGATATTAAATTTTTGCTCGATATACTCTGCTAATTTTTGCACGTCCTCGAGCGTATGATTTTTATTGAGATTTAAAACGGCTTCCCAGTGTGAATTTTCAAAAGTTGGTCTTTTGCCTTTTTTTGTTCCGTATGATTTTAATTCCTCGTCAAAAATTTCTCTAGCTGATTTCTCATTTTGCCAGTAAAAATTTTCTAGTCGGTCGGCTGGTTTTAGTAAATAATTTGGTTCATCTTTTCTAAAATTATGGTCGTAAGAATGCCCTTTGGCTTTTTGAAAATTGATAGATGATTTTGCCATAAATTTGCCTTTGTAAAATCTCAAGCTTGTGAGAGATTTTACCGCACGATTTATTAAAACTTGTTTTAATAAAGGATAGTGCGCACTATCCTTTATTACTCGCAAGCTCGCAATAAAGTCGTGCGTAATGCAATTTACATTCTATATCTGTTACCTTTGTAGATACCTAAAATTTCTACTAGACTTTTATATCTAAATCTAAACGGAATTATGTAATCCTGAAAAAATAAATCTGATATATCTTTGCGCCC
>NZ_PPCH01000023.1:0-28443 GCF_002913765.1 Campylobacter concisus | reverse complement strand
GTAGATCTTTAAATGTGCTTTTTAGTTGATTTAGAGCTGGGTTGTTTGTGTCAGCTTCTAAGCTTGCTTCATAGTTGCCATCTTTTATCTCATTTACAAAGGTGTTGGCTTTTTGGATGAAGGTGTTTTCGTGCTCTTTTGCCGTCTGGATAACCTCTATATTTTCATTTATAAGTGATGACATGATGCAAATTTCATCTTTACCTTTTAAGCTTAGAAGTTTGGCAGAATTTGTCTTGTTGTTTAGATATAAGAAAAACTCGCCAAGCCCGCCCTTTACGCTATCGATGCCTGAAATGATATTTTTACCGACAAAAAATGAAACCAAAACAAGCAAGAGTATAAAACAGGCAAGCAAAAAAACCATAAAAACAGCTAAATTGCCAGCTTCGCTCATATCTTGCAAAGCTTTATCTTTCATATCATTTAACAAGTAAAGCTCATAGTTTCTAAAGTTATCGATCAAATTTGTGATGCTTTGAAACCAACTAGCTGCTTCGATCTTGCCAGCTGTCTCATCTGGAGTAGCGATAGCACTTTTGATGATATCATCTATCTTTTTAAACTCATCACTTTGCAAGATCTCTTTTTGCAAGCTATCTGCGTATGTGCCTGCGTTAAATTTCACGTAGTCATTTAAGAGATTTTTGATATTTGCGTTAAATGAAACTAAATTTACGTATGTGTTTTTATCGATGCTATGTTTTATAAAGGCAGCATTTAGCACCGCCCTTGTGATACCAAAATACTCTTTGATCTTTGATATGCTAAAAATTCTAGCCAAGTTATCTTTCATATCAGGCTCAGAGCTGCTTGCGAGGGAATTTTCAAAGATAAGTGTATTTTCGATCATATCGTGAAATTTAGGAGCTATGAGAGCAAAACTTTCTTTGTTATCTACTTTGGCTCTTATGCTATTAAGCTCACTTGAAAGTTCATCTTTGTTAGAAAGTTTAGACAAAACGCCATCAACTTTAGCTCTTTGCTCTTTTAAATTTTTATCAGCATCTCTGCCATTAGCTATAAAGCCTGCGCTATAACCGCGCTCTTTTTGAAGTTCATGGATAAATTCACTTTGTTTTATGATGTCTTCAGCTGTATTAAGGCTTGATACAGCTTGGCTTCTAGTCTTAAAAACTCCATTTAAAATATAAATACTTGTCGCACTTAAACAAATAAGACTTAAAATTACAATTAGTAGGATCTTTATTTTTATACTTAGATTATTCATTTTTCATTCCTTTGCATTACAAGATACGTTATATTGGCTGTTTCTCCCAAAAACGAAGCGGATTTTATTACTTTAATAATTAAATATAACTTGGAAATGTAAATTACATTTAAGCAACAATAATTTTACTTTACAAAACAAATGCCCTATTTTAGGTGATTTAAGAAAATTTTAATTACAAATAAATAATATTAATTAATAAAAAATATTTAAATTTTCTCTAAAATTTACGAAAATGGATAGATAAATTTGAAAAAGTAGTTAAAATTATTTTATAAGCAAAGATAAATTTAAGCAGGAGATCACTCCCCTGCTTTGAAATTATTTAGAAAATTTTGGCTCAGAAAACGCTGTAAGTTTTGGTGCTTCATCGCCTTGATATTTTCTGATATTTACAAGAGCTGTGTGGCTGATGTTGCCGTTTGCTAGCTTACTTGTTGGGATATCTATGGTTAGCACGTTTGCAGAGCCGTTTTTGCAGATGCCACTATCAAATCCATCATACCAAGCGCCCTCAGCTAGTTTTACAACGCCCTCTTTGATGTTTTTGGTGACATAAGCACCCGCTAGCACCTCGCCACGAGCGTTAAATACACACACCAAATCACCTGTTTTTACGCCAAGCTCTTTTGCGTCATTTTCGTTTATCCACACTGGCTCGCGATTAGCGATAGCATACTTCTCACGAAGTGAAGTTTGGCTTAGCTGTGAGTGCAAGCGGTCAGTTGGGTGAGAGCTTATCATGTGGTATTTTGCTGGTTTATCTTTCATGCCTAGCCACTCGATCGGCTCAAACCAAGTTGGGTGTGCTTTGCAGTCGTCATAGCCCATTTTCTCGATCGTATCTGAGTAAATTTCGATAAGGCCACTAGGCGTTCCAAGAGCGTTTAGCACAGGATCTTCTCTAAACTCACCAAGCCTTATCCAATTATCACTATCTTGAGATGAGGCAAATGTGACTGGTTTGTTTTCATTCCAAAACTCTTCAAATGGCTTCATATCGCTTGCAAGCTCTGGCACAGCCTTGACCTGAGCGTAAGCTGCGTCATAGTACTCTTTGATCCAGTCAAACTCATCCTTGCCGTTATCTGTATAGGCAACGACTAAATTTTTAGCATAAGCCTTACAAAGATCAGTGAAAATTTGATAGTCATCTTTTGCTTCGCGGTATTTTTCAACGACTTGCTTCATTGGCACGATGTTCATATTTGAGTAGTCACCTGTCATCGTGATGTCGTTTCTCTCATACTCTGTAGTGACTGGAAAGACGATATCAGCCATCTTTGCTGTCGGTGTCCAGTAGGCTTCGTGAACGACTACGGTTCTTGGCTTTCTCCACGCTTTTAAATTTGTATTAGTATCTTGGTGATGCACTAGTGGGTTGCCGCCGACCCAGTAGATAAAGTCGATGTCTGGATAGGTGATCTTTTTGCCGTCATGATCGATCACCTTGCCAGGGTGAAGCAACGCATCAGCGATACGAGCTACTGGGAAAGCGTAGTCAGTTGCTTTTTGTAGCCAGCTTTGACCTGTGCCTGCTACTGCGGCTGCCTTTGCGACAAAGCGGCCGCGTTTGTCAAATTCGCCCGTATCAGTGCCGATAAACTCGCCTTTTTCGTTAAATTTACCCACACTTGCGCTATTTACTCCGCCGATGACTGCGCCCTTGCATGTTGGTGCGCCGCCGTTTGAGTAGTGGTAGCTTAAGCCAAAGCCCCCGCCAGGAAGTCCAATCTGACCGATCATAGCTGCAAGTGTTACCATCGCCCAGTGTGGTTGCTCGCCGTGATGAGCGCGCTGCATGCCCCAGCCACTCATTAGCATCGTGCGGTTGCTTACAAATGTATCAGCTAGCTCTTTTAAAGTATCTTTGTCGATGCCACAAATTTTGCTCGCCCACTCTAAATTTTTAGGAGTGTTGTCTGTCTTGCCAAGTAGATATGGGAGGAATTTATCAAAGCCATAAGTGTAGTTTTCGATAAATTCTTTATCGTATTTGCCACTTTCATATAGGTAGTGCATCATGCCTAGCATCATCGCTGTATCGGTGTTTGGCACTGGAGCGATCCACTGAGCTTTGTCAAAGTATTGCGCTGTTTCAGACCTGATAGGATCGATCACGATCACTTTGATATCTTTTTTGTTTTTTAGCTCTTCAAAGTATTTAAAGCCTTGCTCATCAGTCGCTGTCCAAGCTATGCGAAGTGTCGCAAGTGGGTTTGCGCCCCAGATGACTACGACTTTTGAGTTTTCAAGCACTACTGGCCAGCTAGTTTGCTGCTCATAGACCTCGATACTACCTACAACGTGAGGCATGATGATCTGGCTAGCGCCTGTTGAGTAGTCGCCTAGCGAGCCAACAAAGCCACCACTAAGATTCATAAATCTATGAAGTAAAATTATTGAGTTATGCACATTGCCGCTTGATTTCCAGCCGTAGCTACCTGCAAAAACGCTTTGTAAGCCTTTTTGCGCTCTTGTTTTTTTAAGCTCTTTAGCAACTAGCTTGATCGCTTCTTCGTAAGGCACCTCGACCCACTCATCGATGCCACGAAGCTCTGGTTTTGGGCTATCTGGGTTTTGCAAGTAGCTCTTTCTTACCATAGTATGCTTGATACGACTTTTATAGATCATATCTGGTGTGTAGTGCTGAAGTGGGTTGTAAATTTCACTTGTTTTTTGGATAGGCTCTGACTTTACAGCGATGCCGTTTTTAGTTGTTACTTTTAGCATGCCCCAGTGAGCAGCTGTAAGAGTTTCGCCATTTTTTACAACGCCCTTTTTAACCTCATCAGCAAACAAATTTGAAGCTGTTACGCCTGAAAGCAAAGGTGTAGCTGCAAGTGCTGTTGCACCTTTTTTTAGAAAATCTCGTCTGTTCTCGTTCATTTTTTCTCCTTTTATTACGTTCTTTAACTTCTCGCTTGAGCAAGCCCAAGCTGCGAGCGGAAGTGCAAGCACTCCCTGCACCCACCTAAAGTTACTCGTCCGACTACGCGGACTAAATTTGGTTTTCTCCCCGAGTAAAACACATTAAATTTAAGACCTAGTTTTTGATCCTAAATTTTGGTTTTACTTCTCGCTTGAGCAAGCCCAAGCTGCGACAAACCCCATCGGTTTGATCCCGCACTAAAGCCTAAGATCGCAAGTCTGCGATCTAAGTTTTGGTTTTCTCCGTTGAGCCAGAAGCAAGCGCTATTAAATTCCGCTCACTCTTACAAATTTACAGTCCGATCACACTGAAAATTTTGGCTCTTTAAAGGCGCTAAGCTCTGGTGCTTCGCCTTTAAATTTTTTGATATTAACAAGCGTCGTATGCGAGATATTTGCATTTGAGAGCTTGCTAGCTGGGATATCATTTGTTAAAACGTTTATGCAGCCATTTTTACAAACACCCTTCTCATCTGGGTCGTACCATGCGCCCTCGCAAAGTCTTGCCACGTTGTAGCTCACATCATCGCTCACCACAGCGCCTGCTAAAATTTCACCTCTCTTGTTATAAACACGCACGATGTCGCCCGTTTTGATGCCAAGTTTTTTAGCATTTTTAGTGTTTATCAAGATCGGCTCACGATCAGCCACCGCGTACGTATCTCTAAGCGACGTTATGCCTAGCTGAGAGTGCAAGCGCACGCTTGGGTGTGGGTTTAACAGGTGAATGCTGGCTGATTTTTTCTTCGCACCCAGCCACTCAGCAGGCTCCATCCACATAGCATGACCCTTGCAGTCATCGTAGTTCATATTTGCTATCGTTTCTGAGTAAATTTCTATAAGGCCACTTGGCGTGCCAAGAGCGTTTAAGATAGGGTCTTCTCTAAACTCAGCGTGTCTTACCCAAGCCTCGTTCTCTGCGGTTGAGTCAAATTTAGTAGGCTCGTTTTTCTCCCACCACTCGCTAAATTTAGGCATTTTTACGCCAAGAGCTTTGTTTTCATTGATGACTTTAGCGGCGCTATCGTAGTATGACTTGATGAAATCAAGTGGCTCTTTCGCCCCATCAGTGTAAATTTCAGCTACGCCGTCAGCATAAGCCTTGCTTAGATCAGAGAAAATTTGATAGTCGTCTTTTGCCTCGTTTTGTTTGGCTACGACTTGCTTCATCGGCATGATGTATTGGTTAGAGTAGTCGCCAACCATAGTGATATCATCTCTTTCATAAAGCGTCGTCACTGGAAATACAATATCAGCCATCTTTGCTGTTGGCGTCCAGTAAATTTCATTTACGACAACCGTTCTTGGCTTTTGCCATGCACGTTTTAGCTTATTTAAATTTTGCTGGTGACCAAAAGGATTGCCCCCTGCCCAGTAGATAAAGTCGATGTCTGGATAGGTGATCTTCTTGCCATTATGATCTATCGTCTTGCCAGGGTTTAAAAGCACGTCAGCGATGCGAGCTACTGGGAAAGAGGCTGCTTGCATCTCTTCTATCTCCGCTTTCAACCTCTCATCAGCCACATCTTTTGCATATCCTTTAAATTTACCATCTTTGATGACACCGATATCTGCTGGGTTGATACCGCCAACGACCGTTGCTGTGCTAGTTGGCACGCCGCCACCGCTGTAGTGATAGCTAAAGCCAAAGCCTCCGCCTGGTAGGCCTATCTGACCTAGCATCGCAGCTAAAGTGACTAGCATCCAGTAAGGCTGCTCGCCGTGGTGAGCACGCTGCATAGCCCAGCCACCCATTATCATCGTGCGGTTTTTATACATTTTAACAGCAAACTCTTTTATCACCTTTTCGCTGACGCCACAAATTTTGCTCGCCCATTTTGGTGTTTTTGGCTTGCCATCTTTTTTACCAAGTAGATACGGCAAGAATTTATCAAAGCCAACTGTGTAGCTCTCTAAAAACTCTTTGTCGTAGTTTTTGGTCTTATATAGATGATACGCCATGCCAAGCATCATCGCTGTATCGGTGTTTGGCACTGGAGCGATCCATTTTGCCTTGCCGTCAAAGAAATTACCCGTTAGGCTCTTGATAGGGTCAATTATAATGATCTCTTTATCGCTATTTTTTAGATCTTCTAGGTATTTGTACGCTAGCTCATCAGTCGCCGTCCAGCCAACTCTTAGCGTAGCTACTGGGTCACTTCCCCAGATCACTACGACCTTTGAGTTTTCAAGTACCACCGGCCATGTAGTTTGCTGCTCATAGACCTCTATACCGCCCATAACGTGAGGCATGATAACCTGCCCTGCACCTGTCGAGTAGTCGCCAAGACCGCCGACAAAGCCACCAGTTAAGTTCATAAATCTAGCTAGAAGCGTGGTCGAGCTGTTGAAATTTCCGCTTGATTTCCACGCTGGAGACTTCGCATAAACGCTAGCAAGGCCTCTTTGAGCTCTTGTCTTTTTTAGCTCTCTTGCCACTAGCTTTATCGCGTCCTCATACTTCACCTGCACCCACTCATCTTGACCGCGAAGCTCTGGTTTTGGACTATCTGGGTTTTCAAGATAGCTCTTTCTAACCATAGGATGCTTGATGCGGCACTTGTAGATCATATCTGCAGTGTAGCCTCTTAACGGGTTTGGTATGCTGCTTAAGACGCTAAGTGGCTTTGAGCCAGTCACAACGCCGTCTTTTACGCTAACATCCATCATACCCCAATATGCCGAGGTTCTAACGCTGCCATTTTGCACTAAGCTTGGTTTTACACTGCCATTTCCACCAAAAGCGCACCCGCCTAGAAATGGTGTAGCAGCTAAAGCCAAACTACCTTTTAAAAATTTTCGTCTTTGCATTAATAAATACCTTTTATTAATTCTTTTTACTTCTCGCTTGAGCAAGCCCAAGCTGCGAGCAGCTACCCATCGCTCGCATCGCCAGCGATATGCTTCGCTCACTCTCTCCCGCACGGATACCAAGCAGTTGGTACCCTCTAAAGGCGGTCGTTCTCCCACCTAAAGTTACTTGTCCGACTACGCGGACTAAATTTGGTTTTCTCTCTAAGTAAAACCATTAAATTTAAGACCTAGTTTTTGATCCTAAATTTTTGTTTTACTTCTCGCCTAGGCAAAGCCTGGGCTGCGAGCAGCCACCCATCGCTCGCATCGCCAGCGATATGCTTCGCTCACTCTCTCCCGCACGGATACCAAGCAGTTGGTTTTACTTCGCAGGCTAGCGAAGCCAGCCCTTGCGACAAACCCCATCGGTTTGATCCCGCACTAAAGACTAAGATCGCAAACTCTGCGATCTAAATTTTGGTTTTCTCTCTAAGTAAAACCTTTAAATTTAAACCCTTTGCCTTGCTAAATTTGATTAAATTTAGCCCTGCTAGGTTTTACTTATTTGCCTAAATTTACGTCAGATGAGTGTTTTTGTAGATATTCGATAACTAGCCACTCGTCTTTTTTCTCTATTGCGGTTCTGCCGATCATTGATTTTAGAAGTGACGGCCATTGATTTGCGTTAAAGTGCGTAGTTTGAGGCAACGCATGGCAAACACCACAGCTCTCTTTATACATCTTATCAGCTTTTGCAAACATCGCATTTACATCAGTACTAAAGCCATCTTTTTGCACAAATACAGTCGTTTCTACCTCGTTCCATTTGCCGTTTTTGCCCTCTTTTATCACTTTGATATCAAAAGGTGCAGTTTTAGCAAATGCTACTGAGATAATCCTCGCTCCATCAGCAAAATAAACTACGTTGCTAACGGCTGGGTTTTGATAGCCTTTTACTTTGATCTGCGCTCTATCGCCGCTTGTTTGTAAAATTTCAACTGCGTTGGTTGGTAGCAGCCTGCCTATGCTCTTAGCTGAGCTAGCGTCAGCATATACGTCCTTTACGACATCTGTGTAGTTCATACCTGCACCAAATGCCGCACAAGCTACGATTGCTGATAGAATGATTTTTTTCATATTTCTCCCTTCAAAATGAAATCGTTCAAATTCTAGGGGCTTTTTTATTAATTACAAATTAAAATTAAAAATATGCTTTAAGAATAATGCAGAAAAATTTATTTAAAAATGAGTAGAAACACGCCAGATACGATAAGGCAGAGGGCTAAAGTTTCTTTTAAATTTAGCCTCTCACCAAGAAATATGACAGCTAAAATGACAGCTAGCACAACGCTAAATTTATCAACCAGTGCTACTTGATAGACCTTGCCTGCTTGCATCGCTTTAAAATACATAAGCCAAGATAGTCCAGTAGCTATGCCACTTAGTATGAGAAAGAGCCAGTTTTTTGGGCTTAGCGAGCTTAGTGGCTGCCATTTTTTAGCCACGCTTAAAAGTAAAATAAGCATAAAAACGACAACGACCGTTCTTATAAATGTCGCAAAATCGCTGTCGATGTCCTTTACACCAAGCTTTGCAAAGATCGCAGTAAGCGCAGCAAAAACAGCCGAAAGAGCTGCATAGATAAACCACTCTGGCATCTTTATCCTCTTAAATTTAAAGGGGCAAATTTGCTTCGCCACAAGCTAAATTTATCCCTCGTAGTCGCCAAGCATATCAAGCGTAGGAGCAAAAAAGAGAGCCCCGGTCACTGGCGTACTAAAGTCAAGCAGCCTATCTGAGTTGCCTTTTGGCTCGCCGATAAACATCTTTTTAAGCATAAGTTCAACCGTTGAAAATGTGCTCGCATAAGCGATAAAGTAAGTACCTATTTTGCTACCTTCAGTAAATGGCATATTGCCACGCACGACCTTTTTATCGTCGCCTACATTTGCAGCAGCTGAGTGTGAATTTGTAGGTTTTACGCTCTCGTCCATCTCGATGTCATACTCTTTTGAGCGGCCTATAACCTTTTCTTGCTCGCTTACGCTTGTGGCGTTCCACTCTTTCATCTTGTGGAAGTATTTTTGAACAAAAACGTAGCTACCACCTTTAAATTTAGCGTCCTCTTTGCCGACTTTTGCAAAAAGGTCTCTATCTTCGCCATCAGGGTTTTCAGTGCCATCGACAAAGCCGATGATCGCCCTGCCGTCGTGATACTTAAAGCCTTGAGTCTCATCTGTAAGCTCTGCAAATTTAAACAAAACTTCTTTGATATTTTGCGCCATGTCAAAGCAGTCAGCCGCATTTAGCGCACGGATGTGGATGTGGATATCGCCCTTTGTGCTAACGGCCTCGTGTTTGTCGCCTTTAATCGCTTTAAAATTTACAAGCTCTTTTGGCAGATCTTTTGAAATTTCAAGCTTTTTCCAAGCATCATGACCCACGCCAAGGACGCAGTTTACATTCTCCCCAGCGCCAAATCTAACTTTAGCAGTTTTGTTTAAATTTACAACCAAAGCACAAAGCTTAGCAAAGCCCTCTTTACATGCCTTTTTGTCGCCTTTTAAGACCCATGTTTGAAAGACTGTGTTGTTACCAGGTGCTTGTGTGACCTCTTGTGAATTTACACTCATTTTTTCTCCTTTAAATTTTGTTTTTATGCTATGTTTTCTAAATTTAGTTGCTCGTTGATCTGCTCGTCGCTATCGTCAAAGACAAACTCGACCTTGTTTGCGCCAAAGCTCTTAGCTATCGCTTCAAGCGTGTCGCGAGCTGATTTATGAATTTTACTTTGAAGTTGCGAGATAAGGCGAACGCTCATCTTTTTTACTTCATTTCTGGCCTCTTCGATTAGTCTATTTTTGTCTTCTTCTGTAAAAGTGCTACCAAAAAAGCCATTTAGCGAGTCAGGCAGTAAAAATGGTATAAATTTGCCATTTTTCTCATCGTAAAATTTCATATCTGCGATTGAGAATTTATATTTACATGGGGGCATTTTTATCTTGTAACTAGAGTTTGCGATCTGCATGATCTCGAGCTTTGGGCTAGTTAGATCGTAGATGAAATTTATCTCAAACTCAAATATCATCGAAAGCTTCTTCTCGCTTACTAGCCACCTTAGATACTCTTTGCCAAAATTTCCAAACGCATGATCTGTCTTTGTGACGATCTCTTTGCTATAGACCTGAAAGACAGATAGCTCACCGATGCTTTTAAGCTGCGAAATTTCAGTGCTGACTGAGACATTTTCGCTATCGTCTTTTGCCTTTTTTAGCGCCTTGTTTGACCTATAAAATGCAAATGCCAAAATAGCTAGCAAGATAGCTAATATCAAATTTGCGTATTCGCTCATATTTTCTCCTTTAAAGCCCGCATTTTATCCTAAATTTGTAAAGCAAAAGAAATTTACTCACTCTGGCAAGGTGATGGGGCTATTGTAAGGCATGTGAGCGCCTACTATCTTTGTAGTCTCGTCCTCCAAGCCATCAAGCACCTTTTCTCTCGTTTTGGCAGCTTGGGCTGGATCTACATCATAAGTGATAGACATGCTTGGCTCGACCTCTTGCACTGCTAGGACGTGAAGAAGGTCAGCTATAAAGATGATCTTGTCGTTATCTGTCTCAAAGCTTATCATGTTGTGCCCTGGAGTATGGCCGTAGGCTGGGATAGCCATGATCTTTAGCGCCCCGTCAAATAGTGGCTTTTTATGGTCAAAAAAGCTCTTATCGTCTTTATAAAGCGATAAAATTTCCTTTGTCCTCTCGTCTTTGCCCTTCATCCAGTAGTCCCACTCCTTTTCATCTATAAAAAGCTTGGCGTTTTTAAATGTCTTTTTGCCGCCATCTATGAGCCCACCTATGTGATCAGGATGAGCGTGCGTGATGATGACGTAGGTTAGATCCTCTGGCTTTATTTTGCCAAAAGTTTGCAGATCATACTTTAAAATTTCCAAGCTATCTTCATAGCCGCTATCTATGAGCGCCGTGTAGTCATCGCACTTTGCAAACATTACGTTGTGTTTGTTTGGTAAATTTTTAGTATTTGCCACAAGCTCTTTTTGCGCCTCATCTTTGGCTATTAGCTTATCTACTGGCGCATCAGTCGTCTTTAGTGAAAATACATAAAGCTTGCATCCGCCCATAGATCCTATCCATACTTGATCGTTTTGTTTGCTAACCACCTCATCATCGGCACAAAAAGCCAAAGTGCAAAACAATGCAAGGCTTAATAAACTCTTTTTCATATCCCATCCTTGAATAAATTTGCGAAATTTTAGTCCTGTAAATTTAATGAAAAATAATAATCCTTTAAAAAAATATATAAATAATAGTTTTAAAAATAGTGATAAGAAAAATTATATTTAAATAACTAATTTTAGATTAAGTCTTTTATGAAATTTCTCTCTAAATGTAAAACTAGCGTAAATAACGTATATTTTCGTAAATTTAGCCTACGATTTTTCATTAAATTATTATTATTTTAATTAATAATTTATTTTAAGAATTTTAGAATTGGTTTAAATTTTATGTAAAGGACGAGATATGAAAAGATCCGTTTCAAGCAAAAAGTGCATCCTTTTAAGTGTTGCTTGCTGCACTCTTTTGCTTGCTAATCAGCTAAGTGCTAGCGAGCAAAACAGAGGTAAATTTGGCGATATAAAAAGCTGGCAGAGCGATGAGTACAAGGCCGACTGGGGTTTAGTGAGCATGAACGCAGCCGTTGCATATGCTCTTGGAGCAACTGGCAAAGGCGTAACGCTTGGTGTGATGGACTCTGGTGTGCTACTTAGTCATCCAGAATTTAGTGATGGCAGAGTAAGTGCGCTAAAGGTTTCTGGTAGCTACTATAAAGATGGTCAAAGATACCCTGACACCGAGTATGGCAACTCACCTCTTCTTAAAAAAGGCAGCGGAGATAAAAATAAAAAAGACTTTGGTGACTTTAAAAAAGGTGAAGAATTTAGCATAGATGGTGACTGGATAGCTGGAGTAAACGACTCTCACGGCACTCACGTAGCTGGCACGATAGCTGCGTCAAGAGATGGCGTGGGCATGCACGGCGTAGCATTTGATGCAAGACTTATAATGGGCAATACCGGCGGCACTGACGGCATGACATATGGTCCAAATCAAGACTACAACTTCTTTTTAAATTCTTACGAAGGACTAGCAAAGAGTGGAGCTAGAGCGATAAATAACAGCTGGGGCTCAAACCGTAAATTTTACAAAGCCTACGAAGGTGCTACTGGGTATGAAGGCGGCAATAACCTAGATATCAAAGATCTTGATGCTGCATATAAAAGCTACTATCCATTTGTAGTAAATGGCAAAAATTTCTTAGATGCAGCCTATGAGGTCGCTACAAGATATGGCGTCATCCAAATTTTTACTGCTGGCAACAGAGACGGGATGAAAGAGTCATATACAAGAGCGATGCTTCCATACTTTAGACCTGATGCTGAGAAGTACTGGCTAAACGTCACTGGCCAGCTAGAGGGCGACACGCAGCGTTACAACACACCTGGTCACTCAAAATGGTGGAGCGTGGCAGCACCTGCAAAACCTATATACTCAACCGTCGTTGATCTAAAAACTGGCAAGGCAGGCTACGACACAAAAGGCGGCACATCAATGGCAGCTCCACACGTCACTGGCGCACTTGGTGTCATCATGCAAAGATACCCATATATGAATAACGCTCAGATAAGAGAGGTACTACTAACTACTGCAAGGCAAGTTCATGATGATTTCAAAGAGCCAGCCGATACTAGAAAAATTTCAGGCTTTAGTGCTGCGCTTGGAGTGCCTGATGAGCGCTGGGGCTGGGGCGTAGTGGATCTATATAAGGCGATGTTTGGACCAGGTCAGCTTCTAGGCGTGTTTGATATAAATTTAAATAGCGATGATATCTACTCAAACAACATAAGCGATGTGGCCATCAAATTTAGAAAAACAGAAGATGATGCAGAGGCTAAAATTTGGACCAAGCGCAAGGCTGAGCTAGAAAAAATAGCAAATTTAACACCAGAGCAAAAAGCTGAGCTCGATATTGGTAACGCTAGAGAAAGAGCAAGAGAGTTAAGGGCAAGTGAGGGCTACGAAGGTACTCTTATAAAAAGAGGTCAAGGCACACTAAGCCTAGCAGGAGACAACTCTTACACTGGCAAAACCATAATAAAAGGCGGCAAGATCACAGCTCTTAATCAATCTCTAAAATCAAGCGACGTGATAGTAGAAAATGGCGGCGCACTAGAAATTGTAAGACAAATGAGCGTGCCAAAGGTTAGTAGAAATAAATTTACCTTGCAACTATCTTTAGGAGAAGTGACCAAAAAAAGCTCAAATGACGTAGTAAAAGCCACTATCAAATCAGGCGGTAGCTACATCGTCTCAAACGGCGCTTCAAATTTAGATCTAAATTTCGAGAAAAACTCATTTATAAACATAAGTGAGCCAAGCTTAGAGATCATGCAAAGGCTCTATAACGACAGCACAAAATCAAAAACATTTACAGCAACTGGAAATTTCAAAGGCTATGAAGATACCCTTTCAAGAGAGTATGCGTTTTTTGATCTTGGCAAAAACTATAGTGATGACAAGCTAGAGCTTACTCTTAAAAAATCAAAAAATACAATGACAAGCATCGCAGCTAATGACAACCAAAAGAAAGTTGCACAGCTCATAGAAAGCACAGCTAGCAGGCCAGCACTACTTCCTTCGCCATTTAGAAGCAGGCCAGCAGTTATCACAAGCGATCTTTATAGATACTTCATCTACACTACACCAAAAGAGGCAAAACAAACTCTAAAAACATTTGCAAATGAGGCAAATTTAGCTCAGCACAATGCATTTTTACTAGAAAACATCATGCTTAAAAATGCAGTCATCAACCACGAATCTGACCCATTTGGCATAAGAGCAAGCGACTCAAATGGCATGAAATTTTGGTCAAATACTATGTTTGATGCTATGAAATTTAATGACATAAAAGCAAACTCTATGACACAGCTTTTTGGATTTGACGGCAGTGTAAATGACGCATTTGTACTTGGCGGTGTTCTTGGTGCTAGCACAGAAAAAGTAAAAGAAGACGGCGATGATGCCTATAAGACAAAAGGCAAAAGCATCGGTATCTACGGCAAAAGCGAGATCGCTAGCACGAAACTAGACCTTGGCGTCCTATACACAGATGCTAAGCGCAAAACTCAAAATGGTGCAACAATCGCAAGCTTTTACTCAAACGATCATATAAAAAGCAAAGAAAAAGCACTTAATGCTTATGCAAATTTAGCCCTAACTAGCTTTAATACAGAAAATTTCTCGCTAAATCCTTATGTGGGTGCAAGCTATCTACGCATGAAAACCGATAGCACAAGCCAAAATGTAGGAATTTTCAAAATGGATGTTGATGAAAAAACTAGAAATTTAGGCATTTTTAGCCTTGGTCTAAACCCTAGCGTACCATTTAGCCTAGGTAGCACTAAGATGAAATTTGAAGCTGATCTAGCATACAACAGACTAGTTGGCGACACAAAACCAACTATCGGTGTAAATGTCGCAAATGCTGGATATCTAGAGTTAGAGGGCAAAGAGGTTAAAAACCTTGGCACAGCTAGCCTTGGCATAAAAGCAAATGTCTATAAAAATGTAAATTTAGGCCTTTCTTACACTGGAGCTTTTGCTAAAGATGTAAGATCAAACAGCGTAAATGCTAAATTTGAGATATTGTTTTAGTTAGAAATGCTCGCTACTTTAAAGGGTAGCGAGCTTGTAAATTTAGAAGAGTTGAGTGAAAGAAAAGCCGTTTTTATTAAGCGTATCTTTGATCTTTTCTTGATGCTCAAGACCCTTTGTCTCAAGCGTGATAGTGATACTTGCATCGCCGTAGTCAAGCTTAGTAGAGAAGCGGTCGTAGTCGATCTTGACGATATTTGCATTTGCTGATTTAAGACTATCAGTTAGGCTCATTAGCGCTCCTGGCTTATCTACAAGTGTGATTTGCAAGGTCATCTTGCGGTGAGACTTGATAAGACCCTTTTCAATGATGATAGAAAGCACCTGAACATCGATATTTCCGCCACTTAGCACCACGCCTATCTTTGCGCCTTTTTTAAATTTGATCTTATCATGCATAAGTGCTGCCACGCCAGCTGCGCCAGCTCCCTCAACCACGATCTTTTGCGTCTCTAGCAAAAACAAAATCGCAGTTGCGATCTCCTCATCATCGACCTGCACAAACTCATCCACACACTCAACGATATTTTTAAGCGTTATCTCGCTCGCATCACGCACAGCTATGCCATCAGCTATGGTGCGAACTGACTTTGAGTTTATGCTCTTTTTAGCGCCGTAGCTGTTAAACATCGCTGGAGCGCCCTTTGCGCCGACGCAAACGACTTTAGTTTTTGGATTGACTTGTTTTATACAGCTTGCCACGCCGCTAGCTAGGCCACCACCGCCAACTGGCACTACAACCATATCAAGGTCGCTTATCTCATCAAGCATCTCAAGACCCACAGTGCCCTGACCTGCCATGACGTACTCATCGTTAAATGGATGAACAAAGGTCATATCTTTTTCTTTGGCATAATTTACTGCAAATTCATAAGCCTCATCAAAGTTATCACCTTTTAAGATCACTTCAGCGCCAAGATCCTTTGTGCCAGCTACCTTTAGAAGTGGGGTTGATTCTGGCATGACGATGCAAGCGTGCACGCCAAATTCTTTTGCGCTTATCGCCACGCCTTGAGCGTGATTGCCAGCGCTTGCAGCCACGACGCCACGTTTTCGCTCCTCATCGCTTAGGCTAGCTATTTTATTGTAAGCGCCTCTTATCTTGTAAGCTCCGGTTCGTTGTAAATTTTCCTCTTTTAGATAGACATTTGCGCCTAAAATTTTGCTAAGTTTTGCACTTAGCGCAAACGGAGTTTTATTTACAAAGTGACCGATCGTTATCTTTGCTTGGATTATTTTGTTTAATGAAACCATTTTTCAACTTTCCTTTTAAAATTTATCTTTTGCCTCTAGTAGCACGCCACACTCGATGTGATGAGTGTTGGCAAACTGATCAAAGAGCGCAAATTTTATCACTTTATGGCTTTTAGTAAGCTCATTTAGATTTTCTTTTAATGTCTCTGGATTGCACGAGATGTAGATGATGTTTTTGAAATTTCTAATGAAATTTATGACGCTTTCACTAAGTCCTGCGCGTGGTGGATCGACAAGGACGTGCGAGAAGTTAAAGTCGCTCAAATTTATATCTTTTAGCCTATTAAACTCCCTAACACCAGCAAATGCGCTCATCAGCTCATCAGCGTCCATACGCAAAAATTTGATATTTTCTGCACCATTTAGCTCGCAGTTTTTAAGGGCATTTGCGATCGAGCTTTTTGAAATTTCAGTGGCAAGGACGTTTTTAAATTTAAACGAAAGCGGGATGGTAAAATTCCCATGTCCGCAGTAGAGCTCCAGCAAGTCAGCGCCACCTTGCACGCACTCTTTTGCCCAAGTTATCATCTTCTCATTTACCGCTTTATTTGGCTGGATAAAGGCATTTTCACTTAGACTAAATTTATAAATTTGCCCATCAACATTTAGCTCATCAACTAAATTTAGCTCACCGCTTAGCAGCTTTTGACCGCGAGATCTAGCTAGGATAATCACATCAAGCTTGCTAGCTAGAATTTTCATCGCCGCTTCAAACTCACTACCAAGCTTTTTGTGATAAAGAAGCGTGACTAAGGTGCCACTTTTACAGGCGATAAACTCCACTCCAAAGAGCTTTGTGCGTAAAATTTCATCATCTTGCAAGCTCTCAAGTAGCCTTGGCATGAGATGTGAAATTTGTTCGCAAACCTTTGGGCACTCATCTATAAAAACTTTTTTGCCTTTTTCGCTTGCGTGCATAGTATAGCTAAGCTTGCTACCCTCGTGCCAGATGCCAAACTCAGCCCTCGTGCGGTAGTGCTTTGGGCTTGAGCTAAAAATATCAAATTTACCCACATAAAAGTTGGAGAAATTTTGCTTGATAAGATCAGTTTTAAATGAAATTTGCTCACTATAAGGGGTAAAAAGAGTGCATGATCCGCACTCTTTTAGGTATTTGCAGTCCAAATTTATGCCGCTTTCTCTTCGACTTTTTTACCGACAAATCTAACCAAAGCCCAGATCGCTAAAAATCCGCAAGGAAGTGCGATCCAAACGCTAAGACCAAGTGCGACCGGCAAGTAGCCAACAAGCACACAAACCGCGCAAACGCTAAGTGCGTAGATCATCTGCGTTGAGACGTGATCGATGTGGCTACATCCTGCGCCCATTGATGAAAGTATCGTAGTGTCTGATATCGGCGAGCAGTGGTCACCAAAGATAGCGCCAGTTAGAACGCTTGAGATATTTACGATCATATAAGCATGCATCGCATCGCCATCTAAGCCGTAGTTTTTGCCCACTGCATAAGCTAGCGGGATAGCAAGAGGCATCAAAATGCCCATCGTGCCGTAGCTGGTGCCAGTTGAGAAACTGATAAATGAGCCAAGGATGAAAACAGCCACTGGCAAGATAAATTTAGGCGTTGAATCACTTAGTAGATCAACCAAATATCTTGAAGTGCCAAGCTCTTTTATAACCGCACTAAGGCTCCAAGCAAGAAGCAAGATGACAACCGTGATGATCATAGTTTTCCAGCCCTTTACCCATGTGCTAATAGCCTCTTTTACATCAAAAATTTTGCGCCAAACACCCATCGTGATAGCTACGATACTAGCAAGTAGCGCTGCTTGAAATAGCGATGTAGCAGAGTCAGCTGCGCCAAAAGTATCTTTAAATGTTGAAAATGAAAGCGGATTTGCAAGTGCATTTTTAAGAGTATCGCCCTCAAGTGCAGCAAGACCGCTAAAATAAAAGCTAGTAAATGCGCCGATAACTAGCACAAGAAGTGGCACGATCGCATTTGAAGCGCTTAGTTTTACGCCCTCTTTTGGCTCAAGAGTTTTATCTTCAAGGTCTTGAATTTGAGTTTTGCCTGAGTGAAGCTCGCCTCTTCTAGCGCGTCTTTCAGCTGCTAGCATAGGACCATACTCACGCTGCATCAAGGCTGTGCAGACGATGAAAAACAAGATAAAGAGGTTGTAAAATCTATATGGAATGGTCTCGATAAATATAGAATAAGCGTTTATGCCAGTCTCGCCGATTAGCTCGTAGCCCTTTTCAATGAGCGAAACCTCAAGTCCGACCCATGTAGAGATGATAGCAATACCTGCAATCGGTGCTGCAGTAGCGTCGATAATGAAGGCTAACTTTTCGCGGCTTATTTTAAATTTATCGCTTATTGGTCTCATGATAGGACCAACGATTAGGGCATTTGCGTAGTCATCGAAAAATACAAAGATACCCATAAGCCAAGTTGAAATTTGAGCTGAAACGCCAGTTTTTGCCTTTTTGCTAAGCCAAAGAGCAACTGCTTTTGTGCCACCCATCTTTGTGATAAGTGCGACCACACCGCCTATACAAAGCACTTGAAGCAAGATGCCTGAGTCGGTCTTGTCAGCCATTGACTCAACCACTCTTGAAACGATACCAGTAAAGCCCTTTACGATGCCCATAAAGACGTTTTCATTGATGATATTTATGAGAAACGTTCCGCTAAAAACACCGATAAATAGCGACAATATAACGTCTTTTGTGATAAAAGCAAGTGCTATTGCCACAACAGGCGGTATAAGCGTGAATACGCCGTAAATTTCAGCGTTTCTCTTTGCTACTTCTGGATCAACACCAAAAAGCGCGGCACTAAAAAATAGTAATAATAAAATTTGTCTCACAAGAACTCCTTAAAATTTTTCTATCGCAAGCCCAGCCCAAGTCTGCGTGTTTGCCATGACTTCGACCCTGTTTATATTGACACTTCCAGGCATATTTAGACAATTTACCAAAATAGTCGCGATATCCTCAGACGTGATGAAATTTGTATTTTCATAAAGACTATCCGCCTTTGCCTTATCTCCTCTAAATCTAACCTCGCTAAATTCAGTCTTACAAAGCCCTGGCTCGATGTTTGTCACCCTGATATTTGTGCCAACTAGATCGTTCCTTAAATTTAGACTAAACTGCTTTACAAAGGCCTTTGTAGCGCCATAAACATTACTGCCAGGATATGGCCACGAACCAGCTGTCGAGCCAAGATTAAAGATATAGCCCTTTTCTTGCTTGTAAAGTAGCGGCAAAACGGCCTTTGTAGAGTAGATGAGACCCTTTACGTTCGTATCTATCATCGCCTCAAAGTCCTCTACCTTCGCATCTATCGTCTTTTCAAGTCCAAGCGCCATACCAGCGTTGTTTACAAGCACTTCGATGTCCTTAAATTTATCAGGCAGGCTCTCTACCGCCTTAAAAACAGCCTCTTTATCACGTATGTCAGCTACGATGATGTGCGTATCGCCAAGCTCACTTGCTAGCTTTTTTAGCCTATCTTCGCGCCTTGCAAGAGCTACTATCTTATAGCCCTCTTTTGAGAGTCTTCTGGCGATCGCCTCACCAAAGCCAGATGTCACACCTGTCACAAAAGCTGTCTTTTTCATATCTCTTCCTAATTAAAATTTGGCTTTAAGCCAAGCTCTTCTAAAAATTTAATATTTTTTTCATTTTTATCTTTAATCGCATAATCAAGTGCGTTAAATCCAGCATCATCAGTAGCATTTATATCAGCGCCGTTATCTATCAAAAGCTTTAAAATTTCTGGCGTCGCATGAGCTGCTGCATGCATAAAAACGCTTCTGTTTGTATGCTCCAAGCCACACGTATCTTCTGCTTGCATCATGCCTAAATTTATCATATTCATCCTAGACTGCTCATCGATGTAGCTCTCGTTTGCATTTGCCCCACTCTTTAATAAAAGCTCGCAAAGAGGCGCATCCTCAAACTGCACAGCGTAAAAAAGCGCACTTTTGCCAAAGAAATTTTTGTGATTTACATCGGCTCTATTTTTAAGCAAAATTTTTACATTTTCTAAATTTTTAAGAGCAAAAAAGAGCGGTGTCTCATCGCCTAAATTAACATCGGCCCCGCGTCTTATGATCTCTTCTATCATATCGCTACTTTTGTCATTTAGTAGTGCGATATCAAGTAAATTTGTAAGCTCAGCTGTGCTGTAATTTTTGGAGTAGAGCAAATTTACAAGCTCATCTTGGCTTAGCTTTTGAGCCATCATCTTTTGCTCAGAAGTTAGAACTTTAGCCTTATTTATCTTTTTACCAACACTAAAGCTTAAAAACTCATTTATCACGCTAGTAGCGTAGTATGCGGCACTTGCACTATCAACGCCTAAAGTCTCATAAAATTTAACTAGCGGAGTTTGTGCGTTTTTATAAGCTTCGCTGAATTTTTTATATTTTAAAAAGTTAAACAAGCTCTCATTCGCCCAATATCTAAAGTACTCCATTTGAGCATCTTTTTGGGCTTCTGCGACCTCTGGCTTTGCAAGCTCTTTTTGATAAAGCTCAGGTGCAAACGATGCTTTTAGCAAGTTCCATCTAAATTTATTTAAATTTTCTCTATAAACGCCCTCGCCAACGCAGCTTTGAGACTCGCTCCTAACAGCCACACTCGCATCAAAAAGCTCTTTTACCTCTTTTAAATTTAAAAGCGAGCCATCGCAATAAAATAGCCCCTCATTCGCATAAGCAAGCTCGTTTGGAGTAGTTTTAAAGCTCTCTTTTTTAGCAAGATCACCGCACTCTAATGCGTGTAAATTCAGAAAAAGAAAACTGCTAAAAAAGAGGAAAAAAGCTACTTTTTTCATCAAAGCTCCTTAAAATTTCGCGATATTGTAACAAATTTATATACTAAACTCGCTTATTTCATTAAAATTTAGGTATTTATAAATTTGATCTTTGTTTAAACTAAGGCTATCTCTTACTATTTTTTTATACTCGCTAACGCTTGGCAAACGCCCTAGCAGCGCGCATACAGCGGCCAGCTCGGCACTTCCTAGATAGACCTTTGCGCCCATGCCCATTCTGTTGTCAAAATTTCTAGTCGAGGTCGAAAAAACGACGGCATTGTCATTAACTCTTGCTTGATTACCCATGCAAAGCGAGCAACCTGGCACCTCTGTCCTAGCATTTAACCTTTTAAAAATTTCATAAACGCCCTCATCTTCAAGCGTCTTTTTATCCATCTTAGTTGGCGGAGCGATCCAAAGCCTAGTAGTAAGCTTGCTCTCACGCTCTAAAATTCTAGCAAGCGCCCTGTAATGCCCGATATTTGTCATACAGCTACCCACAAAGACCTCGTCGATGTTGTGCGCTCTTTTGCTATCAGCTAAAATTTCACTTAGCGTCGCCACGTCATCTGGGTCGTTTGGACAGGCCAAAATCGGCTCATCTATCTTCGATAAATCAATCTCTAAAATTTCAGCGTAACTTGCGTCTTTGTCGGCTCTTAAAAGAGTTGGATTTTCTAGCCATTTTTGCATCTTCTCTTTTCGCCTAGCAAGCGTTTCACGGCTCTCATATCCTGCTTTTATCATTGCTTCTATTAGCGCAACGTTTGAGCGAACGTACTCCGCGACGCTAGCCTCGCTTAAATTTACCACGCAAGCAGCCGCCGAGCGCTCAGCCGAAGCATCACTTAGCTCAAATGCCTGCTCCACTTTTAGACTCTCTAATCCCTCGATCTCTAAAATTTTACCTGCAAAAATGTTCTTTTTATTTTTCTTTTCAACGCTTAAAAGCCCTTTTTTGATAGCAAAATAAGGTATTGCATTGACAAGATCACGAAGCGTCACGCCCTCTTTTAGCTCGCCTTTAAATTTGATCAAAACCGACTCTGGCATATTTAGCGGCATCATACCAAGCACCGCCGCAAACGCCACTAGGCCGCTGCCTGCTGGAAAGCTAATGCCAATAGGAAATCTCGTGTGACTATCGCCACCAGTGCCCACCGTATCAGGCAAGACCATGCGGTTTAGCCACGAGTGGATGACGCCATCACCTGGCTTTAGGCTCACACCGCCACGCAAATTTATAAATTTAGGCAGGCTCTTTTGCATCTCAAGGTCGCTTGGCTTTGGATAAGCAGCCGTGTGGCAAAAGCTTTGCAAGACAAAATCCGCCCCAAAACTAAGGCTAGCAAGCTCTTTTATCTCATCTCTAGTCATCGGCCCAGTGGTGTCTTGCGAGCCAACGGTCAAAATTTCAGGCTCCACGTATGCACCAGCTCTCACGCCAGCCTTGCCACAAGCCTTGCCGACCATCTTTTGAGCGAGCGTATAGCCACCGCCTAGCTCTTTTGGCTGATCTGGCTTTATGAAAATTTGTTCCTCGCCAAGTCCCAAGGCCTCTCTAGCCTTTTTGGTGACTTGCCTACCTATCATCAAAGGTATCCTGCCCCCTGCTCTTATCTCGTCGCTTAGGGTGTTTGGGCTAAGTTTAAAATTTGCCACGAGTTTTTTTTCATTGCCTGCAAGCTTGTAAATTTCGCCTTTAAATGGATAAATTTCTATCTCATTGCCCATTTCTAACTCATTTACGTTTGCGACTATTGGCAGTGCACCGCTGTCTTCGGCGGTATTAAAAAATATCGGAGCTATGGTTGTGCCGATCACGATGCCGCCAGTTTTTTTATTTGGCACGCCCTCTATCTCATCGCCAAGGTGCCACTGAATAGAGTTTATGCCGCTCTTTCTGCTGCTGCCAGTGCCGACCACGTCGCCAACGTATGCCACGCTCTTGCCACGACTTTTTAGCTCCTTTAATATCTCCAAACCCTCAGGCATCTTTTTAACGAGCATCGCCTTTGCGTGAAGCGGTATATCAGCCCTTGTATAGGCCTCACTAGCAGGGCTTAGATCGTCTGTGTTTGTCTCGCCAGCCACTTTAAAAACGACTGCCTTTATGCACTCATCAAGCGGCTTTTTGTGCGCAAACCACTCCGCATTTGCCCAAGAAACAAGCACCTCTTTTGCAAATTTATTACTGTTTGCTAGCTTTGCGATCTCGTCAAAATGCTCATGCACCAAAATGATGTTTTTTAGCTCATTTGCCGCAGCTTGCGCGATAGTTTCGTCGCTATTTTTTAGCGCTCGCACCAAAATTTCTACGTTGTATCCGCCAAGCATCTTGCCTAAAATTTTAATGGCACGAACCGCATCAAGCCCGTCTATTTTAAGCCCGTCTATCACCTCGCCAAGAAATTCTGCCTTTATCTTTGCCCCGTCATCAACGCCAGGATTTACACGATTTGTAAGCAAATTTATAAGAAATTTTAGCTCGTTTTGCGCCTTTTCATCACCACTAGAGTTGCCAGCAAGTCTCATTAGCTCGCAAATTTCGCTTGTTTGCTTGGCATTTAGCGCAAGCGGTGGCACGCCCTCTTTTTCTCGCTCACTCACGTGTTTTTCGTAGTCGGTAAAAAAGCTCATAAATTTCCTTTGTGATTTTGCTCGTTTTTAGTCCAAAATCGCTGATTTTGCTTGCATTTTATCAAAAAGCAAAACAATCTAAAGTAAAATTTGCCCAAAATTTCAAATTTCAAGGAGTAAATGTGTCAAAAGCCTACCTAAAATCGCCCATTGGAATTTTAGAGATCGTTGCTAGTGAAAATGGAATTTGTGAGATAAATTTTGTAGATAAATTTGAAAAAGTTGCGGTAAAAGATGAAAATTTAAAACTTTGTTTAGATGAACTGGAGGCCTATTTTAAGGGCGAGCTTAAAAAATTTAGCGTTAGACTTGATGTAAAAACGACAAAATTTAGAGCCAAAATTTATGACGTTTTACAAAAAGTGCCATACGGCGAAACGACTACCTACGCAGCTCTTGCACTTGCTGCTGGCCACAAAAACGCCTACCGTGCAGTGGGATCTGCAAATGCCAAAAATCCACTGCCTATCATCGTCCCTTGCCACAGAGTGCTTTCTCGCAGCGGTCTTGGCGGCTACTCAGGCGGCGAAGGCCTGCCAACTAAAATTTGGCTACTAGAGCACGAAGCAAAACATAAGTAGCCGGTAATTTTAAATTTGAAATTTTAAAAAGACCTATCAAATCTTAAAATTTGACAGAGTTTTTTAATTAAAACAATACGCATGCAGTGCGCTAGCACTATCGCATGCACCTCTAACGTTGTAGGGGTTGGGGGATTGTTAAGGGGGAAGGGAGCGACTTCGTAATTCAAGCCTCTTACCCCTTAACATAAAAAGAATTTTGTAAATTTAATTAAGTTAGTTTTTGCAAATTTTAAAATCTTACTCACTCGCCTTAGTAACTTACTAAATTTAGAAGCGTGATATGCTTGTTCATAAATTTTAAAATTTAATAGATAATTCTTGAATATTAAATTTAAAGTTTAGAATTTAAAGTAGCTATATAAATGATTAAAATTCCAACCCAGTCTAAGCTAGGTTGGAATTTGTTTTGTAGTCTTGTTTAAACAAGAGTTTTGTTTAAAACTCTAAGAAAGAAATATTTTTAAAACCTCTTCTTCCTAACCTCTTCAACTATAGCTTTAGCCATCTCATCTACTTCTGATGTTACTTCGTTTGCTTGGTTAGCTATTACCACATTCTCTTTTGTTAGGTGATCTATTTGAGCAACTGACTCATTTATCATATTAATGCCTTCACTTTGCTCTTTTATAGATTCACTCATCTCGTTTATTGATTGAGCTAGGACATTTGTATTTGCTTCTATCTCACCAAGTGATTTTTGTGTTCTTTCAGCTAGCTTTCTAACTTCATCAGCCACAACGGCAAATCCTCTGCCATGCTCTCCAGCTCTAGCTGCTTCTATTGCAGCATTAAGAGCAAGTAAATTTGTTTGATCTGCTATATCTCTAATAATAGTTATGATGTTTTTAATTTCATCTGATTGTCTTATAACATCAGCTGTCTTTTGAGAGATGGCATTCATTGAGCTAGACATTTGTTCAACTGCAGCAGCGCTTTCTTGTAAGCTATTTGCTTGAGTGTTTGCACCTTGTGTAAGCTCTTTCATAGCCTCAGCTAGAGTTGTAGCTTTTTCTTCAAGTATCTTGGCATCATTTAAATTTGAGTTTAGCATAGTGCAAATTACTTCACCCATGTTTGATACTCCAAGTATCATAGCCTTTAGATCGGCCTCTAGCTCGTCATTTATCTCAACCTTTGCTGTAAAGTCGTTTTTAGTATATGAGCTAAGAACGTTTGTTATGCCCTTTAAATTTGCCGAGATAGATGTAAAGAATTTATTTAGTAGCTCTTTTAGCTCATTTAGCGATGGGTTGTTTGGAGTTGAGCCTATCTTTGCTCCAAGGTTTCCTTTGATCATTAAATTTGCTACCTTATTTAGCTCATCTATCATAGTGCTATCTTTTTTGATGCCAGCTACGACTTTGTCGATGTTTTCATTTATCGCCTTACTCATCTCACCAAATTCATCATTTGATCTTACCTCTAGCTTGCTTGGTGCTTTTGCTTCGTAAGTTACAAATTTAAATAGATCATCAAGCTTAGACTGGATGGTTTTTATAGGGTTAAGGGACTTTTTAAGTAAGAAATAGACAAATGCTGAAAGGATAACGATAAATAGCACTGCTAGGATTAGCTGGATCTTTAGGAGGGGCATAGTCTGGCTGCTAAAAGTATCGGCATTTATCGCAGCAACTGCGAGCCAACCGTCGTCGTTTATAGGTAAAATTTTAGCCGAAACATTTACGCCTTTTGAGTTTTGGTATGAGATCAAGCCATTTTCGTCAAAGTCCTTGCTAGCAAATTTCGCAGCCAGCGTCTTTGTCGCGTTTGCGGCTTGATTTATAAGGCTTTCGTCATCATGTAACAAGATAACACCATCTTTGTCCATAAAATAGACATAGCCAAACTCAGTTTTACCCATCTTTAGAAGCTTTTTACTTAAAAGCCTGATATTAACATCAGTAAATGTAGCTCCCAAAAGCTTGCCGTCCTCCGTTATCGGAGTAGAGAAAGTCATGCATAAGTCGTGCTCTGGGGCGACCATGTCTATATATGGCTTTGTAAAGATAGTTTTTCCGCTACTTTTTGCGGCGATATACCAGCCCCTGCCCCTTGGTTCGTATTTATCTTTTTCTGGGGTTAAGGTTTTGCCATTTGAGCCATAAGTATAGCCGTTGCTCTCTGCTGCAAAATAGGCACCTATGACTATTGATTTTAAATTTTCTTTTGTAGATTTTAAACGAGTAAGAATTTCATCTTCGTTACCCACACTGCCCACTAGCTTGCTAGCTAGCTTTTGCGAGTCCTCCATGTAGTCATCAATAAAACTTTGCGTCACAGACTTTATGTCAGATAGAATTTGATCTTGGTTTTGGCTGATCAGCTTCACCACCTCCTCTTTTGCGTTAAAGTAGCTAACAGCCGACATCGCAGCAAAGCATACACTCAAAAGAACAATAAGCGTCAATGCGATCTTGTTTGATATAGATCTCATTTCATCCTCCTTGTGAAATATTAGTAGAATTATAAAATTTAAAATATAAATTTAATCTTTTATTTTAAATAATATTTTATATTAAATAGTGATTAAATCTATAAAAATAACGTAAATTAGCGATATATTAGAAATTTTTTAATTAAATTTAATTTATTTTATAAAATATATTTGAAGTAAAATATTTAATTTTAGCATAAAACTGGTTTATAAACTAAATTTATGCTATATAACCTTAAACAAAAGAGAAACTTCTTAAAATTTTACATGTAATGAGAGTTTAAATTTGTAAATGATCTGCGAAATTTAACTTAAAAAGTATTATAAAATTTAGCCAGAGACCAAGTCCAACTGGCTAAATTTGGTGATATTTAAATTTCTTTATAGCCGACTATATTTAGCCCAAAACCAGCTAAGCTTACAAATTCTTTATTTTTATTTGAGCTTAGAAGCTCGATATCCTTTACGCCAAAGTGATTTAAAATTTGCGCTCCGATGCCGTAGTCCTTGCTTGTGTTTGAGTTGTCGCTATCTAAAAAGATCAAAATTCCACCATTTTGGCTTAGAAATTTGATAGTTTTTAAAAGCTCGTCGTATTTTGGACTGCTCAAAAGCTCGTGATCGGCTAGAATTTTTTGAAATTTGACATTTGCCTTGCTCTTTGGCTCGCCAAAAAGATAAGCTGAGTGGATTTTGCCTTTGTGATCGGTGATATCGTATCTTGCTGCAGCGCAGTTTGCGATCATCACGTCACTTTTTTCGCCAACTCTTATGAGGCTTTCATGGCTTAGTCTATACTCGACCAGATCAGAAACGCTGATCATATTTAGCCCAAATTTCTTACAAAACTCCTCTAAATAATCACGCCTTGCCATAGTGCCATCTTCTTTTACTATCTCGCATATCGAAGCCATCGGAGCAACACCTGCAAGCTTACAAAGATCGACTGAGCCCTCTGTGTGGCCTGTGCGAACTAGCACGCCGCCATTTTTGGCGATAAGCGGGAAGATGTGTCCTGGACGCACGAAGTCTTCAGGCTTTGAGCTGGCATCAGCTGCAAGTCTGATCGTCATATCGCGCTCGTATGCGCTAACACCCGTTGTTGCGTCTTTTGCGTCTATCGTAACTGTAAAAGCTGTCTCGTGGCTCGATGTGTTTTTGGCTACCATTAGCGGTAGATCAAGCCTTTTGGCGTTTGCCTCGTCCATCGCAAGACAGAGCACGCCCTTTGCATGAGTGATAGCGAAATTTACCTTTTGCATGTCACTACTAGCTGCTGAAAAGACTAGATCGCCCTCGTTTTCGCGGTCCTCATCATCGACCATAACGACCATTTTTCCATTTTTTATATCCTCAATCGCTCTTAATACATTTTCAAGTGCCATAATTATCCTTTTATAAATTTTTACGGATTATATTGATATTTTGATAATCAAAAGATAAAAATAATATTTTTTCTTTGCCGATAATCACTTTTGAGAAAATAGAATTTACACCAAAATTTAAGCTTTTAAGGTTGATATTAGCCATTTGGCATGATAAATTTATCTCATATAGGCATAAAATTTAAATGTATGTTTATGCGATAAAATAAATTTTTACTTTAAATTTTAAAATATGCCTTAACGTTAAGCAACAAAAAATTGTTATTTTAGGTTTGTTAATAGCACTATAAAGATAATTGAAATTTTATATTAAATTTAGTTTTAAAATTTAAATATTCTTTGTTTAGAAAATCGAGTGGAAATTGGGCTTTAATCGTTATTTTTGCTATAAAAACTAAAAATTTTTAATAGAGAAAAATATATTTTAAATTTTTCTAAAGACAATATTTTATGTATTATTTTACATATTATTTAATAAAATATTTTTATAAAAATTTTGCATTAAATTTAAAAAAATAAAGACAAAAATAGAAAAAATTAAAAGTAGATGGCGCAGCGGACGGGGCTCGAACCCGCGACCTCCGCCGTGACAGGGCGGCATTCTAACCAACTGAACTACCGCTGCACCTAAAAGTAATGGTGGTCGCTATAAGACTCGAACTTATGACA
>NZ_PPCH01000022.1:0-197033 GCF_002913765.1 Campylobacter concisus | reverse complement strand
GATGTTGGAAAAGTAGGTCGTTGCGGGCTTTGTTGTTTATCTGCTTTAATTCTTATATTATTTGATTCTAGTTTTTATTAGTGTTTATTTCTATTTAAGTATAAAATATTAGTTTTACTTTTTAATTAGTTTTTATTGATTAAATGTGGTAAATTTTTTATATTTGTTTTTTATGTTTTTCTTGTTTTAAAATATATTAGGACTAGTTTTTTACTTGACGAGCTGCAGTTTATAGTTAGAATTTGTGGTTTTAGTTAGCTAGATTATAACAATAGAAACACTATATGATAATATGAACCTTTGTTGAAAAATAAAGACAGAGCTTAATAGACAATGTCGCCGAGCAAGCCTTTAGTAACCCAGCTCTTAGCCAAAAAGCAAAAGATGTTTTAAAACAAGCAAGAAGTGAATACGCTCTTTTTAAAGAACTTCAAAACTCTAAAATTTACCATGATGTAATGGGTGAGCTAAAGAGTAGTGGCGATATAACAAACTCACTTTTAAAAGCTCTTAATGCAGAAAATGGCTTAGATTTAAAAGCTCTTACAGCTAGATTAAGCAGTAGCGAACAAGAAGCATTAGAAACTAACTTAATCCGTGGTGTAATAGAAAAATTTACCAAAGATGGAATAACTGACTTTTCTAAAGTAAGCAATACTTTAAAAAATGCTCCGTTTGAGAGCAAAAGAGCAGTGGAGATAATGGGTGAGCTAAACAAAAAAGCTCCTATACTAAATAACACTTCTTCATTGCTTGAAAAACTAACAGCGATTAATCCAAAGGCTAAAGAGCTAGAACAAGGCATAGGGCATTCAGTAACTGGAGCACTTATGACAATGAAGAGAAATTTAGCCATTGAAAGGTTAAAATCACTACTCCCAGTATTAGGCAATGACGCATCTTTAAAAAATCATATAAGAAATGCAATTAACAATGCAGGCGATCTAAAAAGTGTTATTAATAATCTTGAAAAGATAGAGATAAAAGATGCACCAGAGAACTCAACTAAACTACTAGAAGCTTTTAAAAACGAGGTAAGGGCGTTAAGAGAAGAGGCTCAAACTGGAGAAATAAAAGGGGATAATTTTATCACAAAAGAAAGTCCAGCGCCAAAGAGTGATTTAAATGTAAAAATTAGCGTGGATGATTTGGTAAGAGAACTATCAGAAATAAATAATAACGAGCTTAGTGCAAATTTATTTATTTTACAAAATAAGCACCCTGAACTTTTTAAAAAGCCAAGCGATGTGTATAGGCTGCTAAAAGAGATAAAAAATAACCCAACTCACTTTTTTAAGAACAACCGTCCAGATATAGCTTTAATAGCTAAGGTCTTAGAAGACGGAAGCGTAGGGAAGCTTGGCATAGTAAAAGAAAGTGGGCTTGTAGGACACTTATCAAAAAGCACAAGTAAAAATGAGATGGATAGGCTAAGAAAAGTTAATGAGAAAGAACTAAAGGTAGGGACGCCATACCCTACACTCCAACGTGCTGATGTTAATCAGGTTGGACCGACGGCTGGTGCAAAAAGCACATTCTCTAGCTCTGATGAAAGCATTATACCAAAACAAACACAAGAATTAGATAAAACTTTAGAAAATATAAATGTTAAGCCTTATAAGAATAAAGAGGATGCTCTTGTAAAAGAGGGTTATTTAAACCCAACATGGGAACCACAACTAAAGACTATTGCAAAAGAGCATGCCTTAGACGAAGCAAAACTAAAAGAGATTTTTTTAGACCAAACTATCAACACATCAAAGGGGAGAAAGCCTAACTTCTTTTTAGACTTAGGAGATATTGTACCAACTTATGGTAAAAGCAAACGCTCCCCTGAATACACTAATAATTTAAGAGAAATAGACAATAAGTTACAACAAGCATACGAGACTTTTGTGAAACCACTAAGTGCTAGTGAAAGCAAAAAAATAAAAACCCTTTATGCTAATCCGCACATAGTAAGTGGCTTACTTGGAGGCACAGCAAATGGTGCTGATAAAAATGGCAACGTAAGCCCTGAAGAGTTTGCAAAGGGCTTTATATATGCATTGTTTGGATCAAAGATAACAGCTGAGGGAGTAAAAAGAGTAAGTCCTGAGCTTTATAATAAGATACTAAGCATATCTAAAAAGCCAAGCGAAGAGGTAAGAAAGATAGTAGATAATGCAGGAGTAGATAAACTTACCAAACAAGAAAAAAGAGGCATTTATAATGTTACATATAATGGCAAGAACTCTACACAAATAAAGCAAGACTTAGACAACATAAATGATGCTATCAAATACGAACGAGGCAATATTGGTAAAGGAGCTAAGCATATAAGTATCAGGCACTTAGACGATGAAAATAAGGCTGGCTTTGTTACGAAAGAGGAATTGCTAAATTTGGGTGAAAATGTGCGTAATTTTATTAAAGAACACAAAGAGCCATTTGTAAATAAGAAAAATGCTCGTATTTATGAGTGGGAAGATGATAAAGGTGTCAGGTTTAAGCTAGTAGTTAGTAATAAAAATGGCGAAGGGGGAGGGTTACCGCTTGGCAAAAGCCAAGACGTGTCCTCAATTACTAATGACCTTCGCCCAGCCACGAAAAAGGGATTAAGCCCAAGTGGCAGCCTTGACAACATTATAACCTTTTATTCTGATAGAAACTTAAAAGAGCCTATGAAGTTTGAGAACCCAAAGCTTAAGCTACTTGATGCGATAGATACGAGTGGAGACAAAGTGGGCTTAGTTAAGAAAGTGCTACTAAATAAAGATATAAGCGACGGCGTAAAAGCTAAAGCAGTTAATAGACTAACTAAAAATAAAATTAGTCAAGGTGCAAAAACTAGCTATATATCTACTAAAAACTCAGATAACAATTAGAAGCCCTATCTTTAGGGCTTACTCTCTTTTTTATAATTAAATAAATTTTATTCTTTTTTGCCAAAATTGGGTAGATTTGGCACAGCCGTTAATGATAAATTGCCATTAAATTGCATAAAAGGAGCAAAGAAATGGCAATAACTACAACTGGGTTTCAAGCCCCAGCTACAAAACGTGAAGGCTTAAAGCCCTCAGTCTATGAAAACATAATCTTAATAGGTGCTGACGAGACGCCTATACTTAAACTAATTGGCACTTCAAGTGTTAAAGGTATAGAGCACTCTTGGCTAACTGACAGCTTAGCTACCCCAAAGAAAAACGCACAGCTAGAAATTTCTGACTTTGATGATCAGATCAAATCAAGCGTGCAAAAGACTTCAAATGCAGTGCAAATTTTTACTTCTAATGTTAGTGTTTCAAGAAGTATGCAAGCGGTGGCTACTTACGGCGGTAAAGAGCTAGAGCGTGAGACTGCTAAAGCAGTAAAATAAAATACTATGTTTGGTACTTTTATTTATACTAAAGAAATTGATATAGCTACAAACTTGAATATTATAAAAGTATAAGCTTCTGCCAAAAAATTCTATATCTAAAAATCATGCAGTTAAATGTATATGCAAATTATGAGTTTACCGTATTTATACCTTTTTGTTGTTTGAAGATAATGTTTTAAAAATGCTCCGTTTGAGAGTAATCTAAAAGTTTAAAATGAGAAGAAATTTAAACCTATGCAGGTTAAGAAGAAGTATGAGACATATGATATAAATAAGGATCAAAAATTTCTCTATGCAAGAGAGCTTTTAAATTTCAAAGAAAAAAGAGGCATAGATGTCTTAGAGCTTATGCAAAAGATAGATAAGAAGCAAATTTTAAATAAGATGGCTTGATGGATAAAGATAGCCACCTTTTAAATTTATCTATTTAAACTCTTGTCTCGTTTTGAAGCTTTGTGGCATGAGCTAGCACACTATCTACTATCTCGCCAGCACTTTTGCCGTCTTTTGAAGTGAGTAAATTTCTTTTTAGTAGCTCTTCTAAGATAAATTTGATCATCTTCTCATTTTTTAAAAGCCTTGAGAGAGGCACTATATCATCAGCTAGGCTTTGCTCGTTCATTAGCTTTGAGTAAGAGCTCGCCTCCACACTAAGTTTCGTCTCGCCACTATCACTAGCGATAGGGCTAAAACTCTTTAAAAATCCCACAAACACGCCAGCGTTGCTATAAGTATCATCTGCTTGATATACTGACATATCAGGGTTGAATGTGTATTCGTCGCTGGCTCTTGTGTCAAGATGCTCTTTACTAAAATTTAGCTCATAGGCCTCGTGGCTTACTCCAAAGCCTCTAAGCTCATCTCTAACGCTCTTTGCTTCACTAACTTGATCAAATGTTTTATATACATTTGTAACAGATATTAGGCTCACATCTTTTAAGAAATTTGCATTTTTACCAAAGGTTTTTTGGTTGGTATCCATGCTAAAGCCTTTTGGTAAATTCGCTAGATCAGCCTCGCTATATCTATCTTTTTCATCCCCTACAATGCTTTTAAAAAGTTTATAGTAGTGCTTTGTGGTATCAGCTACATCTATCTTTTCAAAGGCAGCCTTGCTTATATCTTGCGTGAAGAGATATGTTTTATTGTTGTATCTAACTATCTCATCAAGCGTGCTTTTATGGATTTTAAAATCTTTTGGCAAGCCTGCAGCTTTGTTAAAATCAGCTCCCATAAAGCCTGCTTTATCCACTGTGTAGCCATAAGCTTGAAGGTCGTTAAAATTTAAAGAGGTGAGACTATTTTGTGAAGAAGTGGTATAAGTAAATTTAGCTGGCTCTTGGCTTGGCTCGCTAATCTTTTCTTTGGTCTTTTGGTTAAAAATATCATTAAAATTTGCAGATCTATCTTGTTTGTGTTGTTGCCTAGTGTATGAATTTACATTTGTGTCTAAGATGCTAATATCATTCATGGTTTGCCTCCTAGCTTTTTGTATAGTTTAAAGCAAAAGGTGTTCCAGTAAATTTGATATTAAAAGAGTGCGGGGGAGATATGTCCCCACAAAAAATGTTATTTATTTTTTATCTTCGGCTACTTCTTCACAAGCTACTTTATAGCGGTATTTGCACGCTAGCTCTAGGTAGCTTTTTTGAGTGGCTGCATCGTTTTTCTCGCCGTAAAAGTCAGCTAACTTATAGCAAGCAAGACCAAATCTTTGCTCGCATGATTTTGCAAACAGCTCATTTGCTTTGCTTTGCATTTTTGGGTCATCTTCGTAGTATTCGCCAAGCTCAAAGCAAGCTTTTGGCGTGCCAAGATCGCATGATTTAGTTAGTGATTTTACGATCGTTTCATTGTCTTTTTTTGAGTTGATTGATTTTGAGTTTAGTAAAACTGCAAGTCTATAGCAACCCCTTTTATCGCCTAGGTCACAAGCTTTTTGATAGTACATTGTACCCTTATTTACATCTCGTCTGCTGTAAATTTTGCCTAATTTCAAACAATATGCAACTTCATTATTTGCGCATTTTTGCTCGATCCTAGCTATCTTTTCAGCTCTACCGCAACCCGAGATAAACAAGATCGCAACAGCGGTTAGAATAAAATTTTTAAACACATTTACTCCTTTATCGTTAAAAATTTATTTAATCGCATTATAAAATCATATAACTTAGATTAAAATTTAAAAAGGAGTAGAAAGGTAAATTTGCCCAAGATGGACAAATTTATAGATATAGCATCGTCCCAAGGCGGATCATGTTTGAGCCACATTTTATCGCTAGTTCGAAGTCGCTACTCATGCCCATCGAGCAGATAGTTGCGCCTCTTGGCTTTAGGCTCTCGTAAATTTTATATGTTAGCTCAAAGCTCTTTTGCACCTCTTTTGGCTCATCCACATGCGCTCCGATGCTCATCACACCTTTTAAATTTATATTTTTGCACTCGCTTTGGATGCGCTCATAAATTTCAGCCGCATTTGCCACGCTCACACCTTGCTTTGTATCTTCGTCGGCCGAGTTTATCTGAAGTAGCGTATCTAGCTTATAGCTAAGCCTTTTATCGACCTCTAGGGCTCTTTCAAAGCTATCACAGCTTTGCCAAAGCACTGGTTTTAGGCTTATCATTTGATTGATTTTATTGTTTTGCAAACGGCCGATCATGTGCCATTTGATGTCAGTGAAATTTTGCAGCTCAAGCTCTTTTTTGGCTAGCTCCTGGACTCTATTTTCGCCAAAATTTCTTTGCCCTTGTGCGTAAAGCTCCATCACTTCAGTGCATGTCACGTTTTTGCTAACGGCTATCAGCGTCACATCTTTGCTTAAATTTTCTATCATTTCAAGTAGATCTT
This sequence comes from Campylobacter concisus, assembly GCF_002913765.1. GTDB lineage: Bacteria > Campylobacterota > Campylobacteria > Campylobacterales > Campylobacteraceae > Campylobacter_A > Campylobacter_A concisus_BB. The sequence goes on along the minus strand of NZ_PPCH01000022.1, from coordinate 190,824 downwards.
TTAAAACTATCATCATAAACCTCCGCTTAATCTCATAATGTCATTAAAGGTAGCGAGCACCATGATGCCAAGCAGTAGCGCCCAGCCGCAGTAGGTGAGCGTAACAAGCACTCGCTCATTTATCTCGCGCCTAAAAATTAGTTCATAAATGTTAAATAAAATGTGCCCGCCATCAAGCGCAGGGATAGGAAAGAGGTTTAGCACGCCTAAATTTACAGAGATGAGCGCTACGATAGTTAGAAGCACGCTAAGGCTGATCTTAGCGGCCTTTGAAGTGACATCGGCGATCTGCACGATACCGCCGACCTCTTTTAGTGGCACGGCTCCAACTACTAGCTTTTCAAAGCTTTTAAAGATGAGCTTTGAAGCCTCGATCGTCTCGCCAAAGGCAAATTTTAGGCTCTCTAAACCTGTGTGATAAATTTTCACCACTTCGCCATTAGGCTGGATGCCGATCAGTGGGCGCTGCACCTTTTCATTAAATAAATTTATCGTTTCACCTATCTTTGGTGTTAAATTTATAGTCATTTGCGAGCCGTTGCGGTCTATCAAAATGGTGCTTGGCTCAAGCTTTACATTTTTACTGATATCGTCCCACTCGTTTATCTTGACACCATTTATCGCTAAAATTTTATCATTTTTTACTACGCCAGCACTTGCAGCTGCTGAGTTTTCAGCTATGTGACCGACGCTTGGAGCAAGTCTTTCAACGCCGATAAATCCAAGTAAAATGTATATGAAAAATGCCAAGATAAAGTTAAAAAATGGTCCCGCAAATAGGATATAAATGCGCTTTATGGGACTTAGCACGTTGTAGCTATCAGCGTCGTAGTTTTTGGCCTTTGGGTCGGTGTCGTCTTGCCCTTTTAGCTGCACGTATCCGCCAAGTGGGATAGCGCTTAGGCAGTAGTCGGTGCCGCCAACGTTTTTGGTGTAAATTTTCTCGCCAAAGCCGATACTAAAGGTATTTACTTTGACACCGAGCATTCTTGCTACTAAAAAGTGGCCAAGCTCGTGAAAAAATATGAGAAAACTAATGGCTAAAACGGTCACTAAAAAATAAAACGAATACGCATAAAGCCCAAGGCAAAGCAGGACTAGCGTGAAGAGAATGCCTTTCAAAACTTACCTTTAAATTTGATTTTACCGCTCGAGTTTATCGCTGAGCAAAACGGCAATAAATTTCGTGCTCGGGTTTGCGTCAAGCGCGATCTTTAGGCTCATGGTAAGCGGTACTGCTAAAAACATACCGCCGATGCCGAACAAAAATCCCCAAAAAAGTAGGCTCAAAAGCACCACAAGCGTGCTTATACCAAGGCCTTTGCCTAGAAATTTCGGCTCGATAAAGTTGCCGATGACGATATTTACGGCTAGATATAGCGCCGCAGTCCAAGCACAAGAGGCTGCGTCGTTTAGCAAAAGCGCCACCAAAAGCGCCGGGACGGCCGCGATAATAGAGCCGATCGTCGGGATAAAATTTAGCACGAAAGCTAAAATACCCCAAAGCGGCGCGTAGGGCACGCCGATGAAATTTAGCCCGATAAATATAAAAACGCCCGTCGCAAACGACGCTGCGGACTTGATCGCGAGATAGCGCTTGAGATTTAATATAAACGTATCTACGATCTGGTTCGTTTGCGGATTTTTGCTCGCAAAATACTCGACTTTTTGAGAAAATACCTGCACTTCAAAAAGCATAAAAGTAACGAGCAAAAAGACGAAAAAGCTCTTTGAAACGAGCTCGGTGCCGCTCCTTAAAAATCCGCCCAGCACGGCAAAAATTTTATTTATATCAAAGTCTGCGGGCGCGGCGATGCTCTCGGGATCGATTAGGCCGCGGCTCGCTAGCATCTGGTGGTAATGATCGGCGAGGGCTTTAAATTTGCTCTGAAGCTCGGGCATGTAGCTAACTAGCCCGTTTATCGTCTTTATCACGGTGTTTGCGATAAATCCCAGCGACAAAAACACCACCGCCGTAACTAGCGCGAAGGCTAAAACGCGCGGAAATTTGAGCTTTTCGAGCGCATTTATCGCAGGCGTCGCCACGATAGCGATAAAAACCGCCATCAAAAACGGTAGCACGACGACGCTAGCAGTCTTTAGTCCCGCCGCGACCACGACGAAGCTAGCTAGATAGATTATAGCGTTTTCGGTTCTCAAATTTAACTCTTTTTCATAGCTTTTACATAGGCAAAAATGTATTCAAATCCAGAATAAAGCGTGAGCACAACAGCTATCCAGAGCAAAAGCTCGCCACCAGGCCAGCTCATCAGCAAAAATCCAACCGCAAACATCTGCGAAACGGTTTTAACCTTGCCAGCCATCGAAGCAGCGACCTCGACGCCATCACTTGCCATCACGACACGAAAGCCAGTTATAAAAAACTCTCTTATCAAGATAAGATAAACAGCCCAAGCGCTCGCTCTGCCAAGCATCATAAGGCCTAAAAATGCAGCTAAGATCAGCATCTTATCAGCTAGTGGGTCAAGGATAGCGCCAAGTTTGGTCTTTTGATCCCAGCACCTTGCGATGTAGCCGTCAAAAAAGTCAGTCACCGAGGCGATCACAAAGATGAGAGCTGCGAAGTAGTTTATCCAGCTTATATGAATTTGCGTAAAAATTCCTGGCGCATTTACGAGCATAAAAAACATAAGCGGAGCTAGCAATATCCTAAAAAATGCCAGTGAATTTGGTAAATTTAAGCTCACAAATATGCCTTTATGCCTAGAAATTTCACTCTCATTTAAAAGTCGTGCCACCATCTATTATAAATGTATGTCCAGTCACCCAGCTAGCCTTAGACGAGCATAAAAATAGACATGCTCCAGCTAGATCAGCAGGCTGTCCCATGCGGTTTAGCGGGCTAAGCTTTGCCGTCATATCGCGCACCTCTTCGTAGTTGGTAAAGGCTCTTAGAGCGTCTGTCTCGATAGGACCGCCGCTTACGACATTTACGCGGATGTTTTTCTCGCCAAGCTCGGTCGCAGCGTATCTTGCCATCGCTTCGACGGCTGCTTTTGCTGTGCCATGGCCTGCGTAGTTTTCGATATAGACTAAATTTCCAGTTGAGCTTAGGCTAATAATACTGCCGCCACCCACTTTTTCCATTCGTTTTGCAGCCTCTTGCGCGCCCACGACAAAGGCATTTACAGTTGCTGTAAAGATATTATTTATACCTCTTGGTTTTAGCTTCATAAATTTAGTGTATCCACCAGCCACCGCACGGCCTGAGATAATAGCGTTTGATATGAAAAAATCAACCCTGTCAAAGTCCTCATCTATCTTTAAAAATAGCTCCTTATAAGTCTCTGGCTCAAGGATATTTAGCGCGTAGGCTCTAGCTTTTATCTTGTATGTAGCCTCAAGCTCTTTTGCCTGCTCTTTGGCAAGCTCCTCGTTTGAGTTGTAGGTAAAAGCGATATTTACGCCAGCTTTTGCAAATTCTTCCACTATGGCTCTGCCGATGCCTCTAGTGCCGCCACTGATGACTAGCGTTTTACCTTTAAATTCGTTTAGTGTGTCCTTCATTAAAATCCCTTTATTTCGTAATTTTTAATAACTTCTTCGATCTTTTTGAAATTTTCTTTGCTCGGTTTGCAAAGTGGCAAGCGGTACTCCAAAGTGTCGATGAGCCCAGCTAGATACATCGCCGCTTTGATCGGTATCGGGTTGCTTTCGCAAAAGAGCGTTTTGTTTATCGTATAGAGGTTGTCATTTATCAGTTTTGCTTTTTTATACTCTTCATTCATCGCAAGGTGAGTAAGCTGTGAAATTTGATCTGGTAAGAGGTTTGCAGTGACTGAGATGACGCCTTTGCCACCGTATGATAGGATAGGGTAGTTTATCGCATCTTCGCCGCTAATGACTACTAAATCAGGCTCGTGAGCTAGTAGATCGACACATCTATCGATGCTACCTGTTGCCTCTTTGATGCCAAAAATATTTTTACAATCTTTAAAAAGTCGAAAAACGGTCGCTGGCAAGATATCTACGCCAACTCTGCCTGGGACGTTGTAAAGAAGCACTGGAATTTCTATGCTGTTTGCGATAGCCTTGTAGTGCTCGTAAAGCCCTTCTTGTGTTGGTTTGTTGTAGTAAGGAGCGACTGATAAGATGCCGTGAGCGCCGTGAGCTTGGGCAAATTTAGCGATATCAATGGCCTCGTGAGTGGCGTTGCTGCCAGCACCAGCTAGCACCTTGACATTTGTGCCTTTACATGCATCTACTGCGATCTCGATGCAAATTCTATGCTCATCATGTGTTAAAGTCGCACTCTCGCCTGTTGTTCCCACTGGCACAACGACGTCTATGCCGTTTTTTATCTGTCTTTTTATCAGTTTTTCAAAACTGGCTTCGTCTATTTTTTGGTTTTTAAATGGCGTAACTAGTGCTGTCATCGCACCTTGAAGCGAATTTTTCACGTCTATTCCTTTTTTAAGATTATTGTCGTGCTAGTTTTTTCATTGAAATATCTATTTGCTATCTCTTTTAAAAGCTTGGCATCTATCTTATCTATATTTTTTTCAAGCTCGTAAAGTGGCTTTATATCGCCTCTAGCAAGGTATGAGCCGTATAAATTTGCCACCTTGCTTGCGCTCTCAAATGAGTAGATAAAATCAGTTTTTATCAAATTTTTAACTCTTAAAACGTCATCTTTGTCGATTGGCTTTCTCTTTAGATCATCTATGATCTTTAAAATTTCAGCCTCAACCGCGCTAGCCTCGACATCTGGGTTGCAAACTGCTAAAAATATAAATAAATTTTCATCAACGCAGCTCATATTGTAAGCGTAAATTTGATTTACAAGCATTAGCTCATCGACAAGGCGCTGCTGTAAGATAGAACTTTTGCCTGTGGCTAGATACTCGCTTATCGCATTTAGCCCCACTTGATCAGCATGTCTAAAGTCTGGAATTTTATAAGCGATCGCTAGCATTTGCGTTTGGCTATCTTTGTAGATGATAGCCCTTCTTGCGCCGTCTTGCTCAGGCTCTTTGCAGTGTAGTTTTGGTATAGCTCTTTTGTTTTTTACGCTGCTAAAGTTTTTCTTAGCTAACTTAAATGCCTCGTCTTTGCCGATGTCGCCACTTATCATCAAAATGGCGTTTTTGGGCTGATAGTATGTGGCGTGAAATTCTTTTATGTCAGCGATCTTCCAGTTTTCGATATCTTTTATAAAGCCTATCGGAGTCCAGTGGTATGGGTGGTAGATAAATGCGTGGTTGTAGAGCCTAAAGTAGAGGTATCCCATAGGGTTGTTATCCGTTCGCCACCTGCGCTCTTCGTGCACCACCTCACGCTCTGGTTGAAATTCTTTATCTTTTAGGCTTAAATTTTTCATAAGCTCGGCAAAAAGACCAAGCGTTTTGTCTAAATTTTCATTTGAGGCTTTTATAAAGTAGTGAGTGTAGTCAAAGCCCGTACTTGCGTTATTTACGCCGCCAAAGCCCTTTACGATCTCGTCAAACTCCCCAGCTCGTAAATTTTTGGTTGATTTGAAATTTAGATGCTCTAGCATGTGAGCGATGCCACTTTTGCCCATCACTTCGTTTCTGGAGCCAACTTTATAAAAGACATCAACACTTATCACTTTTGAGCCAGGATTTACTGGCACGTGATAAATTTCAAGTCCATTTTCTAGTTTAAATTTATTAAATTTTATCAATCTCTTGCCCTCTATTTTTTAACATTTGCGCCGACTGCTTCGCTGATAGAGGCAAAGCCATCTCTTTTTAAAAGCTCTAAAATTTCTAAATTTATATCTCTTGCGATCATCGGCCCTTTAAAGATAAAGCTTGTAAAAATTTGGACTAAATTTGCTCCCATTTTTATGCGCTCATAAGCCTCAGCACCGCTATCTATGCCGCCACACGAGATAAGCGTCGTCTTGCCATAAAGCTCGTCAGCCACGGCTTTAAAGATATCTTTTGACTTTTTGGCGATCACCTTGCCGCTTAGTCCGCCAAAATCCTTTAAATTTGACGAGTGAGAGAGCGAATAATCAACGCTTGTATTTGAAACAAGCACGCCACTAGCGCCGTTTTCTACCGCGCAGCTACAAAGTTTGATCGCATCTTCGTGGCTCATATCAGGAGCTATTTTAAAGATGATCGGCTTTTTAGTTAATGGCAAAATGACGCTAAAAAGCTCTTTTATAAAGCTCTCATCTTGAAGCGCTCTTAAATTTGGCGTGTTTGGAGATGAGACGTTTATGACAAATGTATCGCAAATTTCACTAAATTCTCTTACTAAAATTTCATAGTCTTTTATCGCATCTTCGTTTGGTGTAACCTTGTTTTTACCGATGTTTGCCCAGATCGGTATGGTAAAAGGATAGATCTTTTTTACTCTATTTTTGATAGCCTCACAGCCTTCGTTGTTAAAGCCCATCGCATTTTGGATGCTCTCTTCGTCTATGAGCCTAAAAAGCCTTGGTTTTGCGTTGCCAGGTTGTGGTTTTGGTGTAAATGTGCCAAATTCTAAATGTCCAAATCCAAGAGCCGTTAGCGCCTCAAACATCGTGGCGTTTTTATCAAAGCCACCAGCTATGCCAACTGGGTTGTGGTAGGTGCTTGAGAATAAATTTTGTTTTAGCGCATTGTCATCGACTACGCATTTGTGCGCTAAAAAGCTTAGCGAGCCAGGGAAGATTTTATTTGCCCCAACCATCGCTACTTCAGCGATCTTATGGGCAGTTTCAGGATCAAATTTGAAAAATATAGATTTTAAAGTATTGTAGTTTAAGCTCATTTTAACCTCTTTAAAATGCCTAAAATTTCTGCAAATCTTAGCAAAAATCGCCTTAAACTAAGGCTTTGCCCTTAAGCCTTGCATAAATTTCATTTCTCTTGCTAAGCTCCTCGTCGCTTCCACTATCAATGATCTTGCCATCACTTAAAACTGCGATCTTATCGGCATTTTCAACCGTGCTTAAGCGGTGAGCGATGACAAAGATGATCTTTTTGCTTCTTAGATTATTTATCGCCTTTGTGATCTCTTTTTCGCTCTCGTTATCAAGCGCTGAAGTAGCCTCGTCAAAGATTAGAATTTGTGGATTTTGATAAAGCGCTCTAGCTATGGCGATGCGCTGTCTTTGACCGCCTGAGAGGTTGGTGCCAAATTCATTTAAGATAGTGTTTATGCCGTTATCTAGCTTGCTTACAAACTCATAGGCATTTGCTAGTTTTAGTGCGTTTATCACGGCATCTTCGTTAAATTCTCTGCCGTAAGCTACGTTTTTAGCAACTGTGTCGTTAAAGATATAGACACGCTGGGTTACAAGCCCGATATTTTGGCGAAGTGAGCGAATTTTGATATCTTTTAAATTTATGCCATTTATCAAAATTTCTCCGCCATTTACGTCATAAAATCTCATAAGCAAATTCATAAGTGAGCTTTTTCCGCCACCACTTGAGCCAACAAGGGCTATAAATTCTGACTTATTTGCCTCTAAATTTATCCCTTTTAAGACCTCTTTGTCGCCGTAGCTTAGGCGGACATCGTTAAATTTGATCAAATTTATCTCTTCGTTTAGCTCTTTTTCGCCATCTTTTATCTGGCTTACTTTATCCATCAAGAAAAACGTCCTCTCGCTTGCTGCGATGGCGTCTTGCATCTTATTATAGATATTTACTATGCGTTTTAGCGGGGTGTAGAGCATGAAAAGCGCTGTTAAAAACGAGAAAAATGCGCCCATGTTTATCTGTCCGTCGATGACGTCTTTGCCGCCTATTATTATGACCGCTGCCACGCCTATCGAGCCTATGGTCTCCATTAGCGGGCTTACTAGTTGCTCTATCTTGACGCTTTTTAAATTTAGCCTAAAAAATTTATTATTTTCATCAACAAAGCGTGAATGCTCGTATTCTTGTGCGTTATTTGCTTTGATGATCTCGATATTTGTAAAAATTTCACTAAGCGCAGAGGTGATGTCAGATGTTTTTTCTTGCGACTGCTTTGAAATTTTCTTCATCCTTTTAGCAAGGCGCGAGATCGGATAGATCGCCACTGGCATGACGACAAGGGCAAAAAATGCTAGCTTTGGACTTTGATAGATGACGACACAAAGAAGCCCTATAATAGTTATAAATTCTCTCGTAAGTTCAGGGATCATGCTTGATACTATCGATCTTATGCGATCGATGTCGTTTGTTGTTCTGCTGATTAGCTCGCCAGTTCTAAATTCATTGAAAAAATCCATATCTAAATTTAAAAGGTTTGCAACCATCTTTTCGCGAAACCTTCTAATCGTATCTTGCCCGATATATGCCGTAAAATAAGCCTGCATGAAGGTTCCGATGTTTTTTATAACGTAGATCGCGATGATGGCGCAAGGCAAGATGTAAAGTAGCTTTTCGTTTTTCTCAACAAAAATTTTATTTAGCACAGGCTCCACTAGATAGGCACTTACCGCCGTTCCGCCACTGGCAAGCCCCATGCCGATGATGGCAAAGATGAAGTGTGGGATATAGTCTTTAAAATATGGACCAAAGCGCTTTAGCACATCTTTTAAGCCAAAATTATTCATTATTTCTCTCCCAAACTGCGCCATTTGGCGTATCCATGATAGAGATATTCATCTTTGCTAGCTCATCTCTTATCTCATCAGCCCTTGCGAAATTTCTCTCTTTTTTAGCTACCGCGCGCTCATCAAGAAGCCTTTTTATCTGCTCTTTTTGCTCGTCACTTACGCCAAACTGAAAATACTCCACATAGTTTGTGATAGCAATGCCTAAAATTTCGCCTATAAGACCCAAATTTGCCACCACTTCGGCCTTATATGCTTTATCTTTTGTATTGTTATCAAGTCTTTCATTTGCTGTTTTTACAAACTCATCGACGCTTGCAAGCGCTTTTGAAGCGTTTAGATCATCGCTTAGCGCCTCAAGTAGCTCACTTTTAAAGCTCTCATTTGCCATGTCAGCTTGCACGCCATCAACTCTTTTTTTGAGGCGGTAAATTTTATCAAGCCTCTTTTTTGAAGCCACTAGATCTTCATCTGAATAGTTAAAATGCGCTCTGTAATGGCTCGTAAGCAAGTAATATCTAAGCACTTCGCCATGAACGTTTTTTAGGGCGTCCTTTACGAAAAAGCTGTTATTTAGGCTCTTGCTCATCTTTTCATTATTTACTTTTATAAAGCCGTTGTGCATCCAGTATTTGCTTAAATTTTTATGATAAGCACATCTGCACTGGCTTGCCTCGTTTTCGTGGTGTGGAAAGAGTAGGTCGATGCCACCAGCGTGGATGTCGATCTCAAATTTATCATTTTCTTTGTCGCTTAAAAACTCCCTTATCATCGCTACGCACTCGGTGTGCCAGCCAGGACGACCCTTGCCAAATGGGCTTTCATACCATTTCTCGTCAAATTTCCAAAGCACGAAGTCTTTTTCATCTCTTTTCTCGCCAAAACTTGCCACGCGCGCGATAAGATCGGTGTTATTATCCTTGCCGCTAATGCTAAAATAGCCACTATCCTTGCTCGTATCAAAGTAAATTCCATCACTCGTCTTATACGCCACACCTCTATCCATAAGCACCTTGATGTAGTTAATGATCGCCTCCAAGCACTGCGTAGCCTTTGGTTTAAAGTCTGGATCAAGCACGTTTAAAGCGCCCATGTCGCTCTCGTAGTGCGCTATATATTTGTTTGTGATCTCTTCTAGGCTTTGACCAGTTTGCGCCATTTTGTTTAAAATTTTATCGTCGATGTCGGTGTAGTTTCTTGCAAATTTGACCTTGTAGCCAAGTGCTTTTAAGACCCTTCTTAAAAGATCAAAGCTAACGGCTGACTTTGCGTGCCCCAAATGTGCGTCGTCATAGACCGTTGGACCACACAGATAGACGCTTACCTCGCCATCTTTAATAGGGCTAAACTCAACCTTTTCTCTTTTAGAAGTATCAAAAATTCGCATTAAATATATCCTTTAAAAATGTTAAACCAAAATAGAGTAAAACCGTCAAAACAGCGATGGCGGCTATAAATTTAGGCTCGATTATAGCTAAAAATCGCTTAGCTCCAAAGGCTCTTATATATAAAATAAGCTGTAAAAATCCCCCAAGCGAGCTTGCAAATGCAAGGCCAGCAGCTCCAAATTTCTGCATCAAAATGACAGCTAGGATCAAATTTATCACAAGGCAGATGATAGAAATTTTGGCTGCCTCTTTTTGCTTCATATTTGCATAGAGCCAAAGTGAGAAAATTTTAGCTAGACCAAATGGCGTAAGCCCCACCAAATAGGCACTTAGCACCTTAGCGCATTCAATGGTGTTTGCCCTTACGAAATTCCCTCTCTCAAACAATAGCCAGATGATAAACTCACTTAGCACAACACCTGTGATCGTGGCAGCTAGTAGGGCGCAAAGTAGCAGATAAAAGCTCTTTTTCGTCCAAACTAGGGCGTTGGCTTCATCTTTTTGCTTTAAAAGTCTAGTGATCTTTGGAAAGAGTGCCTGAGAGAGTGCGATCGCGAAGATGGCAAGTGGGAGCTGAAAAATTCTATTAGCATAAAAAAGGTAGCTTATCGAGCCACTTACTAAAAAGCTAGCTAGCCAAGTGTCCATAAATGCGCTTATCTGCATCGCACTTGAGCCAAGTAAGCCATGGTAGAAATTTATAAAAAAGCCTTTGCTCTGGGCTCTTTTGCCTTTAAAATATCCGCTTAGACCACCCCAAAAAATTTTATTTAAGGCGTTAAATTTCATAGCAACTAGATGCACTAAAACCTGCAAAATGCCGCCTGAAACAACGCCAAAGCTAAGATAAAGTGCAACTACGCTCTCGCTCTTGCCACGAGCCAAAAGTAGTGAAGCGATCATGGCTAAATTTAGCAGTGCAGTAGAAAACGCAGTCGTGGCAAAATGCCCTTTATACTGAAGAAGCGCACCCATGAAAGTGACGATATAAACAAGGGCTAGATAGTAGAAATTTATACGCACAAGCGGCACTGCGTCAGTGATATTTTGCTCGATCAAGCCGCTTGCAATGATTTTTATAAAGTAGGGCGTAAATAAATTTACAAGAAGCGTCAAAATACCTATAAAAAGTAGAAATTTGATGAAAATTTCAGCCTGAAAGATCGCTTTTTTCTTGCTATTTGCAAAATTTGGCAAAAATGCCTGCGTAAAAGCGCCCTCGCCAAAGATACGGCGAAATAAATTTGGTATCTTAAATGCTATGAAAAAAAGGTCGCTAAATATGCCAGCGCCAAGGATAGAAGCCGTTAAAAGATCTCTTATAAGCCCTAAAATCCTTGAAGTCATGATACCAACTGAGTTTGAAAAAAAGCCTTTTATAAACATCGCCCACCTAGTAAATTTAAAAACGCAATATTAACAAAAGATGCTTTAAAGCTTACATAACCCAAATTTAATAAAGTTTTAGAGATAATAAGAGCCAAAATTTTATGTAAAATGGATCAAATTTGAGCGAAAACGTGCAAGAAAACGAGAGATTTTTACCGCCAACGCAAATTCAAACTTCAACGCCTTATATATCGCTTAAAGAGTTAAGCAAACAATATAGCGTGCCAGTGGAATTTATAGACTTTAAACTCTCAAATATCTTAACTTACTACAAAAATAAAGATAACGTCGAGCCAGTTTTTGTCCCTGAAGAAAATTTAAGCTTTTTTGATGACAATACATTTTATCTTGACGAGACGCTAGAGATCGAGCAGGTCTATGACGTTGAGTTTTTTGACGTTAGGCTAAATGCCACGCCAAAGCTGCCAAAGATCGACATCGGCGTAAATTCAACCATAACAAAGGTCATCGCAAAGGTTAGAGCGAGCAAAGAGTGCGAATACGAGCAGCACTACGAAGATAAGCTTTATGAATACATCGCAAAGCAGCTTATGAAAGCTCAAATTTTAATAGGCATAAGGATCGGCAAGCTAAAAGAAGAACTAAAGCAAATCGCCTCGATAATCCACGTAAAAGGCGAGCTTGACAAGGACTACACGCTAAATTTAACCCAAGGCATCAACCCTAAAAAGGCGATCGATGCTAAGATCATCTACTACTACAAAGATAAGCTTGATGGGTTAAAAGACGAAGATAAGGTTGATTACGCCGATAGGGGCTTTGTCTTTGGCGTGGCAAAAGATGAAGTGATAATGGAGGAGAAAAAGTCTCACGAAGGGGCAAATGGACGCGACGTAAGAGGCAAACTTATAGAGGTGCCAAAGCCAAAAGAAGAGAGCGAAAAAGAGATAAGCATAAGCGAAAATATCGAGCGCGTAGAAAATGATGAGAGTATAAAATATATCGCTAAAAAAGCAGGCTACGTGGTCGAGAAAAACGGCTCTTTTGATATAGAAGAGCGCATAGAGATAAATGAAGCAAATTTTAAAACAACCGGCTCTATCCAAGCAGGCACCGACACAAACGTCACATTAGTAGTTCGCGAGACTGACACGATAAAAGACGCTATCGGCACTGGCATCATCGTGGAGGCTGATGAGATCGAGGTAAAAGGAAACGTCGGTGCAAACGCGATGGTCAAGGCAAATGATGTAAATATCGGCGGTCAAACTCACCAAAAGGCTAAAATTTACGCCAAACACGCCAAAATTTCTATCCACATCGGCAAGGTAGAGGCTGAAAGCGTCGAGATAGATAGGCTTGAAGGTGGCACTGTCATAGCAAAAAGAGTGAAGATAAATAGCGTAGTTGGCGGCTCTATAACGGCTCAAAACATCCAGATAGACACTCTTGGCTCAAACTGCACCATCACAGCCTCGCACCTAATAGACGTTAGATACCTAAGAGGCACTGATAATAAATTTATCATTGACGCCAGCAAGATGCCTGAGAGTGCGGAGGCTACGCAAGATCAGCTAAGCAAGATAGAAAGCACCAAGTCTGAGCTAGCTACGCTTCTAAAAAACATAGAGAGCAAGAAAAACGTTATCAACGAGAACAAAGACTCGATCTATACGATAAAAGCTAAGATCGAAGAGCTCTCAAAGGCCAAGGTGATACCGCCAGTTACATTTATGAAAAAGCTAAAAGAGTACCAAGGGCTAGTTAATGAGTATAACACCTTGCTTAGGATATTTAAAGAGAAAAAAGAGCTTTTGGCTGATCTAAAAGATGAGCTTGAGATCATGCAAAATGGCATATTCTCAGCCAAAGTGATAAACAGAGGCAACTGGATAGAGCTAAATGAGATAAGATTTGTCATCGTCGATCCTCCGCAAAATGTCACCTACGTCTCAAAGCAAAACGAGACCGCTCACGTCATCACGCTAGATAAATTTGATAACGGCGGCGAGGTCGAATACAAGATCAAAAAGTCAAACAAACTTGAAGACTATGCGGATATAAATTTCATGGAACAAAAGGTTAAATGATGATAAAAGCAATCGAAGGCATCGTTACAAAAAAAGAGCCTGCATTTGCCATACTTAAGACAAATAGTGGCGTAAGTTATGGGATTTTCATCTCGCTTTTTTGCTCAGCAAAACTTAGCAAAGGCGAAAAGGCCGAGCTTGCCATAACGCAGATCATAAGAGAGGACGCAAATTTGCTCTACGGCTTTTTAGACGCAAACGAGCAAAAGATGTTTGAGATGCTTATCAAGCTAAATGGCATCGGAGCTAGCACAGCGATGGCGGTTTGCTCAAGCCTTAGCTCGCAGGCATTTACAAATGCCATAATAAGCGGCGACGCAGACACCTTTAAAAGCGTGCCAGGCATCGGACCAAAGACAGCTAGGCGCATAATAGCCGAGCTAAGTGATGCAAAACTAATAAGCGACGAAAGCGTGCCAAGCTACCAAAATGAGGCACTTTTGGCACTTGAGGCGCTTGGCTTTAAGCGTGAGAAGATAGTGAAAATTTTGCCTGATTGCAAGAGTGAAAACACGAGCGATCTTATAAAAGAGGCACTTAAAAAACTAGGATAAGGATAAAAAAGATGAATTTAGGCGTGATATTTGGAGCAAAGAGTTTTGAGCATGAGATAAGCATAGTAAGTGCGATAGTTTTAAAAAACGTCCTAAAACAGGAGCTAAAATTTATATTTTGCGATGCAAATAGGGACTTTTACTTGATCGAGCAAAAAGATATGAGGGCAAATTTCTTTAGCTCTGGCAAATACAAAAACTCAAAAAAGCTATTTTTATCTAAAGGCGGCTTTTATACACACTCGCTTTTTGGCGCAAACAAAGTTGAATGCGACGTCATTATAAATTTGATCCACGGCATGGACGGCGAAGATGGCAAGATAGCGGCACTTTTTGACTTTTACGGCATAAAATACATAGGCCCAAGGCTTGAAGCAAGCGCACTTAGCTACAACAAAGAGCTTACTAAATTTCTAGCACAAAAGGCTGGTGTAAAGGCGCTTGATTACGAGATGCTAACTCGTCAAAGTGAGCCAAAATTTCACTATCCTATTATATTAAAGCCAGCAAGGCTAGGCAGCAGCATTGGCGTGAGCGTCGTGCATGATGATAGCGAGCTTGCCTACGCAAAAGACGTGGCGTTTGAATTTGACAAAGATGTTTTAGTAGAGCCCTTTATAAAAGGTGTCAAAGAGTATAACCTTGCAGGCTGCAGGATCGATGGAAAGATCAAATTTTCTATCGTCGAAGAGCCAAAAAAGAAAGAATTTCTTGACTACGAGCAAAAATATCTAAGTTTTTCAAATGAAAATAAGGTAAAAGAGGCAGAAATTTCTGAAGAGCTAAAACAAAAGCTTAAATTTAACTTTTCTAAAATTTATGATTGTGGATTTGACGGAGCGATCATTAGATGCGACTTTTTCGTGATAGATGACGAGGTCTATCTAAACGAGATCAATCCAAACCCAGGCAGCCTTGCAAACTATCTATTTGAGGACTTTGAGAACACGCTAAACGCCCTTGCAAACTCACTCCCAAAAGAGCGTGAGATAAAGATTGATTATAAATTTATAAACTCGATCACTTCGGTAAAAGGCAGCGGCAAGCTCTAGTATTTAGCGATATATAAAGTAGTTTGTGATATTTTACGTAAAATTTTACATAAAGAGCAACAATGGTAACTTTTACAAAAGATGAAATTTATACGGCAACCGAGGTGGTTAGAAATTTTAGCTCAGTGCTTTCTCGTGTGGGAGCTAGCGAGCTAAAGCGCGCTGTCATCGTTAAAAACAATAAATTTGAAGCAGTCCTTTTAAATATGGAGGAGTATGAGCGCCTTTGCGAGGCTGTAAGCGTGCTTGAGAGCATTTACGCTGCTAAAAAGAGAGAAAACGATGGCGAGTAGGGCAGTCAAATACAGCTCAGACGAGTACGAGATCAGCTACGAAGTAGTAAATCCAAAATGCAAAAAAATAGTGCTCTTCTTGCACGGCTGGGGCGCAAACAAAGAGATAATGAAAAAGGCTTTTGGGCACTATCTAAATGACTTTTGTCACGTCTATATCGACATGCCAGGCTTTGGCAAAAGCTCTATTTTTAAGCCTTTAAGAACAAGTGACTACGCAAAGATCGTTGCAAATTTTTGTGCTGAGCTTGGCATAAAACCATACATCATCGCAGGACATAGCTTTGGCGGTAAGGTCGCAACACTTCTAAAACCACCATATCTAGTGCTTTTAAGCTCTGCTGGCATAGTCGTCAAAAAGCCATTTATCGTGCGAGCAAAGATAGCAATTTTTAAAATTTTAAAGATATTTGGCTTTGGCAAATTTTACAAACTCTTTGCCACAAAAGATGTGAGCGGCATGAGCAGAGTGATGTATGAAACCCTAAAAAACGTCGTTGATGAGGACTTTACAAAGCATTTTGCTGACTTTGGGGGCAGGGCATTTATATTTTGGGGTGAAAATGACAAGGCAACGCCTGTAACAAGTGGCGAGAGCATAGATAGACTTATCAAAAATAGCTCATTTTTCCCGCTTAGCGGCGATCACTTTTTCTTTTTGCTCCACGCTAAATTTATAAGTGACGAGATAGAAAAAGGGATAAATTTTGAGCCAAATGAAGCAAAAAATGTCGTGCTAGATGACGATGAGAGCGGGATCGAGGAGATAAGATGAGTATATTTTTAAGTATAAGCACAGTTTTATTTATCTTTGCGCTTGCTTTTTATGTGATCACTTGCTTTCAGTGGTTTTCTTATAGGCCTGAGCGCGTGCTCTTTCACTTCACAAAGCCCGCTTGGCACGTCTTTTTCTTCATCGTGCCTTTGGTGTTATTTTATACGACTGGCAAGTGGTTTTTTATCTATTTTTACTTTGCGCTTTTGCCAGCTCTTTATCTTTGGCATAAAAAACTTGATAAAAAGCTAGTCTTTACGGGCAGGATCAAGCACTTTTTTGCGATCCTTGCTTGCGCTATTATCTTAAACTACGCTTTAAATTTCATCATCCACAAGGCGTTTTTGGCTCCTATGCCACTTTTTGTCTTGGTCGTGAGCCTATTTTTTAGTGAAATTTTAGAAAAGATCAAATTTCAAGGCTTTAAAAACAAGGCGCTTAAAAAACTTGGCGCAAGCAAAGAGTTAAAAATCATCCTAATCACCGCAAGCTACGGCAAAACGAGTATCAAAAATTTCTTATTTGAAATTTTAAAAGATAGCTTTGTCTGCTATAAAACGCCTCGCAGTGTAAATACAATGGCTGGCATCATCAAAGATATCAACGAAAACTTAAGCGAGCAAACGCAAATTTACATCGCAGAAGCAGGCGCTAGACTAAAGGGCGACATCCTAGAGATCACTAAATTTCTAAATCCACAAATAGTAATCGTTGGCGAGATCGGCGCGCAACACATTGAGTACTTTAAAACGCTTGATAACATCCGCGCGACAAAGCTTGAAGCACTTCAAAGCGCTCGCTTGCAAAGGGCATTTTTACATAGCTCGACAAAAAAAGAGCCAAGCCAAAATATAGAAATTTACGATGAGAACCTAAAAGATATAAACGCAAATTTAGATGGAATTTCATTTACGCTTGATGGCAAAAACTACGCCTCGCCACTGCTTGGCAAATTTAACGCTACAAATTTAGCCGTTTGCATCAAGGTGGCAAGATACCTAAAAATGAGTGATGAGGCGATAAATGGTGCGCTATCTAAGATGAAAAACGTCGAGCACCGCTTAAGCAAGATCGAGGCTGGTGGCAAGCTGATAATCGATGATAGCT
The DNA here is from genome assembly GCF_002913765.1 of Campylobacter concisus. GTDB lineage: Bacteria > Campylobacterota > Campylobacteria > Campylobacterales > Campylobacteraceae > Campylobacter_A > Campylobacter_A concisus_BB. The sequence goes on along the minus strand of NZ_PPCH01000022.1, from coordinate 173,688 downwards.
TTAATGGAAATTTCTCAGGCATGAGCGCAAGCTACGAGCTAGTGAGCACCTACGCTGGTAGAAAAGTGCTGCTAACACCTGGTATCGTCGAGAGCGATGCAGAGCAAAATGCAAATTTAGCCAAGGTGATAAATGAAATTTTCGACCTTGTCATCATCACAAGCTCGTTAAACGCCCAAACTTTGCTAAAACACATCGTAAAGCCAAAGATCATCATCCTAAAGGACAAGAATAAAATGCAAGAAATTTTAGCCCAAAACACGCATGCTGGCGATCTTATACTATTTTCAAACGACGCACCGAGTTTTATATGAAAAAGATAGTTTTTTTAGCTCTAATCTTAAGCTTAGCCTCAGGTTTTGACATCGATGACTATGACAGGGGCAATGAGGCACTAAACGCCGGAGATTACGCAACTGCGTATGAAATTTTTTACGATGGTTGCGAGCAAAAAGATGTGCTTTCGTGCGAGGCTTTGGGCGATATGTTTGTAAATGAAGAGATAAACGAGCAGATGGATAGTGATCTAAAAAAGCACTCAAATATCGAGCTTGGCGTGAGCTATTTTATGAAAAGCTGTGACCTTGGCTATCAAAACGCCTGCGATGACGTCATAAGCCTAAAGGACGATCTAAATATCACTTTGCCATCTGGTGTCTATGAAAACGCCAAAGCTAGATATGACGAGCTTTTTGAAGAGTTTAAAGAGCAAGAGGCAAATAAGACGGTAGAAGAGCCAAAAGAGGGGGCTAAAAAGTAAAATTTAAAGCTTTTAAATTTGGCTTTGCAATGTTAAATTTAGGCAAGTCTAAATAATAGAAACTTTCAAAACATGCTCTTTTAGCCCGCTTGGTATCTCGCCATTTTCAAGCGCCATTAGCTCGCTCGCTCTTAGGACATAAAAGTCTTGCAAGTTTCTGTTAGCACTTTTTTCAAGCTTTTTTGCTAGCGTGTCAAAGATATAAAACTCCGCTTCATTGCTAGCTAGTAAAAAATCAGCCCCACTATAAAATGCAGCAAAAACTATCTTGCTAGCAAGTTTGTAAGCTAGCTCTTCATCAGCCTTTAAAAGATCATATCCACAAGGCATTTTGGCGTTTAGCTCTATAAAATTTGCCTTGTATGTGCTTAAATTTGCTGGCAGCTTATCTTTTATGGCTATCTTAAACTCTTTAAATTTGCTAAGTTTTTCTATCTTTTTAAATTCATTTTCATGCTTTTGCGTAGCTTTTACGCCTAAAATTTCTTTGAAAAATCTAATCGCCTCACTATAAATTTCGCTACCTTCAAAGAGCAAATCATCAAGCTCACAAGTTATTTTAAATTTTAATTTACAGTCTATGCAAAAATAGCCTCAAAATGCCTAGTATTTTGCCGCCTTTATGAAGGTGACTTATTTAAAAGAGTTGTAAAGACAAGCCACATTTTGCGTTAAAACTACGCACTTTTTATATAAGCAGGGTTAAATTTATGCCGCAGGGCAAAGTGGTGTTTAGGCTTGCTCGTCTACAGCTTTTAAAATTTTTTCTAAATTTTGCTTTCTTACGGCACTGCTGGTTATAAAAAGATCGACAAACCACCAAATGGTTATGACAATGCCCAAGATACCAGCTATAAAGGTATTTACTCCGATTAGTTTAAAGGCATTTTGCAGATCTTCATTTGTGGCGGCGTTTGCAACTGCGTCAAGTGTCGCACTGGTTATGACTATAAAAAGGATCATATGGGCTAGAAAAAGGGCTAGTTTTAGCACCCCAAGCCAAATTTGCCCCGTCATAAAGCGGTTTACGCCAAGCGCACCAAAGATGAAGCTCCCCACCCAAAAGACAAAGATAGGCGACTTTAAATTTAAGATCGGTATCTTTTGTGCTAGCTCATCAAGCCTTTTCTCATCAAGTGTGCCGAGTTTATTTTCTAGCATTTTTAGCAGGGTAAAGTCCTTTGGCAGCTTGTCTTGTAATAACGAAATGATAGAATTTGCATTCATTTTCTCTCCTTTTTAAAAGGCAGATTATATAAAATTTGATCTAAATTTAGGCTAGTTTGCCAAGTCTTCAGCCACTTTAGCGGCTAGTTTTAGCTTGTCACTATCAAAGTGCGTGTAAATTCGCGAGGTATTTAGGCTTGCATGTCCAAGAGCTTCTTGCACTAGCACGAGGTCTTTTTGCTTTTTATAAAGCATCGTTGCAAATGTGTGGCGCAGCATGTGAGCGCCATTTTTCTCTTTTCTGATGCCAGCTTTAAACAAAATTTGCTCCACGATACGGCTAACATAAGCCTGCGTGAGCCTTGTGCCTTTTTTATTTATAAAAAGATAGCCCTCTTTGTTGATGTAGTTTATGGCGATTGCGTTTAGATGAGCTTCGATTAGATGGCGCTTTATCATTACGATGCGGTATTTGTTGCCTTTACCACGAATTCTAATGATAAAAAGATCGCCATCTTCGGTGATATCTTTTCTCTTTAAATTTAGCGCCTCACTCACACGAATTCCGGTAAAGATAATGACTTTGATGATGAGCTTGTTGCGGTTTGAGTTTTGCTTAAAGTCGCTCTCCTCGATCGCCTCAAGAAATTTCTTGACCTCCTCTTCACCCATAAACTCAGGCAGCTTTTGCCCTTTATTGCCACTAACGCCGCCCCAGTTTTTTAAATTTATATCAAAAACGTGAGCTTTGCCGTCCTCTTCGTTTTGTTTGTCTAAAAAGGCAAAGAAATTTATCACTGAAATTCTGTAGTTTTTCTTGCTCGCATCACTTAGTCCGCCAGTGGTACTGGCTAGTATTTCACTTAGCAGCTCTTCATCGATCTGCTTTAGGCTGCTAAGCTCATAAAATTTCATCGTCTCATATATCTTTTTAAGCGGGTTAAAGTAGGTATTTATGCCAGTTAGCCCTGCGTTTCTTGCGCTTTTTACCAGCCCATCAAGTTGCTCTATGTTTTTTATCTCGCGGCTTAGGGCGAAATTTACACTTGCGAGCGCCTTTGGGTCTCTTAGCTCCTTGTTTGAAAGCGAGCTAAGTTTAAATTTGACATAGCGAGTTAGCCAAAATATAAATGAGTTTTCAAAACTATCTTTGCAGTCAAGTGGGAATTTCATGCTTAAAGCGTTCTCTCTTTTATCACTCTGGCTGTCTCTATGGCGATCTCAAGCTCTTCGTTGGTTGGGATGATGAGCGTTTTTATCTTTGCCCCTTCTTCATCTATGCACCTCTCGCCTCTCGCGTCAGAGAAATTTAGCTCGTGGTTGATGTGGATGCCAAGATGTTTTAGGTCATCACAAATTTTTTGCCTTGTATTTGGTGCATTTTCGCCGATGCCGCCGGTAAATATGAGCGCATCAACACGCCCTAAAATGGCGTAGTATGAGCCGATATACTTTTTCACTCGGTAGCAAAACATCTCAAACGCAAGCTTGGCGCGCTCGTCGTTTTGCATCTTGACTACGACCTCTCTCATGTCGCTTGAGCCACAAATCCCAAAAAGTCCGCTCTTTTTGTTTAAGAAGTTATCGATCTCGTTCCACTTTAAAACGCCGATATTTAGCAGATAGATGACAACAGCTGGGTCCATGTCGCCGCTTCTTGTGCCCATTATGAGCCCTTCAAGTGGGCTAAGTCCCATCGAGGTGTCGATACTTTTGCCATTTTGCACCGCACAAGCTGAGGCGCCGTTGCCTAGATGAAGTGAGATAGCGTTAAATTTATCAAACTCTATGCCAAGCATTTTTGCCGCTTGCTTGCAGACATATCTGTGTGAAGTGCCGTGAAAGCCGTATTTTCTGATGTGATGGGTCTTGCAAACGTCGTAGGGTAGGGCGTAGCGGTAGGCGTACTCTGGCATGCTTTGATGAAACACAGTGTCAAAAACAACAACGTGAGGCACGTTTTTGCTCTCTTTCATCGCGTTTTTGATGCCAGCAAGGTGCCCTGGGTTGTGAAGTGGGGCTAGTGGGCTTATATCCTCGATCTTTTTGATGACACTTTCATCAACGATCATCGAGCTAAAAAAGCTCTCGCCGCCATGCACTATCCTGTGTCCGATGCCGTCAAGCTCGCTTAGATCGTGCAGCGTATGCGAGGTGGTAAAGAGTTCGTTCATCGCCTCAAGTCCGTCGTGGTGGTCTTTTATGAAGCGTTTTATCTCATAAACTTCGCCATTTGCCTTTAGCACCGCCCTTGAGCTAGAGCTGCCGATTTGCTCGACTAGACCGCTTGCTAGGCTCGTTTTTGTCTGCATTTCAAAAAGCTGAAATTTTATCGAGCTGCTACCTGAGTTTAAAACTAAAATTCTCATATCACTCTCCTGCTTGTATCGCGCTTATTAAGATGGTATTTACGACGTCTTCTACGAGGCAGCCGCGGCTTAGGTCATTTACTGGTTTTTTTAGCCCTTGAAGTATTGGGCCCACTGCTAGGGCATTTGCGCTTCGCTGAACTGCTTTGTAACAGATGTTTCCGCAGTTTAAATTTGGAAATATAAATACATTTGCCTGCCCAGCCACATCGGAATTTGGCATCTTTTTGCTAGCCACGCTTAGATCAACCGCCGCGTCAAACTGAATTGGCGCAGCTATTTTTAAATTTGCATCAAGCGCGCTCGCCTTTTTGGCAGCCTCTTTTACAAATTCCACATCAGCCCCGCTGCCACTATCAGCAGTTGAGTAGCTTAGCATGGCGATCTTTGGGCTAAGACCAAAGGCACTTGCTGTTTGAGCGCTACTTAGCGTGATGCTGGCTAGCTCATCTGCGCTTGGATTTGGCGTGACGGCACAGTCTGCAAAGAGTAAAATTTCTTCTTCAAGCGCCATGAAAAATGCCCCGCTTACCACGCTTACATTTGGCTTTGTTTTTATGATCTGTAGGGCTGGGCGGATCGTATCAGCCGTGCTCATCTTAGCGCCACTTACCAAGGCATCAGCTATGCCTTCATGGATAAGCATCGTGGCAAAGTAAATTTTATCTTTTGCAAGCGCGTTTGCCTTGGCTTCATCCACGCCTTTATGCTTTCTTAGCTCATAAATTTTCTTTGCAAATTCGTCTGTTAGCTCGTTTTGTGCTGGGTTTAGCACCTTTGCTTTGCTTAAATTTAGCCCCAAAGTGGCTACCTTTTTTGAAATTTCGCTCTCAAGCCCTAGCAAGATGATATTTGCCGCACCTTTTTCTAGCACGATGTGAGCTGCTTTTAAAATTCTCTCATCATCACTTTCAGGCAAAACGACTGTTTTGTTTGCCACTTTGGCTCTTTTTAGAAGCAGGCTTTGAAATTTAAATGGCGTGATGATCTCGGCTTGGTAGCTTAAAATTTCATCAAAATTATCGGTTATTAGAAGCTTTGAGTTTAAATTTAGTGCCATTAGCTCGCTTGCATTTTCGTCAAAAACAGGAGCGTTTAAATTTCTAGCTAGCTTTAAATTTAGCTCGCTCTTACCAAAGACGCTAAAGCCCTCACAGCCAACGACTATGACGAAGTCGCTTCTCTCCTTTAGCTCTTCAAATTTATCTATAAATTTTAAAAAAAATTCCTTTTCATTTAAATTTATTAGATTTTTTTTGTCATTTTCGTCTGGAGTTATCTTAAAGATCTCAACTTTTTTGAATTTTGTAGCTATAATTTCCTGCAAATATGCTAGATTTTTGTCTGAAAAAATGTAACAACTTTTCATTTGTGACCTTTTTGGGAACTTAAATTGCTTAATCTTAGCACAAAGATACTTATTTTAAGGCATTTTATGAACTATAAAAAGATATGGCTCGTCACATTTGCGGGCATTTTTTACACAGGTTGCACCCCAAGTGCAGACCCTCATATCAATATGAAACCTCCAGTTTATGTCGAGCAACTCCCTTCAAAAGATAGTGGCAGCGGTCAAAGCAACGCTGGCAGCCTCTTTGGCAAGGGCGAAAATCCGCTATTTTCAGATAGAAAGGCGATGAATGTAAATGACATCGTAACCATCGTCATCTCAGAAAATGCAAGTCAAATTTCAAGTGGCAGCAAAAGCACCAACAAAGATAGCACTATTTCGCTTGGCGGTGGCGTTTTCACAGCTGGAGCCGCACCACTTTCAACCGTGGCTGATAATCTAAACAAATACGGCGACATCGGCTTTAAAGCAGGTGGTGGCAATAAATTTACAGGTAGCGGCACTAGCAACAGAAGCGAGAAATTTACCGCAACCATCTCAGCTAGGATCATCAAGATCTTAAATAATGGCAACTACTTCATCGAGGGCAGCCGCGAGCTACTTATAAATGGCGAAAAGCAGATCATGCAAGTAAGTGGCGTCATCAGACCTTACGATATCTCGCAAAACAACGAAATCGACTCAAAATACATAGCTGATGCCAAAATTTTATATAAAACCGAGGGCGAGCTAGACAAATCAACCAAAAAACCTTGGGGCACAAGGCTTATGGAGGCTATCTGGCCATTTTAATGCAAATTTAAAAGCCTAAATTTAACCCGTTTAGGCTTTTAAAAATTTATATTTCAAAGCCCTTTCTTCTTAAATATACTAAATTATATTTTTTAAAAATTATTAAAAATTTAATTGATATTTGCTTTCAGAAAAATATCTTTTTTCTTTAGCAGTTTGTAAAAATAGGATAAATTCCCACTAAATATTATTTTTTAGCATATTTTAGGACTATTGATAACAAGGCATTTAAAAATTTATACTTTAAAATTTATTTAAATATAATTATTAATGAAATAAAATAATATTTCTCTTTTCAAAAAAAGATAATATACAAAATAAATAAATTTCTAATGAAGGAGCTTATATGAATAATGACTTGCGTCAAAAGATAAATAGACGCTTAAGCGAACTTAGTGCATTGCCTAAGATGAAAAATGACACTAGTATTGCGCAGCTTTTAAAAGATAAGGGCTTTACTAGGCGTGATTTTATGAAGTGGGCTGGTGCGATGACAGCTTTTATGGCATTGCCAAGTGCGATGACACCGATGGTTGCTCGTGCTGCTGAGCTAAGCGATAGGCTCCCTGTGATATGGCTTCACATGGCAGAATGCACTGGCTGTAGCGAGGGCTTGCTAAGAACCGACGCTCCAAGCATAGATAGCCTTATATTTGACTACATAAGCCTTGAATACCACGAAACTATCATGGCAGCTGCTGGCTGGCAGGCTGAAGAAAATTTAGAGCATGCGATAGAAAAATATAAAGGCAGATACATCTTGCTAGTTGAGGGTGGCGTCCCAACTGGAGCTACTGAGCACTTTTTAACAGTCGGACCTCACGGTACAAGCGGCAAAACTCACGCCGTAAATGCCTCTGCTAACGCAGCTGCTATCTTTGCTATTGGCACCTGTTCTAGCTTTGGCGGTATCCAAGCAGCTAAGCCAAATCCAACAAATTCAGTTGGTCTTTCAAAGGTGACTGACAAGCCAGTCATAAACGTGCCAGGCTGTCCTCCAAGCGAGAAAAACATCGTTGGCAACGTGCTTCACTACTTGCTATTTGGTACTTTGCCTGCACTTGATGTTTATAACAGACCAAAATGGGCTTATGGCTTAAGAATTCACGATCTTTGCGAGAGACGCGGTCACTTTGACGCAGGCGAATTTGTCCAAAGCTTTGGCGACGAGGGCGCAAAAAATGGCTACTGCTTATATAAAGTAGGCTGTAAAGGTCCATATACATTTAATAACTGCTCACGCGAGAGATTTAACCAGCACACATCATGGCCAGTTCAAGCAGGACACGGCTGTATAGGCTGCTCAGAGCCAGACTTCTGGGATACGATGGGGCCGTTTGAAGAGCCGATGGCTGATAGGCTATTTGACACTGTTTTGGGGCTTGGCGCTGATAATGTAAGCGATAAAATAGGCATTGGAATTTTAGCTCTAGCTGGTGTTGGCATAGCGGCTCACGCTGCACTAGCTTGTATGAGTAAAGATAAAGAATAAGGCGAAAAAATGAGTGAAAAAAGAATAGTAATAGACCCTATAACACGTATCGAAGGGCACTTAAGAATAGAAGTCGTAGTCGATGAAAACAACGTTGTCAAAGAGGCTTACTCTGGCTCAACTCTTTGGAGGGGCTTAGAGCAGATAGTAAAAAACAGAGACCCAAGAGATGCTGGCTTTTTCATGCAAAGAATTTGCGGCGTTTGCACATACTCACACTACAGAGCAGGCATAGTAGCAGTTGAGGACGCCCTTGGCATCAAGCCTCCGCTAAATGCAGAGCTAACTAGAACGCTCATGAACGCAGCTTTATATCTTCACGATCACATCGTGCACTTTTATCAGCTCCACGGCATGGACTGGGCGGACGTCGTCTCTGCGCTAAGTGCTGATGTGCATAAAGCTAGCGAAGAGGCGTTTAAATACACAAGCACGCCATTTGCAACAGGAGCTGATAAGCTAAAAGAGGTAAAAGAGAGGGTTGAAGCCTTTGTTAAAAAGGGCAACCTTGGACCATTTGCCAACGCATACTGGGGACATAGCACATATAAATTTACTCCAGAGCAAAATTTAATCGTCCTCTCTCACTATCTTGAGTGCCTTAGAATCCAAAGAACAGCAGCTCAGATGATGGCTATCTTTGGCGCGAAAAACCCACACCCACAAAGCCTAACAGTTGGCGGCGTGACCTGCGTGATGGACCTTATGGATCCAGCTAGAATGGGCGAATATATGAGTAAATTTGCTGAGATCAAAGAATTTGTCGATAGAGCTTACTACCCAGATATTTTGATGGCTGCTAAGGCTTATGCAAACGAGCCAAGCGTTCTAAACGATGTTGGCGTATCAAATTTATTCTGCTACGATGAGTTTTTGATCGGTAAAAATGACCATCTATTTAAAGGCGGTATCATCTTAAATGGCGATCTTAGCAAGGTTTATGACATAGACGAAGACAAGATCACAGAAGAGGCGACAAGGGCTTGGTATAAAAATGACAAAGCGCTTCATCCATATGATGGTGAGACTGAGGCAAACTACACTGGCCTTGTTGATGGCGAGAGCATAGACGGTGAGGGCAAACTAGCTCACAGCAAGCTTTTTGACACAAAGGGCAAATATAGCTGGATCAAAGCGCCAAGGTATGATGGCATGCCTATGCAAGTAGGACCGATCGCAAGCATCGTCATAAACTACGCTAAAGGCAACGAGAGAGTTAAAAAGGTAGTCGATGAGTTTTTAGCAAAGAGTGGCTTGCCACTAAGTGCAGTTTTCTCAACTCTAGGCAGAACCGCTGCTCGTATGCTTGAAGCAAAAGTGGTCGCAGAGCACACAATGGACGCATTTAATGCCTTGATAGAAAATTTAAAGACAGATCAAGAGACCTGCGCAAAATATGTCATAGATAATAGCAAAGAGTATAAAGGCCACTTCAAAGGCAACGCTCCAAGAGGCGCGCTAAGCCACTGGTGCCGCATAAAAGATGGCGTCATCTCAAACTGGCAAGCAGTCGTGCCAAGCACTTGGAATGCCTCTCCAAAAGATGCCAAAGGTCAAATGGGCAGCTACGAGGCGTGCTTAGTTGGTATGAAGATCGCTGATCTTTCAAAACCACTTGAGATAATACGAAAAATTCACTCTTACGACCCTTGCATCGCGTGTGCCGTGCATGTTATGGACACGAAGGGAAATGATTTGAGTACTTATAAGATAAATCCAAATTTGTAAGGAGAAAAGATGTCACATAAAAATCCTGACAGGATCAGCGAATACGAATTCTCCATCGGCGTTAGGCTGACACACTGGATTAGATTTATAGCTATCACGCTTTTGATTGTGAGCGGCTACTACATCTCTTATGTCTTTATGAGTCCAGAGATCACGAGCGAGCCTACAAATTTCATGCAAGCAAAGTGGCGTTTGGCGCACCAGGTCGCTGGCTTTGTGCTAATAGCGGTATTTATCTTTAAATTCTATCTATTTGTCTTTGATAAGCACAGCAAAAAAGAGTGGATGAGCGTGCTTGACTTTTTAAGTCCAAAAGTTTGGATAGCGCAGATAAAATACTACATCTTTATGGGGCCACACCCGCATTTAAGGGGCGTTTATAACCCATTGCAGTTTGCCTCATACTTTTTCTTTTACGTCATCTTGGCACTCATCTGCCTAACTGGCTTAGTGCTTTACGCTCACGTTTATCACGAGGGACTTGGCGGAGCGATCTACGAGCCAGCGAGATACTTTGAAGAGCTTATGGGCGGACTAGCAAATGTTAGAACGATACATAGAATTTGCATGTGGATCATCATGATATTTGTGCCTATTCACGTTTATATGGCGATATTTAACGCCGTTAAAGGCAAAAATGGAGCGATGGACGCCATCGTTAGTGGCTATAAATTTGTAAAAGAACACTGATGAGAGTGCTTGTTCTTGGCATTGGCAACGTTATGTTTGCTGATGAGGGCATAGGTGTTCATTTTGTAAATTTGATGGCTAAAAACTATAAATTTACAAGCTCTAAAAACGAGCTCACTCTAATGGACGGGGGCACTTTAGCCCTCGCTCTAACTCATATTATAAGCGAATTTGACTATCTTATTGTCGTTGATTGCATTAGCGCAAATGGCGCAAGCGTGGGCGATGTTTATTTTTTCGACTTTCTAAACGTACCAAATTTTATCAGCTGGGACGGCTCGGCTCACGAGATCGAGATGCTTCAAACCCTTCATCTAATGGAGCTTGCAGGCGACAGACCGACAACCAAAATCTTAGGCATCGTGCCTAGCCGCATAGAATCATCAAATTTTAGCCTCTCAGATGAAGTTATAAAAGCTTCTAGTATCCTAGAAAAAACGCTACTTGATCACTTAAAAGAGCTTGATTTTAAGTGCGAAAAGGTGGCAAATTTCACCCTAAATGACACCCTCGATGACTACGCCAAAAAAGGTTTAAAATGATACTTGCTTTTAAATTTGACTGCTTTAAAGACCCAGCCTTTTTGGCGCCATTTTTACGCTCATTAGCTGGGGAGCTTAAGCACTCTATAAGCTGCAAAGATGATCAAATTTGCCTAAAGGTAAGTGGCTCTGCCAATGAGCTTAGCGCTCTAGCGGACAGAGCTAGCGTCATCTTGCCTTATAGCCTTTTTATAAAGCATAGCGAGGTTTGCGCGGCAGATGAGCTTGACATGGCAGGTGAAATTCAAAAGATAAAATTTGGCACGCTTAGCCCATCTCAAGCGGCGGCATTTTTGGCTAATGGCAAGGCTATTTTAAATGAAAGTGGCGCGCTTGCTTTGAGTAAATTTGATGGTGAGATAACGCTTGATAATTTTAATGAAAAGCTAAAAACCTGCCTAAATTTATTAAAAAATGGTAAGAGCATTTGCGTAGAGCAAGATGAAAATTTATATGAAATTTCTCTTGGGGTAAAATTTGATGCAAATTTCTTGATGCCTGTAAATTTAAAAGAGCTACCTAAAATTTTTATAGCTGGTGATAGGGCACAGATCGCACTTGCTAGCTTTGAAAAGCCACTTTTGGCACTAAAAACGACAGCTATTTATAGGCAAAACCACGAGGGCGCACCGCTATTTTTTGACGTGATGGCACCAAATGACCTTTTTCTTTACGCCCTTTGCGAACAGCTAAATAAAGAGGGCTTTAGCTTTTTAAGCGTTTCTGTAAAGGAGCAAAAAAGCGCTCTTTCAAGGCTTGCTTTGCTTGAAAACAGCGCACTTTTAAGCCCGTTTTTTTACACAAAAGATGAGAAATTTGAGCTTAGCTATTTTGGCGAGGTGTCTTTGGGACTAAAATTTAGCAAATTTAGCGATGATGAAATTTGCCTGCTTTCAAAATCAAGCAAAACACAGCTTCTATTTTTACCAAAATTTAGCAGCTTTGAAGAAATTTATGAGCTCATAAGAGCCCAGGAGAGCGGCGAAAGGCTACTTGAAAACTTCAGTAAAGAGCGCGCCTTGCCAAGTGGTAAATTTAGCTCAAACGCTAGCTTTTTCTCGCTATTTTGCATAGCTGGACGCTTGCTTGGCTTAAGTGAGGAGTTTAAAAAAGCAGGGGAGAATTTACTCCTTATGGCAAGTGATTTTAGCGGTCAAAAGGGCGTTAGGATCGATTATAAGATGAAAGATGACTTTGGTTTAGACGGGGTTAAGTTTGTAAAAAGTATCATTTCATTTATCCTTGCTGGCGCTGGAGAGAAGAACATCAGCTTTGGTTGCACCGAGTCTTTGGCGCATTTTTTGAGCGATTTTAGCTATGAAAAACGAGATAAATTTAACATCAAAAATGTTACTTTAAGCGGGGATTTATTTTATAATAAGGTAGTTAGCAACTTGATAAAAAAGCACCTAAACCCAAATATAAAAACAAATTTTGACCCCGGATTTGGCGTTGAGATCAAGCTTTAGATATGAGATCAAAGGCTTAGTTCAAGGCGTTGGTTTTAGACCTTTTGTCTATACTTTAGCGGACAAATTTAAGCTAGTTGGCGAAATTTACAATGATGACGAGGGCGTGAAGCTAAATTTTAGCGGCGAAGAGGCTAGCTTTTTAGCTTTTGAAAAAGAGCTTTATGAGAAGCTGCCAGCCCTTGCTAGGATCGATGAACTGCATAAATTTAAGATAGATAAAATTTATGAAAAGCTTGAGATCATCGCTTCAAAATCAGCCACCAAGCAAGCGCCTATCTTGCCTGATTATGCGCTTTGCGATGACTGCTTGCGCGAGTTTTATGACCCCACAAACCCACGCTACAAATACCCATTTATAAACTGCACCAACTGCGGACCGAGATTTTCCATCATCAAAGCATTGCCCTACGACAGGGTAAATACGACGATGAACGAGTTTAAGATGTGCGAGTTTTGTGAGAGCGAATACAAAGACCCGCTTAACCGCCGCTACCACGCAGAGCCGATCTCTTGCCCAAACTGCGGGCCAAAGCTCTATCTAAAAGACAAATTTGGCAAAGTCTTGGCTAGTAAAAACGAAGCGGCAAAAGAGGCGGCCACGCTCATAAACGAGGGCAAAATTTTAGCCATTAAGGGGCTTGGTGGCTTTCATCTAGTTTGCGACGCGACAAATGAAGACGCAGTTTGCGAGCTAAGAGCTAGAAAACACCGCCCAAGCAAGCCCTTTGCACTGATGAGTAAAAATTTACAAAACGCTAGAGAGATAGCGCAAATTTCAGAGGCTGAGGCGAAGCTTCTTAGCTCAAATTTAAAGCCAATCGTCTTGCTTGAAGCAAAAAATGGCTCAAATATCGCAAAAAGTGTCGCTCCAAATTTAAACAAGCTTGGCGTCATGCTTGCATTTAGCGGCATACATCTTTTGCTATTTGATTATTTAGAGCACGACATCATCGCAACTAGCGCAAACATCTCAGGCGAGGTTGTGATAAAAGATGAGAGCGAGCTAAGAGAAAAACTAGGTGATGTTATAGACTTTTACCTTGATCACGACCGAGAAATTTACTCGCCAAGTGACGATAGTATCGCATTTTGCGTTGGAGATGAAGTTGTTTTTACAAGAACAAGCCGTGGGCTAAATCCAAATTTTATCCATACAAATTTCAAGCAAAAAGGGACGTTTTTAGCCCTTGGAGCGGAGCTAAAAAGCTCATTTTGCATCTACAAAGACGGACTTTTGATGATCAGCCCATATATCGGCGACCTAAAAAATGTGGCGACTTTTGATAGGTTTAAGGATATTTTCACCCTTTTTGAAACGACTTATGATCTTAAAATCGAGAAGGTCATAGCCGATCTGCATCCAAATTTTTTAAATACAAAATGGGCGAAAGATCAGGGCTTTGAGCTAGTTCATCTGCAGCATCACTACGCACATTTGCTAAGTGTGATCTTTGAAAATGATTTGCCAGACAAAGAGTATCTTGGATTTTGTTTTGACGGCACTGGATACGGAGAGGATGGCAAAATTTGGGGTGGCGAGGTTTTTAGGCTGGATAAAAAGAGTTACGAGAGAGTTTATCACTTTGATGAATTTAGCTTATTTGGCGGCGAAAATAGCATAAAAAATATCTACCTCATCGCTTATTCTATTATTTTGAAGTATGAGCTTGAAGACGAGGGGCGTAAATTTCTAGTAAATTTTGATGAAAAGGTGCTTCGAAATTTCAAGATGATGGAGCAAAAGGGGCTAAATTTAGTAAAAACTAGCTCTGTTGGTAGGATATTTGACGCATTTGGTGCGATAATATGTGGCATTTCTCACTCAAGCTACGAGGGAGAGAGTGGTATGAGGCTTGAGGCGCTTTATGATAAAAATTTAGATGTGTGTTACAAATTTAGCCTAAATGACGGAGTTATCGGCTTTAAAGAGGCCTTTAAAAGTGCTTTAAAAGATGAGCCAAGAGTGGCTGCAACGGCATTTATAAATGGCATGGCTGATATTATTTTTGAAATTTCTAAAAATGAGAAAAAAGAGATTTTACTAAGTGGTGGAGTTTTTCAAAATAAGACTTTGCTTGAACTTATTTACAAAAAATTTACTAAATCAAATTTGAAATTTTATATCAATAAGAAATTCTGCAGTAACGATTCTAACGTAAATTTAGGGCAAATTTATTATTATTTATCCACATTTTCTAATAAGTGATGTATAATTATTTTAAACGGTAATCAAACGAGAAAGGAGCAAAAAATGGATAGTGTTATACGTTTTAGTGTCTCTTTGCCTAGTCAATTACTAGACGAACTAGATAGAAAAGTTAGCGAACAAGGCTACGCTTCTAGGAGTGAATTTACAAGGGATTTGATCCGTGAAAAGATCGTAAACGACAGCTGGAAGGACGCTAACGAGGAGTTGATTGGGGTTTTGACGCTCATTTATGTGCATCATCACAACGATTTGGTGAATAAAAAAATGGATATCGAGCATGACTCTGATGTGAAGATCATCTGCACAAATCACGTTCATGTCGATCACCACAACTGCTTAGAAACGATCTCTATAAGGGGCGAAGCGGAGAAGATAGAGCGCTTTGCTGACAGGATTGCTGGCTTAAAGGGTGTTAAGTTTTCTAAACTTACAAAGGCTGCTGTGCCTAAATTTTAAGCTAAAAGCTTTTTTGGCTGTTAAATTTAGGATTTTTGTAAATAGCTAGCAGTGCTCTTGGCTGCGGAGCTTGTCTTATTTTGTCTTTTTGATAGTTTTTTAGCAGTTTTTGTGATCCATTTTTGCAAATTTATAGCAGGGTTTTGCTGCATTTTTTTGCGCATGCCATGTATCTTTTTGGTAAAAATAGTTTGATGACCGTTTCTTTTTACTTGGGCTTTGGCTAAAGCTAAATTTGCAAAAGCACGCCCAAGTTTTTTGGCTTTTTAAATTTCTCCTTTTTTGCTTTATTTTTGTTCTAGCATTTTTGGCGCTTGTATGCTATCATTAGCCACAAAAAAATGTCATTTAAAGAGAATGAAAGATGAATTTTTACAATAGAAATTTTCTAGCCAAAGAGCTAGATCGCTGGCAAAAAGAGGATGTGGTCGATAAGGCCACCGCTTTAAAAATAGCAAATTTATATGATATAGATATAAACGCTCATAGCGAAAAGACTAGTTTTATATTAAAGTTGGTTGCCTATCTCTTTTTCGCGCTGGCATTTTTTACCCTAGTTGGAGCTTACTGGGAGGAGATACCAAGGATGGGGCGCCTTGTCATCATCTTTGGCGTGCTTGCTCTTTTAAATTTTGGCGGAGTTTATTATCTCAAAAAGGGCAAAGATAAGCTTGGCACGGCCACGCTCTTTTTGGGAAATTTCTGCTACGGAGCAGCCATAGCGCTTATCGCTCAAATTTATAATATTAGCGACGAGCCAAGTGGCGGAGTTTTGCTCTGGAGCGTTGGAGCTATGGCGCTCTCTTTTGCTAGCAAAAAGCCCTTGCTGGTGGCTCAAAGCCTTGTTTTTGCGACGATCTGGTTTGTTTTAAAGGGCACGGGCGGCGAGTTTGCTTATGAATTTATCGTCTTTATAGCCCTTGGCACCTACACGCTTTATAAAAGTGACTCTATTTTTCTTGCGATTGTGCTTTTGGCGGATATATTTTTCTACATCGTTTCGCTTTGCGCTAGGATCAGCGGGTTTAATGAATTTTATGGCTATGATCTTATGTTTAGGGCGCCGATGGCTGCTACTTTATCACTCTCATACGCACTTTTACTTGTCGCGCTCTTTGGCGCGTTAGCTGGCTTTAGAGATAGACTGGCACACCTTGTAAAAGGCTTTGGCAAGTATCTTGGTATCATTATCTTGATCGTTTGCCTGATAGCTTATGCAAATGGCGATATCTACGAGCTAGAAGAAGATAAATTTTGGTTTGCAAAAGCATTTTTTTATAGCAGTTTTGGCAAGGTTTTTGCCGTATTTAGCATCGCTAGCATTGCGCTATTTTTCAAAGAGAAAAACAAAAGCGGCTTGCTTCTTGGCTTGATACTCTTTGCTTTGCCATTTGTCTTTAGCTTAGGCGTTGGATATGCAAATATCTTCTTCTCACTAGCAAACATCATCGTCGCTGCCGTGCTTATCAAAAATGGCGAGCTAACGCTTGGACTATGTATGATATTCTTAGTTGCGGTGGTTAGATACTTTGAGCTAATAGGCGATTATTTGGGGGCTACGGCGCTATTTATCGTCTTTGCCTTCGTTGTGCTCGCAGTCGCTGCTAAAAAAGGACGTACAAAATGAAGATAAGATCACTAATACTAGCCATAATTTTTCAAATTTTACTAATAATTGCGATGCTCGCATACGCACTCATGCCACTTTATCTTGGAAAAGAGATAAAAGTGAGGGTAAATCTTTACGATCCAAGGGATCTCTTTCGCGGAAACTACGTGAGCTTGAGCTATGATTTTTCAAATCTGCAGCAGTCTAAATTTGATGAAAAAACTGGCGTTGAGATATATATATATGATAGAAATATCTCAAAAAATGATGAAATTTACGCCATTTTAAAGCAAGATGCTAATGCCACTTACGCTTTTGATAAATTTAGCTTTACTAAGCCAAAAGACGCTCTTTTCTTAGCTGGCAAATTTGATGGATATTCATTTGTAAAATATGGCATCGAAGAGTTTTACATGCCAACTAAAAAGGCAAAGCAAACTGAGCGAGAGATGATGGATCAAGACGTGGATGCTGTTGCTGTTTTGATGGTGATGGATGATGGCAGGGCAAGGCTAAAAGATATCATCATCACACCAAATGGCAAAAAAAGAAGCAATGATGAAAATTTTGATGAAAATGGCTACACAGATGATAACGAGAGCTTTGAAGAGCCAGTTCGCTTGCAAGATCAAAGGTAAATTTAAAGGGTAATTAAAAAACGGGTTAATTTATCTAATTTGCATAAAATGCCCTTAAATTTTAATTTTATTTTTAAATTTAAGCGTTAAAATCTCTGAAAATTAATAAAAAAGGATAATAAAATGTGTAAAGATTGCGGTTGTTCAATGGGAAATCACGCCCATACTCACACTCACGCTGATGGCACTACTCACTCACACCCACACACTCATGATGGACATACAGACCACGCTCATGACGCACACGAGCATAGCCACGAGACTCACGCGCACCCTGTGCTAAACGAGAGCAAAACCATAGACGTGATAGAGAAAATTCTCTCTGAAAATGACAAAGAGGCTGCTCACAACAGAGCGCATCTTGATGAGAAAAAGATACTTTGTGTAAATTTGATGAGTAGCCCAGGCGCTGGCAAGACTACGCTTTTGGAGGCTACGATAAAGGCTGGTAAATTTAAAATAGGCGTTGTTGAGGGCGATTTAGAAACAAATCAAGATGCTGACCGCATAGTAAAAGCTGGCGCAAAAGCTCATCAGATAAGCACAGGTCAGACCTGCCACTTAGACGCTTTTATGGTGCATGAGGGGCTTCATCACCTGCCACTAAATGAGCTTGATCTAGTCTTTATAGAAAATGTTGGAAATTTAGTCTGCCCTGCAAGCTACGACGTTGGCTCACACTTTAACGCTGTGCTTCTTTCAGTGCCAGAGGGCGATGATAAGGTGAGCAAATATCCAGTGATGTTTAGGGCTGCTGACGTGCTTTTGATCACAAAAGCTTCGCTTGCGCCACACTTTGACTTTGATATCGAGCGAGTGAAAAACGACGCTAGAAAGCTAAATCCAAAGGTTGATATCTTTGTGATAGATAGCAAAACAGGCGAGGGCATCGATAAATGGATAAGTTATTTGGAATTTAAAAAAGAGCTAAGATAATGTGTCTTTCGATCCCTTCAAAAGTAATAGAAATAGATGAAAATAACGTTGCTACCGTTGAGACCTTGGGCGTTACTAGAAAGGTAAGCCTAGATCTTATCTCTGAAGAGGTAAAAGTTGGCGAATACGTGTTAATCCACGTTGGATACGCCATGCAAAAGATCGATACGCAGTTTGCGCTTGAGAGCTTGGAGGTCTATCAAAAGATCGCTGAGGATATGGACGCGGGGAAAATTTGATGGATCTTATCAATGACTTTCGCGATAAAAATTTAATCCTAGCCCTTTCAAAACTGATACAAAAAGAGAGTGTAAAACCGCTAAATATCATGGAAATTTGCGGCGGCCATACGCATAGCATTATGAAATTTGCACTGCCAAGCTTAGTTGGAGAGCATATAAATTTCGTTCACGGCCCAGGCTGTCCAGTCTGCGTGATGCCAAAAAGCCGCATAGACGAGGCCTGTAAGCTTGCCAGCATGGAGAATGTGATCTTTTGTACGCTAGCCGACATGCTAAGAGTGCCTGGCTCAAAGACAAGCTTGCAAAAGCTTCGCGGCGAGGGACACGATATAAGGGCACTTTACACGCCACTTGATGCGCTAAATATTGCTAAGCAAAATCCAGACAAAAAGGTTATATTTTTTGCCATTGGCTTTGAGACGACGACGCCGATGAGCGCAAATTTGGTTGAAAAAGTGGTGCAAGAGGGCATTAAAAATTTATACTTTCATATAAATCACGTAACCGTCCCAGCTCCAGTTAGAGCTATAATGAGCGATGAGAACGTGAGGATAGACGCATTTTTGGGTCCAAGTCACGTGAGCGTCATCACTGGAAGTAAAATTTATAAAGAGCTAGCGAGCGAATTTAAAAGGCCGATCGCCATTAGCGGTTTTGAGCCGCTTGACATCATGGCAAGTGTGTTAAATTTAGTCCGTCAGCAAAACGCAGTCACTTATGAAGTCTATAACGAGTACGCAAGGGCGGTCAAAGAAGAGGGCAACGTCAAGGCAAAAGAGCTCATAGCTAAGTACTTTGAGCCGTGCGACTTTGTCTGGAGAGGCCTTGGCGAGATAGCGCAAAGCGGCATGAAGCTAAAAGACGAGTTTGCCTATCTTGACGCTAGAGTGCAGTTTGACTGCAGCGTAGAGAGCGCTGGCGAGAGCAAGGCTTGCATTTGTGGGCAAATTTTAAGAGGGCTGGCAAAGCCGACTGATTGTAAGGTCTTTGGCAAGGTCTGCAACCCACAAAATCCGATAGGATCGTGCATGGTATCAAGCGAGGGCGCTTGTGCGGCATATTTTAAATACGCAAGAGTTGGTTAAGGAATTTAATGAAAAAGATAATGCTAAGCCACGGCGGCGGCGGCGAGGAGATGAACTCGCTTATAAACGAGACGATATTTAAAATTTTTGATAACGAAATTTTAAGGCAGAGCAACGACTCGGCGATACTAAATTTAAACGGAAAGATCGCATTTAGCTCCGATAGCTTTGTGGTAACTCCCATTTTTTTTAATGGCGGTGACATCGGCAAGATCGCAGCTTGCGGCACTATAAACGATCTAGCGATGGTTGGCGCAAGCGCAAAATACCTAAGCTGCTCACTCATCATCGAAGAGGGACTTAGTGTAGAGGAGCTTGAAAAGGTGCTTGGCTCACTTGCAAAAACATGCAAAGATAGTGGCGTGAGCGTGGTTTGTGGCGATACGAAGGTCGTGCCAAAGGGCAAATGCGATAAAATTTTCATAAACACAGCAGGTATCGGCGAGATAGTTTGTGAGGGTGTGGAGCTTAAAAATTTAAAAGCAGGGGCAAAAATCTTAATCTCTGGAGATGTTGGCAGACACGGCGGTGTGGTGCTAGCAGCAAGAGAGGAATTTGAGCTTGGGCTTGATCTAAAAAGTGACTGCAAAAGCCTAAAAGATGTTGTCTTAAAGCTATTTAGCGCTGGTATAAAGCCACAAACTATGCGCGATGCGACTAGAGGCGGACTAAGTGCGGTGCTAAATGAGTGGGCCAAATTTACTAAATTTGACATCTTAGTTTTTGAAGAAAATATCAAGGTTGCAGACGAAGTGATGGGCGTTTGTGAGCTATTTGGATTTGAGCCTTATGAGCTCGCAAATGAGGGCACTTTTGTTATGGCTGTTGATGAGAGCCAGGCTGAAGAGGCACTTAAAATTTTAAGAGAATTTGATAAAAACGCGATGATAATTGGCAAAGTTTTGGAAGCCAAAAACGAGCGTGTCATCATTGAAAACGCCTATAAATCAAGAAGATTTCTCGAGCCGCCAAAGGGCGAGCTATTACCAAGGATCTGCTAATGCACGAGCTTAGTATCGTTCAAAATTTAGTCAGCCTTTGCGAGAAAAATGCCGCCAAAGAAAACGCCAAAGAGATAAGCAAGATCGAGATAAAAGTTGGCCGTTTAAGCGGAGTGGAGCCACACTATCTGGAGAGTGCCTTTGATGTTTATAAGGCTGGCACGATCTGCGAAAACGCCGAGCTTGTCATAAATTTACAAGGCATTGTTGTAGAGTGTTTGGATTGTGGATTTGGTGGGGAGCTTAGCGAAAATGACTTCACCTGCCCAAAGTGTAAAAGCCAAAATTTAAAGGTGACTGACGGCGAAGATATGTATCTTATGCGCCTTGAGATGAAGTAAAATTTTGCGTATTATAATGCGTAAAATTTTATGAATTTATTGATTTTTTATGGATAGTGTTAAATTTTTCTCAATCAAACGCCTAAAGAGCTATAAAAACGAACAAGAGCATAAAAAGAACTTTTTGCTAGTACAGGCTGGCTTAAAAGCTTGGTATTTTAGAAATTGCCACTAGAAATTTAGCTTTTTTAGAGCATTGATAAATAATGACGAGATAAATTTTTAGGTCATTTATCGCGCACTTCAGTCTAGATGATTTTTGGTCTTTATAATAATGGATTAATAAGTTGAGCCAAAGATCTTGCGCCAACTCAAAAATACGTGCTAATTAGTCCTTGAACCGATAAATACGGCAAAGTGCGAACATGGCAACAATTCTAAAAGAAACATCGCGTTTATCACTCCACCCTTTTTTTAAGGACGAAATTTCAACAAATTTATAGCTCTAAATTAACTTACTTTGGCAGATATTTTTCTGTTGTGAAGACATAGACCAGACTAAATTTATAAATTTAGCTTGATTGTAGAAATTTAATTAAGCTAAATTACATTTGCGCCAAAATAGCTTTGGCAGGTTTAATTCACTAAAAATCATTTAGTTAGCAAAAAAGTTTTGACCTTAAATTTAACTACAAAACAAGCCCTTACCAAAAGCAAAGCCTCGTCGATCTAAAAAACTAGAACTAAAAAGACTTTGGCAGGGTATTGATCCGCAAGTGTTAGAATATTTCATTAAAGATGCGTTGTTTTGTTTTGATGAGGATCTGGCAAGATACTTAGAATGAGTGGCGGATAATAAACTCCGCCGTAAATTTTGTAAAAGTTATACTAAACAATAATTATTTTATGCTTAACGCTTTTTACTCAAATATCAAAAACGGAGCTTGCAAGACGTTTCTTATTATCTTTAGTGGCGAGAGCAGGGCGTCTTGCAGTATCTGCGTCGAGTACTCTGGCTTTTCAGTCGTGCCGCGTATGGCGATGACGGTTGAGAGCGAGCGGTCTTTGCCAAGGATGATTTGGTTGATAAGTGGGATCTTGTCGATGATGCCGCTTGCGTCTTTTAGTATCTTTAGCTCAAGGTCGATGTTTATCTTTTTGCTCTTTAGATCGATCGTGCCACGTCCGCCGATATCTGCGCTCGTGCCTATCATCTCAATCGCTAAAAACTCGATCACGTCGCCCTTTCTAGTAAGTAAAATTTTGCCGTTTTTAACAGTAAAACCCTTGTCGTTAAAGTCAGGCGTTTTAAAGCTAAGAAGCGACGGCACCGAGTTTAAAAAGCTTAAAAGCCTTTGGTAAAAGATGTAGTCTTTTAGATACGTGCCAAAAAATCTCACCTCAGCCTTGAAATTTTTAGAGCTCTCCCCAAGCATTTTTAGGCGAAATTTACCGCCCTCAAAGCTCTTGAGACCAAAAAGGTCGTTGATAAACTCGCCACTTATATCAGTTGCGTCTAAATTTATGCTTTTCTCATCGCTAAAATATCCAACTCTGCCTTGCTTTGCCAGCCCATTTAGCGAGGTGCTTTTACCTTTTTTCTCGGCGCTAAAGCTAGTAAATGGCAAGGTTTTGTTTAAGTCCTTTAAAATGATGTCGCCATTTTTTGCAAAGAGCTCAAGTGGCGTGCTTTGCTCTTTTGTGCTGTTGTCGTCAAGGACAAGCAAATTTAGGTCGTTGCTCTTAGCTTCTATGCCTTTTTCGGCGATATTTAAAGAGAGTTTCTTGCTCGCACTTTGCACCTTTACGCCAGCTTTTGAGACCGTGATCAAAAAGTCGTCACTATCATATTTTGAGCCATTTTTATCCAAAAACGGCATGTCAAATTTAAGCCCTTTTGCCAAAATTTCAAGATTAGTAAAGTCCTTGCTTTTTATGCTCACATCATCAAAGCCAAGCACGCCATTTTGCTTTAAAACTGGGGAGTTTTGCATTATGAAGTTACTGTTTTTGGTGGCTATCAAGCTTTCATCACCAAAGCTTAAATTTAGCCCAAAAGGCTCAATGCTAAGCGTGGTCTCGCTTGGCTTACTAAAGTCAAGAAGTGCGCTAAATGGCTCATTTTTAAAGGCTAAAATTTCATCATTTTTCTCTTTTAGATCAAAGCTTTCTATGACGCCTTTTATCTCGCCGGTGCTTTTTTGTAAATTTATATCTGCTTTTGCATTTGCTCTGAAAAAATCAAGCCCAAAGCCGCTTGCATCGATATTTAGCGTAGAAGTATTTACAAGCTTTACAAGGGCACTTTTAGCGTTAAATTTACTCCCAGCGATATCTAAAACCGCGTCACTTATCTTAAAATCGCCATTTGCGATGACACTTTTTTCATCAAAATTTTCTAAGCTTTTTTCATCAAGCTTTATCAAAATTTTTAGGCTAGCGTCCATTTTGCCGCTTAGCTGTCTAACTGGCACGTTGATCTTATAAGCTCTTAGTATCTCATTTATCGCCTCATCGTAAATGGAATTTGTCTTTATAAAAAGCTCTAAATTTGCACTTTTTTCATCAAAGATATTATTTATAGCAACATTTGAGCCATCAAGCTTTTTGCCCTTATAAACAGGCACTGTAAGGTCAAATTTAAGCTTTGAGTTATTAAGCGTGATGTTTGCTTCAGCGACATTTACAGCTGGCAAGCCTTTATCAAATTTAACAAGTAAATTTTTGGCATTTGCAGTCGCGTTTAGCTCGTTTAAGAAAAGATCATTTTCTTTAAGGTCAGCCTTGCCATTTATCTCATTTAGGTGATAGTCATCAGCCACGATGTAGCCATATATCCAGTTTTTAACCTCGCTGTTTAGGTGTATGCGACTATCAAGCTCAGCGATGAAGTCCTTGATGCTGCCAGCATTTACGTCATAGGCTTTGTAGGTTAAAAGCGTATCTTTTAAGGCAAAGCTAAGCTTGCCATTTAGCTCGTGCGAGGTGAAATTTCCATCAAATTTATAGTCATCCTTGTCAAAATTTGCGCTACCTTCGCCGCTAATGCTTACGTTAAAATCTTTAAGACTTAAATTTTTTACTATGAAGCGATCTATGCCATCTTTCTGCTTATTTTGAAATTTGATATCGATGTTTAGATAAGGGCTATCAACGAAAAATATATCATCTAAAAATAAAATTTTGATCTTAAAGTCATCGCCGATTTGCACGCTCTCAAGCGAAATTTCTTGAAAAAATGTATCAAGATAATCTACGCCCTGACTAAGGTTTAAAAGTCTCTCATCGCTACTTTTTTGTGCCACGTCTTTTTTAAAGCTTGGAAGCTTGATCTGCTTTGCTCTTACAATTATTTTTTTATCTAACTTTATATATAATTGCTCCAATTTTACGCCGTAAAACTCGAAATCGTTAATTTTTATGCCGTATTTTAAAAGCAAAACAAGCGAAAGAATCAAAATGATAAAAAATTTTATAAAAAAGCCATACCTAGATATTTTCTTTGATATCGTACTCATCGTCGTCCTAAGCATATTTGTCTATTTGGCACGCCCCATAAACACGAGCAAGGTCGTCTTTGTGCCAAAGGGAAGTGTGGGCGAAATTATATCTTATTTAGCTAATCGCAACTTTAACTTAAGCGCCATAGATAAATACGCCATGCGCTTTATAGGCTCGCCTCAGTCTGGCTGGATCGAGATAGGCAAAGATAAAATTTCAAGGGTTGATTTTTTAAAAAAATTAGCCAAGGCAAAGGCTGCGATGACCGAGATCACGCTCATCCCTGGCGAAACTACGATCGTTTTTTTAAACCAGATAGCCACTCAGCTTGGACTTGACGGAGCTAAACTAAATAGAGAGTATAACGCCCTTGCGCCAGTGAGTGATGGCTTTTTGATGCCAAATACTTATAAGATCCCAGTTGGTATCAGCGAAAGGCACCTAGCATATTATCTTGTAAATTCATCTAAAAAGGCACAAAGCGAGATCAGCAGAAAAATTTTTGGCGAATACAACGAGAAAAAGTGGTTTAAAATTTTAACCATCGCTTCAATCATCCAAAAAGAGGCCGCAAACGACGCTGAGATGCCACTTGTCGCCTCAGTCATCTACAACCGCCTAGATAAGGGCATGAGACTGCAGATGGATGGCACGCTAAACTACGGCATCTACTCGCACGATGTGATCACGGCTGAGCGCATAAGAAGCGATATGAGCGAATTTAACACCTATCTAAACGACGGCATACCGCCAAGTCCAGTCTGCTGCGTCTCTATAAGTGCAATAAAAGCGGCGATAAACCCTGCAAAGAGCGATTATCTATACTTTGTGCTTGATAAAAAGGCGAAAAAACACATTTTTTCAAAAACCTTAAGCGAGCACAATCAAAATATCGCAAAATAGGGCTAAAATACAACTAGCTTTAATAAAAAACGTGATAAATTTCAAAAAATCAAAAGGGCTAAAATGAGTGACATTATCTGGACTAAAACCGACGAAGCACCGCTTTTTGCAAGCTACTCTCTATTTCCTATCGTTAAGAGCTTTTTATCACGCGCTGGCATTAGCATAACTAGGGCTGACATAAGCCTAGCTGGGCGAATTTTATCTCTTTTTAGCAAAGAGCTTGGGCTAAACAAGGCTGACGAGCTAGAGCTTTTGGGTGAGCTAACCGCGCACAAAGAGGCAAATATCATAAAACTGCCAAACATCTCAGCCACGCTCGTTCAGCTAAAAGCGGCTATTGAGGAGCTAAGAAGCAAAGGGATAAATGTGTCATTTTATCCAGATGAAATCATCACAGACTACGATGAAGAGGTCGCTAAAAAATATGCAAAAGTGCTAGGAAGTGCGGTAAATCCAGTGTTAAGACAAGGAAACTCAGACAGAAGAGTCTTGCCACCAGTTAAAGAATTTGCCAAAAAGCACCCACATAGCAACGGTAACTGGGACAAGGCAAATAAAACTAAAATTTGCTACATGCAAAAGGGCGATTTTTACGAAAATGAGCGCTCAATCATCGCTAGCAAAGATGAGAAATTTTATATAAATTTCATAAGTTTAGATGGCAAAAAAGAGCTTTTAAAAGAGCTTGCCGTTCAAAGTGGCGAGATAGTTGATGCTACATATTTAAGCGTAGATGAGCTAGATAAATTTTATGAAAGCTGTTTTGACGAGGCAAAAAAAGAGAATTTGACCTTGAGCCTTCATCTAAAATGCACGATGATGAAGGTTAGCGACCCAGTCATCTTTGCTCACGCGATAAAGAGCTATTTTAAAGAGGTTTTTGAGCTATTTGGTGAAGAGTTTAAAACTCACGGCGTCGAGGCAAAAAATGGCTTAAAAGATATGTTTTCTAAAATTTCAACTCTTAAAAATAAAGATGAAATTTTGGCTAAATTTGATGAAATTTTGAGCAAAAAGGCAAAAATTTGGGCACTAAATGAAAGTGCCAGCAACTTTGACGTGCCAAATGACGTCATCATCGACGCCTCCGTGCCTGCGCTCATTAGAAACTCTGGCAAGGTAAAAGATAAGGACGGTGAGCTAAATTTCTCACTTTGCATGATCCCAGATAGGACCTATGCTAGGGTTTATGAGGCCTGCGTGGCGGACTTTAAAGAGCATGGCGCGCTTGATGTGAGTAAGATCGGCAGCGTGGCAAACGTGGGACTAATGGCTAAAAAGGCCGAGGAGTACGGTAGCCACGATAAGACTTTCATCGCAAAAGAGGACGGAGAATTTGTTGTTTGTAACGAAGCTGGCGAGAGCGTCTTTAAATTTAGCGTTAAAAGTGGCGATATTTTTCGGATGACGCAGGCTAAAGACGATGCGATAAATGCGTGGTTTGAGCTTGCTTTAAAAAGAGGCGAAATTTCAAAAGATGAGCTTATATTTTGGCTAGATAGCAGCCGTGCTCATGATAGAAATTTGATAGCTAAATTTGAAAAATTTAGAGATAAATTTACTAATGCTGGCGTGAAATTTGAAATTTTAAACTACGAGCAAGCAACTAAAAAATCGCTTGAAGCAATAAGAGCTGGCAAAGACGTTATAGGCGTCACTGGCAACGTTTTAAGAGACTATCTAACCGATCTTTTTCCGATATTTGAGCTAGGTGGCAGCTCAAAAATGCTCTCAGTAGTGCCACTACTTGCTGGTGGAGCGATGTTTGAGACTGGTGCTGGCGGGACGGCTCCGACGCTTGTAAAAGAGCTAAAAGAGAGAAATCGCTTGCTTTGGGATAGCTTAGGCGAGTTTTTAGCGCTTAGTGCATCGCTTGAACATCTAGCGTTTTTTAGGCAAAAAAAAGAGGCAAAAGAGCTAAGTGACGCGCTAAATAGAGCAGTTGCTAGCTATCTAGATGAAAACAAAACGCCAAACGCCACTCTTGATACCAGAGAGTCGCACTTTTATCTAGCGCTATTTTGGGCGAGAGAGATGGCAAAAAGTTGCGGGATTTTAAGCAAAATTTTTGAAAATTTAGCAGACGAGCTAGAGAAAAACGAGAGTGAAATTCTAAAGCAGATCAGAGAAAATGACGGTGCAAGCGTGGAATTTGGCGGATACTACCTGCTAGATGAAGCAAGAGCTAATGAGGTCATGAGACCAAGTGAAATTTTAAATCAAATAATAGGATAAGAGATGAAAATAAGTGTAGTTGGAGCTGGAAACGTCGGTGCTAGTATAGCTTATGCGCTTTGTATGAGAGAGCTTTGCGATGAGATCGCGCTTGTAGATATATTTGGCGATGTGGCGCGCGCAAAAGCGATCGACCTAGCGCAGTCAAGCTGTGTCTTTAACGCTAAAACTAGCGTTTGTGGTGGCGATGATTTTGTGCTAATTGAAGGCAGTGACATCGTCATAGTCACAGCTGGAAGCCCAAGAAAAGAGGGTCAAACAAGAGAAGATCTGCTTCTTAAAAACGCCGTTGTCGTAAAGCAAACAGCGCAAAAGATAGCTGAATTTGCCAAAAACGCAGTGATAATCGTAGTCACAAATCCGCTTGATGCGATGGTCTGGACGGCTCATAAATTTAGTGGTTTTAGCAAAAACAAAGTGATCGGCATGGCTGGCGAGCTAGATAGCGCAAGGTGCAGATATGAGCTAGCGCTTTTAAAAGATAAAGACGCCAGCAAGCTAAGAGCAAAGATTGTCGGCGCTCACAATGACGAGATGATCGTATCAGCTAGCAATATCAGTGAAAATTTAAATGAAAATGAGCTAAAAGCGCTCAAAAAAGAGACAAGCACCGGTGGCGCAAAGATAGTTAAGCTTCTTGGCACTTCAGCTTACTACGCACCAGCGGCTGCAGCTGTGAAGATGTGCGAGATGATCATCGGCAAGAGCGATGAGATAATAAGCGCTAGCGTGCTAATAGACGATGAGCTAAGTTGCGGCAGGCTAGTAAGGCTCGGACGTGATGGCTTGAAAGAAATTTTAGAGCTAAATTTAGACGAAGACGAGCAAGAGCAACTAAACAAAAGTGAAGCTGAAATTAGAAAAAATATCAAATTTTTAAAAGAAAACTTAGAGTAGGAAGATATATGATCGTAAAAGAAAATGTCCCAGTTTGGGTCGATGAGAGCAGGTGTAAGGCCTGTGATGTCTGCGTGAGCTACTGCCCAGCAGGCGTGCTAGGTATGAGGCTTGAGCCAAAGGCGGTGCTTGGCAAGATGATAGAGGTGGTCTATGCTGACTCATGCATAGGATGCCGTGACTGTGAGCTTCACTGTCCTGATTTTGCCATTTATGTGGCTGATAAAGGCTTTAAATTTGCAAAGCTAACACCTGAGAGTAAAGAGCGAGCTGCAGCCGTAAAGGCAAATAAATTTGCAAAACTTGGAGAGAGCGCATGAGAGAGGTAGTATCAACTGGTAATGCCCTAGTAGCAAGGGCTGCAGTCGAGTGCGGCTGTAACTTCTTTGGCGGATATCCTATCACTCCAAGCAGCGAGATCGCCCACGAGCTAAGCGTGCTTTTGCCAAAACATGGCGGCACATTTATACAAATGGAGGATGAGATAGCTGGGATTTCAGTAGCTCTTGGTGCAAGTGCGAGTGGCGCTAAGGCGATGACTGCTAGCTCTGGTCCTGGGATTTCACTAAAGGCTGAGCAAATAGGCCTTGGCTTTATCGCTGAGATACCGCTTGTCATCGTAAATGTCATGCGCGGTGGCCCTTCAACTGGCCTACCAACCCGCGTCGCACAAGGCGATATCTTGCAGGCTAAAAACCCAACTCACGGCGATGTAAATATGATAGTGCTAGCGCCTAGTAGCCTAGAGGAGTGCTATACGCAAACCGTGCGCGCCTTTAATCTTGCAGCTAGGTTTATGACGCCAGTTATGCTGCTACTTGATGAGACGATAGGTCACATGCAAGCAAGGGTTAGTTTGCCAGAAATCAGCGAGCTAGAAATTTATAAAAGAAGAGAATCTAATGGCGAGCCAAAAGAGTATAAACCATACGACGCCGCACCAGACGCACCAGCCACGCTAAATCCTTTCTTTAAAGGCTATCACTACCACATAACTGGGCTTCATCACGGCTCAACTGGCTTTCCAACAGAAGATGGCAAGATCGTTGAATACTCGATGAATAGGCTGTTTAATAAGATAAATTTACACACTGATGAGTGCGAGAAATTTGAAGAGTTTATGCTTGATGACGCTGAAATTTGCATCATCGCCTTTGGTAGCGTGGCGCTTTCGGCTAAGCAAGCGATATTAAATTTACGTGAAAAAGGGCTAAAAGTAGGGCTATTTAAGCCACTCACACTTTTCCCAGCTCCAGCCAAAAAGCTAAAAGAGATATCAGATAAATTTAAGAAAATTTTGGTCTGCGAGCTAAATTTAGGTCAATATAGCGGCGAAATTTCAAAGATCATCTTAAGAGATGACTTTGCAAAACTGCTAAAAGCAAACGGCAGACCGATAAGCCCAAGCGAGATCGAGGCGAAGATAGGAGAAATTTATGGCTTTTAATTATGATAAATATTTACGAACAGATAAAATGCCTACTCTTTGGTGCTGGGGCTGCGGCGACGGTGTCATACTAAAGGCTCTCATCCGCGCTATCGACACCATGGGCTGGGACATGAACGACGTTTGCGTGGTCTCAGGCATAGGCTGCTCTGGCCGCTTTAGCGGATATCTCGACTGCAACACTATCCACACGACTCACGGCAGAGCCGTAGCTTACGCGACTGGCGTAAAGATGGCAAACCCAGACAAGCACGTCATAGTTGTAACTGGCGACGGCGACGGACTAGCGATCGGAGGCAACCACACGATACACGGATGCCGCCGAAATATCGGACTAAATCACATCTTAATCAACAACTTCATCTATGCGCTAACCAACTCGCAAACCAGCCCAACGACGCCAAAGGGCATGTGGACGGTCACAGCACAATACGGCAACATCGATCCTAGCTTTGACGCCTGTAAGCTCGCAACTGCCGCAGGCGCTAGCTTTGTCGCACGTGGTAGCGTCATCGAGCCAGAGAAGCTAACAAAGCTCTTTGTAGAGGGCTTTAGCCACGATGGATACAGCTTTTTTGATGTATTTTCAAACTGCCATATAAATTTAGGTCGCAAGAACAAAATGGGCGAGGCGGTCAAAAATTTAGAGTGGATAAAGGGCCGCACGACGAGCAAGGTCAAATTTGACATGCTAAGTGACGAGGAGAAAAAGGGCATTTTCCCACTTGGCGTGCTTCATAAAGATGAAGAAAAGATCGAATACACCAAGGCTTACGACAAGGTAAGAAAGGCTGCTATGAGCGGCGAAGCGATAGATTTTAAGGAGCTAGCATGAAGTCACAGCTAAGATTTGTCGGCGTTGGCGGACAGGGCGTCATACTAGCAGGCGAGATCCTCTCAGCTGCTAAGATAAAAGCAGGCGGATACGGCGTCAAGGCATCTACCTACACATCTCAGGTGCGCGGCGGCCCAACGAAGGTCGATATCATCCTTGATGAAAAGGAAATTTTATACCCTTATGCAAACGAGGGCGAGATAGAATTTATGCTGGCAACTGCGCAGATAAGCTACGATGCCTTTAAAAGTGGCGTGAAAGAGGGTGGCGCGATCGTTGTTGAGCCAAATTTGGTAAAAGTAAGTGATGAGGACAAAAAGCGCTGGAAAATTTATGAGATACCTATCATCTCTATTGCAAAAGACGAGGTCGGAAATGTCATCACTCAAAGCGTCGTCGCCCTTGGTGTGGCTGTGGCGATGAGTAGGTGCATGGATGAAAATTTAGTGCGTGAAGAGATGTTAGCAAGCGTGCCAGCTAAGGTCAAAGAGGCAAATGCCAAAGCTTACGAGCTAGGTCTAAAATACGCAAAAGAGCTTTTAAAATAAATTTTTGGCTAAATTTAAATTTAGCCAAAACCTCCCAAAATGGATCAGATAAAACTAGAAAATTTCCGCAAAGAATATGGCTTTGATATGCCTATCATTAGGAGCTTGCCGGCTGGTGAGTGCTTAAAGATAAGAGAGAATTTACTTTATAAATTTAGCCTAGATGATGTAGATGAGTTTTTTAAGATAGATAAATTTAGCAGGCTTGATGGCTTTAGTGCGGACGAAGAAAATCTTGATCTAAATGCTCTTTTTAACAAACTTAACGTCGCCACGCCAAATGAAATTTGCATAAATTTTAATAAATTTGAGAGCATTGATATTTTGCGCTTTAATGATCTCTCTAAATTTTTTAGTGATATCTGGTATCCCTCGCTTGATGACATTGAGATATTTGATATAAATTTAAACTTTATTATTTCAGTCAGACACTACGGGGCTATCTATTATTTTACTCTCTAGATATCAAAAATTTACAAATTTATATGATTTTTGATAATAATACGATTTTTATCCCATTTAAATTTATTAGTTTTAATTATTTATTTAGTTTTAAGAAATATCCTCAAAGATACGTAAAATTGGCTATTTTATAACATTTTGTCTATTTTTATTAGTATATATTGCGTGGTAATATCATTTTTCATTTTTATCAAAATAATAAATTTATAAGTAGTAGCTACAAACACGATAAAATGGTCTTTTTCTAAATGATTTTAGCTATCAAATCTCACTATATAACCTAAAATAAATTCTTATGTTTCTTTTAAGTAAATTTTATGTAAAGTTTCATCATTAATTTTTTAATTAATGTAGTTGTTTTAAAAAATATTAAGAAATAAACTGGCGGTGCGTTTTTTGACGCTAATAAACTTATTAAAATAGGAAGTTATCAATGAGTGAAAAATTTACCAGAAGAGAATTTCTACAAAGCGCCTGTATCAGCGTAGGTGCGCTAGCTACAACAGCTGGTGCGACCAATGTTTTTGCTGGCGAGTTGCCAAAGGGCAATGAAAATGGCTTGCCATCTGTTGATGTGCTAATAATCGGCTCTGGCGGTGCTGGACTTCGTGCAGCAACAGCCGTTCGCAAGCAATATCCAAACTCAACCGTCGTTGTCGCTACAAAGATGATGCCATCACGTAACGCAACCTGTATGGCAGAGGGCGGTATAAACGGCGTTACTGACTTTAGCAATGGCGACAGCTTCAAGCTTCACGCGTATGACACCGTAAAAGGTGCAGCATATCTTGCTGATCAAGATGCAGTTGTGAAATTTTGTGAGGCAGCAGGCGCAGTCATCCACGAGCTAGACTACAATGGCATGCTCTTTTCTCGTAAAGATAATGGCGACGTAGCGTTTCGTTTCATGGGTGGCGCTAGCAAAAAACGCTGTAACTATGCAGCTGATAAAACCGGCCATGTTTTGATGCACGCCTGTCTTGACGACGCTATCACAGCTGGCGTTAAATTTCTAATGGATCATGAGCTACTTGAGATCGGTCTTGAGGATGGCAAGGTCGAAGGCGTCGTTCTTCGCAACATCCAAGATGGTCAAATTTACCCAGTTCTTTGCAAATCTCTAGTCATCGCAACTGGCGGATACACTAGAATTTTCTATAACCGCACATCAGTTCCATTTATAGCAACAGGCGATGGCATAGCTGCTGCGCTTAAAGTAGGTCTTGGTTTTGAAGACCCTGAGATGCTTCAGTTTCACCCAACTGGCGTTCAAAATGGCGGTACGCTTATCACAGAAGCTGCTCGTGGCGAGGGTGGATACTTGCTAAACAACAAGGGCGAGCGCTTTATGAAAAACTATCACGAAAAGATGGAGCTAGCTCCTCGTGACGTCGTCGCTCGTGCGATCGAGACAGAAATCCGCGAGGGTAGAGGCTTTGGCGAGGGCATGAGCGCTTATGTGCTTTGCGATGTTCGTCACCTTGGCAAAGATACTATCATGAAAAAGCTTCCTAAAATTCGCCACACAGCGATGCTTTTCCAAGACATCGACCTTATCGAGCAACCAGTTCCTATCCGCCCAACAGCTCACTACTCAATGGGTGGTATAGAGGTAGCTAAATTTGATGATATGAGCACAAAAATCCCTGGAATTTACGTAGGTGGCGAGGCCTCATGCGTATCTATCCACGGCGCAAACCGCCTTGGTGGAAACAGCCTAACTGACGCAGTTGTAACTGGTGATCTAGCAGGCAAAGGTGCTGGTGCTTACGCTCAAAATGCAAAATTTGCAAGCGGCAAAAAGACTTCTGAGCTTGCAAAAATGTGGCAAGATAAATTTAAAGCCATAGCAACAGGCGAGGGTGGCGTAAATGATATGTACGCACTTCGTGAAGAGCTTGGTAAAAACAACTGGGATCTAATGGGTATCTTTAGAACTGGTGCTAAACTAGACCAACTCTCTAAAAACCTAGAAGCTATCCAAGCAAAATATGACACCCTTAAAGTGCCAAATCAAAACCCAGTCATGAACACAGCATTTACTGACTATGTCGAGCTTGGCAACCTTATACTTCTTTCTCGTGCAGCATGTCTTGCAGCGCAAAATCGTCTTGAGAGCCGTGGCGCTCACACAAGAGAGGACTATCCAAAAAGAGATGATGTAAATTTCTTAAAACACAGCATAGTCACACTAAAAGACGGCAAGTTGGAGCTTGGCTACAAAGATGTTGTGACAGGCATATTTTCACTTGACGGCAAGAAGCCAGAGTAAGGAGCTAGGATGAAAATTATTATCGACCGTTTTGACGGAACTAAAAAATATGAATCAACTTATGAGCTAACAAATGAAGAGATCGCAGGTAAAACGCTCTTAACAGTGCTTTTTGATATCAAACAAAAAAAGGATGCGACATTAAATTTCACAGCATCTTGCCGCTCAGCGATATGCGGTGCGTGCGCTGTTAGAGTAAATGGTCACTCATATCTAGCTTGCGATACAAAGATGAACGAGCTTTTGGCAGAGTATGGCAACCCAGATACTATTAGAATTTCACCACTTGGAAATTTCAAGGTTATCTCAGACCTTATGGTGGATTGGGAGCCAAGTATCGAAAATTTACGCAAGATTAGGCCTAGCATCACTGCTAAGCCAGAATTTAGCGCTGCAAAAGGCTGTAAGCAAAGTCAAAAAGAGTACGACAAAGTCGCACTTGAATGGGACTGTATACTTTGCGGTGCATGCGCTAGCGAGTGTAATAAACTTGAAGCAGACGCGAGTGATTATATGCAGCCATTTGTATTTGTTCATGCTTATAGAGCTGCCTTTGACTCACGTAGCAAAGATCCTATGCCACACCTAAAACCAGCTATCGACAACGGACTTTGGATGTGTGTAAAGTGCCAAGAGTGTGCTGACCGCTGTCCAAAGGGTATAAGCGCATGCAGCGACATAACTGATCTTCGTATCATGGCTATACAAAAAGGCTTTAATGAGGGCATGGGGCCAGATCACGCTGAGGCATTCTTAACTGATCTAGTTGATGGCTCAGGCAGACTAAATGAGATCAAGCTTGCACTTCGTTCAGAAGGCGTTATCAAAAATATGGGCAAAATGGATATCGCGGCAAATTTAATGCTTGCTGGCAAGATGAATCCGCTTCATATTTTTGGTGAAGAGGATATTGAAGGACATGATGATCTAGTAAAAATGATAAACGCGGCTCGCAAAGCTGCTAGTAAGGAGTAACTATGCAAAATGAATTCGCTTTTTTCCCAGGATGCGTACTCTCTCAAGCAGCTAAAGAGGCTAAGATGTCGCTTGAGGCTATCGCTACAGTACTTGGCTGGAAGCTTCACGAGATAAAGGGCTGGAGCTGCTGTGGGGCCCAACAAGCACAAGACGTCGATCCTATCGCTGCACTTGTGGCAAATGCTAGAAATATAGCGCTTGCAGAGCAGATGAATATGCCAATGCTAACAACATGTTCAACCTGTATGCTAACTCTAACAAGAGCAAAAAGCACGCTTGATAAGGGCGCAAAAGATCGTATAAATACATTTTTGGCTGAGGGTAATATGAAATATAACGGCTCAACCGAGATCACAAGCCTTCTTTGGGAGCTTTATCAAAATGTCGATACGCTAAAAGCAAAGGTTGTTAAGCCACTTAGCGGCCTAAAAGTAGCGCTATTTTACGGCTGCCACAGCCTAAGACCTGAAAAAGATCTGCACAATAGAGAAAGTTCAGTCAATCCAAAGAGTTTTGAAACCGTCGTAAGCGCACTTGGCGCTACTATCGTACCATTTGAGAAAAGACTTGACTGCTGCGGCTTCCACGCAAGCTATCCAGCTGGAAAATCAGTAAGAAAAATGTCAAGCCAGATCGTAAATAACGCTGATCAAAATGGCGCAGATGTAGTTGTAACTCCGTGCCCACTTTGCCAAATGCAACTTGACATCTATCAAGAGAGATATCAAGATGAGAACCACTCAGATGTTAGAAAACCTATCATCCACCTCTCTCAGCTTGTAGGTCTTGCACTTGGTCTATCTGTGGAAGACTTAGGTCTTGATCTAAACATCATCGACGCTAGCAAGATAGCGTAAATTTTATCCCACGTCTTTTGGCGTGGGAAATTTCAAACATAAATTTTTCAAAATAAATAAAATTTGATGACAAAATAGTTTTAAAATTTACTTTGTGATATAGAAATTTTCTTACTGCTAAAATTTATTTAAATTTGTTCTTTTATATCATTGCAAAAATAGCGTACTATCAGGTAATCACACTAAATTTTAGATATAAAAAAGAGCGACAAAATGACAATTTTTTATATAAAATCACTTTATTTATTTTGTAATACTTTTGGCTATAATCGCGTTAAAATTTAAATGGATGTATTAGTTATAAATTTAAAGGAAGAAAGATGCAAAGCGTTGGTGTCGTCGCAAAGATAAGTGGAAAAGTTTTTGTAAAACGAAACGGAAAGTTGATCTTGCTAAAGCAGGGCGACGAGATATTTTTAGGCGATGAGATCATCACGCAAAGCAGCAACGACACTATCGTTATAAATTTCGACCACGCTGCGCCTATCACGCTACTTGAACCACAAACTATCATCATCACAAAAGAGCTATCAAATGCAAAATTTGACGCCCAAGGCAATGAAGCGCAAGTAGAAGAGGACAAGAGAAGGATTTTTGGCGAGAGCGAAGAGTCTAGTAGCAAAAGTAGCGACGAAAGTGCTCAAGGCTCTAGCCACCACTCTTATGGCTCAAGCCATGGTAGCGACGCAGCAAGCATAAATGGATCAAATTTTGACACGCAAGGGCACATCTCAAACGTAGTTTGGTTTGACGGCGGTACGCTAGAGCTACCAGCTATCATCTCAAGCGAGCCAGCAATGCCAGTTAGTTCTATTAGCGGAGCAGCGCCAGTAGCGGCTGAGCAAAAAGAGAGTGCTCCAGCTATACCAGCGCCTAGCATTGCACTTTTAAAAGACCTTGATGGTGACGGCTATATCAATATCGCAGAAGCAGGCGGCGATCCTAATCACACAAGCATGGCTGTTGCTTTTAACAACGACTTCAAGCCAGGCGACAAAGTGACGCTAGAAGTTGTAAATAACGGCGTAAAAACCACGCTTTCTTACAAAGTAGATCCTGCAGGCACAAGCGTGATAAATGAAAACAATCCAAGCGAAATTTTACCTATCACGCCAAATGCAATAAATCCAGAACAAAAAGAATTTATCATCCCAAGCGTTGCTATAACGCCAAATGCCCCGTTTAATGTAAGCTCTAGCATCACACTAGCAAATGGTGCTAGCTCAGCTCCAGCAAAGGCGGCCGCGAGCGTTGATACTGTTACGCCAGCTCTTAGCTTTACAAAGGTGATTTTAGGAAAAGACCTAAACGGCGATGGCGTGATAGACGCTAGCGAAAATGGCTTTAATCCAGCCAGCAGTACACCAAGCGATGATGCGAAGATCGTTTTATCACCAAACATGAAAATAGGCGATAAGATAAAGCTTACTACCACCGATCCAGACGGCACTTTGCATGAAAAGACGCTTGTTAAAACATCTAGTGGCACGCTTGTAGATAAAGATAGTGGCGAGAGCTATCCGCTCACAAGTGAGAGCGGCGGAAATGTCGGCTTTAACGTGGCAAGCGCTGTTAAAATTTCATCATCAACGCCAACAAATTTAAATATCCAAATGATAAGCAAATCAGGCAACCCAGGTGCGACAGATACGATAACTATCGCAAATAATAACGATCCGATCGCCGTTTTTACCCTTGATGAGAACAAAGACGGCATTATAAATGCAGCCGAACTAGCTAAAAGTGGTGGCACGGCGTCGCTTATTGATATCTATGTGCCAAACAACGCCGCAGTTGGCGACAAGATCCGCATAAAGGTCGATGACCCAGCTAGCACACCAACAAGCGTCACAAAGACCTATACTATCGCACCTGACGGACTTACTGCCACGCTTGATGGAGGTAGCGAGACTATCTCTATCCAAAACGGCAAGATCACAGTTACTGACCCTACAAGTTCAACCGATCCAAGCAGAAAAAAGCTAAGCACGACGATCATTGACGGCACGACTGGAGCTACAAAAGCTTCAAGTGTGAGTGAAATTTCAAGCGATACGGTCGCACCTGTTAGATCTCCGCACGTGCAGTTTGCAAAAGATAGTGATAAAGACGGCGTGCTAACTAGTAAAGAGAGTGGCTTTAGCCCTGATGGTGCGAAAACCTCTATAAAGATGAAAATTCCAAACGACGCAAGAGATGGCGATAAATTTGAGATAGATATCGCAGGAAGCAACGGCAAAACAGATAAGATAACCATTAAAATTTCTCAAAACGCATCCGGCGCATATAGCGCCACAAGAGATGATGGCGTAGCTATCAATGTAAATAATGGCATCATAGAGACCACGACAAAACTTTATGGCGTTACGACAAATTTCACGACTACATTTACCGACAAAGCAGGCAACAAAGCAGACCCAGTCACAGACGAGATCACCGTAGATAACAGCATAAAGGTGCAGTTTGCAAGGGATAATGACGGAGACGGGCTAATTGATAGCATCACAACCCCTTCTGGCTCACCATCAACCCAAAGCGACCTTGATATCTACGTACCTAGCAACGCAAAACCAGGAAGCAATGTAAGCGTCACTATCTCAACTCCGACCATACCAGCTATAACTACAACGGTCAAATACACAATAAGCGACGATGGACTAACCGCCTTGCCAAGTGACGGCTCAGCACCACTTCCTATCGTGGATGGTAAATTTAGCATACCAAATGTCCCTATCTCGGTCGATCACTCTACACCTGTTAGAGCCACTATCACGACACCAAACGAGGTCACCACGACAGATGGTGTTCGCGGTAGACTCTTTGACTTTGGAATTTTAAGCTACATAGATGACGTCAAGCTTGCCACGCAGATAGATGGCGGAGCTATAAATATCGCTAAATACCTTAGGGTAGAGGACTATGAGAAGGTTATCCAGAAAAATAACTTTGATGATGAGACCAAAACCATAAAAGAGTACAACATCTCGCTTACTAACGACGAACAGCCAAATATTGTATTTGGCGTGGACCGCGACCCTGGCACAAAGCTTCGTTTAGCACTTGAGGATGATCATGGTAATACCAAAATTTTACCAAGCGGGCAAACATATATAGATCTAACAGTCGGCGCAGATAAACGTGTAAATATGGACTTTGAGGCCCTTGGTATAAAGCTAGATGAGAGATACTCAAACATAAGAGCGACCGTTTTAAAGAGTGATGGCACAAAGGATGATGACCTAATGGTTCATATAGACCTAGACGCCACCCCTGATGCGATCGGCACTCCAACAGCAACTTCGCATGTAACTAGCGTAGATATCTCAGGTAGTGTTGGCACCGATGCTAGCGGTAACAACACGCTAAATAAAAACACCATAAACAAAGTAGATCTTTACGATCTGCTAAATTCCGTCCATAAAAGCTCAGCCCTTGATGATACGCACAGCTACTCTGAAAATTTTGCTCTGCCAACAAACAGCACCGGAGCAAATTTCATGATAAAAAATGCCGACACCGCAGGAAATGTCTCTGTTAGCACGGTAACTTTTATCGGCAACAGCGGCCTTGATGCTGATATGTGGTTTTATAACTATGTAGATCCGTCATGGACGGCTAGAGTTGGTGGCAACTCCGGTGTTTATACACAGCGAGGTGGAAAGTCTATCTATAAGGACTATATCAAAATTTACTCTCCAAGCGCCTCTACTACATATGACGTTGTGCAGTTTGCCTCTGGGACGCACTACAAGACATTACGTGACCAAGGCAACATGCATGCAGAAGATCTAGCAAGAGTGGGTAGATATGGCAGTGATGCCTTATATGACGCATCTAACCCATACGCACCAAAGAAATTTAGAAACGGTGTAGATACGACTGCTGGTACAGGAGAAAATATAAGCTTTGCAAACGGCACATTAAAAGGAAAGCCTGGCAACTACACGCTTGGAGAGTCAAACCCTGTTGGCTCTGATCTTGTCATGAAAATGGATGGTTGGATATATGTAAATGCTCCTGGAACATACTCAGTAAGAGCAGCCGACCTACACAACTACGCAGAGCTTACCATAAATGGCAATACGCTAAAATTTGGAAGTGCAACAACATTTATACAACCATCCACAGAAGTATCATATGGCAAAAATGGTCAATGGTATAGCACTGATTATACTTTTAATAAGGCAGGTTTTTATAAATTTGATTTAGAGTATATGGACGGAACTGGCGAGATGAATTTATCTTTATACATAATGCCAAAAGCTAGTGCGCCAAATGGTCCTTATCCACTAGATGCTTTAGTGGGTTCAGAGCATAGCGGTACTCGCCTCTTTAGCAACAACTACGTTGAAGCGCTCATTCAAAATGATTTTATAAAAAAGATAGGCACTACAAATTCTTACGAGATAAACACTAGCAAATATAGCGAGGCAAATTTTGGCGACCCTGTATATCTAAAGCAAGAAGGTGACGTAAAGGGCGGCAACCTAGATGATGCTTTTGTTTATAGTAAGGGCAGGGCGATAGACGGCAAGGGCGGAGTAGATACGCTTATAGTGGTTGATGATGTGGATTTTTCAAATTTAGACAATGTTAAAAAGATAAATAACTTTGAAAAAGTACAACTTGGCAGTGCAGATCAGGCTGTTTCTATAAAATTTAGCCCAAATGGTATATTTGACATCGTAGATAGTAGAAATACAAGAGATGCGAGCAATAGCGCAGCCAGCGAGAGCGTAAATACCGTGCTAAAGGTTATAGGCGATAGTAAAGACCTGGTGCAGCTTACGCATGATTTTGTAAAAGCTACAAAAGCAGATATCACCACGCTAAATAATAAACATAGCGTTGTTGGCGACACTTATAACAAAGTAGATGTCACAAGCGATGGAGACGCGGTAAATCAAGTCTACAAAGCGACCTTTAATCGCCAAGAAACTATCAATGGAAGACTGATACCATCAACACACACTGTTTTTATCGAGATCCAAGACGGCGTGCAAGTTGATCTGTTGTAAAACTCATATTAGTTCTCGCAAGAGGAGCAAGAATAGTCTATAAATTTAATTTTATGTAGTTTTATATATAAACTAATATGTAAAATTTTATGCAAAAAGAGCTAAATTTGCTCGTTTTTGCTCTCTGCTATCTTTTTTATAAGCTCTATATCGCCGCTCATCGCTAGGCCCATAAAGCAAACGCCACTTGCACCAGCTTTTATGGCCTCTTTGTAGTTACCGCTGTCTAGTCCGCCAAGTGCGTAAATTTCTTTATCTAAGCTTTTTAGCTCACTTATAAAATTTAGCCCTTTTGGCTCTAAACCCGCCTTGCAAGAGGTGGCAAATATATGAGAAGCAACGAGGACGTCAGCGATAGAGGCTGAAATTTTAGCCTGCTCTAGGTCGTGAGCTGGGGCGTAAATTTTAGCTGTTTTTCTAAATTCTTCTAAAAAAACGCCGTGATTTTTAAAAAAATCAAGCTGCGCCGAAGTGAGCCAAAAGTCGCTCTTTAGCTTGCAAGCTACGTCAAAAAATTGATTAATGATAAATTTCTTGCGGTAGTTTTCACAAATTTGAGCTACAACCCTAGCAAGATCATAAAACCGAGCCTCGTCTAGCCCTTTTGCACGAAGTAAAATTTCATCCACGCCAGCCTTGCAAAGTAGCTGTATCCTCTTTAAAAAGTCATCGCCTTCATAGCTTTCAAAATCAGCCACGCAGAGAATTTTAAACATAGACATACTCGCTCATCAAGGGCTCTAGGCCGTTTGCTTTTATCATTGCTTTTATCTCATCCACGCTTCTGCTATCACTTATCTCAAACTGCTCGTCGCCCTTTTTCTCTTCGCCGTGAGCGCCGATGCTCACTTTTACTCCAGCGCTTATCTTATTTGCGGCGATCTTTACGGCGTTATCGCGAAATTTCGCCTTTTCTCTGGTTGAGATCGTTATGCTAGCTGTTGGCATGAAAATTCTATAAGTGCAGATCACTTGTAAAAGCTCGCGCTCGCCCACGTCGCGTGGATTGATGCGGTCGTTGTTGATGATAGGGCGAAGCCTTGGGCATGAAAATGCGATCTCAGCGTGCGGATACTTTTTTTGTACTAAGCTTGCGTGAAGTGCGGTCGCAAAGGCATCAAGTCTAAAGTCATCTATGCCAAGAAGTGCGGCAAAGCCAACTCCTCTCATGCCTCCAAGAAGCGCTCTCTCTTGCGCATTTAAGCGGTATGGGAATATTCTTTTGTTGCCGCCAAGGTGGATTTTCTCGTATTTTGTGGGATTGTAGGTCTCTTGAAAGACGGTCACGTAGTCTGTGCCACTTTTGTGAAGCAGGGCGTAGTCCTCAGAGTTTAGTGGGTAAATTTCAACCCCAACGACTTTAAAAAATTTCTTTGCCAAAGCGCAGGCGTTTGCGATGTAAGCAACACTTGAGTTGGTCTCGCTCTCGCCAGTTAGGATCAAAATTTCTTCTAAGCCACTCTTTGAAATTTCTCTTAGCTCCCTTGTGATCTCCTCGTCGCTTAGCTTTGCCCTTTTTATTTTATTGTTGGCGTTAAAGCCGCAATAAACGCAGAGGTTATCGCAGTAGTTTGCTATGTAAAGTGGGGTAAAAAGCGTGATGTTTGAGCCAAAATTTGCCCTTGTCTTTGCCTGAGCGAGCTGGGCTATTTGCTCTAAAAATGGCGCTGCAGCAGGCGAGAGTAGGGCTTTTAAATTTTCAAGTGAGCAGTGCTTTGCATTAAGAGCTGCTTTTACGTCTGCTTCGGTGTAAATTTCTGGCTTGTAGCTAGCACGCTCTTTTAAAATCTCATCCATAATGTCGCTGCCAACATCCTGCATGTGAGGTAGTAGCTGCATGTGATCAGTTCTTGTAAATTTCATCAGTCTAAAAATCCAGTGAGCGGAGATGAGGCGTTTGCGCTTTTGCTCTTTGCGCCAAGCCCTGCTAGATAGGCGTTGCGACCAGCGATGATCGCCTCTTTGAAGGCTCTTGCCATGAGCGGGATGTTTTTAGATGAGGCGATGGCTGTGTTTGCCATGATCGCAGCCGCTCCCATCTCCATAGCTTCGCACGCTTGTGAAGGCCTGCCGATGCCAGCATCTACGATGATCTGCGTATCAAGCTCGTTTATCAAAATTTCAATGATATCTTTAAAAACTAGTCCTTGGTTTGAGCCAATGGGTGCGGCTAGAGGCATTATGCAGCTAGCTCCTGCGCTTAGCATCGCTCTTGCGGCATTTAGGTCTGGAAACATATATGGCATTGGCACAAAGCCGTCATTTGCCAAGGCTTCGCACGCTTTTATGGTTTCAGCGTTGTCTGGAAAGAGAAATTTAGAGTCAGTTATAATCTCTATCTTAACAAGCTCGCCACACCCAAGCTCACGTGCGAGCTGGGCGATACGAACGGCCTCTTTGGCATTTCTGGCGCCACTGGTGTTTGGCAAAAGTGTCACGCCTTTTGGGATAAAGTCAAGTATATTTCGTTCTTTGCTCTCGTTTATGCGCCTAAGAGCAAGGGTTAAAATTTGCGCGCCAGCCTCGTTTACGGCTGAGTCGATGAGCTCGTGCGAGTACTTGCCAGAGCCAAGGATAAAGCGGCTTTGAAACTCCTTGCCGCCAAGGATCAAGCTATCACTTTGCACTTACGCCTCCAAGCCCATAAGTAGTCTAATGGCCAAATTTGCTTGGTGATTTGCGCAGATCGCAACGCGCGGTGCCATGAGCCCTTGACCGATCTTTGCCTCGTTTGTGAGGTCGCCGCAAAGATAGACATTTTTGGCAAATTTTATGGTTTTTATGAGATTTGAGCTAAAGTATCCCGCCATGCCAGAGGCGCCGATGATCTTTTTATCTTTTAGGCTGGCGCCCGCTTCGTTTAGTATCATCGCCTTGCCAGCGACGTTGTCAAAGGCTTCGCATAAAATTTCACACTCGCCAAAGACGCTAGCCACATTTTTTTCATCTAAAAATATATCGTGAGTTTCGACCTCGACAAAGGGATTGACGTCATTTATCAGCTCTTTAAGCGCCTGCGTCTTTTTTAAGCCGATGTGGCGGACGAAATACTGCTGGCGGTTTAGATTGCTTGGCTCAACGACGTCAAAGTCGGCAAGCACTAGCTTTTTTACGCCAACTCTAGCTAGGCTTAGCGCGATATTTGAGCCAAGACCGCCAAGTCCAGCTACGCCGATCACGGCTTTACTTAGGGCTAAATTTAGCTCAGGGCTGTTTCTTGAAGCGATCATCGAGCGTAAAACTTCACGCTCAGGCATCACGCCACGCCTTATAAATACGACGTTTGAGCCATCTTTTAGCTCGCTATCTTCTTTTATAGCAAAGCCATCAACGATAAAAATATCTGGCTTTGTCGCGTTAAATTTCTCTAAAAATTTATAAATTTCACTCTCTTTATCGCCAAGAGCGAGCTCTTTTAGCTCGCTAAGGTTTTTTACTGGCACCTTAAATTTTGCGCCATTAAGTACTATCTCTATCATTTTCTCCTCATCCACCGCCAACTAAAGTGACGATCTCATAAGCTTTGCCCTCGCTCATAAAGTGCTCACGCCAAAGCTTTTTTGGCAAAATTTCTCCGTCTCGCTCAAGGGCTATAAATTTAAGCTCATAGCCATTTTGAGCTAAAAAATCATAAACATTTATATCGTTTTCAAGCTCGAAATTTTTGCCATTTACACTAAATTTGATCATTAAATTTTGTAGCTTTT
This sequence comes from Campylobacter concisus, assembly GCF_002913765.1. Lineage (GTDB taxonomy): Bacteria > Campylobacterota > Campylobacteria > Campylobacterales > Campylobacteraceae > Campylobacter_A > Campylobacter_A concisus_BB. The sequence goes on along the minus strand of NZ_PPCH01000022.1, from coordinate 129,205 downwards.
TACAAAATTTGCGATCCTATCGATCGCTTTTTTTATGCTCTCGATGTCTGTCGCAAAAGAAATTCTAAAATATCCCTCCATACCAAAGCCCACGCCTGGCACAGTCGCTACGTTCGCCTCTTCAAGCATCTTTTTGCAAAATCTAAGTGAGTCGCTATCTACATCTTTGCATTTTACAAATAGATAAAACGCGCCATCAGGCTTAACTACGCTTAGCCCAGGGATAGCGTTTATCATCTCAACTGCCACATCGCGTCTTCTTTCGTACTCTTTTCTCATGTTTTCGATATCTTCGTCAGTTTCGCCAAGAAGTGACGGGATAGCGCCTATTTGCACGATCGAGCTAATGTTGCTTGTGCTTTGGCTCTGAAGCTTTTTGATGCCAGCAATTAGCCAGTCCATCGAGCTTGCGATATAGCCAAATCTCCAGCCAGGCATCGCTCCACATTTGCTTAGTCCATTTATCGTGACCGTTCTTTTAAAAAGATCCTCACTCACTGAGGCTACGGCGTGAAATTTCTTGCCGTAGATCACTTTTTCATAAATTTCATCGCTTGTGATGATGATGTCAGTGCCCTTTAAAACCTCGCCAAATGCCGCGATCTCATCTTTTGTATATACAGCTCCAGTTGGATTTGTCGGGTGATTTAGCGAAAAGACTTTTGTTTTTGGTGTGATCGCTTTTTTTAGCTGCTCGGCTGTGACTTTGAAATTTGTGCTCTCGTCCGCCTCGATAAAGACAGGCACGCCGCCACAAAATTTAACGATCTCAGGGTAGCTCACCCAGTATGGAGATGGGATGATGACCTCGTCGCCTGGGTTGATAAGCGCTTGAAATACATTAAAAAGTGAGTGTTTTGCGCCGATGTTTGTGACGATTTGATTTGCTTTGTAGTCAAGTCCGTTATCTCTTTTTAGCTTTGCTCTAATGGCGTCAATGACCTCAGGCAGGCCCGGCACTGGCGTGTATTTGCCGCTTTTGCTATCGTTATCAAGTGCGTTTTTTACAGTTTCTCTTATCTTTTTTGGAGTCATAAAGTCAGGCTCACCAGCTGAAAGCGAGATCACGTCGATGCCAGCAGCCTTCATCTCTTTAGCTTTTGTACTGATCGCGATTGTGATTGATTCACTCAATGTTTGCATTCTGTTTGCTAGTTGCATTTTCGTCCTTTTTAGTTGATTGTCTTTAAGTAGCTATTGTCATTTAAAAATAGATAAAGTTCGCCCAAAATTTGCTTCTTTTGTGTTTCGTTTATCAGAGTTGATTTCTCTAAGCGTTCATTTAGAGTGTCTTGGATCTCGTAGATATCGTAGTCCATGTCCTCCATGATATCAAGGATCGACTGGCTCTCTAGTAAATTTGTGATCTTGTAGCCATCGCTTGTTATCTCCACGGTAGCTTCTGTTGGATGAGTAAAGAGGTTGTGCTTCATACCGATCACCTCTTGATATGCGCCAACTAGGAAAAATCCCAAGAAATAATCCTCCTTCTCCACATCCACGTCGTGCAAAAGCAGTGGGTTTTTCTCGTCATCATAGCTGATCTCGCCGTCGCTATCGCAAGTGATATCCCAGATCGAAGCTGGCAGAGTAGGGCGCTCATCGAGCCTGTCAAGTGGCATGATAGGGAAATTTTGTTTTAGTCCCCAAAAGTCTGGCAAGCTTTGAAAGATCGAGAAATTTAGCAGGTATCTCTCTTGAACCTCTTTTTGAATTTTGGTTAGATCGCTTGAGTTGCTCTTGTTGCCAAGCATCACGACAGCCTTTTTACTAATGAGCCTTAAAAGCACCTCGGCGTTTGATCTATCTTGTAGATCGACATAGCCTAGATCAAAGAGCGTGAGGATGCTCTCGGTGTGGTGGATGGCATCGTGCAGGTACTCTAGGGCGTTTGAAGGCTTGATTGACTTGTAAAGATCAACTAGCTCGGTTATTAAATTTGGATTGTTTTTCTTTAAATTTAGCTTCTCTTCGGTGTATTCTTGAGAAAATAACTCAAGCACAGGAGCGACCAAAAGTGCGTGAGAAGCGGCGATGTAGCGACCTGACTCTATAAAAATATCTGGCTCGATCTCCTTTTTTTGCTCGCTTATGGTTTTAAGCATATAAACAACGTCGTTTGCATATTCGTTTAGCGTGTAGTTTCTGCTGCTCTCCTCTTTAAACTGCGAGTACTCGATCGCAAGGCCGCCACCTAAATTTATAGCTTTTAAATTTGAGGCTCCCATTTTTCTAAGCTCAGCGTAGATGTTGCCAGCCTCGATGAGTGCTTTTTTGAGCGGATGGATCTCGCTTATTTGAGAGCCGATGTGAAAGTGTATCATTGTGAAGTTTTCAAGTAAATTTGCCTTTTTTAGCATCTTTACAGCTTCTATTAGCTCGGTTGATGTTAGGCCAAATTTAGAGTGTATGCCTCCACTTTTTGCCCAGAGCCCCGATCCTGTCGAGTGCAGTCTTACTCTAAGTCCGATCTTTGGTTTTGGTTTAAAACGCTCTTTTGCGATGGCGATTATCGCTTCAAGCTCGTTTAAGCCCTCGATCGTTAGCGTGATGTTATGCCCCATTTCAGCGGCGATAAAGCCTATATTTATCATCTCTTTATCTTTGAAGCCATTTACCGTTATAGGCGCTTTGTCGTTGTTATAAGCCATCGTTAAAAGTAACTCAGCCTTGCTACCAGCCTCAAGGCCGTAGTTATAGGGCTTGCCAAGGCGTACTAGGTTTTTTACAAAGCCTGGATATTGATTTACTTTAAGCGGGAAAACGGCGTTAAAGCTGCCTTTGTAGGCAAACTCTTTCTTTGCCTTTGCAAAGCTTGCGTGGATCTGCTCGATCTGCTTTTGGATAAGGTGCGGAAAGCGAAGCAGTAGCGGCCCTCTGTAGCCATCATCTCTTATCTCTTTTACGATGTCGATGATCGCTGGCTTGCTAGCTTCGTTTATGCAGACTTTGCCATCTTCTATCACAAAATTTGAATTGCCCCAAATGCTAAGTCCAAAATCATTCATCCCAGCTCCTTTTCAAGCTCATCTAAATTTATCGTTTTTTCATCTTTGGTCTCTAAATTTTTATACCAAATTTTATTCTCTTTCATCTCGTTTTCGCCCACGCAAAGGAAAATTTTTGCATTTTTATTGTCAGCATTTTGCAGATGTTTTTGAAGTTTTTTGGCTTCATAAGAAATTTCAACCTGATATTTTTTGCGAAGTTTTGAGCCAAGATTATAGATAAAATCAACATTCGCCGCATCAAGCGCGCAAAGATAAACTCCGTCTCGCTCATCCCTAGCTTCACCTAAAATTTCCATTATCCTCTCAACGCCCATCGCAAAACCAACGCCATAACTTGCTCTACCGCCAAGATACTCGACCAGCCTGTCGTATCTGCCTCCGCCTGCTACTGCACTTTGTGAGCCGATCTCGTTGCTGATAAACTCAAACGCCGTCTTGCAGTAGTAGTCCAGCCCACGAACGAGCTTGGTGTCTATCTCAAATTTAACGCCATTTGCCGTTAAAATTTCTTGCAGTTTTGCAAAATCAGCCTGCGCTTCATCGCTTAAGCTATCAGTGATAACTGGGGCGTTTTTATAAATTTCTTGGCAGCTTTCTATCTTACAGTCAAGCACGCGGATAGGGTTTAAAAGCTTGCGTCTTTTGCAGTCATCGCAAATTTTATCGTCATTTTCATCTAGAAATTTAACAAGTTTTTCTTTGTAAGACTTCATCGAGCTCTCGTCGCCAAGCGAGTTGATTTTTAGGGTTGTTTTTATATTTAGTCTATTAAAAATTTCGCTTACCATCAAGATAATGCTCGCATCCTCATAGACGCTGCCCTCGCCAAAGCACTCACAACCAAACTGGTGAAACTCCCTTAAGCGGCCCTTTTGTGGGCGCTCGTAGCGAAACATCGAGCCGTGATAAAAGCAGCGTTTTGTCACATTTGCCCTGTCAAGCTTTGCCTCGATAAAGGCTCTAACCACGCCAGCTGTGCCCTCAGGACGCAAGCAAACGTCGTTGCCGCCTTTGTCTTCAAACTGATACATCTCTTTGCCCACGATGTCGCTGCTCTCGCCGACACTTCTTTTAAAAAGCGCCGTCTCCTCGAGGTGCGGGGTCAAAATTTGCTCATATCCGTAGTTTTTTGCGACTTCCTCGCAGGTTTTTATTATCTGTGCGTAAAGTTTTGCGCGAGCTGGAAGCATATCTTTCATGCCACGAAGTGCCGTTATCATCGCATTATCCTTTTTATTTTTTTGTGATTTTACTTAAAATTTATAAAATTTTCTATCTCTTTTGAAATTAGCTCTATGCTTTTAGACGCGTCTATAAAAAGCGTTTCAAAGCCATTTTTGATGAGAATTTGCTTCATCAGGCTTTGCACTTTTAAAAGATACTCTAGCCCACGAGCCTCGATCTTATCGCTGGTGCCTCTATTTTTTAGACGAGAGCTTATTAGCTCATGACTTGCTTCAAAAAAGACTATCTTGTCTGCAAATTTATCATTTAGTGCAAATTTATTAAGTTCTAAAAGCACGTTTTCATCTAAGTTTTCATCATTTGCCAAAGCGTAGGCGATGCCAGAGATAAAGCCTCTGTCGCTTAAAATGAGCTTACCCAAATTTGGAGCAACTAGCTTTTCAAAATGCTCGGCTCTATCAGCTAAAAAGAGTAAAATTTCAGCTCTTTTGCCTATTTTTATGCTCGAGCTTAGTAAAATTTCTCGTAAATTTTCACCAAGCTTTGTGCCGCCTGGCTCTTTTGTGACGATGGCATCACTAAATTTAGAAGCTAAAATTTCTATCTGCGTGCTCTTGCCAACGCCGTCAATGCCTTCAAACAAAACATACATTTTACGCCTTTAAATTTTTTAGAATTTTTGCTGGCACTAGGTTGCTCACGTCGCCGTCGTGGCGCAAGACTGAGCGGACGATCGAGCTTGAGATGAAGGCGTTATTTAAGCTTGGCATAAGATAAACCGTCTCAAATTCGTCCCAGAGTGCAGCGTTTGCATAGCCGATTTGTAGCTCATACTCGAAGTCACTAACCGCGCGAAGGCCCCTGATGACGGTGTTTATGCCGTGAGATTTAGCAAAATCAACGAGTAAATTATCAAAACCAAGCACGCTTACATTTTTTAGCTCACAAACTGCCTCTTTTGCCATCTCGATGCGCTTTTCATGTGCGAACATCGGCTGTTTGCTATCACTTTTTGCAACTGCGACGATTACTTTGTCAAAAATTTTTGTAGCCCTTATGATAACGTCTAAATGCCCGTTTGTGATCGGATCAAAGGTCCCTGGATAGATGCAAGATTTTTTCAAATTTGCCACCTTTTGTAAAGATTATTTTCGATTTTTAAGGCATCAAGCCACTTGCCGATGATGAAATTTTCCATATCAAGAAGGCTCTTTATCTCTGCGTAGTAGCCTAAAACTGGGGGTGCGATGGTAGCTCCAAGAGATGAGAGTAGCTGCATCTGAGAAAGTGCGATAGTAGAAAATGGCATCTCTCTAACGCCCAAAACTAGCCCTTGTCTCTCTTTTAGTGCGACACTTGCAGCTCTTGTGATGAGCGTGTCGCTTATGCCGTTTGCAACTTTTGCTAGCGTGTTGGTAGAGCAGGGCGCTATGATCATAGCATCCGTGCCAAACGAGCCAGAAGCTGGGCCTGCGCTAATGTCTTGATCATCATAAATTTTCACGCCAAGATCATCTAAATTTAACTTTAAATTCTCTTCAGCCTCCAAGACTTTCATGGCATTTTTACTAACTATGACGTGCGCCTCACAGCTATCTTTGGCAACATTGATTAGCTTTAGAAAAAGCCCAGCTCCGCTTGCTCCGGTGGCTGCAAAAACTACTTTTTTCATCTTATAACTGCCTCGTCTTTACCTGAAACTGTGGCCTGTAAAATTTTATTTTCTTTTGTTCTTATCTTTATCATATCGCCTAAATTTCCATCCTCAAGCGCCTTTACTTCAGCGATTATCTTGACGCCACCCTCGCTTAAGACGGCGTTTAGCATTTGACCTTTTTTGACTAAACTAATGGCGTTAAACTGGCGTTTGGTTAAAATTTCTCCGCTTCTTATCTGCACTTTTGTAACAAGTGTTGAGGCACTAAGTCCAAAGAGTGCGTCGCGCGGCCATTTGCTAAACTCGATCATCGTTGGTTGGTAGTCAAGCAAGCTTAAAATGTGGTTTGTATTCATAGAATTTATAGCGATAAAAACTGGCATTTTAGCGTTAAAACTAAATTTAAAGTAAAGGCTCTTTAAGCTTAGATCAACATCCTCAAATGAGGCTCTAAAGACGCCTTTTTGGCTATTTTGATCGTTTAAAAATATATTTTTAAAAACCAAGTCTTTAAAATTTGCAGGAAGTTTATTTTGCGGACTGATACTAAGATCGCTCACGCTAATGCCTGGGTACTCGTCGCTGATCTCTCTTAAAAACTGCATCTGAATTTCATCCATGATAGAGCAGTTTTTCACAAAAGCCACGCTACCGCCGCTTTTGTCATTATATGTTTTAAAATTTGAAGTTAAAATTTCGTAGAGTCTTTTACTATCTATCTTGGCAGCTCTTTTGCCCTCTAAGTTTAAAATTTCATTATCTTCGCCCTCAAAGCCAAAAGTACTGAGTGAAATTTGATCATTTACGACACAATACATCGGATAGATGCTGACTTCATTTGCAAAAAGTTTTATGGAAAATAAAAAAATGAGTATAAAAAAGATGGAGCGGGAAACGAGATTCGAACTCGCGACCCCAACCTTGGCAAGGTTGTGCTCTACCCCTGAGCTATTCCCGCAATCAAAATGAAGTCCGCATTTTATCAGATTGTTTTTCATTTGTCAAGAATTATGGAAGTTTTATGAGTGAAATTTCGCTATTTTGTAAAATTTCACCTTGATCAGGGCTAGTTATCAACACAAAATCGCTCTTTAATATATGATTTATCATGCCTGAGCCATATTTTCCGCTGTCAGTTGCTATAAATTTGCCATCAGTTACATTGCCAAAAACCGCATTTGCTCTACCTGATTTTACCTTTAAATTTTCACTATTTATAGCTTTTTGCGTCACAAAGCACTCGCTTTTTAGAAGTGGCAAAACAAGCATCATCGTGCAAAGATAAGCAGCCATAGGGTTGCCAGGCAAGATAAAAACAAGCCTGCCATCTTTTTCGTAAGCCTTGCAAGGTCTGCCAGGTCTTATGTCAAGGTGCGAGAAAATTTCGTTGTATCCAAGCTCGCTTAGGGCTATCTTCATAAAGTCAGCCTCACCAGCGCTCGCTCCACCAGAGCAGATAACGATGTCGTAGTTTGCAGCGTTAAAAAATGCCTGTTTTACGGCATTTAACTCATCTTTTATGATGCCAAGATATGAGCTTTTTTGACCGATTGAGCTTAAAAGTGCGGTGATGCCAAGTGCGTTTGCATTGTAAATTTCATCCTCGCTAGCTCTTTGCCAAGGCTCGATGATTTCGTTGCCACTTGAGTAAATTCCAACACTAGGCTGCTTTTTCACATCTATAAAGCTTATACCCTGAGCTGCTAGCATCATCACGCTTCTTGTGTTTAAAATTTCGCCACTTTTTAGTAAAATTTCACCAACTTTTGTCTCTTCGCCTTTAAAGCGGTAAGCTTCGCCTTTTTTAAGCTTAGCTGGCGCTTTTACAAACTCGCCCTCAACGACGCAATCTTCAAACCTCATGACCGTGTCAGAGCCCTTTGGCATCTTAGCACCTGTCATTATCTTCACGCACTCGTTTTTGCCGATAGCTAGCTGCTCTTTATCGCCTGCAAAGGCACTTGCGATGATCTTATAAGGTTCATCTTTTTCATCAAATTTAACAGCAAAGCCATCAAGCGCTGAGTTATCAAAGCAGGGCAGGTCTTTGACCGCTATCACGTCATTTGTTAAAGTTTTGCCAAGAGCCTCGCTGATGGGTAAAATTTCACTCTCGTTTTTTGGTTTAAATTTAGCCCTTAAAGCCTCAAGTGCGTCATTTACTAGCATTTTTACTCCTCAAGCCTAACTATTTTTGCCCCAAGGCTTTTAAATTTTTCCTCCAGCCTCTCATAACCTCTATCAAGGTGGTAAATTCTATGCACCAAGCTCTCGCCATTTGCGATAAGAGCGGCTAGTATCAGCGCTGAGCTTGCTCTAAGGTCAGTTGCCATGACATCAGCTGCATTTAAAGTTGCAGGAGCATAAACGCTTGCGATGTGACCATTTAAGCGGATATCAGCGCCCATTCTAGCTAGCTCGCTAACGTGCATAAAGCGGTTTTCAAAAAGCCTCTCATCTATCGTGCTAACGCCATTTGCTGCAAGACAAAGCGCCATAAACTGAGCCTGCATATCGGTTGGAAAGCCTGGATACTCAGTCGTTCTTATCTCGACTGGCTTAATGGCTTTAGCTGGTAATATCGTGATCTTATCGCCGTCTATTTCGATGCCAAAGCCCATCTCTTCAAATTTATTTAAAATGGCTGTCATGTGCGCAGCATTTGCCTTTGTGACTGAAATTTTGCTATTTGTGATAGCTCCAGCACAAAGGTATGTGCCAGCCTCGATCCTATCAGGGATGACCTCGATATCGCAAATTTCAAGTAGTTTTTGACCGCTACCAGTGATCTTTAGCTCGCTTGTGCCTATGCCTTCGATCTTGACGCCGCTTTGAGCCAAAATTTCACAAATTTGCACCACTTCAGGCTCAAGCGCGACGTTAAAAAGCTCTGTCGTGCCGTGCGCAAGAGCTGCTGCCATGATGATGTTTTCGCTACCAGTTACAGTGATCTTGTCAAAAACTATCTTTGCACCTTTTAGTCCATTTGGTGCGGTTGCAACAACGTAGCCTTGCTTTATCTCGATATTTGCGCCCATTTTCTCAAGTGCGCTTAGGTGCAGATCTATTGGTCTTTGTCCGATCGCACAGCCTCCAGGAAGGCTCACCTCACAATGTCCAAAGCGCGCTAAAAGCGGACCAAGCGTCAAGATAGAAGCGCGCATCTTTCTAACGATATCGTAGTTTGCCGTGGTCGAATTTACACTGCTCGTGTCGATACTTAGTGAGTTTTCATCTTTAAATTCACACTTTGCTCCAAGATTAACTAGCAACTGGCAAAGCGTCTTTATGTCAGCGACATTTGGGATATTTGTTAAATTTATCTTATTTTTAGCAAGTAGGGTTAGGGCGATGATAGGTAGGGCGGCATTTTTGGCTCCGCTGATCTTTACTTCGCCGCTTAATTTGGCATTGCCTTCTATTTTTAGATAGTGCATCATTATTTTTGCCTTAAGAAAATATATTTTTTGCCGATTATATTGTTTTTAAACTTAGAGTAAAGAAAACAGGGCGCTATTTTCGCTTTATTTACATTTAAGAGTTAAAATTACGAAAATTAATTATTTTGGATAAAAATATGTTAAGTTTAATAAATAAAAGAATATTTTTTGCACTATGTGTTGTACTTTTTACAGGTTGTTCTTTCACCTCAAATGAGCCTAAAATCCCACAAAATGACTACAATCAAACCGCCTCTACAAATGGTGACTTTAGCAGACAAACTTCAAGTGAGCTTTTAGACGAAGATGACGGCAGAGCTGATAAAGAATTTGGTTCATTTTTTAAAAAATACTTAAACACTAGAGCAGGGGGTGACTGCTCAGGCTTTGTCTCTATCGTAAATGCAAAATATAAAAATATGTATTTTGATGAAAAAACTATCAATAACTACTACAGCAAGGGTGGCAGAAAGTCAAAAGCCATCTACAACTTCTATGAAAGCCAAAATTTGATCACTCATAAAAATCCCAAAAAAGGCGATCTTATCTTTTTTTCAAACACCCTTGGCAAAGGCATACAAAAAAATAAAGACAAGAAAAACGTCACTCACGTTGGCATCGTAACTGCCATACTCCCGGACGAGACGGTGAAATTTATCCACAACTCTGGCGGCAGGATCATCCACAGCTATATGAATTTAAAACAAAAAAACACACATCTAAAAGGCGATAAAGAGATAAATAGCTACGTTGTAAGGTGCTCAAACGCTAGCTGCCTAGCGGCAAACAGATTTGCTGGGTATGGCAAAGCTAAGTAGCCCAGCTACATTTGCGCTTATCCTTTTAAATTTAGCTGCATTTTTTAGCCTCACCTTTCTGCATTCGCGTGAGCTATGGCTCGCGCTTGGTTTAAATATCTATTTTTTAGAAAAACTCTATATATTTCAGCCCCTCACATCTATCTTTATACACGCAGGCGCAGGTCACTTGCTCATGAATATGATCTTTTTATATCAAGTTGGCACGATGAGCGAGCTATATCTTGGTACGAAGAAATTTATCATTTTTTATATCGTTGGCGGCGTTTTGACGCAAATTTTAAGCTTTATTTATATATATTTTGCATTTGAAAATGAGAAATTTATAAATTTAGTCGGTGCAAGCGGTGCTTTGTGTATGCTCTTTGGCATGCTGGCGACCTCGGTGCTTTACTCCGATAAAAAGGCGTGGTTTGGCTACTTTGCCATAGTTGTTGCCATGAGCTTTTTGCCACTACTTATGGGCATAAATGTCGCATGGTACGCGCACTTTATAGGCTGGGGCATTGGCTGTTTGTATGCTAAATTTTACTTAAAGAGAGCAGATGAGATTTTTTGATGAGATCTGGGACATTTTAAACGAGGGCGACGTGGAGCTTAAATTTTTAAAATTTGAGCTGTTTTACGAGAAATTTAGATCAAATTTGGATATTTGTTTTGATGAAATTTCTGCGCCAAATGAGCTAACTATCCCGAGCTACGCTAAATTTTGCGACGTCGTTAGCATGAAAGAGCTAAACAAAAAGGTAAAGCCAAAAGATAAAAACCTAAATTTCATCCACTCAGTCGCTCACATCGAATTTAGCGCTATCGACATCGCGCTTGATGCTTGTTATAGATTTAGAGGGCTGCCAAGGGAGTTTTACGAGGACTGGCTGGAGGTGGCTGAGGATGAGATCAGGCACTTTTGCATGATAGAAAATTTACTCACAAAACAAGGCGGCAGATACGGCGAGCTAAGCGTGCATGACGGCCTTTTTATCGCACTTCAAAAGACTTCAGATAGGCTCACTAGCCGCATGGCGCTACTGCCAAGATATATGGAGGCAAACGGGCTTGATGCAAACGCTCACATCATCAAAAGGCTAGAAGCTGAGGGCGGGCAAGAAGAGCTCATAGAGTGCCTAAAAGTCATCTTAAAAGAGGAAGTCTCTCACGTTTATAAGGGCGATAAGTGGTTTAAATTTGCCTGCAAAAAAGAGGGCGTCGATGAGAAAAGCTACTTTGACATCATCTTAAATTTATATCCAAATTCATTTAAAAGCATTAGAGAGATCAACGAAAAGGACCGCTTAAAGGCTGGATTTAGCAATGAAGAGCTTAGTTGGATAAAGAATTTCTCAAAGGAGAGATCATGAGCAAAATTTACTTCATAAGGCACGCAAAAGCAGTCGATGAGAACAAAGACGGCGCAAAAGACGCTTCAAGGGAGCTTAGCCCAAAAGGAAAAGAAGACGCTAAATTTATGGCTAGCAGGCTAAAAATGTATGATGTGATGCCAGGAGCTATCTTTTCAAGTAGCGCTAAAAGAAGCGAGCAAACAGCAAAAATCATCGCTAAAACTTTAAAATTTAAAGAAAAATCCATAGAGATAAAAGACGAGCTTTACGACATAAGCTTTGAGGATCTGTTGGAATTTGTAAGAAATTTGGATAAAAATTTAGATGAAATTTTCATCATCACACACAATCCTAGCATAACTGAAATTTGCGAATACCTAAGTGACTCATCGATCGATAATATCCCAACTTCAGGCATTTTTTGTATAGAGTTTGAGTGTAAATTTAAAGAGCTAAAAGAGGGCAGTGCAAAAGCTCTGTTTTTTGACCACCCAAAGAAACATCAAAGATAAGTTTTATTAAAAATCCGCAAATTTATTCATTGCAATTTGACAGGCGCAAAGGATATCTACTTATTTTATTTTTCAAATGCAAGTTTTGCTTTTGAATCAAAAAACATTTTCTACTCAAATTTTAAAATTTATCACTCCAGTTTTGAAAATTTAACCATTTCAAGTTCAAACCATCAAGCATAAAAGCAAATTTAAAATCAACCATAATTGCATTGCCAAAATATGACAAAAGGTAAAATGCAAGGTATTTTATATATTTTGTATTGAAAACTGTAATTTTCAAATTGATATTTTAAAATCTTTATTCTGCACTTTTACAAGTTTTAAATGGCTAGATTTGGCTATGTTTTGCATTTTATCTTTTGTGTGATCTAAATTTATCCATTAAATTTGGCGTAAAAATATTTGTAAGAAAATTAGTTAAATTTTACACTTTTCAAAAATTGTAAAATTTGCATCTACCTTATATATATAACTTAAAATTTGATCTACCCCTATTTTGAAAATGTGAGCAAGAGCTATCTTTGGAGTTTGTGGTTCTTGCTTTTAAACGCAGAGCACCGACCTTGCAAAAGCGGCGATAAATATAAATAAAGCGCTCGCTCAAGCTGGTGTTTTTGGATGTAAATTTAATCCAAAGCGAGTGTTTTTTAAAAGCTGATAAGACAATCTTATACGTGTTAAATTAAGAGTAGTATAGAATAGAATAAATGCGTGATATCTTTTTTTGTGCGCCAAATATTGGTCTTGTGCGTTAAATTTTGGAGCAAAGAGTTAAATTTGATATTAGCGCAACTACAAAACCAAAATTTACGTAAAATTTTAAAGTTGAGTGATCTTGTGTGCTAAATTTAAGATCTAGTAGTTAAATTTGTTATGAAAACACGCATGAAAACTATTTTTCAAGCTAAAGTGCGTTAATTAAATTTTATCGTCAAAAAGTGTGCGGATATCTAGTGTGTAGTTTTTAGGCATAAATATAGGTGAGTCTAAAATTTCAAGCAAGTCATCATCAAACGAGAGAAATTCCACTACTCTTTTTGGCTTTCCGGCGGTTTTTATTCTCATATCGGCTAGGCGTACTACCTTTATGATCTGCATTTTATCTGCCGTCCATTCAGAAAAAGCTAGAAATTTAGAGTCGCCTGAAAACAAAAAGCAAGCTGTTGCTCTCTCGCTAAGTAAAATTTGGTGGGCGATGTAATCTTTAACTAAATTTTTATCCATTGATGACGTTTTTACGTGGTTTGAAAATTCATTTTTTAAATTTATATAGTGCTCACTATTTACAAAAAGCCTTAGCTCGCCAAGGGTTGGAGCGCCCATAGCGACCTCACAACCTTCAAATTTGGCACTAAATTTGCCATCCTTGCTGCATGCATTTGCCTCGTAGTCCCAAGCTGAGCTCATAAATTTACCTATTAAATTTGCCCGCCATGGCTTTGTAGATATTTAGCTCATCTTGTAAAAGCGTGTATTTTGCTTTTAGTAGCCCTATTTTGGCTTCTAGCTCGCTGTTTTTAGCCTCCAAAAACTCTTTTAGCTCGACCTTGCCGTAGGAGTATTTTAGCTCGTAAATTTTTGAAATTTCTTCGTAGTTTTTTATCTGCTCTTGGTAGTTTGCAAGTAGTGCTTCGTCGGACAAATAGCCTTTGTAAAATGTGTCTATCTCGTTTAGCGCACTATTTAGAGTGCTTATGTAGTTTAGCTTTGCAAGCTCGAAATTTGCCTCGCTAACCTTTAAATTTGACTTTAGCTTAGCATAGTTTAAAAATGGTAAATTCAGAGCAATGTTGCCATTTAGAAATTTAAGGTTAAAGACTTCCTCTTTTTTGTCGGTGCTGCTTTTGAGGCTGGCTCCTAGCGTGATGCTTGGATAAAACTCTTTTTGGCTCGCTTTGTAGTTTAAGATGCCCTCTTCTATGCGGTAAATGGCCGCTTTTAGATCAGGTCGGTTTGCTATGGCGCTTGTTGGCACATCTAGATCAACGCCCACTCTTTTAACGGGACTTAGCGTGAGGCCATCAAATTTAAGCTCAAATTCTGGCCTCTCATTTAGTAAAATCCTAAGCGTTTTTTTAGCACTCACAAGCTCTTTTTTGGCACTTTCTATCTTATTTTGAGCGCTTAAAAGCTGTGAGTTTATCTGTTTTAGGCTTAGCGCCTCCTCTTTGCCAAGCTTAAATTTAAGCCCAACTATCTCATTTAACTTGTTATAAATTTCTAAAATTTGCTCATAGGTTTTTATGCTCTCGTTTAAATATAAAATTTGAAAATAAGCATCTGCTACTGAGTTTATCACGCTTAGCTTGCTAGCCTCCAGATCAAATTTAGTAGCATCCGCTTCAAACATCGCTGCGTCTTTGCTGTTTGCTAGCTTTTGCCAAAGATCAAGCTCATAGCTAAGCCCTATGCTTGAGCCAAAACTTCTAGTGACCGCACCGCCCTCTTTTATATTTTTGCTGCTTGTTGCCTCGATGCCAGCATTAAAGCTAGGGATCAAATTTGCCTGCAAAACGCCAGCTTGAGCGAGTGCTTTATTTACATTTATCGCAGCTTTTGCAAGGTCGGTGTTGTTTTTAAGTGCAAGTGCTACAAGCTCATCAAGGTAGCTTTGCTCATACTGCTTCCACCAAGAAGTGTCTAAATTTAGCTCACTACTGGCATTATCTTCAAGTAAAATTTGCTTGTAGTTTTCATCTATATTTTTAACAGCGCAGCCGCTTAAAACGAGCACTAAAGCTAGGCTTAGAAATTTCATATTACTCCCTTGAAAGCGCATCTATTGGGTTTAGTTTTGAGGCGTTTTTGGCAGGCATGTAGCCAAAGATGATGCCAATAGCCATCGATGTGACAAGTGCAAGCACGATCGAGCCGTTTGAAAAGATCATGCTAAAGCCGTTTAAAAAGTTGTTAAAGATGTAGCCAATAGCGCAGGATAGGACGATGCCGATGGCTCCGCCAATTAGGCAAAGTAACACCGCCTCTATCAAAAACTGCTGCAAAATGTTGCTCTGTCTGGCTCCGATCGCCATTTTTATGCCTATCTCTTTGGTGCGCTCGGTGACTGAGACTAGCATGATGTTCATGACGCCTATGCCCCCAACTACGAGCGAGACGACGGCGATGCTTGAGATGAGAAGGCGCATTGTTGAGATGGTCTCTTCGATCGTTTGCTTGATGCTGTCTGAGTTTCTTGTAAAAAAGTCTTTTTTGCCGTGCTTGATCTCTAAAAGCTCAGTTAGTGTTTTTTCGGCGATTTGCGCATTGACGCCCTCATTTACTTTGGCGGTGATCGAGCTTATAAATTTATCCCCTGTGACCTTGTTTAGCACGGTCGTGTACGGGGCGTAAATTTTAAGCGTGCTTGAATCTCCCATCTTAAAATCATCCTTTTGCAAAACGCCGATAATGCGAAGTGGCTTTTTGTTAAAAAGTATGATCTTGCCGATAGGATCATCATTTTTAAAGATGCTATTTTTGGTGTTTTGATCGATTAGTGCGACTGAAGCGGAGTTTAAAACCTCGTCATCATCGTAAATTCTGCCCTCTTCTAGCTTTAGCCCATTTACGTCAAAGCTCCCTACTCCACCGCCTTTTAGGCTCGCACTTAGCGAGATATTTTCATAGGTTAGCACGCCTGAAGTGCTTGTATTTGGCGTGACTGAGTCTAAAAAGGACTGCTTAGCAAGCATATTTGCATCGCTTATGGAGAGCGTTTTGACCTTGCC
This sequence comes from Campylobacter concisus, assembly GCF_002913765.1. Lineage (GTDB taxonomy): Bacteria > Campylobacterota > Campylobacteria > Campylobacterales > Campylobacteraceae > Campylobacter_A > Campylobacter_A concisus_BB. Next base: position 113,511 of record NZ_PPCH01000022.1, on the reverse strand, counting down.
TGAGAGCATATCGCCAAAGCCTTTACCAGGCATGATGTCGATCGTGTTTGTGCCGATCTTTCTGATACCAGCTAAAATTTGCTCCTGCGAGCCCTTGCCAAGGGCAACGACGCTAATAACCGCGGTGATACCTATAATAATGCCAAGCATCGTTAAAAGCGATCTTAGTTTGTGCGCCAACATCGCATTTACCGACATTTTAAAGCTCTCTATGAGCTGGTCTTTATAGTAGGTAAATTTACTCTTTTCTGGCTGGGTTTGCTTGCTGGCTTCATAAATTTTGCCATTTTTGACATTGTCACTTACGATGTTGCCATCTTTTATCTCTATCACCCTACTCGCATACTCTGCGATCTTTGGGTCGTGCGTAACGATGATGATGGTGTGGCCTTTTTTGTAAAGATCAACTAAAATTTCCATCACCCTTAACCCGCTTTTGCTATCAAGCGCGCCTGTTGGCTCGTCTGCTAAGATGATCTCGCCGCCATTCATCAGCGCCCTTGCTATGGAGACCCTTTGCTGTTGTCCGCCTGAAAGTTTGTTTGGTAAATTTTTCGCCTTTTCGCTAAGACCAAGTGAGCCAAGAAGCTCATTAGCTCTTTTTTCTCGCTCGCTCTTGTTTGCCCCTGCGTAGATGCTAGGCAGTGCTACGTTTTCAAGGGCGTTCATCGTGCTAAGCAGGTTATATCTTTGAAAGATAAATCCAAATTTATCTCGCCTAAGTTTAGCAAGTGCGTCGCTATCAAATTTTGATATATCTTTGCCATCAAGCAGGTACTGCCCGCCACTTGGGCTGTCTAAGCAGCCAAGGATGTTCATCAGGGTTGATTTGCCAGAGCCAGACTGACCGATGATGGCTATAAACTCGCCCTTTTTTATCTCTAAATTTATGCCATGCAGGATCTCTATATCATTGTCACCTAGCTTAAAGCTTTTAGTGATGTTTTTTAGGCTTATCACTTAAAACTTCTTATGTTCTTTTGCGATCATCTTAGCGATCTCGCTTGATGAGCCTTGAGATGTGATGATCTCATCGCCCTCGTTTATGCCGCTGATGATCTGCGTATCGAGGTTGTCTTTTATGCCAGTTTTGACCGCTGTTTTTACTGGCTTGCCATCTTTTAGCACATAGACAAAAGTGCTATTTTCATCCTTTTTGATGCCGATGCTTGGCACGATGATGGCGTCCTCGACGTTTGCTATTAAAAGCTCGTTTTGCGTGGTCATACCTATTCTTAAAATTCCATCTTTGTTATCAACGATACTTTGCGCGTAGTAATAAACCGCCGAGCTGCTGCTAGAGCTACTTGAGTATGAAGACTTACTGCTACTACTTGAGCCGTAGCTGCCATCACTTAGTGTGGTGAGCCCTGGGTCGATCGAGCTAACAGTCGTTTGAAATTTCTTCGTTGGCTCAGAGAGGATCGAGTACTCAACTGGCGTGCCGACTTTGATCTTTGTGATGTCGCCCTCTGCTATTTGCATCTTCATCTTTACATGGCTAAGATCAGCGATATTTACGATAGTTGGCGTAGTTTGGTTGGCATTTACAGTCTGGCCCTCCTCAACCTGCACGCTTACAACGGTGCCATCTCTTGGAGCTGTGATCTTTGTGTAGCCTAAATTTATCTTAGCCGTGCTTAGCTCGATATTTGTCTGCTTGATCTGCGCTTCAAGCTCTTTTATCTTTGCGCTATTTGCACTATATGTGTTTTTTGCACTTTCAAATTCTTGCTTTGAAGTGGCGTTTTTGGCAAATAGTGCATTTTCTCTATCAAACTGCGTTTTAGCGATATTTAGAGCCACTTTTGCGCTTTCTAGCTGGGCTTTGTAGATGGCAAGCTGTGCTTCTTTATTGTCTATGCTATTTTGCTGGGTCGAGCTATCGATGCTTGCGATCATATCGCCTTTTTTTACCTGATCTCCAAGCTTAACATATAGCTTTTTTATCTGACCACTCACCTGAGCTCCCACGTCGATTAGCTCGGTGGCGAAAATTTCTCCAGTTGCATCGACCTTTTTGCTAAATGAGCCCTTCTTTGCCTTTTTGGTGATAAACTCCACCTTTTCATCTTTTATATTGAAAAATTTATCATAGACGAAGTATCCACCGACGCCTAAAATAAGTAGGATTATTAAAATTTTAGTTTTTTTCATCGCTTCTCTTTGTAAAAAATTGGTAAATTCTACTTCACAAGAGTAAATACTCTCTAAGCTTCCTCTTTTGCCATGCCAGCCTCTATCAAAAACCTACTTGGCTGATAATTCACCTTCTTTATCTTGTCGTATTTTGCATAGCTAAGATATAGCTCGTCTTTAGCCCTTGTTACTGCCACATAAAAGAGCCGCCTCTCTTCTTCTAGGCTACCACCCATGCTCATTAGCTTTAAATTTGGAAAGCGGTTTTGCGCGAGATCGACGATAAAGACTTGGTCAAATTCAAGCCCCTTGCTCGCATGCACGCTAAGCAAGCTAACGCCCTGTCCTTCGCTCATCTCGTTGCTTCCAAGGGCTAAGAAGTTATAAAATTTACTGATATCTTGATATTTTTTAGCTAGCTCGCTTAGCACCACGCTCTTTGCCATTATGCGCTCTTTGACCTCTTCTTTTAGCGCCAGATCTACGTTGCCATTTTTTAGAGTTGCCCTTTTTGTGCTAATATTTTCAACGATTAGCGAGTAAATTTTGCTAGTTTTTATCTCATTTATCATCGTAGCTGGCTTTGAGATATTTCTCATGCCTCTTAAAAAGTTGTAAATTTCATATAAAAACTGCGCCCCACTCTCACTTAGCTTTTGTAGTTTTAGCACAGGGTGGCCCAGGAATTTATCGCTAAAACCAAGCTTAGAAAACCTCGAAACCTCGGCAAATTCGTCAAGATCGTCAAAAAGGCCTAGCTGGTAGTTTCGCCTTTTGTTTGATGAGATATTTACGCTCTCGTCTGGCTCAACTATCCCTTTTATCAAATTTCCATGTCCAAGCTTAAGAAGTGCATCAAAAATTTCTTTGCTAACTGCGCTGCCAACGCCCCTTGCGTATTCGCAGATGTGGATAAATGCCATTATATCTTTTGGATTGACATAAATTCCCATGATGTCGATGAGCGCCTTGATCTCACGGCTCTCAAAAAAGCTCACCCCGCCCTTTCGCTTTGAGCCGATGCCTCGCTCTTTTAGCGCGACTTCTATGCCGTCCGCTGATGAGTTATTTCTAAAAATTATGGCGATATTTTCTCTATTAAATGGCGAGAACGAGATGATATCAGCGATATTTTGATACTGATCAAAAAGCTCATTATAGACAAGCAGCCTTGGAGGCTTGAAATTTCCCTCGCGGCTAACTGTGAGGTGCTTTTCATAAAGCCTTGGGTTGTTGTTTATGACCTTGTTTGCAAGGGCAAGTATGCTTGAGCTTGAGCGGTAATTTACATTTAAAGCGTAGATATTTGCGTTTGGGAAGCGATCTTTAAATGAGCCAATGATCTCGATATTTGCACCGTTAAATGCGTAGATGCTCTGGTCAAAATCGCCCACGCAAAAGAGGCTCTTTGTCTTAAATGCGTCTATGAGACTGCCTTGAAGCGTGTTTGTGTCTTGATACTCGTCGATCAAAATTTCATCATAAGCTAAATTTGCCCCCTTTTTTAGCTCATCACGCATTTTTATAAGAAGGTCGTTAAAGTCAGCGTAAGAAAATTTAGCCTTCTCAGCCTCAAACTCCTCTAGCACATCTTCATAAATTTCAGCATAAACGCCCTGCTCTTCGCTCTTATCGCTTATCCATTTGCCAAAAGTAGTGCCTTGCTCGCTGTTTTGAAATAACGAATAAAGATCGTATAGATATGCCCCGCCATAAGGTTTGACGTCGCTTAAGTGGTAAAATTTACGCCTCTCAACAAGACTTTTTAAAAGCGTCTTTAGCTCGCTTGGCTGCTTTAGCGTGACGCCTTTATCAAGGCTTTTTAAAAGCGAAAATGAGACCGAGTGAAAGGTGCCTGCGGTGATTTTGGAGGTGATTTGTTTATCAAAATATCTATTTAACCGCTCTATCATCTCGCTCGCTGCTTTGTTTGTAAATGTTAGAAGTAAAATTTTCTCTGGCTTTACGCCTAAATTTAAAAGATGTGCTATGCGAGCGACTATGGTGCTAGTCTTGCCAGTGCCAGCTGAAGCGATGATGAGATTGTGTCCAAATGGCGCAGTTGCGGCGGTGTATTGTTCTTTGTTTAACCTAGATAAGGGCATTGTTTCCTCTTTTTTAAAAAGGCCTAATTATAGCTACTTAAACTTTAACAGCTATAATCACGCGGATGAAAAAGTTTAAATTTCTAAAATTTATTGCCCTATTTTTGGCTCTAATGGTTGCTATTTTTTTGATATTAGATCAAATTTATCCACTAAATTTAGATGCACTCAAAAAAAACGAAGCCAAAATTTTGCTTGATAAAAATGGCGAGATCATAAATATGAAGCTTAGTAGCGACGGAATTTGGAGATTTCACGAGCAAAGCTTCCCAAATTCGCTAAAACAATGCGTCGTTCTCTTTGAAGATAGATACTTTTACTACCATTTTGGCGTAAATTTTGCCTCCATTTTTAGAGCATTTTTCCACAACCTAAGAAGCGACAACCGCATAGGCGCTAGCACTATCACTATGCAAGTGGCAAGGATGCTTGAGCCAAGTGACAGGAGCTATAAAAATAAGATAAGAGAAATTTTTAGAGCATTTCAGCTCGAGCTTCACTTTAGCAAGGATGAAATTTTAAATTTATACCTAAATTTAGCCCCATATGGTGGCAATATCGAGGGTGCAAAGGCGGCAAGCTTCTTTTACTTTGGCAAGGAGCTAAACGAGCTTAGCTACGCTCAGGCCGCACTTTTAAGCACAATACCCAAAAATCCAAATAAAAATAGACTTGACCGCGTTTCAAACATAAATGCGCTAAAAAACAGGGTCATAAAGATGCTTTATAAGGCAAATTTAATTGATCTTAGCGCCTTTAAAAGGGCTCAAGCTGAGCCATTTAAAAATGTAAGGATAAGAGCCGTCGTAAATGCAGGTGATTACGCAAATGTCGCTTTTAAAAACCAAATTTCAAAGGCGAGCTTGGATCTAAATTTACAAAAAGATATGCTTAAAATTTTAAAAGATGCGATGTTTTCACTAAAGGCTAAAAATGCAAATAACGCAGCAGCTGTGGTCATCGACAATAAAAACATGAGCGTTGTTGCCTTCATAGGCTCGCATGATGAGCGCGCACGTGATGGCAAAAACTCAGCCCTAAATATGAAGCGAAACACAGGTAGCACGCTAAAGCCTTTTATCTACTCGCTAGCCCTTGATAGTGGCCTTATCACACCAAATTCGCAACTAATCGATACGCAAATTTATATAAATGAATATGTGCCAAAGAACTTTAGTAATGACTTTTTGGGGCTTGTAAGCGCAAAGGACGCTCTAAATTTTAGCCTTAATATCCCAGTTATAAATTTAGACTTAAAGCTAAAAGATAACTCACTTTATGAGCTACTTGAAAAGGTAAATTTAGTTGATGAAAACAAGGAGTTTTACGGCTCTTCGATAGTTTTAGGCAGCGCTGAGATGAGCCTGATTGATCTTGCGCATCTTTATACGATATACGCAAATGGTGGGGTTTATAGACCGCTTGAGTTTGCGGGCAAAAGCTACAAAAATGAAGATAAAAACATAACCCTCATCTCGCCTCAAAGCGCCTATCTAACTGCCAAAATGATGAGCGAAGCCTCAAGGTCATATCTAAAAAATGCTTGGCAATACGCGCAAAACACGCCAAAGATCGCCTTTAAAACAGGCACAAGTGCAAACTCACGCGATCTTTACGCCATAGGAGTTGATGAGGACTACACAATAGCCGTCTGGGTGGGTAACTTTAACGCCGAAAAAACTGACAAACTAACTGGGCTAAATGACGTCTCAAAGATCGTTTTTGATATGTTTAAGCTCATCGCTCAAAAAAGAAATTTAAGCTTTATGAGTGAGCCAGAGGGCATCGAAAAAGTGCCAACCTGCCTTGATGCTTTTAGTTATGAAACATGCAAAAAAACGGCGCTTGATGATAGGATAGTTGGAGTTAAACTGCAAGATAAATGCGAGAGTTTAAGAGGCGAGGAGCTTGAGTTTTTGATAAAAAATGGCTTTTTAGACAAAGACGAGGTCAAAAATAGCCCTTGTGCTGAAGTTTTTAAAGATAAAAAGCCAGTTTTTGCCTATCCGTATAACGGCGAAGAGATCGTGACAGATGAAAATGTAACACAAATTATGCTAAAATGCTACGCGTTTTTAGGTGATGAAATTTACCTGAAAGTAGATGATTTGAACTTTTCTAAGACAGAAAATGCAAGCGAAAAAAGGCTAGATCTAACTCTTGGCGAGCACACTTTAAAATGCCTTGATCAAAACTCAAATCAAAGTGAAATAACAATAAAACTAAGGAGATAAAATGCAGCAAAAAGCGCTACTTCTAGCACTTTTAGGAGCAGTAAATTTATATGCTTTAAGTCTAAATGGCAGTGTCGAGATAAAGTCGCCTTTAAGCGTGGAATTTGGACTAGAAGATGATGTTAGCAAAAATCTCATAGGCACGCTAAGCGAGAAAAAGCTTATCTCGTGCGAGCCAGCGCTAAGTGGCACGGTGAAATTTAACGCTCAAAGCCTTACGCTTTTTACAAAAGATATGCACGCAGGTGCTGAATACAGCTGTAAGCTAGAAAATGGCAGCAGCGCTAGCTTTGAGACGAAAGAATTTGCGCTTGAGAAGATAGAAAAGCTCTCTGATAGCAAATTTATCCTTAAATTTAATGACGAAGTTAGTGAAGAGCTTGTAAAAAAAATAGCCGTAAAAGGTGCAAGCTTTAATGCCTTGCAGCTCTCTCAAAACAGCTTTGAGCTTGATCTTGATAAAAATATAAGCGAGCCTACTTTTGATCTTGGAGAAAATTTTGAGAGTAAATTTGGCGCTAAGCTAGCAGGCGATGGCGTGGTGAAATTTAGTGAGCAAGCAAGCAGTGAGAGCGTAAATATAAACGCTGAAGCTAAAAGCTTTGAGATAGCTAAAATTTATCCGACAAGCCTTGATAACGGTATCTTGGCATTTAGAATTTATCTAAAAGAGTGGCTAAGCGATGATAATAATCTAAAGAAATTTATCAAGATAAAAGGCGTAAAAAGCTTTAGTATAAGCGACGTAGCATATAAAAATGATGATGAAAATAGCGCGCCAAATTCTGAGCTTGAGGGGTATGATTATTACATCGATATTACAAGCGATGAGTTTAAACCGCAAAATAGCTACGAGATCACGATAAAACCAGGCTTTGGAGATGATAGAAATGTCGTAAGAGAGGCCAAAACCTACGAGGTGGTCGCTAGCAACTTCACTCCATTTGCAAATTTCACAAACGAAGAGCCTTACATCTCAAGCGTGGGCGAGATCGGCATCAGAAATGCAAATTTACCTGAGCTAAATGTAAGCGTTGAAAAGTTAAGCGATCAAAATTTTAGATACTTTTTAAATTTCAACGACAATAGCGAAGATCTAAGCAATTTTAGCTCAAAAGTAGCAAGCAAAAGCTACAAGCTAGAGGGTGCATTAAACGAAATTTCACTAAACAAGATCAAGCTTGACTTTGCAGGAGCAGGAGACGGCGTCTATAAGATAAGCTTAAACTACGGCAAAGATAAGAGCGTCTCAAAGGTCGTCTATCTAAGTGACATCGCCATAAATGCAAAGCTTGGCAAGGATGAAATTTTTGTCTTTGCAAACCGCCTTGGCGAAAACACAATGCTACCAAACGCAAATGTAAAAATTTATGGCAAAAGAAACGAAGAGATCGCAGTTGGCGCTACAAATGACGTCGGCGTCTTTAAATTTAACAAAAAAGATATCTACAAAGAGATCTCATCAATAGTCGTCTCACTTGGCAAGGAGCAAAATTTCCTCATCATAAAAGATGGCGAAGCGCTAAATGAGGCAAAGCTCATCAGCCAAAATCCAAGCGAGAGTATCGACGCTTACACGCATTTTGCCTCAAATATCATAAGACCAAACGAGAGCTTAAAAGGTGCTATCTATCTAAGAGATAGGGACTTTAACCCGCTTAAAAATATGCCAGTTAAGATCAAATTTATCGATCCTCAAGGCAAAAGTAGCGCCCAGATCACGCAAAATACAAATGATGTCGGCATGATAAATTTTGAAAAAGAAATTTTAAGCGATCTAAGCGGTAGATTTAACATGCAGATAATCTACACTAGCAAAGTGATAGCGAGTGTGCCATTTTACGTCGAGAGCTTCGTGCCAAACAAGATAAAAAATGACATAGCCATAGACGCGGATAAATTCTTTGCAAACGAGCTAGTAAAGGTAAATTTAACAAGTAGCTATCTCTTTGGCGGAGCAGCTAGCGACTTAGCTGGCAGTATGCAGGTTAGTTTCTTTGATGATGAGTATAAAAATAGCGAATTTAAAGAGTATAAATTTAAAAACGACACCCTAAAAGCGGCTGCCTATCCAAGCATGGAAAATGATCTAACTCTTTCAAAAGATGGCAAATCAAGCCAGATGATAGATCTTAGCTTTAACACCAAAAACGCACCTTCAATAATAAAAGGTGTCATAAATTTCAACGTAAATGACGATGGCAAAAACGTAAGTGACGCAAAAAGCTTTACGCTCTATCCTTATAAAGATATGGTTGGCATCGCTGCTAGCACGGCATTTGCTGATCCAAACGAAGATGTAAAGATAAGAACAGTCGTTGTTGATATGCCAAGCCAAAAGGCAGTGAAGTCAAATTTGAAATTTGATATAAAACGTGTCACATGGCAGTATCAAAGGGACGCAAACGGCTATATAAAATGGATCCAAACGCTTGAAGATGTGGATAGTTTTTATAAAAATAGTGGCGAGTTTAGCTATAAATTTACGCAAAGTGGCTCATACGTCATCACTGCTACAAATTTAGTAAGTGGTGCAAGCACGAGCCTAGATATCGACGTAAGCGGCTACAACTACTCAACTCTAGCGCCTACAAAAGAGCTTAGTAAGTCTCAGATAAAGCTAAACAAAAGCGTCTATAAAAAAGGCGACGAACTAAGCGCAGACATAAGCTCAGCCATAAAAGAAGGCATCGCGCTTGTCACACTTGAAGACGCAGGCGTCAAAGCCTATAAGGTCGTAAAAATCAAAAACAACTCAGCAAATGTTAAATTTAAACTTGACTTTGACTTTAATGGCCTTTACGTGAGCGCAAATATCTACCGCATGACTGACGCTGGACTAACTCCATTTAGAACCTACGGCAAGGTCTATGCAAACGGCGATAAATCTTCAAGAAAAATAGAGCTTAGCTTAGAAGCGCCAAAAAGCGCAAAGAGCGATGAAAATATCAAAATTTCACTAAAAACAAAGCCAAAAGCTTATCTGAATTTATTTATCACAGATGTTGGCGTGCTTGATATCACTTCACAAAAACCAGCCGATCCGCTTAAGTTTTTTGACAAAATTTTACCTGATGGCGTCTTTGACTACGACATCTATAATATGCTCACAAACTACAAGGTCGAGGGCAAAACGCTAAGCTTTGGCGGTGATGCTGCGGCGATGGCAGTGGCGGCAAAAATGGCAAAGCATGCAAGTCCAGTTGATAGCAAAAATGTAAAAACTTATGCAAATTTAGTGAGCCTTCAAGCAGACGACAAAGGCGAAATTTCATACGAGTTTAAAACGCCAAATGGCTTTAATGGCGCCATTAGAGTAGATGCTGTGGCAAATGACGCAACTGCAATGAACGCCGTAAATAGCGAGATAAAAGTAAAAGATGATGTGATCATTAAGCCAAGTGCTTTAGTTTATCTTTTAAAAGGCGATGAATTAAGCGCAAACTTAAGGCTTATAAATACGACAAATGCCGACAAAAACCTTACGATAAATGTAGCATCAAGTAAAAATTTAAACATCAAAACGCAAGAAAATGCTAATCTAAAGCCGTTTGAAAACAAGGCGTTTGTGCTTAAAATTTCAGCCCTTGAAACAGGTGCTGGCGAATACAATGTCACAATAAGCGACAAAAATAGCTCAAAAACGCTTCAAAATTTACTAGATGTCGTTAGCCCTTATACGATCAGCACCTACGCAAAGAGCAGCGTCTTTGACAAAGAGAGTAAAATTTCACTACCAAAAGGCTATCACGATGTGAGCGTTGATGCCTCAAGCTCGGTCTCAAGCGTGCTTTTAGCAGCTTCTAAAAATTTAGTCCAGTATCCTTACGGATGCGCGGAGCAAAGGAGCTCAAGACTGCTTGCGCTTTTAAATTTAAAACCAAAAGATGAGCTTGAAAAAAGCGATCAAAAGAGATTTATCGTTAGCGGCATAGATGAGCTAGTCAAGATGCAAAAGCCAGATGGCAGTTTTGGCTACTGGAGCGATCTAGGCGAGACAAATGCATTTGCAAGCATCTTTGCAACTGATGTTTTACTTGATCTTAGCGAGGCAGGATATGAGGTAAGTAAAGGCGTCAAACAAAATGCGCTAAACTCTCTTTTAAAATACGCAAACAACGACCTTGAGGCACTTTACGCTCTTTATGTAAGCTCACGTGCAAGTATGGCTGACAGATCTATCTTAAATAAAATTTATGACGACAAAGCCTACAATAAAACAGCACTAAGTAAATACCTAATGGCAGCAGCCCTAAAGCTAAACGGCCTAAATGACGAGGCAAAAGTCGCGCTAAAAGATATCAAAAATGCCAAAACAAGCGAAGAAAATCCATCTGATTTTAGCTCAAAAGTAAGAGATAACGCCTTTATCTTATACTTGCACGCAAAATACTTTGAGAAAAACGACTACTCAGACGACCTTGCAAATTTCTTGATAGTAAATTTAAATGAGCTAAGCTCAACGCAAGAGCGTGCATTTACGCTAAGAGCGCTAAATGCCTACTTTGGCAAAGATAGCGGCGAGAAAAATAATAAATTTAAGCTTAGCTACAACGGCGAAAGTAAAGAATTTGACGGTCTTTTAAGCACCTCTTTTACTACAAAAAATGGCGAATTTAGTATCACTCCACTAGGCTCAAATAAGCTTTATGCGACTATCTTAAGCTACGCTTATTTGCCACTTGAGATCAAACACAAAATCGAGCCAAAAGAGCTTGACATCTACCGCACATTTGTCGATGAAAAAGGCAAAGAGCTGGGTCTTGACAGCCTAAAAGTAAATGACGTCATCTACTCAAAAGTGGTGATAAACTCAAAAACAATGGTTAAAAATGGCGTTATTAACGAGATCGTAAGTAGCTGCTTTGAGCCGATAAATGAAAATTTAAGCAACTTTAGCAAGAGCTTAAAAAACAGCTTACAAGTTGAGTATAAAAGCATAAAAGATGACCGCGTGCTAAGCTTTTACACGCTAAGTAACGACGAAAAAGACGCCGTGTTTTACACACCTTACCGCGTAAGACTTGGTGGTAAATGCTCGCTTGGTGCAGTCACAACTGAAAATATGTATAACGAAAGACAAAACGACTACGACCTAGCCGTGAGAAGCTTTACTGTCAAATAAGCCATATAAATTTCGGGGCGTTTAACCGCCCCAAGCCCATATTTCCCCCACTTTTGCAAAGATTTTTTTAAACAAATTTTAGATAACATTAAGCATTTTTTAAACGAAACTGAGGAGAGAAAAGTGTCAGAATTTTACAATGCAAAAGAGATAGAAGATAAATTTTATAAAATTTGGGAAGAACGCGGATACTTCGAGATAGACGCAAACAAAGATATCCAAAAAGATGGACGTAAATTTTGCATTATGATGCCACCTCCAAACGTGACTGGCTCGCTTCACATCGGACACGCCCTAACCTTCACGCTTCAAGATATCATGACTCGCTACAAGAGGATGGACGGCTACAAGACACTTTGGCAGCCAGGACTTGACCACGCTGGTATCGCTACTCAAAACGTCGTTGAAAAGCAGCTTTTGGCTCAAGGTATCAAAAAAGAAGAGCTTGGACGCGAGAAATTTGTAGAAAAAGTGTGGGAGTGGAAGGAAAAAAGTGGTGGCATGATAGTTCATCAGATGCGAAAACTTGGCATCACTCCAGCTTGGTCACGCCAGAGATTTACTATGGATGAGGGCTTAAGAAAAGCTGTGAAAAAAGCCTTTGTAAATTTATACGACAAAGGGCTAATAGTCCAGAAAAACTACATGATAAACTGGTGTACGCATGATGGCGCACTCTCTGACATCGAGGTCGAGCACAAAGAAAATAAAGGCAAGCTTTATCATTTGAGATACTACTTTGCAGACAAGCCAAGCGAATTTGTTGTTGTTGCGACCACTAGGCCAGAAACATACTTCGGCGATACGGCGGTAATGGTAAATCCAAACGATGAGCGCTATAAAAATTTAATCGGCAAAAAAGTTGTGCTACCTATCATAAATAGAGAGATTGAGATCATTGCAGACGAGCACGTTGATATGGAGTTTGGAACAGGCCTTGTTAAGGTCACGCCTGCGCACGATCAAAACGACTATGAGGTAGGCAAAAAACACAACCTTGAGTTTATCACCGTCTTTGATGAAAAAGGCATCTTAAACGACAAATGCGATAAATTTGCAGGACTTGAGAGGCTTGAGGCTAGAGATATCGTCGTGGCCGAGCTTGAAAAACTTGGCAATGTCGAAAAGATAGAAGACTACGAAAATCAAGTAGGTTACTGCTACCGCTGCAAAAACGTCGTCGAGCCATACATCTCAAAGCAGTGGTTTGTCAAAAAAGAGATCGCAGACGAAGCGATACAAAAGGTCTCAGAGGACCTTGCTAAATTTTACCCGCCGCACTGGATAAACAGCTTTAACGCGTGGATGAGAGAGCTAAGAGACTGGTGTATCTCACGCCAGCTTTGGTGGGGACACCAAATTCCAGTATTTTACTGCGATGATTGCGGTCATATGTGGGCTGACGAGGGAGAGCCGTGCGAGTGCAAAAAGTGCAAAAGTAAAAACATCCACCAAGACCCAGACGTTCTAGATACGTGGTTTAGCTCTGGTCTTTGGCCATTTAGCACGCTTGGCTGGGGCAATGAAAATGAGCTAAAAAATGAAAAATGGTTTGAAGGCGACTTGGCTGAGTTTTATCCAAATAACCTTCTCATAACTGGCTTTGATATATTATTTTTCTGGGTTGCTAGGATGATGTTTCAGGGTGAAAATGCCCTTGGCAAGCTGCCATTTGACGACATCTACCTGCACGCGCTTGTAAAAGATGAGTTTGGCAGAAAGATGAGTAAAAGCCTTGGCAACGTCATCGATCCGCTTGATAGCATAAATGAGTATAGCGCCGATATCTTGCGCTTTACGCTAACGCTTCTAGCCGTTCAAGGACGCGACATCAAGCTAAGTGACGCCAAGATGAAGCAGGTAAGAAATTTCACCAACAAGCTTTATAACGCGAGCAAATATCTCATGCTAAATGAGAGCAAATTTGCAAATTTAGAGGATATCAAGCTTCAAACAAAGCTTGGAATTTATATGAATAGCCGCTTTAGCGAGTGCGTGAGAGAGGTGCGCGAAAACATCGATGCCTACCGCTTTAATGACGCTGCAAACACACTTTATAAATTCCTTTGGGATGAGTTTTGCGACTGGGGCATCGAGCTAAGCAAGGCTGACAAAGCGAGTGTAAAAGAGCTTGGAAGTATATTTAAAGAGGCGATGAAACTACTAAATCCTTTCATGCCGTTTCTTTCAGAGTATCTATTTCAAGAGCTTAGCGGCACACAGCTTGAAAATGCAAAATCAATAATGGTGATGAGCTATCCAGAGGTAAAAGAGCGAAATTTAGATGTTGAGAAGAAATTTGAGCTAGTTATAGAAGCGATCGTGGCTATTCGCCGTGCAAAAGCTACTATTGATCTTGGCAACTCAAAGATTGCAAAAGCCTTTGTTAAATTTAACGAAAAAATAGATCTTGACGAGGTTAAAGAGTATATCAAGCTGCTTGCAAAATGCGAAGAGATCGGCTTTGTAGATGAGAAAATCGAAAATTCTATCAGAGATGTGAGCGAAAATTTAGAGGCATTTGTCCCGCTTGAAGGGCTTGATATGAGCGGTATCATCACAAGGCTAAGGTCTCAAAAGACAAAGCTTGAAAAAGAAATAACCAAACTCTCAAGCATGCTAAATAACCAAAATTTCGTAGCAAACGCACCAAAAGAGGTCATAGAGACAAACAAAGAGGCCTTGCAGAGCGCTGAGGCTAAATTTAAAAAAGTATGCGAAGAGTTAGAAGCTCTTGGAGAAAAATAGTGATAAAAATAGAAAATTTAACCAAATTTTATGGTGATACGCAGATCCTTTTTGATGTAAATTTAGAGGTTAAAAAGGGTGAAATTTTTGCTATCGTGGGGCACAGCGGCGCTGGTAAATCAACGCTTTTAAGGTGCATAAATGGGCTTGAGAGCTATCAAGGTGGCAGCCTAAAAGTCTTTGATCAAGAGATAAAAAATTTAGATGAGACGCAGCAGAGACATTTAAGGCGAGATGTTGGGATGATATTTCAGCATTTTGCCTTGATGGCTAGAAAAAACGTCTTTGAAAACGTCGCTACTCCACTTAAATTTTGGGGCTACAAAAACGATGAAACCGAGAAAAGAGTGAGAGAGCTTTTAAATTTAGTCGGACTTGAAAGCAAGGCAAAAAGCTATCCAAGCGAGCTAAGTGGCGGTCAAAAACAGCGTGTGGCGATCGCCAGAGCGCTTGCTTTAAATCCTAAAATTTTACTAAGCGACGAGGCGACTTCGGCTCTTGATCCAAACACGACAAATCAAATTTTAGAGCTGCTTGAAAAGATAAATAAAGAGCTAGACATCAGCGTCGTCATCGTCACGCACGAGATGGAGGTTGTAAAATCGATCGCAAAACGAGCGATACTGCTAGAAGGCGGTAAGATCATAGGCTCTGGAAGCATCGAAGAGCTATTTTTAAAGCCAGACGAGAAGATGAAAGAATTTTTAGGCGAGGTGGAAATTCTGCCAAGCACTGGGACAAATATCAGGCTATTTTTCCCAAAAGAAGTGGCTCAAAACAGCGTGATCACGCACATGGCAAGAAGCCTAAATATCGACTTTAACATAGTCTGGGGCAAGCTTGAAAAGCTAAACGATAACGTCCTTGGCTCGCTTGTCATAAACATAGATGAAAAAGATAAAGAAAACGTGCTTAACTATATCAAGCAAAGTGGCGTTTTGTGGGAGGTTGCTTGATGTTTGGTATTGACTTTTCTAAATTTCCTGATGTTTTCTCTAGGATACTTTTGCCAGCTATCGGCGAAACGCTATATATGAGCATCGTCTCAACCCTGCTCGCTTTTGCCATAGGCCTTATACCAGCGGTTTTGCTCATCCTTTCAGACAAAAACGGCCTAAAGCCAAACAAGCAGCTTTATTTTGTGCTAGATATCGTTATAAACGTGCTTAGAAGCTTTCCGTTTATCATTTTGATCATCGTGCTATTTCCAGTCACAAAAATGATCGTAGGTACAAGTATCGGCACCACAGCTGCGATCGTTCCGCTAACTATCGGAGCGGCTCCGTTTGTAGCAAGGCTCATTGAAAATGCTCTAAAAGAGGTTGATAAAGGCATCATTGAAGCAGCGCAAAGCTTTGGTAGCTCGAAATTTCAGATCATTTTCCGCGTGATGTTTGTCGAGGCACTTCCTGGCATCATCTCGGCATTTACACTAACGCTTATCGTAAATATCGGCTTTTCAGCGATGGCTGGTGCAGTTGGCGGTGGCGGACTAGGATCAGTCGCTATAAACTACGGATATCAGAGATTTCGCCCAGATATCATGCTCTACACCGTGGTTATTCTTATCATTATGGTTCAAATTTTCCAAGTTTTAGGCAACTATCTCTATAAAATTTCAAAAAAATAAGGCCACATTTTTTATCTGATTTTAAGCTTTTTTTCTTAAAATTGCAAAATTAATTTTAGCTGAAAGGATAAAAGATGAAATCAGATATGTGCCAGATGTGCCACCTACTAAAAAACGCGTCGTCGAAAGACTAATCTCTAAGCACAGAATTTCTTTTTAAGTGCTTAGAAATAGCTTAAGCGCTTAAAAAGAAATTTAACCTTCTAGCTTAAATTTATCCTTTTTTGGTGCTTGGCAAATTTTAAAAAAGGATAATAAATGAAAAAACTACTTCTTACCTCTTTAGTTGCCCTAGGCCTTAGCGTTAGCGCAAATGCTGCTGACAAATCAAAAACAATAATCGTCGGTGCTACACCTATCCCACATGCTGAAATTTTAGAGGTTGTAAAACCTATTTTGGCAAAAGATGGCTACACACTTGAGATCAAAGAATTTAACGACTACACCACGCCAAACCTTGCGACAGAGGACGGCGACCTTGACGCAAACTTCTTTCAGCACATCCCATATCTTGAAGAATTTAACAAAAACAAAGGCACTCACCTTGTAAAAACAGTTGGCGTGCACCTAGAGCCAATGGGCGTTTATTCTAAAAAGATCAAAGATATCAAAGAGCTAAAAGATGGCGCAGTTGTCTCTATCCCAAATGATCCAACAAATGAGAGCCGCGCACTTGACATCATAGCCAGTGCTGGACTTATCAAGCTAAACAACAACCCACTAAAAACCCCGCTTGATATAGTTGATAACCCTAAAAAACTTAAATTTGAAGAGATCGAGACTGCTCAAGTGCCAAGAACGCTTGATGACGTTACTATCGCAGTTATCAACACAAACTACGCACTAAATGCAAATCTCAATCCAACAAAAGACGCGCTTGTGATCGAGAGCAAAGATAGCCCATACGTAAACTACGTAGTTGTTAAAGCTGGCAACGAGAACAGCCCAAAAACTAAAGCCCTTGATAAAGCGATCAACTCACCAGAAGTTAAGAAATTTATCGAGACAAAATATAACGGCGCTATCATCCCAGCGTTTTAATTAAATTTATAAAAAGCGACGTAAAAGCTTTTACCTTTTTAGCGTCGCTTTACCAAAACAAAAAAAGGAAAAACAATGAAATTTATCAAACTTTTAACCGCATCTTTAGTTGCTCTAAGCCTTCACGCAGCCGACAAAGACCACACTATCACTGTTGGCGTCTCACCAGTGCCACACGCTGAAATTTTAGAATTTGTAAAACCAAAGCTAAAAGATAAGGGCTACGACCTTGTTATCTCTGAAATTTCAGACTACTCTATCCCAAATGTCGCCACAGAAGATGGCAGCTTAGACGCAAATTTCTTTCAGCATTTGCCATATCTTGAGGAGCAAAACAAGGCTAGAGGCCTGCATCTTGTAAGCGTTGCAAATGTCCATGTTGAGCCACTTGGCTTTTACTCTAAAAAGATAAAAAACATAAAAGAGCTAAAAGATGGCGCAAAAGTGGCGATCGCTTACGATCCGTCAAATGGCAACAGAGCGCTTAGAATTTTAGAAAAAGCTGGTCTTATCGAGATCGATAAAAACGTAAAAGTTGCAACTGTAAATGACATAACTAAAAATCCTAAGAATTTACAATTTGTCGAGCTAGAAGGCGCTCAGATCCCAAGAACACTTGATGACGTCGATATCGCTGCCATTAGCACAAATTTCGTCCTTGATCTTGGCATGAGCGTGGCAAAAGACGCACTTTTACTTGAAGATGCCAACAGCCCTTACGCCAACATCATCGTCACAAGAGCTGGCAACGAGAACAATCCTAAGATCAAAGCTTTAGTCGATGCGGTGCTTAGCCCTGATACTAAAAATTTCATCATCACTCGCTATAAAGGCGAGGTCATACCTGCATTTTAAAAACTGGGCGAGCTTTCGCCCTACTTTTGCCTTTAAATTTAAACCTTATAGCTTTTCGTTTTAACTATCTTTTTTAAAATTTATCGCTTTTGTTAGTTACTATTAGTAAATAAAGCTTTGCTACAATGCCTCATTTTAAGATAAATCTCGGAGTAAAAATGCTACATGACATTATTGATTTTATAGTCTCAAGCGTGAGCAGCTGGGGCTATGCTGGTATATTTGTAATGATGTTTTTAGAGAGCTCATTTTTTCCATTTCCAAGCGAAGTGGCGATGATACCGGCTGGATATCTAGCTCACAAAGGCGAGATGAGCCTAGCGCTTGCCTTTATCTCTGGCACGCTTGGCAGCTTGCTTGGAGCCATTTTTAACTACTATCTTTGCTACTTTTTTGGACGCGAGATCGTCTTAAAATACGGCAAATTTGTAGGCATCACTCACGAAAAGATGGATAAATTTGAAGCATTTTTTAATAAACATGGCGAAATTTCAACATTTAACTCACGCCTCATCCCAGGAATTCGTCAGTATATCAGCCTGCCTGCTGGGCTTGCTAAGATGAATATTTTTAGATTTTGCCTATTTACCACGCTTGGCGCTGGGATTTGGTGCGCGGTTTTGCTTGGAGTTGGCTACTTTCTAGGCTCAAATCCTGACAAACAGACACTTCTAACGATCACGATCGCTCTTTTGGCGGTGGTTGCGATAATAAGTGCTATCTATATAATAAAGCAAAGAAAGAGATAATACATATAAAAATATGTAAAATTTAGTGTATTTTGCTAAATTTGGCTCAAATTTTTAGATAAATTTAGCCTAACTAATAGCTCTCATTTTTTCTAATCTAGCTAAATTCCTTGAAATTTTCTCCAGCTCACTTTGCTCGTAAACCTCGTCACCAGAGTAAAAAAATTTCACATTTGGAGTTAAATTTGCATTTGAAACTGCAAGCCCAAACTCACTTATAAGGCGCTTTATCGTCCCTTCGTTGCCGTCTATTATACTTACATTTGGAGGCAAAATTTCTCTTAAGCTATCTTTAAAATAGTTAAAATGCGTGCAGCCAAGCACCAAAAAGTCAAATTTACTTAGATCAAATTTAGCTAGCTCATCTTTTAGATACGACTTAACGTTTTCGCTCTCAAACTCAGCCTTTTCAGCGAAATTTACAAGGCGAGGCAGAGCTAGCAGCTCGGTTTTATCTTTTGCGTTTAAATTTGTTATTAACTCTTTTAGTTTTGCGCCATTTACGGTGACTGGAGTGGCGATGACTAGCGTTTTTAGGGCATTATCATGGCTTAGGTCGTGAGCTTTTTTTACAGCTGGCTCCATACCGATGATCGGCACGCTTAAATTTGCTCTAAGCTCTTTTATCGCCACGCTTGTTGCAGTGTTGCACGCTACAACGACAGCTTTTGAGCCATTTTTGACAAGAAATTTCACCGCATCAAAGCTAAATTTTAAGATATCATCCCTGCTCTTTTGTCCGTATGGGACATTTTTCACGTCTGCGTAATATAAAAATTCATGCTCGCTAAGCTTGCTTAAAGCTTCGTTTAAGACGCTAAGTCCGCCAAGCCCAGAGTCAAATATACCTATCTTCATGCCCATCCTTAAAGCCTGCAATTATAGCAAATAATATCTTTGTAAGCCGTTTTTTATTATACTTTGGCTCATTTTAAAGTTGGAGCTAAATTTGGCAGTTGATAAGGTTATTTTCTATCTTTGCGCGACTTTGATCGCCATAAGCATCATTTTTTCACTATCCTTGCCAGTTTTTACAGTTTTATTTTTTAACTACGACGAATTTCACTTTTTCATCCGCCAGTTTGCAGTCGGCTGCATAGGAATTTTTCTCATGTGGTGGCTCTCAAGGCTAAATCCCGACAAAGCGCTCGTTTGGATAGGCTTTGGACTGCTTATCTCGTGCGGTATCGCTATGGGGCTCATGCACGCCTTGCCAGCTTCGATGGTGACTGACTCTGGAGGTGCTAGACGCTGGATCAGGCTGCCTGGCTTCTCACTTGCGCCTGTTGAGTTTTTCAAAGTCGGTTTTGTCTATTTTTTAGCATGGAGCTTTACTAGAAAATTTAGTGACGGCAAGAGGACTTTGATGGCTGAGTTAAAGATACTTTTGCCTTATATCATTCTTTTTGGTATCGCTATCTTTCTTATCGCCGTTATGCAAAACGACCTTGGTCAGGTTGTAGTTTTGGCGCTTACTTTTGTGACGATGGCGCTTTTTGCAGGGGCTAGCGTTAGGCTCTTTGGTATCGGTATCTTGGGCGCTGCCTTTGTCATGACGGTGGCGATAGTTAGCTCTGAGCACAGAATTTTACGTATAAAGTCATGGTGGGGCACGATACAAAATATGGTTCTCTCTTTCTTGCCAGATAGCGTGGCAAACGTGCTTAGAGTGGCAGACGCACCAGAGCCATATCAAATTTCTCACTCACTAAATGCGATCAAACACGGCGAGTTTTTTGGCGAGGGGCTTGGAGCTGGGATATTTAAGCTTGGCTTTTTAAGCGAGGTGCATACAGACTTTGTGCTAGCTGGCATAGCTGAAGAGGTCGGCGTTTTTGGCATTTTATGCATCACAGCGATCTTTATCACGCTACTTTATAGGATATTTAGAATTTCAGCTAGGAGCGAAAACAAGGTCTATCACCTATTCTCGCTAGGCATCGGTCTTATCTTGTCGTTTTCGTTTTTGATGAATAGCTACGGCATCACATCGATCACGCCGATAAAAGGTATAGCTGTGCCATTTTTAAGCTACGGCGGTAGCTCCGTGCTTGCTATATGCATCGGCATCGGCATGGTCTTGATGGTTAGTAAAAAGGCGAAACTATGATAGTTATTTGTGGTGGTGGCACTGGCGGGCATTTGGCGATCGCTAGAAGCTTTTGCGAGGAGCTAAATAGACGAAGCATAAAGCCTATTTTTATCGGCTCAACTAGCGGTCAGGATAAATTTTGGTTTGAAAATGATGATAAATTTGCAAAGAAATTCTTTTTGCCAAGCAGTGGCGTAGTAAATAAAAGAGGTCTTGCCAAGCTAAAATCACTAACAAATATCATAAGCCTAGCTCTAAAATGCAGGCAAATTTTTAAAGAAAATGGCGTTAAAGCAGTCATTAGCGTGGGAGGCTACTCAGCAGCGCCAGCAGCCATAGCGGCCATCATCTCAAAAACGCCACTTTTCATCCACGAGCAAAATGCCGTAACTGGCAAGCTAAATAAAATTTTAAAGCCATACGCAAAGGGCTTTTTTAGCTCTTATGATGAGCTCTCGCCCTGCCCTTACCCTGTGGCAAATAAATTTTTTGAAAGCCAAAGAGTTAGAGATGAGCTAAAAACTATACTATTTTTAGGTGGCTCACAAGGCGCAAAAGCGATAAACGAGCTAGCTATAAATTTAGCCCCATATCTTAAAGAAAAAGAGATAAAAATCATTCATCAATGCGGCAAAAACGCCCTTGATGAGCTTAAAAAAAGATATGATGAGCTTGGCTTTAGCGAGGCAAATTTAGAAATTTTTGACTTTAGCAAAGAGATAGAAAAAAAGATGAGCGAGGCTGATCTTGCCATATCAAGAGCTGGAGCTAGCTCACTTTGGGAGCTTTGCGCAAACGCCCTGCCATCTATCTTTGTGCCATTTCCTTATGCCGCTGGCAATCACCAGTTTTATAACGCTAAATTTCTAAAAGATAAAGGCATAGCTGAAATTTGCCTGCAAAATGGCGAAAATTTAGACAAAGATGAAGTCATAAAAATGATCGAGAACTTTGATCTAAACAAAAGCAGCAAAGCCCTAAAAGAGATCCTTTTGCCAAATGGGGCAAAAGAGATAATGGATAAAATTTTAAGCTAGATCCTCGCCTATGGCGTAGGCTTTTAGCTCTCGTAGCTCGTAAATGAGATAGTGATATATAAGCTCATTTGTCTTTAGGCTCTTGCCTGAAAGCACTGGTCTTATCATCTCGATGATCCTATCTGTGATACCTGCGATCTCAACCAAAAGTAGCTCGTCGCCCCTTTGTTTGGCAACCCTTATGCAGTTGTAAAAAAATGTGTAGATAGTTTTAAAATTTTCCAAAACTACGTTTGAGACGATTTGAGAGTCGAGATGTAAAATTTTATTCATCCTATTTTGTAGCTCCATTAGCTCTGCAAGTAGCCCTCTTATCATCGTCGTGTCACCACTTCTTGAAAAGATACTCTTTTTCTTTTTTTTATTTTGTATCTGATACTCAGCGACTAAAATTTGCATGATGTTTGAGATGTTTGTCAGGCTCTCCTGCAAATTTTGATTAGCCTTTAGGCTCACGCCAGCCTTTTCTATCTTGTAGTATAGGCTTTTGTTTGTCTGCTCGAGGTATGAGCTAATGTTTTCGTAGTAATCTTCAGTATTAAAGACATTTTTAAAAAAACTGCCCTCGTCTGTTGTGCTATAAAGTCTTTTTTTGATCTCTTCGACATTTTTATTAAAAGTGAGCGCATCGATCTTTGTTTCTGGCTCGACAACGCCGTTGTTTTCGATAACTTCCAAGTTTTTCTTAAGCGTGCTTATCAGCTTTTCAATCTCATTAAAATCCATTTTGCCTCTTTGAAATTTTTGGCTATTTTACTATAAAAAACTGAAGTTTTCGCTTGCAATTCTTAAAAAGATATTTATACTTCTTTTAATAAAATATCTCAAAAAAGGAGCAAAAATGAATGGTGAAGTTTTTAACTCTTGCATTATCGTAGCCTCTATAAAGCAAGCATTAAAGTCAAATTTAGAGCTAGACTACAAAGGCGAAAAATATATAAAAAGCCTAGTTTTTGACTATATTTTGGAGGATGAGCAAGAAAAAAGAGAGCAAGCTAGCATAAATGAGTGGTTTAAGCACGCCAAAAAGCTTGGGTTAAGCGACGTGAGATTTGCTACAAATTTAGCCGTCTCATCGAAGGAACGCTCGCTGCAAGGCTTTTCAAATGTAAGCCACAAGTCAATTCTTTGCATTTATAAAGATAAGATGAGCTACTTCGTGCCGCACTGGAGCTTTGAAGAAAATAAAAAGGGCTGGGATATAGTCTATAAAGAATTTAGCCTAAATAGCACGCCAGAAATTCAAAAATTTAGTGACAACACTTTGGAGTTTAAAGATATCCTAACTAGGACCTCTAAATTTGCAGATGAGATAGAGTGTGAGAACTTTGGCGACTGCTTTAGAAAAGGGCTAAAAGCGCTAAACGAGCCAGAAAATATAGAGCAAAATGTCCTAAATGCGCCACTTATGCCAAAGCTAAATTTAGCCCTTTTTACTGCGGCAAGTGCGGCTGATGTCTTTGGTGGTATGGGCTCTTGGAACGACGACGCAGCAGGCTTGGCACAGCATAAAAAACGAGGCAAAGAGTATGATGAGCTTAGTAGTGAGCTTTTTACGCAGATGCGAAAGGCTACACTTTTTGCTATAAATGAGTGGTAGCTAGCCGTTTATCTGATAGATCTTTTTTCGCTGGCTTGAGCTGCCGATGTTTAGAATTTTGCGGTATTTGGTGATAGTTCGGCGAACGATTTGGATGTTAAATTTAGCTTGAATGAGCTCTTGGATTTTTAGATCAGAAAGTGGCTTTTTATGATCTTCATTTTTGATAAGCTCTAGTAAAAATTCCTTTATCGCAGCGTTTGAAGTCTCCTCATCAAAGCCAGTTGCGAAGAAATTTTTAAGTGCGACCGTGCCTCTTGGGGAGCTTAAGTATTTGTTTGCGATCGCTCTTGAGATGGTTGAAGGGTTGCGTCCAAGCTCGTCAGCTAGGTCTTTTAGCTTCATAGGCTTTATGTCGCCGCCCAAAAAGTAGTCGTACTGATACTCAACTATCATGAGCCCTATCTTATAAAGTGTCGCCTTTCTCATCTCAAGGGCGTCTATGAGCTCACTTGCCTCTTTTATGCGTGAGCTTACAAAGGCCTCTTTCTCGTCTAGCCCCTCGGTGTCTATCGAAATTTCAGGATAGTACTCGTCATTTATCTGCACGCTTATGCCACTACTTGTGCTTAGCACGAAGATATCAGGCACTGCCTCTTTTTCATCTTCAAGATACTCAATGGCTGGGGGATTTTTAAATTTCTTTATGACCTTTAGCGCGTCGTCATAGAATTTAAGCTTTCTAAGCTTTTCTATATTTTCAAAATTTAAGATGATCTTTTTTGCACACTCTATGATCTCTTCACTCGCCTCTATCTCGCCAAGCTGAAACAAAAAGCTCTCTTTGAGATCCTTCGCACCCACGCCACAGGGCTCAAGGTAGGCAAATCTCGCCCTAACTCGCTCCACCTCATTCTCATTAAAACCAGCAAAAATTTCATCATCATAAGAAAAATATCCCTCATCATCTAAACACTCGATGATCTTATATGCGATATCTTGGGACTTTTGTGTGGGGAAAAGTGGTGGATTTATCTGGCTAACGAGCTTTTCATAGAGGCTTTCTTTATAGATGCTTAAAGCCTCGATACTCTCGCTAACCGAGTTTTTGCTAACCTGCTCGAAAAAATTTCGCTTTTTTTCGCTTTTTTCTAAAATTTTATGTTCGATCGTAGCAAATGGATTCTCTTTTATAAAAGGCTCAAGTGTCTCTTTTAGCTCATCAAGCCCGCTTTGAAGGATAGGAAGCCAGCTTCTTAGCGTTTGGTTTAGTTTGATCTTTGGCGCTAAAGTTTGCTTTTGCCTTAGCATCATCTACTCAAGTAGCTTAAATTCTTCGCCAAGATAGTGCGTTCTAACGAGCTTGTTGTTTGCCACTTCGCTCGCACTGCCGCTTGCTAGCAGTGAGCCATCTTTGATGACGTAGGCTCTGTCGCAAATGGCTAGTGTCTCACGGACGTTGTGGTCAGTTATCAAAACGCCGATACCTAGCTTTTTAAGGTCTCTAACGATGCTTTGGATGTCGCTAACTGCGATAGGATCGACGCCTGCAAATGGCTCGTCAAGCAGCAAAAATTTTGGTTTTATGATGAGGCTTCTAGCGATCTCACAGCGTCTGCGCTCGCCGCCACTTAGACTAACGCCCTTTCTTAGGCGGATAGGCTCGATATTTAGCATATTTAGCATCTCATTTACTCTTTTAGAGATCTCTTCTTTGCTTTGATTTAAAATTTCAGCCCCAAGGAGCAAATTTTCTTCAACGCTTAGCTCTTTAAATATGCTTGACTCTTGCGGCAAATAGCCAATACCAAGGTGCGCTCTTTTGTGAAGTGGGACATTTGTGATCTTTTCGTCGTTTAAAAAGACATCTCCGCTAGTTGGCGAGATGAGCCCGCAGATCATATAAAAAGTAGTCGTCTTTCCAGCGCCATTTGGCCCAAGAAGCCCCACGACTTCGCCGCTATTTACCTCTAAAGATATACCTTTTATGATCTCACTTTTCTTAATCGTCTTTTTTAGATCTTTTACTTCTAGTTTATGCACTTATAACCTCGTATTTTCTGCCATTTTTGCTAGGAGAAATTTTTACTAACGTATAGCTTTCGCCGTTTTTCTTTAGAGCTTTTTCTAAATTTTCATCGCCCCACTCTACTAGATGAAGCCCCTCTTCAAACAAATTTTCAAAAAGGCCATTTTTTGCCATTCCGTCAAAACCGATCTGGTAAATGTCGTAGTGGTAGATATCTTTACCATAAATTTGCATCAAAGAAAATGTCGGCGACGTCACGCTCTCATCTATGCCATGAGCCTTGATGATCGCCTTTACAAGAGTAGTTTTGCCACTTGCTAGATCGCCACTTAGTAGCACCACGCCACTTTTTGGCAGCACCCGCACAAGCCGATCAAGCTCATTTTCTAAAAGCTCAAAAACCATCAAAGCTCTTTTACATATTCGCTTTGAGCGCTTTTTGGTATGCTCTTTGTAGTTGGGATCGCTAGCACCTCGTATCTCGCCTCTCGAGCTAGAAATTTGATAGTGATAACGTCGCCTATCTTAACATCTTTTGCCGCTTTTGCCTGCACGCCGTTGATGCTCACAACGCCACTTTTGCACATATCTTCGCTAACGGCACGCCTTTTGGTGATATTTACTACGTTTAAAAATTTATCTACTCTCATGCGGCGGATTTTAACAAAAATAGCCTTAAATTTTTAATCCTTTATATATTTCAAAAGCTCTTTTAAATTTAGAGGTATGACGCTGCCATGGGTTTCATTTTTAAAAAGCTCAAAGTGAGAATTTACGCCACTTTGCTTTAAAATTTGGGCTAGATCGCTCGCCTTTAAAATGCCAGCTTTGTCTGTTTTGCCCTTTCTCTTTTCAAGCTCGCCAACGCTAAGAAAGACAAATTTAGCCTTTACTTTCTCTTTAAATTTACCCTCGCTCACATTTTGCTTTAAAATTTCAGACTCACCCCACCAAAGAGATGGCGAAGCGATAAAGAAATTTGAAAATACGCCATCATTTTTTAGCAAAGCATAGAGCGTAAAAAGCCCGCCAAAAGAGTGTCCATAAAGGCTCTTTTGGCTACCCTGCACGTTAAATTTCTCATCGATTAGTGGCACTAAATTTCTAGTTAAAAAGTGGTAAAACGCATCTGCGCCCCCACCCTTGATAAACTCCTCGCCCTCTGCTTTTGGTGTGAGATCTCTTGTGCGTTTTTCTACCTCGTAGCTTTTGTCGCTGTCATATCCTACGCCTATTATTAGCGGGGCAGTCTTGCCATCAAATTCATTTAAGAGCATGTTAAACTGGGCATTTGCGTCAAGTAAGAAAAGCACATTTTTAAACTCATTTTGCCCTTTTAGCTTGGCTGTGAAAATTTTATAAATTTCATCATTTGCGCTCATTTTAAAGGTTGAAATTTCAAATTTACTAGCTGCTTTTTGGCTAAGTGGCTCAGGCGTTTGGCTAGGTCCTGCGTGCAAAGTCTGCGTCACACCAAGCGTAAAAAGTAAAAATTTAAAGGCTCTTACCATTTTGCAGCGACCTTAAACCAAAATCTCCTGCCCTCTTGCGGATACCAGTAGTAGTCTTTGTCATTTATTTGCGCTTCTTCGTATCTTACCTTATCAAAGATGTTGTAGGCGTTTAGACTAAGCGTTAGGTGCTTGTTTGCGTCCCAGCTGACGCCTGTATCAAATGTAAGTAAATTTTTCTCATTTTCTCTTACTCTGTTACCAGGGCCAAATTGTACGCTTGTTAGCTTGCTCTCGTAGTTTGCACCAAAAAATGTCTTAACGCTTTTTACAGGTTTATATGTAAGCGTGGCGTGAAGTGCGTGCTCTGGCGTTGCGGTAAGGCTTTTTGCGTCAAGTCTGGCAAGATTTGTCTCGCTAAATTTCATAGCGCCCCTTGGTGTGTTTATCGTTGGGTTGCCAGTTTTTATCTTTGACTTATTATAGGTGTAGTTTGAGCTTAAATTTAGGTTTGAAAGGATGTCATAGTCGCCACTTAGCTCCACGCCCCAAACGGTCGCACCCTCTATATTAAAGTAAGTTCCCCAGCCAGGACAACCCCGCACACCTACTGGGCAAGCGCCAAAGGCAGGAATTTTATTGACGTTACTGCCGTCTGTGTCTAGGATCTTATCTTTAAATTCATTTCTAAAAAGCGTCACCGAGCCTCTAAAATCAGCCTGATTGTCATAATATGCCCCAACTTCGTAAGTCGTGCTCTTTTCTGGTTTCAGGTCCTTGTTGCCAAAATCGACTATCGTCCAGCCACGTTGGATAGTGCCTACTTCTGGGGAGATTTGATTGACGTCAGGGGTTTTATAGCCAGTTGCTACGCCGCCTTTTAGGCTTAGCGTATCTGTAGCGTTATAGACTAGGTAGGCTCTTGGCGAGAGGTGGTTGCCAAAAAATTCGTTGTGTGTGAGCCTTGAGCCAAGCGTTAAAAAGAGCTTCTCATCTAAAATTTGCCACTCGTCTTCGATAAATCCCGCATGCTCGCTCATCGAGTAGGTCTTTGGGTCTTTTAAGCCGTTTTTTGAAGCGTTTGAGATGATGAAGGTCGTGCCGACATTTTGTTTGCTAAAGTCATAGCCAAAAGTTAGAGTGTGTGCGCCAAAAAAGGTTGTAAATTTTGAGTTAAAGTTATGATTTTTAGCTTTTGCTGGTATAAATTTGTCAAAAAGGCTACTTCTTTGGGTCTCATCATAAATGTAGCTAAGATCAGCATTTAGGCTATCAAACTCGCCAAGATAGCCCACGCCATAGCTCTTTTTCTCGTAGTCATAATTATCTAATGGTCTTCTTCTTGGGTCTGGATCGGCTGTTTTGCCAAGGGTGCGCGAGTAGTCATGCCTTTCGTTTGAACCAAGGATGAAAAATTTATTGTGTTCATCTGGCGTGATCCAAAGCTTTGCACTCAAATTTCTCTTATCGCTTTTTTGGTAGCCACCAACGTAACTATCCTCATCTCTTAGCTTTTTATAGCCCCAAAGCTGAAGCGCTAAAAACTCTTTATAAAGAGGTAAATTTAGATAAAAGTCGCCCTGCCTGCCGTCGCCTATGCCTTTGTGAGTGTTTATCGTGGTTGAGATGCCGACGTTGCCGCTAAATTTTGAAAAGTCTTTTTTAGTAATGATATTTATAACGCCTCCAACCGCGTCGCTACCATAAAGCGAGCTCATAGGACCGCGGATGATCTCTATACGCTCGATCGCCTCGGCTGGCGGGATGAAATTTGAGTTCATATCCCCTGCTCCACCCTTTGGATTTGCGCTGCTTGAATTTACTCTTTTGCCATCTATCAAAACTAGCGTTTGAGAACTCTCCATGCCACGTATCGAGATACCACTAGCTGGACCATCCTCACCACCTATGACATTTACACCTGGGACTTTTTGGGCGATTGAATGAAGCGAAGTAAAACTATCTTTTGTAAGCTCGTCGCCCTTTATCACGCTGATACTTGCAGGAGCTTCTTTAATCTGCTGCGAAAAGCCACTCGCACTTACTACGACGCCATCTAGCTTGGTTTCGTTATTATCTTTCTCTACTGCATAGAGAGAATTTGCCACACAAGCGCTAAGGCAAATGGCGATAAATTTTGATCTATTCACGGATATCCTTTTGTTAAATTTAATCTTTGATAATGAAAGCGAAACGCAAATTTAACAAAGCAAGCATAAAAACAATATTAATTATCATAATTTTAAACAACAATGTAGAAAAAATTTATGAAAATAAAATTTAAATCAATCTAAGAGGAGCTAGACCCAAAGCGAGTCTAGCAAATTTGAAGTTATTTTGAAGCGACCATTTCGTTGTATGAGTTAAATATCTCTCTACTAAGATCTTCGAGCTTTCTAAATTCAGTGACAAAATGTTTTAAATTTTTCTCGTTATAGCCCTTGCCAGCTTCTGTCAAGATGGCTTTGATGTTTTTGTTAAACTCATCTACCAAATGGCGTGATTTCTCGTATGTTTTAGTGTGGCTAAAGCTCTTTGCACACTCATTTTCATACCACGCTACAAGATCGTCTGCGTCTTTTGCTATATCGTCGCCGTAACCTTGCTCATTTACAGTGTCGGAATAAACACCCACTTTATAGACGATGATAGCTATCTTTGCGATGATGCCAAAGGTCTTATCTTCTACATATTTTGATCTTTGGGCTGTCTCTTTTGCATTTTGGTTAAAGCTAGCTAAAGTTTGTTTGAAATTTTCAACATTTGCTGTGGCGATCTTTGAAATTTCATCTATCTTTTTAGAATTTTCATCGATATCTTTGGCTTCTTGCTGAAGTGTTTGGATATTTACGCCGATCTCGTGTGTTGCTTTTTGGGTATTTTCAGCTAGTTTTCTAACCTCATCAGCAACAACTGCAAAGCCGCGTCCATGCTCGCCTGCTCGTGCTGCTTCGATAGCTGCGTTTAGAGCTAGCAAATTTGTCTGCTCGGCTATATCTTTTATCAAATTTACAACCGAAGTGATGTCATCTGTTCTGCTATTTAGCGTGCTTATAGCGTGGCTTGAGCCCTCTATCAGCTCCTCAAGCGAGCTCATATTTACGCTTAGCTCATTGATGCTTTGCGTCGTATCCTCGGCGATTCTAGCCGTATCTTTTGCCATGAGTGCCATTTGGCTAAGGTTTTTGATACTCTCATTTAGATCATTTCTAACATCTTCTATGCCGTCGTTGCCATTGCCAAGTGTGTCAAGTTCTTTTGAAAGCAGACCTCTTACTTTACTTTTGTGACTATCTTTTATGCCAGTTACGCCATTACTCATAGAAATGGCATTTTGTTTAAATATACCGCGAAATCCCTCTGTAAAGATATTTCTATATGTTAGTCCGCTTTGAGCAGCGTCTATTGAGGTTGAAATTTCTCTTTGAAGTGCCTCAACTTGATCAAGCAAGTCATTTATACCAAGTGCTACTTCATAAAGTGGGTCATTTTCTTTTACATTTACTATCCTAGGCTCTAAGATACCGTTTCTAGCTGAGCCTACTACGCTTAAAATTTCATTTATAGAGTCAAGTTTTTTTCCAAACATATTATAGCCTTTGTAGGTTATTTACAAATTCATCATAACTTATATTTTTTTCTTTTAAAAATTCAGTTAAAAATTTCATCGAAGCATCCATGCCACCGCTCTTTTCTACCGATAATAACTTTTGATATATAGGCTCTATTACCTCAATCGCCTTTGGATTTGGCTTGCGTCTAACTGAGTAGTAGCCAACTGGATTATTTTGTACATCAAGCGAAGTTGTGATATTTGCAAAGACCCAGTAGTATCCACCATCAAAGCTTTTGTTTTTAACATAAGCAAAAATTTCTTCTTTATTTTTTATGCGCTCCCAAAGTAGCTTAAAAACAGCTCTTGGCATATCTGGGTGTCTTATGATGTTGTGAGGCTTACCCAAGACTTCAGCTTGCTTTGCTCCAACTATCTTTAAAAATGGCTCGTTACAATATGTAATACGTCCTTTTAAGTCGGTCTTTGAGACCAAAAAGGCGCTCTCTTCGACCATGTGTTCTTTGTTTTCAGACATCTTCTCTCCTTTAAGATTTTAATTATTTTAGTTTTTAACGGCTTTTGATAGATCCCACATCGGCAAAAATATACCAAGAGCTAGTAAAAGCACCATACCTGCTATAAAAACGAGCAAGATAGGCTCGATATAGTTTGAGATGTTATCAATAATATCGTTAAATTTCATCCTGTAATAGTCAGTTACTTTTCCAGTCATATCGTCTAAGCTACCGCTTTGCTCGCCAGCGCTTATCATCTGTATGAGCATATTTTCATATAAATTTGTATCTCTAAAAGCCTCTGTTAGGCTAACACCCCTACCAACAAGTATCTTAACGCCACTTAGCTTCTTTTTGATATCCTTGTTTGAAACCGTTATCACAGCTGTATCAAGGGCATCTGCTATAGGCAAACCAGCTCGAACAAGCTCTGTAAAGATGAGGTTAAACCTACTCATATTCGAATAAAATATGATCTTGCCGATGAGATAGACTTTCAAAAGGTATTTATCGACCTTATCTTGAAATTCTTCACTCTCAAGGTAGTATTTTCTAAGCAAATATCCGATAAATGCAAGTGCCCCAAGGATATAAAAGCCGTAGTTTGTCATGACGTATTCGATATTTAGCAAAATTTTAGTTGGCAGTGGTAGCTCTGCATTTAACTGCTCGAAAATTTCTCTAAACTGCGGCACAACAAGTATCATAAGGATGACAAAAGCTATGATGATCGCACAAATGACTGTTATCGGATAGCGGATAGCTTTTTTAAATTTTTGCTGATTGTCCCAGACCTCTTGCAAGATAGAGGCGAGCTTTGCAAGCGCGTCAGCCATATTACCAGTGCTTTCCCCTAGTCTTATCATCGCTAGCGTCACGTCGCCTAGCTCTTCTTTAAAATTTTCTATACTATTTGTGAGGCTTGAGCCTTGATTTAGTTCCTCATCTATAGTTTGAAATATAAATTTAAGGCGCTTATCCTCAGTGGAGTTTGCAACCTCTTTAATGCTATCGTGGATAGAAATTCCAGCATTTGTCATAACGCTAAGCTGCCTTATGGTGGCTACTAAATTTGGGATTTTCACCTTTGGATTAGTAAAAGCCTTTGCGATCACGTTTTGTAAATTTTCAAAGTTATTTATGCTAGAAGTTTGCGTCTCTTTGATCTTTACGATCATGCCAGTAACATTTGCTTTGTCTTTGATCTCACTTTTATTGTTCGCTCTTAGGCTCATCTTATGGCGTTTGCCGTTTTGGATGTATTCTACTTCAAAATATTTCATATCTTAGCAACTCTATAAACTTCTTCAAGCGTTGTTACGCCGTTTGCAGCGCGTATGACGCCGTCATGAAACATATCTATAAAGCCATCTTCGTAGGCCGACTTTTTGATCTCATCTTTTGAAGCGCCATTTGCAACAAGGCTTGCGATGTGATCGCTGATAGGCAGAATTTCGCTTATCATCTCACGTCCCAAATATCCAGTTTGTGAGCACTGCGGGCAGCCGACGCTTTTGTAAAACTGGTAGTTTTCAGGGACAAATTTCTTAACCTCGTCAAATGCCTTTTGAGATAGAGTGATCTTTTGTTTGCAGTGTGGGCAGAGCTTTCTAACAAGCCTTTGAGCCTCTATGCAAACGAGCGCGCCACTTACTAAATATGGCTCGATGCCCATATCTATCATACGAGGAAGCGCGCTAATGGCGTCATTTGTGTGAAGTGTAGAAAAGACAAGGTGACCAGTAAGTGCCGCTTGTATCGCTATGCGAAGCGTCTCTTGGTCCCTGATCTCGCCTATCATTATGACGTCTGGATCTTGCCTCAAGATAGAGCGAAGGGCTGAGACAAAGGTAAGTCCAGCCTTTTCATTTACATGCACTTGTTGGATCATATTTAGCTGATACTCAACCGGGTCTTCAACTGTTATGATCTTAGTTTTTACGCTTTTTATATCATTTAGCGCACCATAAAGTGTCGTAGTCTTACCTGATCCTGTTGGACCAGTGACTAAAATGATACCATAAGGTGCTTTCATGCTCTTTTTAAATTTAGAAAAGTTGTCTGGGTGCATGCCAAGATCTTCTAAATTTATAATGACCTTTGACTTATCAAGAATTCTTAATACTATACTTTCACCGTTTAAGATAGGTAGCGTCGAGATACGAAAATCATACTCTTTGTCTAAAATTTGAGCTGAAAATCTACCATCTTGTGGTCGGCGGCGCTCTGCGATGTCCATGTTTGATAGTAGCTTCATACGGCTAACCATCGGCGGATAGATATCTTTATCAAATATAAATGTTTCGCTTAACATGCCATCGATCCTGCTTCTTACGATGCAGTTTGTCTCGGTTGGCTCGATGTGGATGTCGCTGGCTCTGCTTTGGATAGATGTTTTTAAGATGATCTCTATTAGCTTTAAAATTCCAGAGTTTTCACTGTTTTGCCCTTGGCTAGCCGAGCTTGAAAGCTCTCTTCTGATCTCTGTTATCACATCTTTTATGCTCTCATTTAGTGCTAGCTTGCTTATATATTTTTCTATCTGGGTTGGCTGAGCGATGGCAACTTTTAGTAGTTTTCTATTAAATAAATTTTGCACCTTATCTTGAGCGATAACGTCAAATGGATTTTTAAAAGCGACATATACGCTTATCTCATCTTCTTTGACTGGGATCGCACTATATGTCTTTAGCTGAGCGGTGCTTAGCTTTTCGCTGATGCGGTAGTCGATGTCGATATCATCAAGGTCAAAGTATAAAACCTTAAATTTCTCGCTTATAAATTTAACAAAAGCCTTGATATCAAGCTCAAGATCGTTTGAAATTTCATCGATATTTACATGCCCTCTCCTATAAATATCAGACAAAATTTCCATAAAGTCATCGTCATTTAGTAAATTTTCATCTCTTAAAATTTTAACAAGGCCTTTGCCTTCTTGCTCGCTTATCTGCTTTATCTTTTCTATATCTGATGTGCTTAGTTTGCCGTTTTGTTCTATATTTTTTAAGATTACATTTTCTACATTTTTCATTATCTATACTCTATTTGTGATTTCAGGTCGTTATTTTTAAAAATTTTAAGCACTAGCTTTGGTATTTGCCCATTTGTTGGGCTTATCTCATATCTTGTGTCAGAATTTGGCTCTTCAAAGATAAATGTGCCAAGCTCTTCGACATACTCTTTTTTTACAAATTTATCAAACAAAAATGAAAGTATATAATCACTCTTTGGAAGTCTGATATAGCTTATATCAACGCCATCTATCATAGCGTGAAATAAGAGCTTTTTCTTAAATAAGATGTCAGCAAAATAGGCAGCATTTTCTCTTGATTTTTCGCTCTTTACTAGCTTATCGATCGGAGTTGCTAGCCTGTTTAGATCGTTCATCTTTATGCAAGCGATGCCAAACATAGAAATTTGCTCTTCGTTATTTTGTGTTTTTAAAAAGTCCTCAACCTTTTGGTTGCAGACTTTTGCATAGTTTGCACTGTTAAAGTCATCCCTTATCTCGGTCAGACTAACAGCAAAAACTTCACAAACAAAAACCAAAAAAATAACAAAAAATTTCATAATGTTCCACTTTTTATCTTATTTATAAGCTCATTTATCGAAGCTTTGTTTAAGTTTTTATTATACTCCCTTAGAGCTTTGACGGCATCATCGCTTTGTTTTAGCTTATATTTTGACTTTGCAAAGATGATCCACGACTCCTCTAAGCTATTATCTATATCGTTTGCTGCAAGCGACCACTTTATAGCTTCTTTGAAATTATTATTTCTAAAATTTAATCTAGCAAGCTCAAGTGCGATAGTTGGATTGTTTGTTTTTAGAAATTGATCTCTTAGCACGCTCTCTTCATTTGATGCTGAAGTTACTTGTATATTTACACGCCTTCTAGCTGGTTTTGACTCAAGGTCTATCACTTCATCTTGTGGCACGCTCATGCCGTTTATGCCATTTTGTTCGCTAAGTGGCTCTTCATCAGGGATATTTAGCTTAAGCCAACCTTGTGAGCTTCTTTGCCTTTTTGGGTCATTTTTTGAAGTATCGTTTGTCTCGTTTATCTTTACAACCTCTTCGAGCTTTTTAGCTATCTTGTCAGCTAGCTCGTCTTGCTTTTTGCCCTCTTCAAATTTAGCCTTAGCAACCTCGCTCTTTTGCTTTAGCTCGCTAAGCATGCTTGCATTTGTCTCGTTTTTTTCTACCATTTTTACAGCGGTTGCATTTTTGGCTAAAACTTTATCGCTTTTACTAGCAAGACTTGGAGTTTTCTCTATACTTAGCGCTATCAATGCAGCCAGCAAAATAATGATAAGCAAAAGCTCGATGATTAAAATTTTAGAGTTTTTGGCATTAAAAATTTTATGCAAAAAGCCACCATTTTTTTTCTTGTAGCTCTCATAAAGCTTTTCTAGTCTTTGAATTTCTTGTGGTTCAAGCATCGATTAGCCCCGCATCAAGTGCAGCCATGGTGAGTATCATGATATTTGCCTTATCACCGCTAAGCTTTGAAGGCTGATACTGCTCGTAGTATTCGCAAATTTCATAGAATTTATACATGATCTTGTTTAGCGTTCTTAAATTTCCACCGCAAAATGAGTAGGCACACTCGTAGTCTTTTTTCTCAAATTTAAGATATTTGTCATAGTTTTTTTGACTAAGCTTTCTTTGCAAGTAGATGATGATCTCATTTACATCAGCGCTACTTAGCTCGATGCTCTCCCAAATTCTAGTCTGAAAATAATCTTTTGCCAAAATATCTTCGTTTTCGGTTTTATGTATCGTAAAGAGAAATTTAAACATCCTAGTATCAGCCATAAGCCTTATCTTCTCGATAAGCTCAGTCGGATAGAGCTGCGCTTCATCTAGGATAACCGTCATTTGATTTTTTAAAATTTCATCTTTACTGCTAAAGTCTTTTGAATAAAATTTTATAAAGCTCTCGAAGTTATTTATATCTTCAAGCTTTTTTCCATAAATTTGCTCACAAAGCGCCTCGATAAATGTCGCCTCGCTAAAAAATGGATGCGGGAAAAAGATGAGACTTTTATCCTCTTTTAGATCATTTGCGATCTTGTTTAGCAAAAAGGTCTTGCCGCTACCTGGCTTGCCATAAAACAAGATGAGCTTAAGTGGCTTTTTTAGAGCTAAAACTATCTTGTTGTAGCAGCTTATAGAGTTGTCTAAATTTACGAAATTTAAACTCTCGTCTTCATCTATGAAAACATCTTTTATATGTGTATAAATATTTTCGTTACTCATAGATCGATTTAGAAAATCCTAGATCTTTTAGCGACTGCTGAACTGGTTTTGGATCTTCAAGATCAACAACTCTTGGCGTGATGACAAAGATAAGCTCAGTAGTTTTTACGCCATCTCTTGTGCTTTTAAAGACGCTTCCTATCAAAGGTATGTCAGCTAGAAGTGGTACGGCTGTATTTTGTTTATTTTTAGTCTGTCCGATAAGTCCGCCAAGTATGATCGTATCGCCACTATTTACCTGAACTACGGTTGAGAGTTTTTTCTGAACTGTATCAGGGGCGATCTCTCTAATGGCTGTATTTTGTGATCTTATATCGTCTTCTGCATACTTAAAGCTGCTTAAGCTTGGGTTGATGCGAAGCATGATCTTGTTGTTATCTGAAACTTCTGGAAGTAAATTTAACAAGATACCGATAAATACAGAGTATTGCTTATAAGTTGTTGTAAGCCTGTTGTTATTGTTATTGTTGCTGCCATTATCCGTCTCTTCCATTACGCGGTAGTTTATATTATCACCCACAGAGATTAGCGCTTGTTGGTTGTTTAGAGTGGTTACTTTTGGACTTGAAACGACCTTTGTTTTGCCATTTGTTTCAAGGAAATTTATCATGCCATCAAGGCTAAAGTTTAAATTTGCAGCGATATTTAGTGTGCGACCAAAGCCATCGCTTAAGCTGTTGCCCTTGTTTGTCCAGCTTGCACTTGAGCTTGCATTTGTGCCTGAATTACCTATATATGAGTTAAATCCAAGCTCAAATTTACTCCAATCAACACCTTGCTTATACTCATTATTTAGATCAACTGCAATGATAGAAACATCGATGATGACTTGCTTTTTAAGCCTTCTTTGCATCTCAGCTATATATTTTTCAACACGTTTTAGCTGTGACGGGGTAGCTGTAACCGTGATAAGTCCAGCATTTTGATTTATGATAGGATCTGGCGCCGTGATGTGCTCGCTGCTATTATTTAAGATGGCTTTTAGCTCAGCATCAAGCTTCTCCCAGAAGTCAAATTTCTCAGTTGTTCTTATTAAGTTATTTTCATTTTTTATGTCATTTGAGCTAGTATCACTGCTTGAGCTATTGCCTACTTCTGACGGAGAGGCATCAACCGAAGCTTTTGTGATAGCTGTGCCCTCACGGATAGAGGTGATATAGTCTATTTTAAAAATTTTTGTTTGAAGTGATGAGATTTTTAAGACATTATTTGAAAACTCATAGCTTAAATTTTTCTCGTTTAAAAGCAGATCAAAGACCTCGCTTAGGCTCATGTTTCTAATATTTACGCCAAAGACTTTATCATCAAGCTCTTTTTTGCTATAAGCATCTTTTGCAACGATACTAAAATCACACATTTCAGAGAGCTGATTTAAAACATCGCCAAGACTTATATCGTCTGTGATCTTCATACTAAAATTTTTACTCAAGCATGTGCTTGGTTTTGCCATTATAGGGGTAGCTAAAAATGAAGCTAACGCCGCAGTTATAATAAATTTACTTAATTTTGATACCAACATTTTTACTTCCATTTTTAAGAGTTAGTTCTTGTTTTTCATCATCTTTTACGATGATAACCTTGCTGCCTTGAACACTTGTGATATTGTAATCATCAATCATATCTCCCACTTTATACCACTTGCCATTTATATTTGCTTTATTTAGCAAAATGGCCTTTAGCATAAACCCCCTTGCAGAAGAGTATTTTGTAGTGTTTTGATCACCTTTTGGAGCAACTGGCAAATTTAGCTTAAAAGGATCTTGCAAGCTAGAAATTTCACCGCTATTAAGCCCCTTTCTTTGCTCCTTTATCTTAACAAAAACTTCATCATAGTTTTTCATCTCGCCTTCAAACTCACTGCCAAACAGGCTTAGAGCTAAAATTAAAAATAAACCAAATTTTTTCATCAGTACTTCATACCCCACACAGAGATAGAGAGCTTAGCTCCTAGATCTTTTTGAGTGGAATTTATATCCATTTTGTGAAGATCTACTACGAGTTTTGACTCTTCAAGTCCGTTTATATAGCTAAGCATATCTTTAAAATTTCCGAG
Source organism: Campylobacter concisus (assembly GCF_002913765.1). Classification (GTDB taxonomy): domain Bacteria; phylum Campylobacterota; class Campylobacteria; order Campylobacterales; family Campylobacteraceae; genus Campylobacter_A; species Campylobacter_A concisus_BB. The sequence continues at coordinate 75,350 of NZ_PPCH01000022.1, read as the reverse complement.
GCAAGTGACATCTATATTTAAAATTTGCTCTATCTTTTGGAAATTTGGCTCTTTTATATCGCTTTTAAGCTCTAAAATTTTTATATTATTTTGTTTTGCCAAAAGCACGATACTATCTATATAGTTTGCCCAGTTTTGATTGTCAAAAAGCAAAAATGAAAGCTCTTTAAGCTTTGAGTCAAAATAGGTATTAAATTTCAAAATATTCGTGTAGCGAAGTTTTAGATTGCTTAAATTTCTATTTTCTTCATTTATCTTAAAATTTCTATCGCCATCAGGAGAGCTAACTGAGGCTAGATAGTTTCTAGTGTTTTCTAGTTTTGTAGAAATTCTCGTATGTTTATCAAGCTTTTCATCAAAGAAATTTTGCGCAGGATCAAAGCATAGCATATAAACAAGATAAGCTATGATAAGCGCTGAGCCAAGAAAAATAAGGTTTGTTTCGTTTGGCTTTTTGCTATCAAAGTATTGATCTATTTTGCTTAAAATATCTTGTCTCATTGTCTAATCTCTATGCTTATATTGCTTTCATACTCGTGTTTAGCGTCATCTGAACGAATTTTTTTAGTATTTACCAAGTATTTTTCATCTTTGCTGATATCTTTGATCAACTGGGTTATCCTTTTTTCATTATCGCTAACTGCAGTTATAGTCAAATTTCTATCGTTATTTACGATGTTTGTGATATGAACTGCGTTTAGATTTAAAATATCGGTAATTTTAAAAAGATTTAAACCCTTCATAGCGTAATTATCTTTTTTATTTTCGATCTCAGCAAGCAGACCTTTTCTGAAATTTAGCTTTTCATTCTCTTTTTGAGTCTGTTCTTTTACCGCCTCTTGCTCTCTTGAAATTTTAGCTAGCGTCTCTTTTATCTGCATCTCTTGTGCGTTTAGGACGCTATATTCGTCATTTAGTCTTGCGCTGTCTTTTTCTAAAACAAGACCAGCTATGTAGTTGTAAGCTGGATACAACATACTTAGCGCAAATGCCGCAGCACAAGTGAGCAAAAATTTACCACTTTTTCTTTTGACAAATGGATCTGGGCGAAGCATATTTGAGAGGTTAAAATTCTCATAAAATGGCTCTTTGGTATAAAATCTACCAAATAAAGCCATAACGTTATAACGCTCGTTTATAGTATAGTTTTTGTTGTTTATCGCAACTTTTATATTTATATACTCTGCATCCAAACCAAGTTTGGTTGAGATAAAATTTGCAAAATTTTTGATCTCATAGTCACAATCTATGTAAATTTTCTTTATGACTATGCCATTTTGGCTATTTATAATGTTTAAAATATCGTTAAAGTAAAAGATATAATCTTCAAAAACTGTGTTTAGATCGTAGTTAAAGCCATCATCGTCTTTATTTACAAGTCCTCTTTGAGACAAAACTTCGATAAATTTTTCATCACTCAAGCGATCGCCGCTTTGCTCTAAAAATTTATCTTTAAGATAGTTTAAGTTATAGCGAATTTCTCTAGCAGTAAAAAAATCACCATCTAAATATATACTTAAAAATGATTCATCTTTTCTAAGCGCTATAAAGCAGTCTGCTTGTGTGCTAGGCAGCAAGCCCTTTTTATAAATAGCAGAGTAGATCAAAGGCTCAGGTGCTAGGTAGTCGATATAAGGGACCTTTTTTGCAACTGCTTTAAAGGTCGAATTTATATCTTCATTTGTGATAGCAAAAACAGTAAAAATTCTCTCTTGAGCTTTTGTAGTGCCTTCTGAAAAAAATATCTTATTATCAAGCGCTGGATCAAGTGAGAGCTCCGCATAGACCTTTGAGTAAAGCTCCTCATAAAGGGTGTCGTTATCAACGCTTCTAGGGATAAAAATAGTTGTTGTTTTTAAGTCTTTAAATTTTATGTATGAGATGAAAAAGTCGCGTTTATTGACTGTTTTTGAAAAGTTAAAAGCTTCTACATTGCTGTTGTGATAACGAAATCCTTTATAGTCATACGGATCTAGTGCAACTATAGAAATTTCACTATTTTTTTTAATATTCATCATGAATCAAAAAACCTTCCTAAACGCTTATATTGGGTATTTTAATATCTTTAAAATAAAAAATCAATAGCCGATTATCTGATTTAGGCTCTTTTCTTCTTTGCTCCAGCCTTTTTTAACGACTACATCGAGCTTTAGAAAGACCTTTGAGTTTGTTAAATTTTGTATTAACTTTCTTGCAAAAATTCCTATTCTTTTAATAGTTTCACCATTTTTTCCGATGATCATGCTTTTGTGGATGTCACGCTCCGTGATGATACTCGCATAAATTTCAGTTATACCTGTTTTTTCTTTTACGCTTTTTATGATCGCATCGCTAAGATATGGGATCTCATCGCTTAAATTTTCATAGATCGCTTCAAGTATAAATTCTCTAAAAATTTCTTTTTCATTTGTCGGTGTGAGAAATTCTGGATCATAAAAGTACTCATGCTCTGGCAAAAGCTTGCAAATTTCATCAAGAAGCGGCTTTTTATAGGTAGGCTGTTTGGTGCTAAAAGTAAGCAAAGCTGCAAATTTATCTTGAAATTTCTGATACTTGGTGATCTTTTCTAAGACTTTAGCATTTGAGCTCTCATCGACTTTTGTTAGCACTAAGATGTGTGGTTTTTCAGGATTTAAAGCTAGAAATTTCTCGTAGTCGCTTGTATCATCATGGATAGGCGCTAAAAATACGATGAGATCGCAGTCTCCCATCGATTTTATAGCTTGGCTGATTAACAGTTGATTTATCGCCTTGTTGCTCTCGTGAAGCCCTGGCGTGTCGGTGAAGATGATCTGATCTTCACCGTTCATAACTATGCCATTTATCTTTCTGCGAGTTGCGTTTTGCTTGTGCGAGACAATGGCGATCTTTTCGTTTAATAAGGCATTTAAAAACGAGCTTTTGCCAGCATTCGTGCGTCCTATGATGCTAACAAAGCCCGATTTCAAAGTATGTACCTCGCTAGATCTTGATCCTCAACCACGTCTTTTAAGCGCTCTTTTACAAGCTCTTTTGTGACATTTATCTTTTCGCCACTCTTTTCGCTAGCCTCAAAGCTGATATCTTCTATCACGCGCTCGATCACCGTGTGAAGGCGTCTAGCACCGATGTCTTCCATCTTTTCATTTGCTGCGTGAGCTATCCTAGCTATCTCTTTTATCGCTTCATCGTCAAATTCTAGCTCGACATTTTCAGTTGAAAGAAGTGCGATATATTGTTTTAAAAGCGAATTTTTTGGCTGGGTTAAAATTTGATAAAGCGCGTCCTCATCAAGGCTATCAAGTTCGACTCTTAGTGGAAAACGGCCTTGAAGCTCAGGGATGAGATCACTTGGCTTGCTTATATGAAAGGCGCCAGCTGCGATAAATAAAATGTGATCTGTCTTTAAATTTCCAAATTTAGTATTAACATTTGAGCCCTCAACGATAGGTAGCAAGTCTCTTTGCACGCCTTCTTTGCTAGGATCTTGCCTATTTGAGCTACCTGAGCCAACAGCTACTTTATCGATCTCATCTATAAAGATGATGCCTTCGTTTTCAGCTCTTCTTAAAGCCTCTGTTTTTACGCTCTCAAGGTCTAAAATTTTATCATTTGCTTCGCTTTGAAGGGCTTTTTTAGCGTCTTTTACCTTCATCTCTTTTTTGATGTTCTTGCCACCGATGCCAATTATCTTGATAAAGCTCTCTTGCATCTGAGCCATGTCAGGTGGCACGTTTGAGCCAGCTTCAAGTGGGTTTTGCTGCACCTCGATCTCGATACTTAGCTCATCAAGCTCGCCATTTCTTAGCCTATTTAGCATCTTGTCATAGCTCTTAGCGTACTCTGCTTGTTTCTCTTCGCTAGCACCTTTTGGAAGTGGCGGAAGTAGCTTTGAGACGATCTTTTCTTCGATGTAGGCATTTATCTTATCTTGATTTTTCTCACTTTGCTCGTTTTTTACGAGATTATATGAAGCCATAGCAAGGTCTCTTACCATGCTCTCAACGTCACGACCAACAAAGCCAACCTCGGTATATTTGCTGGCCTCGACCTTTATAAATGGCAGCCCCATCATCTTTGAAAGTCGCCTTGCGATCTCAGTTTTACCAACGCCAGTTGAGCCGATCATCAAGATATTTTTTGGCATGATGTCATCTTGTAAGCTCTTTTCAAGCTTCATGCGGCGGTAGCGGTTGCGAAGTGCGATCGCTATGATCTTTTTGGCGTCCTTTTGACCGATCACATAGTCATCTAAAAATTTAACAATTTCTCTTGGTGTTAAGTTCATTTTCTCTCTTATTCTAAAACATAAGTTTTGATGTTTGTATTTGTATAGATGCAAATTTCGCCAGCGATCTTGAGGCTCTCTTTGACTAGCTCCTCTTCGTCGATATCAGCAAATTTATCTAAGGCACGGGCCGCTGAAAGGGCGTAGTTGCCGCCGCTTCCGATAGCTGCTATCTTACCATCTTCTGGCTCAACAACATCTCCAGTGCCACTAAGTAAGAAAATTTTATCCCTATCAAGCACAAGCATCATCGCTTCAAGCTTTCTTAGATACTTGTCTTTGCGCCACTCTTTGCTAAATTCTATCACCGCCTTTAGCAAGTCCCCCTTTGTATGCTCTAAATTTTTCTCAAACATATCAAAGAGGTTAAACGCATCAGCAGTGCTGCCAGCAAAGCCAGCTAGGACTTTGCCGTTATGAATTTTGCGGATTTTTACGGCGTTGCCCTTTAAGACGGTGTTGCCAAAGCTAACCTGCCCGTCGCCGCCGATGACCGCTTTATTTTTGCCTTTGTAGGCTAAGATGGTTGTCGCATGAAACATCTACTCTCCTTGCACATCAACCTTTAAGGTCGCATTTATAGAGTGTCCAAGCTTTATAGAGACGTCATAAAGACCAACTGTTTTTAGGTGAGTGTCTAGGTCGATAGCCTTTTTCTCAACCACCAAATGATGCGTCTTTTCAAGCTCTGCTGCGATCTCCTCTTTTGAAACTGAGCCAAAAAGAGAGCCATTTGCGCCAAGAGTTTTCTTGACGACGACTGTCACTTTTGAAAGCTCTTCTTTAAGCTTTTCTAAATTTGCGATCTCATATTTTAGCTCTTCAGCCTTTCTCTTTTGAGCTGCTTCGTATTGACGAAGGACATCTGGAGTGGCAGCTTTTGCAAAGCCTTTGCCGATTAAGAAGTTGTTGCCGTAGCCGTCTTTTACCTCTTTTATCTCGCCAGCTTTACCAAGTCCTTTTACATCTTTTATTAATAATACTTTCATTTTTATCCTTTTAAATTTTATTTTTAGTCAAATTTTCGCCCATTTTTGCGTGCGATGATGAAACGAAGCGCATTTAGTTTGATAAATCCAGCTGCATCTTTTTGATCATAAACACTATCTTCTTCAAATGTGCAGTATGCCTCGCTAAATAGATTATCATCTTTACTGCTTCTGCCAAGGATGGTTACATTGCCTTTATAAAGCTCAACTTTTACAGAGCCATTTACGTGCTCTTGGCTCTTGTCGATAAGAGCTTGGAGCATATTTCGCTCAGGTGACCACCAGTAGCCGTTGTAGATTAGCTCGGCATATTTTGGCATGATCTCATCTTTTAAGTGAGCTGCACCGCGGTCAAGTGTGATGCTCTCTATCGCTCTGTGAGCTTTTAGCATTATCGTGCCGCCAGGAGTTTCGTAGCAGCCACGGCTCTTCATACCAACTGAGCGGTTTTCTACGATGTCTAGTCTGCCGATGCCATGTTTTGCGCCAAGGCGGTTTAGCTCGGTTAAAATTTCAGCTGGGCTCATTTTTTTGCCGTTTATACTCACTGGGTCACCTTTTTCATAGCCTATCTCAATGATCTCGCTCTTATCTGGAGCATCTTTTGGACTTACTGTCCATCTCCACATATCATCTTCTGGTGCGTGGCTTGGGTCTTCAAGCACTAGGCCCTCATAGCTTATGTGAAGCAAATTTGCATCCATTGAGTATGGGCTCTTGCCTGGTTTTTTGGTGATGTCTATGCCGTTTTTCTCAGCGTATGCCAAAAGTTTTTCACGGCTGTTTAAATCCCACTCGCGCCATGGAGCGATGATAGTTAGGTTGTCGCCAAGTGCGTAGTAGCCAAGCTCAAAGCGAACTTGGTCATTGCCTTTGCCTGTTGCTCCGTGGCTCACACCATCAGCGCCAACAAGTCTTGCGATCTCGCTTTGGCGTTTTGCTATAAGTGGGCGCGCGATTGATGTACCAAGTAGATACTCGCCCTCATAGATTGCATTTGCTCTAAACATTGGAAATACATAATCACGTACAAATTCTTCTCTTAAATCTTCTATAAAAATATTTTCAGGTTTTACACCAAGTGCTAGGGCTTTTTTACGTGCAGGCTCTAGTTCTTCACCTTGTCCGATGTCAGCTGTAAATGTGACTACTTCGCATTTGTATTCGTCTTGAAGCCACTTTAAAATAATACTTGTGTCAAGTCCGCCTGAGTATGCTAAAACAACTTTTTTTACATCTTTTTTCATAGCTGTCCTTTTGTTGAAATGGTCGTATTTTAGCCTAAATTGATTAATCTTTAATAAATTAATCTATTAAATAATGTAAGTAAAATTTTACTTTTCTAATAGTTTTTTATCCGTAGAAATTAGAAATTTTAGTTTAAATGAAATTTGCTTGCAAATTTTAAATTTACAAGCAAAGTGTTTTTCTAAACGCCTAGAAATTTAGCAAGAGCAAAATAAAATATAGCCGATGATATCGCAGCCGCAGGTAGTGTGATGAGCCAAGCTAGGATGATAGGTCTTACCATTTTCCAGTTTGCATTTTTATTTACGATGCCGATGCCCAAAACCGCGCCTATTAGGATATGCGTCGAGCTAACTGGTATGCCAAGCTTTGTAGCTAGAAGTATGACGATACTTGAGGCAAGCTCTGCGCTAAAGCCAGTCGTAGGTAAAATTTCGGCTAGTTTTGAGCCGATAGTAGTGATCACCTCTTTGCCTAAAAACCAAAGTCCAACGACAAGCGAGATGCCAAAGGTTACCATTGCGATGCTAGGTATCGGCGAGCTTTCGTTTATAGAGCCAGTTTTTAGCACATCAAGCACAGCAGCAAATGGTCCAACTGCATTTGCGATGTCGTTTGCGCCGTGTGAAAATGCAAAAGATGAAGCGGTAAAAATTTGAAACCATGAGAAAATTCTATTGATGCTCTTTTCGCTGTCGTTTTTACTCATGACGTTTATAATAGCAAGGCTTGCAAGATACGCTAGAGCTCCGATGACGAAGATGATCCAGACTGTTTGGATGATGCTAAAGGCTAAATTTATGTGTTCAAGCCCTTTAAAAAGCATCATTGATGAGATGACCATTGCGGCAAACCCAGCGATGATCGGGATGTGCTTTTTCATCGCTTTAAAGGTATCTATCTCTTTTTCGCTATCTTTCATGATGCGAATTTTTGAGCGGTACTCGCTGTATTCAGTGGTTTCGATCTCGTCCTCGTCGATAACTGCTATCTTTGAAAGAGTGGCTATCTGCTCCTCAGCTGGCTTTGTTTTAAGCGCTTTTATGAAGCTTTCTTTATAGGCTTTTCTCTCAGCTTTTAACGCTTTTAAATTTGTCTTTAGCTCGTGTGTTGGCTCGATTATTTTGCTTTTTACATAGCCAAATATAATGTAAGACATCACGCCGCCAAGCAGTGGCGAGATGACCCAGCTAACGGCGATCCTTCCGATCTCACCCCAAGAGACCATATTAAATGGCTCTGGATCTTTTATCATAAATCCCATAGCAAGTCCTGCACCAACGATGCCACCAACTATCGAGTGAGTGGTCGAGACTGGCAGACCTTTTTTAGAGGCATAAAATAGCCAAAGACCTGAGCTTAGAAGGGCTGAGATCATAATGATGACAAATTTCATCGGGTTTAGATCGCTTGGAAATTTCACGATCTCGTTTCTAATCGTATTTGTAACCTCAGATCCTGCAAATATCGCGCCGCTAAGCTCAAAAATGGCGGCGATTACAAGAGCTTGTTTTAGTGTGAGTGTTTTTGCGCCGACGCTTGTGCCAAAGCTGTTTGCAACGTCATTTCCGCCAATATTAAACGCCATAAAAAGACCAAACATGCCAGCGATCAAGAATAAAAAGTAGTTATTTACCGGGATGTATTGATAGCCCCAAACGAAAAATCCAACGCTGCAAATCGCAAAAATAACTAACGCCAAGAAGTTATCTCGAAGCAATCAAGCCCCCTTGTAAGAGTTTTTAACAAAATTATATCTTGAAAATTATTAAAGTTTTTAGAATTTTCTCACTTTAAATGATACTAAATTATCATATGTTAGAATTTGGCAAAAATATTAAGGATAAATTTTGGTTATAGCGATCGATCTTGGCTCAAATACCTTTCGCGTGGCGCTTATAAAAAAAGAGCAAAATGGCTTTAGCAACGAGCAAATTTATGAAAAGATAGTTGGAGCTGCAAGGGGCTTAAACGAAAGTGGCAAGATAGGTTTGGAGGCTAAAAATAGGCTTTTTGAGGCGATAGCGGAGGCTAAAAGCAAATTTGACTTTGCCAAATTTAAGTGCGTGGCAGTCGCGACTGAGGCTTTTAGAGTGGCATCAAATAGCGAAGAAATTTTTGGCGAGATAAGAGAGAAATTTGGCATAAATTTTCATATCATTGACGGGCAAGCTGAAGCAAAACTTACATTTTTAGGCGTGCAAAATGCTTTAAGAAAGCTTGGCATAAATGATAAATTTAGCATCATCGACATCGGCGGTGCAAGCTCCGAGATAGGCGAAGAGGGAAAATTTATAAGCTTTAAATTTGGCATCATCACATTTTACGAGAGGTTTAAGATGCTTGATCTGATGCAAGAAAATGCAAAAATTTATACAAAAGAGGCAAGGGAATTTCTAACAAGTCTTGACAATAGACTTATCGTGCTAACTTCTGGTGTGCCGACCACCATCGCAGCGCTAAAGCTTGGGCTAAACTACGAGAGCTATGATCCAAAAAAAGTGAGTGGATATGAGCTTAAAAATGACGATCTTGCTTGGTTTGTAAATGAGCTTTTAAAGATGGATGACAAAAGCGCTGACGTGGCGGTTGGAAGAAGTAGAAAGTATCCGCTCATCGCTGGAACGCTGCTTTTAGAGGAGCTACTAAACGGGCAAAAAGCGAAATTTATAGTTATCGACGATGGGCTTAGAGAGGGCGTTGGGGCGGCTTATTTAAAAGGCATATTTCAAGAAATTATCACAAAATTTTAGTTATTATTTCAAAAATTTAAAGGAGAGAAAATGAGCATAAGAGAGCAAATTTTAGCCGATATAAAAGAGGCTATGAAGGCAAAAGATGAGTTTAAAAGAGACACCTTAAGGACGCTAAATGCAGCACTTAAGCAGGTTGAAGTCGATCAAAGGATCGAGATGACCGACGAGGTCGTGCTACCTCTACTTCAAAAAGAGATCAAAAAGAGAGCTGACTCGGTTGAGCTCTATCTAAAGGGAGCAAGAGAGGATCTCGCCAAAAAAGAGCAGAGCGAGATCGAGCTGATCAAGGCATATCTACCAGCTCAGCTAAGTGATGATGAGCTAAAAGAGAAGATAAAAAGCATAATTGAAAAGGTTGGTAAAAATTTAGGCGCTGTGATGAAAATGGCAAAAGATGAGATCGGAGCGAGCGCTGAAGCAAAACGCATAAGCATGATCGCAAAAGAGCTTTTGGCATAAAACTAGATAAACCCATGTAAATTTTCGCATGGGTTTTAAAAGCTATAATTAAATTTTATATGCTATAAAAGTATTTTGTTTATTTTTAAATTTTAAAAAAGCTACTTTGAAAAAATAAAATAAATTTACATATTTTTTTAAAAAAACCTTGACAAATGGCATTAAAGTCTATATAATTACAACTCTTAAAAACATTGGGGTATCGCCAAGCGGTAAGGCAACTGGTTTTGGTCCAGTCATTCAGAGGTTCGAATCCTCTTACCCCATCCACTTTTAAAAATCCCAAACAACTCTTATCGCGGAGTAGAGCAGTGGTAGCTCGTCGGGCTCATAACCCGAAGGTCGGCGGTTCAAATCCGTCCTCCGCAACCAAATAACGATTTTATCGGCACTACAAGACACTTTTTAAAACGCTTAAATTAAACTGAAATTGAATTAAGTAAAATTTCGATAGTTTCTTGAGATTTTTTGATGTTTGCAGTAATATATTTTTGAGTAGTAATTATATTTGTATGCCCTAATGTAAATGATACTTGCTCAATAGGAATTTTAAGATAATTAATTGAGTATGTGCCTATTAAATGCCTAATATCATGTAATCTTATCTTTGGAAGATTATTTCTTTTAAGAAGCGAAGCCCAGCTTTTACGTAAATCTTTAAATTTATCATCAGTCATAGGATTGATAAATACATAATCATTTAGACGTTTTTGCTCTTTGGCTACTATATACCTTTTATATAGCCTAGAATATAGCTCATCGCTCATCTTATAGATCATATCTCTTTTAGCCTTATTGATTTTAAAGGGGATAGTATAAGTTCTTGTTTTAAAATTTATATCACTAAATTTAAGGCTTAATACTTCATTTTTACGCCTGCCGTGAAGTAAGAAAAAGAATATATCAGAGTTATCATCAGTGTTTTCGCAAATAGCTTTTATAAAACGTTTTTGAATAGATATAGGATAATCAAAGTATCTTTTATTGTCAAATTTTGGAAGCTCTATAAAGTCACAAGGATTTTTATTTATTAGCTCCAGCTTCATACCTAGTTTAAAGATAACTTTGTGAGTTTTTTTAAAATGCTTTTTATATATAAGAGTATTATAGAGGCATTGCCAAGCAACACAGTATTCAAATTTATAAGTAAATTTGAATACCTTTTAGTCGTCAAAACATTTTTAAACTAAAATTTCCCTCTGGCCTTTTGCGTTTACTGGGCTTAAAACGCCCATTTTTTCCATCTGTTCGATTATATTTGCAGCTTTGTTGTAGCCTATTTTTAAGCGTCTTTGTAGGTAGCTGATCGATGTTTTTTGCTCGCTTAAGATGATCTCTTTTGCCTCTTCATAAAGCTCATCAAGCTCTTCTTCACCTAACGCACCAGCAGCTGGGCCTGCACTAGAGCCCTCTTCTGCTAAGAATTTCTCATCATAGATCACGTCTTGCTGCTCTTTTAAGAAATTTACGATCGTCTCGATCTCTTTTTCACTAGCAAATGGCGCATGCAGTCTGATCACTCCAGGGCTTCCAGGAGGCGTAAATAACATGTCCCCACGCCCTAGTAAGCTCTCAGCACCCATTTGGTCTAAGATGACCTTACTATCGATCCTCTGCCCTACTCTATAGCTTATCCTGCTTGGTAAATTTGCCTTGATAAGACCGGTCACGACGTCGACACTTGGGCGCTGGGTCGCCACTATCAAGTGTATGCCACTAGCCCTTGCCATCTGCGCTAGACGGCCTATGTAAAGCTCCACATCCTTGCCGCTAGTCATCATAAGATCGGCTAGCTCATCGATGATCACGACTATGTATGGAAACTGCTCGCCGCCCTCACTCTTCATCTTTTCGTTGTAGCTCTCTATATTTTTTGTGCGAGTTTGGCTCATTATCTTATATCTTCGCTCCATCTCAGCGACCATGTTTGAAAGCGCTGTGATCGCCTTTTTAGCCTCTGTGATAACCGGTGTCAAAAGGTGCGGGATGTCATTATATATGCTAAACTCAAGCATCTTTGGATCTATCATCATTAAGCGCAAAGTTTGTGGGCTATTTCTATAAAGCAAGCTTAAAAGCATAGCATTTATACCCACACTCTTGCCCGATCCAGTTGTACCTGCGATTAGTAAATGTGGGAGCTTTTTAAGGTCAGTCACAAAAGGAGCACCCACGATATCCTTGCCAAGAGCCATAGTTAGCGGGCTGCTAGCATTTTTAAATATCTCACTCTCTAAAATTTCTTTTAGATAGATCGTCTCTAAATTTTGATTTGGCACCTCGATACCAACGACATCCTTGCCAGGGATCGGCGCTTGGATACGGATCGTTTGAGCCTTTAGTGCCATAGCTAGGTCATCTTGCAAAGTGAGAATTTTACTCACCTTGATGTGTGGGGCTGGGCGAAATTCAAATGTCGTGACGATAGGGCCAGTGTAAGTTCGCACCACGTCGCCATCTATTTTAAATTTACGCAGTTTGTCGAGTAAATTTGAAATTTGCTGATCGATCTCGGCTTCATTTATATTGTGCGAGCGCTTTGGAGGGTCGTTTAGAAATTTAAGCGGTGGCAAGACAAAGTCTTTTGGCTTTTCGACCTTGCCGCGCTCTATCTGATCAAGAAGTTTTTTGTTTTCAGCCACTTCGTTTAAAATTTCAACCCCGCTTATAGTTGCAGGTCTGCTCTCTTGTGCCGGCTCCATCTCTGGCTCTGGCTCACTCTCTAAATTTGGCTCGTCGTCATTTAGCACCTGAGCGTCTATAAGCTCTTCTTCTCTTATATCTTCGGCTTTTGGCTTTTTGCGCTCTATCTTTGGTATCTGCTTTGCCCTTACCTCTTTTACGCCTCTGCTTTTTTCTTCATAGCTATTTGGCTCTTTATCTACAAAAGCCTTTCTTAAAACGATGATAAAATTTTCTCTAAAAGCAAGCCCAAGAGAGATGATAAATATCATAAGTATAGCAACCGCAGTGCCGATAGCGCCGATGACTTCTTTTAGCGCTGAGACTATAAAGCCACCTATCACGCCGCTATTTGCTCCAGAAGTGGTTAGCGCTTGAAACATCAAAAATGCGATAAAAAATAGAAAAATCCCAACCACAAACTGAGCAAAATCAAAGTCAAATTTCTTAAAATTTTTATATACAAAATAGCCTAGAACGATAAGTAAAAATGGATAAACATAGGCGATAAGTCCAAAATATTTAATATTAAAAACACCAAGACTTTGTCCAAGTGAGCCTACAAAATCAGCAGTCGGAGCAGCCGTAGCGATGCCAAAATATACAAAAAAACAAACAAAAATAGTAAATAATATATGTCTTAAAATTTTAGATCCTTTTGTTAAAAAGGCTTATTATAGCACGCTTGAGTTTAATTTTTAAAAAATCAGCAAGCTAGGCCTGCTGATTTATCATTTTAGTTTAGGTAGTTTAGCAAGCTTAGTTGATTTATCTTAGCGCTTGCTTGAAGAGTAGCTTGATATGAGAGTGAAAGCTGCGTAAATTTAAGGTATGACTCTGCATAGTCTGCGTCTATGACGTCATTTTTAACAGTTAGCACATTTACTTTCATAACCTCTGCACGCTGATTTGTCGCCGTTAGAAGCTTTGTTTGAGAGCCTATCTTTGTAAGCTCTTTATTTGCATGATCTACCAAGTGATCTAGCCTTTTTAAAGCGCCTTGCATACCTGTATTTCGTGGGTCGTGATTGTTAGCGTCTGCTCTATAGTAGCCATTTCTAACGGCAAATATCATATCATCAAGGTCTTGAAAGACACTTGTGCTTGGCTCATCGATAGTTAAAGCATTATTTTCGTTAAAGCTAAATACTGAGCCCTTGCCTTGAGGGTGGCTTGCAGCACCAGCGGTGTTCATGCCAGTGCTATCTCCGTCAAATATATCTCCATTTTTCGCATCATACATAGTAAGCTCTATATTTGTGACAGATTTTGTCTTGTCAGTTAAAACCATCCTGCCTTTATCATCTAAATTTACCTCTACTGCGCCTTTAGTCTTTGACAAAGCGTCTTTATAGGCATTGTAGTTTTGATCTCTTCTTACCTTTTCGATATCTGTATCAAAGTTTGCATTCTCTACGTTTTGAGGATCAGGGATGTTATCGCTTGCAGCCATCGCTACGATATCCATTAGCTGACGATATGTAAAGTCGCTTGCATAGGTTCTGTAACTGCCAAATTCATCTGAGTTATAGACGGTCAAATTTCTAGTTGGAGATACCACACCAGCAGCTGTTGTTGATGTTATTTGAAACTGCACTGGGGTATTTACGCCACCTGCTTCGCCCATTTTTACTTTGATGTCGTAGGTCGTGCCAGTGATTGATTTTACTTGAAGACCTATCTCTTGATTATCTATGTTGTAAAGCTCTCTTTTTCTAGCATCGACATCTTTTGGGTATAAATTTCTATTGTAGCTCTCTTTTGTGCCAGAAACCTCACTTAGTTTGGTCTGATCAGTTGCAAACTCGCCTGTTCTTCTAGCTACTTGAGGTAAATTTGCTATTAATTCATTGTCTTTTCGCTCAAATCTAACCTTGTCATAGTCAAATGCGTTTGTTAAATTTCCATCTTTATCAAGGTATTTGCTCTTTGTAAATTCAGTTATATGAACCGTTTTTGGCACAGCATTTGCCATATTTTCAAGACTTTGTAGCGAATTTATCGTATCAAGTGTATTGTTTGGAGCTATCGCGCCACGATTTGCCGCCACAGAAGTAGCTGCAACCATGTGAAAGTCTATCGTTTGATTACCTTTAGTAAGGTCTTTTATATTAAATTGTCCGTCGTTATTTATGCTCACATCGACAACTTTTGTCGTCTTTGTGTTGCCAAATTCCATACCGATCTTCTCCATCAAACCAGCCATTGACGTATCAGCACTCATCTTAAATTTGCTAGTAAATGTTGTGCCGTCTGGCTTTTTGCCTTGCATGAAAAAGTATGTGTCAGGGAAATTTACATTTGAAGTATCCAAAAAGTCAAAATCAGGCTCGATCGTGCCTTTGTAAGAGCCGTCACTGCCCACAACTGAGTCGCTTGCGTAGTTTAGACCGATCATATTTTTTATCTTGCTATTTTCATCAAGATATTTTGGCGCATAAGCGATGTCTGTTCTAGTTTGATCAGCTAGCATCACGTTTGTTGTTAAAATTTTGTTGTAGTCGCCATCTTTTCCTAAAAATAGATCAAATCCTGGGATATTGTAAGGTAGCTCAACCTGCGCACCGGCTGAAGTTTTCATATAGTCGCGGTTGCCTTGATATTTACCTGAGCCATCGATCGGCTTAGTATCCACAGCACTTCCTGAGAATAAAAACTGCCCATTTATAGAGGTATTTGCGATATTTACAAGGTGGTTTTTGATGCCCTGAAGGTCGTTTGCCAAAGCTTCAAGAGATGTTGTGCTATGCACGTCGCTGGCTGCTTGAACGACTTTTGTTTTAAAATTTTCAAGCTGTTTTTCAAATTCTTTCAGCGCATTGTCCGTGTTTTTTGCAAAATTTACTGACTTACCAGTAGCATCAGCCACTTGAGTGAGAGTGGTCGCTTCATAATCAAGCCTCATAGCATCGTTATAAACCGCAGCACCGTCGTATGGATCTTGAATTTTTAGTCCGTTTGAGAGCTGCTGATAGCTTTTATTTACGCCAACCATATTTTTTTGATAGTCGTGCAAAGTCTGACTAAAACGTAGTTGATTTGTAATTCTCATAATTTTTCCCTAAATTTTTATTCACTCTAAGCAAGAATAATTCCGCTTTGTGATATATCGGTGAAAATTTGATTTTTTTTAGTGCAAAAAAGTTTTATTGTATAATCTGCCAAAATTTACATATATAAAATAGGAAAGAAAATGGCGTTAAAAATCCTCTTCTCACCAAGCGAAAGCAAAATTTCTCTAAATACAAATGATAAATTTGATGGTAAAAAATTGATATTTTCTGAGCTTTTTAACAAAAGGGCCGAAATTTTAAAAAGATATGATGAGTTTTTAAAAAGTGCAAATTTAGACGAGATAAAAAAGCTTTTTGGACTAAAAGAGCTTGAAGATAGCGAGCAACTGCGAGAAAGCCTTTTTCAAAAAGGTAGCATAAAAGCTATCTTAAGATATGACGGCGTTGCCTATAAACACCTAAACTACTGCGGACTAAGCTTTGAGGCTCAAAAATATATAGATAATAATGTTTTGATATTTTCAAATTTATTTGGACCAATTTTAGCAAAAGATGAGATAGCTGAGTACAAACTAAAGCAAGGCGAAAAGCTAGCTGGCTTTGATATTTGTAAATTTTATGAGCAAAATTTTAGCAAGGCAGTCGATAGCTTTTTAGAAAATGATGAAATTTTAGATCTTAGGGCTAAATTTTATGAGAAATTTTATGCGGTAAAGAAAGAATTTACGACATTTTGCTTTTTGAAAAACAAAAAGATACTAAGCCACCATGCAAAAGCTTATAGAGGTGAGGTTTTGCGCCAGATCGCAAATGCTAAAGTGGCAAACAAAGATGAGCTAATGGCTTTAAATTTTGAAAATTTAAAGCTTGTAGATATGAAAAAGATAGGGCTAAAAAACGAGCTTACGTTTGAAATTTGCGAGTGAAAGTTTAAAATTTGGTCTTTTTTACTAAAAAAATGCAAAAAAAGAGCTAAATTTAGGGAAAAAGTATTGTATTTTTTTTTAAAAGAGTGTAGAATTGCCGCATAACTTCTTAAAAGGATGGTTCATGAAAAAAGCTGAATTTATTCAAGCGGTTGCCGACAAGGCTGGTCTTTCAAAAAAAGATACTCTAAAAGTTGTTGATGCTACTTTGGAGACAATCCAAGCGGTTCTTGAAAAAGGCGATACAATTAGCTTTATAGGCTTTGGTACTTTCGGTACTGCTGACAGAGCTGCAAGGAAAGCTAGAGTTCCTGGAACTAAGAAAGTAATCGACGTTCCTGCTAGCAAAGCAGTCAAATTCAAAGTTGGCAAAAAACTTAAAGAAGCAGTTGCTGCTGGTGCTGCTAAAAAAGGTAAAAAGAAATAATTTTCTTTTTCGGGGAGCAAGTCTCCCCTTTTTTCTTTCTTCTCACAAACCTAAAAATTCAATCTTAACTTAGCCCGAGTGGTGAAACTGGTAGACGCGTCAGACTCAAAATCTGGTAAGGGCAACCTTGTGTCGGTTCGAGTCCGACCTCGGGCACCATCGATAAAATCGGCTTCCAAATGTTTTCAGCAACTTTTAAAAATTCTAAAAATTAATCTAGGGTACACATTAGGGTACACTTTTTTTTGGTATTTTCTAATTTTGGCTATAATGATTAAAAATAAATGTTGTATAATTTTATGTTTTGGCTTTAAGGAAAATATATGCAATCACACTCGGTAGAATATACTGGATACAAACTGAAAACAAACAATAATACAATAGTATATAGCTCTGTACCACTTTATAATTTTCCATATTACAACACACTGATTGACGCTATTCAAGCGAGCCACAATATTTTAATGGAATTAGAACAAAAATTTAGCATTTTTTGGCTTGATAAGGCAGGTAAGATATGCCATTGCAGTAATAATATAGTTAAAATCGTTAATAAAAATGACTTATCTCAGCTTTTGTCGTCGCTTCTCGGTAGGGATATATATGTTTTTAGAGATAAGCTGGAATTAGAAAACAAAGCAAGAAAGAAACAGTTGCCGTTAAACAGCATATTTCTTGTGTCTACTCTTCGTATTGTAGATGAATATGTATTTACTATTGATAACTACTCAGGCTTTATAAATAATATTTTTGTAAATAATGTTTATTCTAGAAATATTTTTATACGTTCTATGTATCTAAATACAAACAAAAGAAGCGATATACAATTTTCGATTATTATAGAATATCTATATTATATCTCTAATCGTAATATAAACAAATTTAATCATATTATGAGTTGGCTATCTAATTTTGTTAAACGCATAAGTATGGTAACGGATACACCTACTGACCATCCTACAAATAATATATTGATTTTTGTTGCAAATGAATATACTGGAATAGAAATATTACTAAATAAAATTTTAATTCCCCTGTTCGGGGAATATAATTGTGTAGAAATAAACGATGACACAATAAGCAAAAAAGACACAAAAGAACAAATAAAAAATAAAATTTTATATATTATTAAAGATATAAGCCAAAAAACTATAGCAAATAAAAACAAGAAGGAACTGCTAGAAAAAATTATCTGCCCTGATAATCTTTTTTTTAATAATAATCTCAAAATTATTATTACCAAAGAAAATTATTTGCCTTATAATATCAAATGGGAGTATGCTACTTTTAAAATTTCTAATCGTATAGATGATTTTTTACCAAATTTTGGCATCAGCACAATTGAAGAATTGGAAACGAAAACTTTTATAGATGTAAGTAACTTTGCTAATATTTTAAGAGCCTATATCCTAACAGATTATACTGCACTTACAAAACCAAAAGACATAGATATAACAAAAAAACCAGGTCTGGAAGATAGTATTGCCAAATTTGCAGATGAACTTAAAAATGACCACAATTTATTTACCAAGCTACAAGAGTTGTGCTCTGAAAAAGACTATATAAAAATAGCAAAACTTTACAAAAGACACAAAAAAGTTGAAAGAAAACATATATATCAACTTTTTAAATACAGATACGATTACGATATTAGTGCCACTGCTTTATATAAACATTTGGCTCAAATAGACGCAATCTCCTTTGAGACAGTTAAAGCTCCTGGCGGAGCAAAATGTTTTATACTTTGAAAATTTAACTAAGCAGCTAGTAATTTTATATTAAACAAATATTTATAAGATATTACATTATAAGAAACAATTTGTCTTGTTTTTTATGGTGTTTTTTGATTGTTTTTATATAGTTTCTAAAAATATAATAGAAACAAAAATTTTGTTTCTATATTAAAATAGAAATATTTAAGAAATTAAATAGAAATATGTTGTAAATATCTATGTATAAGTAATTTTATTATTTTTTGTTTCTATTTTTATAAAAATATATCACAGCATAAAATATATATAAAAATACAACTATTTAGCCATATTTTATCTAAATATAAAATACAATACTATTGTTATATTAATATATAACGTAAATAAAAGTTATATATTTTTTTTATTTTTACAAACACACTTCCATTGATAAAATCAAATCTAAGGATTTTAAAATGGAAAACTACACAGACTATGATTTATTACTCCCAAAGGGTTTGCTATTTAGCATAAAGGATATTGAAGACATGAGCTTGATAAAATCTGATATGCTAAAAAAGCTAATCTACAATAGAGAGATAGAAGTTGTCAAGATAGGCACTAAGAATTTTATAAGCAGACAGGTGCTTATAATGTTTTTAGAGAAAAATACCATAGCCGCCCTAAACTAAACCAAAATTTTCATAACCTAATTTTATACACAATCCCAAACATATTACATTACAAAAGTATTTTCTGCCTAGTGCAGATCCACTCCTGCGGCGTTATTTGCCGTAGGAGTGGTGCAAAACTGCAAAGTGAAAAAATTTCAATTATATATTATTTATATAGGCATACGCCAAATATCTTTTAAAAGGAGCAAAAATGAAAAAGGGTTGCTTTTATCCGAGAAAGCGAAGGTCTTGGCTTAAAGAGCTGTTTTGTAAATTAGTACGCAAAATATGTGGAGACAACAGATATGAGCTTTGACGTTGTCGAGCTAGAAGTGGCTAATTTTAGGGTTTTAGGTTTTGGAATTTTTTCATTTAACAAAAAGGCAAAAATAAATATACAAGGAGTGTAAAATGGGTTTAATCTTAACAATAGCGATAGCTGTCGCAGAGATTATAAAAGAAAATTTGGACAAGAACACAGGAGATAAGATATGAAAATTTTTAACGAAGCATTAAGTAACGAGCAGTTAGAGAAGTTGGCTCCGTCTTTGTTTGCGGACGAGCCATATTTTGAAGCAAGTGAGAAGTATCACTTTATATCTACAATTGATGTTATAGAAGCTATTAGAGAGCATTCGTGGTATCCAGTAGGTGTTAGCGAAGCAAGTGTGAGAGACGAGAAAAAAGACGGCTTTCAAAAACATTGCGTTAGGTTTCGCCACCTAGATGACCTTTTAAAGCCTAGCGAAAATTCAGTTGAGCTTTTGCTCTTTAACTCTCACGATAGAAGCAAAAGTTTTAGTATAAGCTTGGGTGTGTTTAGGTTTGTGTGTGCTAATGGCTTGGTGGTAGCTGATGAAATTTTTGGCTCGTATCAGATTAGGCATTTGGGCGAAAGAGATAATGACGTGTCATTTGCCATTGAGCATATAGCCCAAGCTAAGCATCAAATTTTAGATAAGATAGATTTGTTTAGCAAAATAGAGTTAAGCAAAGATGACAAAGCTAGTTTTGCAAAAGCAGTCATACCGCTTAGGTTTGAAAGTCATTTACAAGTTGATTTTAACGATTTGTTAGTACCACATAGGGTAGAAGATGAAAAAGACGACTTATATACTACGTTTAACACCATACAAGAGCACCTCATCAGAGGTAATCTAAGCGGCACAAATACGCAGACAAATAGGCGTTTTACAAGTAAGGAAATAAAGTCTATCAGCACTGATACGCAGATAAATCAAAGACTTTGGAGTCTAGCAGAAAATATCGCCAAGATAAAATCAACAGCAAACAGACAAGTAGCATAAAAGGAAATAGTGTGAAACTACTAAATTTTCAACTACAAACCGATATAGAACGGTTAAGTCCAGACAAGCCAACGCAATATTTTAAAGAGCATCTTAGAAGTATTTTACAAGATACAAGCACAAGCTACTTTAAAAAGTGCGACTATGTAGGTTTATCCCTAGCCGAAGTGCAAAATAAAATTGACAGCATATCACGCGATATACAAGAGCTAGGAGAACTAAAACGAAACTTAGCACAAGCCTTAAATATCGCTAAACAAATCACGGCTGAGATTTTTATGGAAAATGGCATTGACAGAATTGACGGTAATATCATATCATCACTAACCTTAACAAAAGAGAGTGTAAGGGTCAAGGACGAAGTAAAAATTATAGACGAAAACGCACTTTTAACGCTTGGCTATGTTAAGCATGAGCTTGACTTAGAAGCCGTCGAGCAAGCTTTAAAAGGCGATAAAAGATCCAAGATAAGCAAATTTGCCGAAGTTTTAAGCACTAGAACCATAACACCAGCTAGGGTTAAAATCAATCAAAAGCGAGAAACAAAGACTAAAATAACTGAGATTTCGCCACTAGATGAGCCATTTGCGGTGGCAGTATAGGAGAGCAAAGATGTTTAACGAAAAGCAGAGTGAAATTCTAGCCAGCAAGCTAGACACCAGCAGGATAAAAACTAGACAAAAAGCCAACGTAAGCCTTTCATACTTAGAAGGCTTTGATGTTATAGAGAGTGCAAATGCCATATTTGGCTTTGGTAATTGGAATTATAGTATCATGGCACTAGAACAAGTATCGCAGGAAATAAACAATAATCAAAATTTAGTTATCTGCTATAAAGCGATAGTAAAAGTTGAAGTTTTTAGCATAGACCACGTTAGTTTTGTAGTCCGTCAAGATGTAGGCTTTGGTACTGGTGTGGCACGAAGCCCAGCGGACGCACACGAAAACGCTGCCAAAGAAGCAGTAACAGATGCATTAAAAAGGAGCTTACGAACCTTTGGCAATCAGTTTGGTAACTCGCTTTACGACAAAAGCAGACAAAGTCAAACACAACAAAACAAAACACAGCCAACTCAAAGCGCAAGGATACAAGCCCAAAGACAAGCAAACGACCAAATAGCCTTACGAAATTTAGGCTTACAAGCGATAGAAAAAGACGGCTTTTTACTACTAAATGGCAAAGATGTGTTTGCCAAAAGAGACGAGATAAAGCTACTTGGTTTTAAGTGGGATAATAGCACAAAGCAATGGTATAAAACCATCGCAAATGCCGCGTAGGCAATACACTCAAAGTCTAAAAAGGCTTTGAGTGTATTTATTTTTTCGTTAAATTTTATATTTATTTGTATATACTTTTAAAAATATATATAAAGACTTAAAATGCGAACAGCAAAGATATTTAAAAGTGGTGGCTCCATGGCTATACGCATGCCAAAGCCTACGCAAAAGTCCACAGCAGTAAAAGATAAAAATAGAAACGCAGGCGAGATAGATATGCAGTTAGCAACAACCGCCATAGCAAATAATCTAACGCTTATCACAAACAATGAAAAAGATTTTAACTATATTGAAATTTTAAATACTCAAAACTGGGGCAAATACCCCAGTTTGTATCTCCATTTTATTTTTTGTCATAACTCTGTATATCTTTGATATTTAAAACATCAATATTTTAAGCTTCATTTTATATACACCTGCTCCACCCTGTCAAGAGTTTAGAATTTAGCTTAATAAATATTATTTAATTTAAATATAAATTAAATATAAAGGATATAAGATGTCTAAGAAAAGAAAGATACAAAGAAGACAAGAGAGTTTAAACGGATATATAGATAAGATGATAGAGACTAACTCTAGACTAGACATAGTTAGACTTGATTTATATTACAAACAAGAAAGCAGAGATGAGATAAGCTTAGAAAGTTTTAGTAATGATATAAATCATCTTAACTCTAACAAGCGTAGCAATGCCATATTTGACAACATCAAAGGATATATCATTAAGATAGAACAAGGTGATAAAGGAAACAACCACCTACACGCACACGCTTTGTTTTTCATTAACGGACAAAAACACAAAGAGCAAAATGCTGCAAATAAAGCCAATCAGATAGGCAGATACTGGAACGATGTCATTACCAAAGGTAAAGGTGCATATCATAACTGTAACTTAAACGAATACAAACACAATGCGACAGGCAGGATTAACTACGACGACCATAAAAAGATAGAAATCTTAAAGCAAAATGTAGTTAGCTATCTTTGCAAAGGCGAACAAAGCATAACCACACCTGACGGCAGTAGTATTAAAGCTTTAAGACGTGGTTTAATACCTAAAAAGACGAACAAAGGCAGACCTAGACGTTTTGTAAAACAAGGTGCAAGCGATATATAAAACAAAGCCGTACGTAGTCTGCTGTGCTTCCATTAATATACCAAAAGTGATTGATTACTTAATCTATTTAAAGCTATATTGTAGTATTTTTCAGATAGTTCAATGCCTAAGAATTTCCTACCATTGTTAATAGCGGCAACACCTGTACTGCCACTCCCCATAAAAGGGTCTAGCACCAAGTCGTTTTCGTTTGTGTGTATCTGCATTATTTCTTGCATAACCTTTAAACTTTTTTGGGTTGGGTGCTCTGTTCTCTCAGAGCCACTGACAACAGGTGCTGTATATATTGCACGTAGGTATTTTTTATCATCTGGTTTATTAAAAACCCATTTTGCACCTTTTTTTATCGCCCAAACGGCAAATTCCATATCCTGAACATATCTTCTGTCAATATTTCTAGGCATTGGATTGCTTTTTTGCCATACCAAGATATCCTTAACTTCACAATTGCTATTTTCAAGAGTATCGCAAATATGACTTAAGAACCTATAAGAACAAAAAATTATAAAAGAACCATTATTGTCTAAAATTTTAGAATAGCTTTTTATCCAACTAAAAAGGTCAAAGTTCTTATCCCAATCTCCAAAATCAACCCCTTGTCGTTTTGCTTTATTCATAGTCGAAAAGTTATTATCTTTTGAGATATTATAAGGTGGGTCTGTAATGATATGATTTACTTTAAGTCCTTGTTTTATAAAACTCTCCACCATAGAGTAGGCATTTGAATTGTATATAGTGAAGTTTTTTTCTATACGCTGTTCTTGATTTACTTGGTTTGCAATACTATCTGCTAATGCCTTGGCTAGTAACGGCGGAACTGCGTTTCCTATCTGCTTACACACTTGTGTTTTTGTCCCTTTAAAGTAAAAATTATCGCTAAAACTCTGAATTCTTGCAGCCTCTCTTGGTGTTATTGCTCTATGAAGCACTGGGTGCGAGTTTCTACCGTTGCTTGGAGTATCAAATCTGGTATCTATCGTAGGGCTAACATCATCCCAGACTAATCTACCCCAGGTTGTAGAGAATTTTTGCTTACCGTGTAGATGTTGTGGCAAATGCTCTTTACCGCATTCTGGTGGTATCATTTTTAGCTTGTTTATTGCCATTTTAGAGTGATTAGATGCTATATGATACTGCAATTTAGTTGCTCTCATCATCTTTTGATATTCGCTTTGTGGCTTCATTTTATAGTCTGTTTCCACTGCCCCTTCTCCACTTTCCAAATAGCTAAGGTCGCTAATGGCATCTCTTACATTTACTAAGCTACTACTTTTACTTGGAAAATCCAAAAATAACTCTTTATGTGCTATAAAAAAAACTCTTTCTCTATTTTGAGGAACACCATAATCTTTTGCATTTAGAATTTTGCAATTTACTGCATAGCCCATATTTTTAATCTTGTTTATAATCTCTTCTCTAAAATAACCACCTACTGCATTGTATAAATTCTTTACATTTTCTATTATAAAAATTTCTGGATTTACTCTCTCTACTAGCTCTAAATACTCTAAAAATAAAAAATTTCTCTCATCATCAAGACCTAAATTTTTACCTTTTAAACTAAAACCTTGACAAGGCGGACCACCTATTATCATATTTACTTTTAACTCTTTTGCTAAATTTACAACCCTATTTTTAACTTCTTTATTTGTTATATTGCCGCAAATACCAACCGCTTCTTTAAAATTATAACTAAATGTATCTATTGCTGCTTTTTCAAAGTCAAGACCTATAACAGTTTTAAACCCGTTATTCTGCTCCAAACCATATGAAAAACCACCAGCTCCGCAGAACAAATCCAAAATTCTATACACTGCCATACTCCTGAGGGATAACTTTTTTGTCCCTCAATTTTATTGTATATTTTCTTTATTTTTTATAAAATCCAACAATTACAAAAAACTAAGGATAGAATATGAAATATTTAAAAGTATCGGATTTTTTAACATCTAAAACAGAAATGCCATTTTTGCTCGGTGCTTTTTATGGCAGGTATTGCTTTACAGATGACAATACTCTTATATATACTCTATCCACATACAAGACATCATCTTATGTACCAGATGAAGCCTTTTACAAAAAAAGCAAAATTGACTATTTGGAGCGACTAAATTTTCAAAGTGAAATCTCTCAGTGGCACATTAATAACAATAAAAATATAAAGAGAGCAGAATTTGTATTTGTTCTAGAAAATGACCTAGGGCTAACCCAGCACCAATTTTTTGCTAGGCTTTATACTAAAATTTTATTAAGCGACTTTACAAGCAACAATAAAGCCTTACAAGATAGACAAAAATTTACACGAGCGTTTTTCGAGTTAAGGGGAAGCATTGACACAACAAGACCATTATTAGCACAGGATTATTTTTATAACAGCATTCCAGAGTTAAAAAGAATAAGTCTATTTCTAGATAATATAGGTTTATCTATAAATGTTTTAAATATAAATTTTAGAAATTTACAAGCTCAATATGTCTCTGGCGAAAATCGTAGAAACACCCAGCTAAGAGTAAATCTGTACTGGTACTTAGAAAAAATGGGGCTTATGAATATTTATAAAGCAGAAATCGTAAAGAAAAATTTTGGAATTAATTATGTAGATAGTGAAAAAGGATACTATAAATTTGATTGTGAAGCGCCAGCATTTAACCAAAATAGTTTTCAAGAGAGAATAAACTTCTACTCTACTCGTATTTTGGATAACGACTTAACGGAAAGAGATATTAACAACCTTAGAAAAGAGCTAAACTTTGACGAAGATATAAGCAATGATTTTAAAAGAAATATGAATATAACACAAATCGTAAGATACCAAACAAAAGATGAATGTGCTGCTTGTAAAAACAAATACAACATTGCAGACAGAAGTTTCTTACTGAGAAAATTCCCAGAGAGATATTATACAGAAATTCACCATTTCGTATCAGTAGGTAAAGAAAAAGAATTAGATGTTATAGAAAATTTAACAAAATTATGCCCAACTTGCCATAGGGCTTTAGGGCGTGGCAAAGCAAGCAAACAATACCAAAAAGAGTTAATTAAAAATATCATAAATGCAAATGAGCACAATTTAGAATTTGCTAGTCTTATATTCGAAAGCGACGATAAAGATTATTTAATTCAAAAAGTATATGAGAACTTAAAATAACCATAAAAAAAATATTCTTAAAAGTATAGGAGTAGCATATGAGTAATTATATGGTAAGCAACACAAGATATTCTGAAAACTTAGCAATAGAAATTTTAAAAAAACTTGATATAGTAGCAAAGCCAAACAATCTTAATAATATAACAAATGTAGATTTGTTAGCCGGCGATAAAAACATTAGAATTGATGTTCAGTATTCACAGGATTTTTTAAAATATGGTGATTTAAGAATAGATTTTGTTTCAGCATATTCCATTGGATGTAGAAATAATTTTTATCATAACCATACAATATTTCAAAATTTTGAATCGTTTTATGGCTTTAAAGTAGATAAAGTAGGTAAATACTTTCAGGTCGATTATTTAGATGCCGTAATTATTCTTTTTTATAATAATAAATTAATACAAGACAATAGTATGCCAGATAAAATTTTAATCATCAAGAGAGATGATTTATTAGGATATTTAAACAGCAATATACCAAATATTATAAAAACACTAAAATTAAATCACAAAGAAGAGCTTGGGGATAAACACGGATCTGCATTTATTCCTATAAATATAGAACAACTTGTGCAAAGTGCTTCGTGTTATTATGGCTCAATATCCTACCTAATTAGCAAGAAAAGTGATATAAAAAAATATTTAAACTGCTAAATTTTTTAAGAGATATGTGCATTTAATTGCTTTTTACCCTTTTAAAAAACTCATCTAGGCTCTCAGCCGCCACTTCGCGTCTCACTTTTGAATAGCGTTTGGTTACGCTCGTAGTCGTATGACCCAAGATAGAAGCTATCTGTTCTAATGTCTTGCCTTCTGAAACAAGCACTCCACCTATCAAATGTCTCAAATCGTGAATGCGAATTTTTATCCCAAGTTTTTTTATAAGCTTTTGCCAATGGCCCCTGATGGTGCCTTTATCCATCTTTTTATCTTTATCAGTTACTGCGTGAAACACTAACCCACTATCACGCCTACTGATATTTTTAAGCGTATTTATAAGCTCATCACTTAGCTTATAAGTCATCGGCTTTCTTACCTTATTATTCTCATACCTTATATTATATGTTTTGCTACTAAAATTTATATCTCGCCACTCCAAACTAAGAACTTCATTTAGTCGCCTACCGTGTGAGAGCCACACGAAAATACTTCTAAACGGCTCAACTGGATAGCTATAAAGCGTATCGTATAGCTCTTTTAGCTTGTTTTCATCTAGTTCGACATTGATTTGGTTGTCGAATTTTGGTATCTGTATAAGCGTGGCTGGATTTGTTTTAAGCGTGCCATCTAAAACATATAGATTAAACATCGGTCTTAGGGTTTCTTTAACAGACTGCGATGTTCTAGGACTTTTACCCATATCTAGCATTTTATTTACGATGTTTTGCAACATTTCAGTCGTGATGTGAGTTATCGGCTTTTTAGCTAGATTGCTATCAGACAGAAGCCACTTTTGCGTAAAGAGATTATAAGAAGCGAGCGTATTTGCCGATAGTTGATTTTTCTTCATAGCCATATATCTGTCCCACGCTTGACTTAGCGTAGGTATTCGCACTTTTACCTCTTTATGCTTACCTTCTTTTAGCTTCGCTAATAACCCCTCCCTTTTTGAAGCCACCTCTTTTATAGCCTGTAAAAATGTAATCTTTTTACTAAATGAAAATGTCTTTTTGTTTTGAACTCGCATACCACTTATATTTACGATAGTAATTCTTAAAACTATTTTATAATCCCTATTGATATAAGTCGGAGCCTTTCTTATCGTCTTACCGCTAAACAAATCATCATTATTCACAAAGTATATATTTTTACAATCTGCATTATCAAGGTCTATCTTTATAAGCTTATCCGCCATTTTATTTCGCCTAAAATTTTACTAGGGTACACATTAGGGTACACACTTTTATAGCATATTATATATATTTATCACTTACAAAAAAATTATGACAGTTTTTAAAATGCGATATACAGGGCTTTTATAAAAAGTTATAGTTAGTTGTAATTTGTATAGACCCCAGACTCAAAATCTGATAAGGGCAACCTTGTGTCGGTTCGAGTCCGACCTCGGGCACCATTAAATTTTTCTCAACTACATCAAATTTAAAAAACAAAAATACGAATAAATTTAAAATATAGATACAAATATAAAATTTTATATTGCAAGTTACTTCAAAATAAAAAGTAAAAAGATAAATTTTGTGTAAAAAGCTCTTTTAAACACAAACTAGACAATAAATTTTTGAAAAAGTTTATTGTAATTTAATCTTTTGGGGCATATAATCAATTTTTTGTAAATTCCAAACTTAAAAGAGACTGCTATGAATTTCACACCACTTTTTGCAATATTTTTTATAATCGCAACTGGTTTTTTTGCTAAAAAAGTCGGCATTGTTGAGCAAAAGCACTCGATCCCATTTGTGGATTTTGTCCTTTGTTTTGCAATGCCTGCGCTAATCTTTGATAAAATTTACCACGTAAATGTCGATGCCTCGCTTATAAACACGATCCTTATTGGCTTTGCTTCAACCGCCATTAGCGCCGCTTTGGCATTTGTCATAGGTAAGATTTTTAAATTTACCAAAATAACAACCGTCAGTATGATCATGCTAAGCCTTTTTGGTAACACACTATTTGTCGGTATGCCTGTCATTCAGGGCTTCTTTGGCGATGCGATGGTAAATGAGGTCATCTTTTATGATCAAATAGCCACTGGTATCCCACTTTCGATCCTTGGACCACTCATCCTATCTTTTGCCGCACCTGAGAAGGTTTCGCTATTTCAAAATACAATGAAAATTTTAAAATTTCCACCATTTATCGCGCTCATTATGGGTCTTGTCTTAAAAGAAGTCCCGCTTCCAGATTTTATCTTTGCGCCACTTAGGATGTTTGAAGGTAGCGTCACCCCAGTGGCACTTTTTGCGATCGGCGTTGGTCTTAACTTTAGCAGTATCACAAGCTCATATAAAGGCGTTAGCGTCGTGCTTTTGTGTAAGATGATATTGCCAGCTATCGTATTTTTCATCATATTAAAAGTCTCAGGCATCCAGATGAGCAAAACTTGGGTCGTTGGTCTCTTTCAATGTGCGATGCCAACATCAGCTCTTGCAAGTGCGATGGTCATAAAAGCTGGACTTGATAGCTCACTAGCCATCTCATCAGTTGCTATTGGCGTGCTTTTTTCATTTATCACGCTTCCAGTTATCTATTTTGTATTTGCGTAAATTCACACTTATTTCACACTAAGTGACTACAATTGCAACATAATTTAATTTAAAGGAGACTTTATGAAAAAGTTAATCTTAGTTGCACTTGGTGCTATGTTTATGTTTGGCGGTCTTGCAAATGCTACTGAAATGATGCAAAAGGACAAGATGGGCAAAGATGAGATGATGAAGAAAGAGCAGATGATGAAAGATGATATGTCTAAAAAACATCCTGTCAAAAAACACGAAGCTAAAAAAGAAGACATGGGCATGAAAGACGAAATGAAAAAAGACGACATGGGTATGAAAAAAGACGACATGGGTATGAAAAAAGACGACATGGGTATGAAAGACGAAATGAAAAAAGATGACATGGGTATGAAAAAAGACGACATGGGCATGAAAGACGAAATGAAAAAAGGCATGTAAAGGCACTTGATGGTCAGAATTTTGCTTGTTGAAGATGATGAAACATTACTTGATCTAATAAGCGAGTATCTGGGCGAAAATGGTTACGATGTCACCACTACAAACAATGCCAAAGACGCACTAGATCTTGCATACGAGCGAAATTTTGACCTACTTATACTAGACGTCAAACTCCCGCAAGGCGACGGCTTCTCCCTACTTTCATCGCTACGTGAGCTTGGCGTCACAACACCTAGCATATTTACCACCTCGCTAAACACCATAGACGACCTTGAAAAAGGCTACAAAAGCGGCTGCGATGACTATCTAAAAAAGCCATTTGAGCTAAAAGAGCTACTTATCCGCATGCAAGCTCTCATAAAAAGAAATTTCTCACACCAAAACGGCGAAGATATCAAAATTTTAGATGATCTTTGCTTTCACCCACAGAGCAAAACTCTAAGTAAAAACGGCGAAAATGTAAATATCTCGAGCAAAGAGAGCGACCTGCTCGCCCTATTTTTGCAAAACAAGGGCAAAATTTTAACCAAAGATGAAATTTTTAATAAAATTTGGAAATTTGACGAGGAGCCAAGCGAGCTTAGCCTTCGTGTATATATCAAAAATTTACGCCAAATTTTAGGCAAAGATGCCATTTTAAACAAGCGTGGAGACGGCTACATCTATGTCTGAAAAGACGCAAATTTTATTTAAAATTTTATCCCTCTATCTTGTTAGCTCTGTGCTATTTTTGAGCTATTTTTTTATACACGACTACCAAAATAAAAAAGAAGCACTCATCTTAAACGAGGTAAAAAGCCTAAAAGAGATCAAGATGGGCATATATATGAAAGCCAGGATGAATGGCCTAGACTCGGTCTCAAGCCTCACAAACGAAAAGGGCGTACATGCTTGTATCGTGCTGGAGAATGGTGAGAAAATTTATAAAGATTTTGAGTGCAAAAATATCAACAAAGGCAAAAATGTAAATTTGATAGACGGCAAGGTAGCGATCTTTGAAAAGATCCAGTATATGGAGGACAACGCCACAGACGAGCTCGCACGCGCAGACATCTTTCTAGTTGGCAAAAATATCAACGGCGAAATTTTATCCTTGCAAATTTCGACCACACTAAAGGCTGCATTTTTCCTCTTTGCCCTGCTCTTTGTCGCCTTTTATCTAGCAAAACTAAGCCTAAGACCGCTTTATGAAAAGATAGATACGCTAAATCACTTCATAAAAGACTCAACTCACGAGATAAACACGCCCCTAAGCGTCATCTCGATGAGCATAGAAACGGCTGATCGCAACAACCTAAATGAGCGAAATTTAAAGCGTTTTAACAACATCAGTCTTGCTGCAAAGAGCCTAGGCAGCATCTATGACGCGCTCGTTCATCTAAGCTTTAACCTAGATAAACCAAGCAAAAAAGAGCTAATCGATCTAAATTTACTAACCACACAAAGACTTAGCTACTTCTCGCCATTTTTTGCTAAACGCGGGCTTAAGATAGATGCTAGCCTAAAGCCAAGCTTCATAAACGCAGACCTTGAGGATGTGAGTAAAATTTTAGACAACCTCTTAAGCAACGCCTCAAAATACGCAGCGCCAAATTCAAAGGTTAGCATCGTTTTAGAGCCAAATTTCTTTAGCATAAGCAACACTGGACGCGGCATAAGCAAAGAGGATCAGATGAAAATTTTTGATCGCTACACGAGATTTAACGACGATCAAGGCGGCTTTGGCATAGGACTAAATTTAGTCAAAGAGTGCTGCAAGAAAAATGGCATCGCCGTAAAATGCACAAGCGAGCTTGATGGCGAGACTACGTTTTTACTCACTTGGCAGAGTTAAATTTAAAACCACCCTACTCTAAATAATAAAATTTATTAAAAAAGAGAATTTATATCCAAAATTTATTTTTGATAAATTTTATTAATATTATAATCCTTTTACAAAATCTTAATCAAGGAGAAAAGTATGAAACTACTTGAAAAATACGGGCTTTTCATAAATGGTGAGTGGCGTGACGCAAAAGACGGCGCTACACTTGATGCCAAAAATCCAGCAAACGGCGAGCACCTTGCAAAGATCGCTGATGCTACCGAAGAAGATGTAAATGACGCAGTTCGTGCTGCACGTGAGGCTTTTAATAAATTTAAACACACCACAGTTAGCGAGCGTGCAAAGCTTTTAAACAAGATCGCTGATATCATCGATGAGCACAAAGAGCACTTAGCAAAAGTTGAAAGCATGGACAACGGCAAGCCAATCCGTGAGACGCTAAATGTCGATATCCCTTTTGCAGCAGAGCATTTTAGGTACTTTGCTGGCGTTATCATGGGCGAAGAAGGCAGCGCAAACGTGCTTGACGAG
This sequence comes from Campylobacter concisus, assembly GCF_002913765.1. Taxonomy (GTDB): domain Bacteria; phylum Campylobacterota; class Campylobacteria; order Campylobacterales; family Campylobacteraceae; genus Campylobacter_A; species Campylobacter_A concisus_BB. The sequence goes on along the minus strand of NZ_PPCH01000022.1, from coordinate 43,374 downwards.
AAGCAACTCTCTATCGTTTTACGCGAGCCAATAGGCGTCGTGGGTCAGATCGTGCCTTGGAATTTTCCATTTTTAATGGCAGCTTGGAAGCTAGCTCCAGTGATCGCAGCAGGCGACGCGAGCGTGTTTAAACCTTCAAGCGAGACAAGCCTAAGCGTGCTTGAGCTATTTAGACTGATAGATAAAATTTTGCCAAAAGGGCTTATAAACATAGTAACCGGCAGAGGCAGCAAGAGCGGCGAGTGGATCAAAAACCACCCAGGTCTTGATAAGCTAGCATTTACTGGCTCAACCGAGATCGGCCGTGATATCGCCATAGCTGCGGCTCGCCGTATCATCCCAGCCACACTTGAGCTTGGCGGTAAGAGCGCAAATATCTTCTTTAGCGATGCAAATTTAGACAAGGCGCTTGACGGTCTTCAGCTTGGAATTTTGTTTAACCAAGGTCAAGTTTGCTGCGCGGGATCGAGAATTTTTGTAGAAGAGAGCTTTTATGAGAAATTTATAGAGGCTGCGGTTAAGAAATTTAGCACTATAAAAGTTGGCGATCCGCTAGATCCTAGCACTCAAATGGGCTCTCAGATCAATAAAAAACAAGCTGAGCAAATCTTAAACTACGTCGAGATCGGCAAAAAAGAAGGCGCAAAAGTGGCAGTCGGCGGCAAAGCCTACACCGCAAATGGTTGCGACAAGGGCGCATTTGTCGAGCCAACGCTGCTAGTTGATGTGACAAACGATATGAGAGTGGCTCAGGAGGAAATCTTTGGACCAGTTGGCGTTGTCATCAAATTTAAAGATGAAGCCGAGCTTATCAAAATGGTAAATGACAGCGAATACGGCCTTGGTGGCGGAATTTTCACACAAGACATCACAAAAGCGCTTCGCGTTGCAAGGTCTATGGAGACTGGCAGGGTTTGGATCAACACTTACAACCAAATTCCAGCAGGAAGCCCATTTGGTGGCTATAAAAACTCAGGTATCGGCCGTGAGACACACAAGATCATCCTTGAGCACTACACTCAGATGAAAAACATCATGATTGACCTTACTGGCAAGGTTAGCGGCTTTTACGCACAATGATTTTAGGGGGTTTTGCCCCCTACTGCTTTAAATTTCATAAATAATTTTTCTTTCTAAATTTATCAGCAAATAACAATCTTTATTTTTAAGTTTAATAGACTAAAATTTGGCGCAAAGGAGAAAATTTGAGCGAGCAAATTTACATTATCGGCGACGTTCACGGCTGTTTTAACACGCTTTTAGAGCTTATCAAGCAGTTTCCAAACAAAGAAAGATCTCAAATTTGCTTTGTTGGCGACGTGATAGATCGGGGGCTTTTTAGCTGCGACGTGGTCGAGCTTATCATGCAAAATGACTATAAAATGGTAATGGGAAATCACGAGCGAAGGCTACTTAGCAATAAATTTGAATTTTTAAACAACAAAGTTCCATTTGACAGGAGCTGGTTCTTTGGAAACGGCGGCGAAGAGACATATAGATCTTATCTTGGACAAAGCGTAGAGTTTAAGCAAAGGCATGTGGATTTTTTAGAAAGCAGGCCAGTTTATCTGGAATTTAAAGATTATAAAACCCAAAATGGCGAGCATCTAGTCGTCTCTCACTCAGCCGTTGGCAATATGTGGGAGCTAAGAAACGACAAATATGCTAGCGAAGAGTTTAAAAGGCACCTACTCTCAGGCAGAGGCGATGAGTTGCAAGTTAGTGGCATATTTAACGTCTATGGACACACGCCAGTAAGAGAGGTAAAATTTTATAAAAATAGCGCAGATATCGACACAGGCTGTGTTTTTAACGAAGTTGGTTTTGATAAACTAAGTGCGTTAGAGTTTCCATCGATGAAAATTTATACGCAAAGAAATGTTGAAAATTTTAACAAAAAGGATAAAGATGTGGTTTTCTAAAAAGAGTTCTAGCTTTGCTAGTAGGGTTGATAAATTTTGGAGCGAGCTTGGTAAAAATTTAGATGCTATAAAGCGTAATTTAGAGGATAAAGAGTACGATACAGCGAGCAAAATGACTGAAGAGGCGCTAAATTTATGTTTAGTAGATCCAACCTTTATGATAGGTATTGTTAATGACAAGATCGATCTAGTGCTCACCCCAGAAGGGATGAAATATAGGCTTTTTTGGCTTAAATTTATCAAATCACGCATGCCAAAAGAGTATGAGGCAAAGCTTACTTGCACGCTTGGCAAACCACGTGCACCACGCGAAGTAGCAACTATACAGATGTATGGCGTGAGTGTTGATGCAAACGAGGTCATGGTCTATGCAAATTTTGAAGAAAAAAGCGTGGATATGTGCCTATACAACGAGACTTTAAGCAAGCTAAAAAGCGAAGATGAAAATAAGGCCTACACACTAGCTTTTATACTTTGCGACAACGTTGTTGGCGAGACGGCGATGATAAACACGCTTGGGGAGTTTGAGATCGTAGATGAGCCAAGAGAAAAAGGCGTCGCACTTACCGACTTTGCCGATCTTATAGATGATAAATTTGGCAAAGAGGCATCAAGCGAGCCGCTAAAGCAGTTTAGCTTTTACGAGCTAGAGCCTCGCTCAGATGCGCTAAGAGATGATGTATTTATGGGCTATACGAGCCTAACCTCGCTACTAAATGAGTACTATGACGGCAAAAGCGATATCTATAATGAAGCCTACGAGCTTGGTATAAATTTCTGCTTTTTAGTATTGTATCACGGCGGCGACGTCCAGTTTGGCGTTGATAGTAAAAATAAGATAGAAGATGAGCTTGAAGGTAGTACTTTTTGCGAGGGCATGGGCGCAGCGACTGGCACTAAGCACTCTTATGTTGATCTTATATGCTTTGACAAAGACGAGCTTGAAAAGGCTGTTAGTAAATTTAGCAAAGAGCTTGATATAAAGATAGAAATTTGCGAGTTTAAACGCTAGATACATAAAATTTCACGTAAAATAATACAAATCATGCTAGCTGGTAAATTTACAAATTGCCAGCTGGCAATAAATTTATCCTTTAAATTTAGAGCTATTTGAGAGATAGGCGCAAAATTTAAGCCCATATAAAAAGATGATCCACGAGATGTAGATCCAGACAAAGAAGAAAAGCACAGCTGAAAATGAGCCATAGACGCTTAGATAGGTCTTGTTGTAAAGGACATAATAGACAAAGGCTGACTTGCCAAGATACCAAACGAGCGAGGCTGCAAACGAGCTAAAAAATGCGCTTTTAAATTTTATCTCGTCATTTACAGAGATGAGATATGTGATGCAAAATATCACCCAGATGATGAGATATGGCACGATGCTTAAGAAATTTATCCAGCTTGTAAATTTAGTCGAGTTTAGCATATCTTGCACAAGTCTTGAGAGATAAAAACTGCCAGCAAGTCCGAGCGGTGCAAGCGTGATAAGCGTCCAGTACGAGCTAAGTGCCGACCAAAATCCCCTAGCCTTACTAGCTCTTGTCACTTTTAAGACTACGTATTCATAATCGCTAAAAAACATAGCTGAAGTAAATATCATCGCCACAAAGCCAACTATGCCTAAATTTCCGCTATTTTGGAGGAAATTTTGCAAGTAGTTTGAGATGATCTCTTGGTTGCTTGGCAAAAGAGCCGAGAAGACAAAGTCTTGAATTTTGGCGTAATAATCCTCAAAGCTAGGAAGTTTTGTAAAGATAGAAAACGATATAAGAAGTATCGGTATGATCGATAAGATCGTGTGAAAACTAAGGCTTGCTGCGTAGTGAAAGAGCTCTTTGTCCTTAAGAGCAGCTAGCAAATTTAAACCACTCTTTAAATCGCTCTTGCTTAAGGACAAACGGCTCATTTATCAGTTATCTTCTTCAAAAAGTTTTTCGTAGTGAGCGTCGTAGTTGTTGATGTGCTCGCTATTTAGCTTCCAAAATACAGTGTCTATGTCGCTAACTCTTGTGTAAAATGGTAGTTGATAGTACTCAACCTCGCCAGTTTTAAACTCTTTTAGCACCTTAAAGCTTTGGCAATCAGCAAAAACGCTTCTGCCATCCATAGCGACAAAGATAAGGCCAGCTGCACTTTGAGCGCACATTTTTCTAAAGTCATCTCTGCTTGGATTTGGCTTGTATTCGTAGCTTAAGTATGCTCCGACAAGGTCTGGATGGATAAATATCATATTAGGAAATGCGCCCAAAACCTCTTCATAAATTTCTTTATTTGGCACGACGATTAGTGAGCGGTTATAAAGGTAGTTTAGCACGACTATATCTCCACTTGCAGGTGCGATGCCAGGGAGTGGGAGAGCCTTTTGCTCAAGTAGGTCAAACACCTCAAATCTAACCTTCGCAAAGCCGGCATTTTTTGAGACAACGCTCACTCTTGCGATGATAGAGCTATCAGTGTCAAATTTATGAAGCACGACGCCACTTGATCCGATCAAAATTTCAGGACTATCAACTATCGTTGCTGTGCCGTCACTCTCGACGCTAATGAGAGGAGTTCTATACTCATTTAAAGAAAAATCAGCCCCAAAAGCAAAGCCAAAAAACAGCGATAAAATCACGATTATACGTTTCAAAAATATCTCCTAAGTTTAAATTTTTAGAGCGATTATAGCCTAAAATGCTTTATCTTTTGCAAAATTAAAGCAAGTTTTAGTTAAAATCCCTCCCAGCTTTTTAAAAGGATATCGATGCCTCGTATTTTTGTGATTTTTGCAATATTATGTATAAATTTATATGCCATAAAACCAACTGTTGACGAGCTTAGTTGGCCAAATGGCAGCAGCTTTTTAAATTTCCTAGAGACAAATAAAATCCCACTTTCACTTTACTACAACCTAGCAAGCGAAGATCAAGAGCTAACAGAAGAGATCATCGCTGGCACAAAATATCAAATTTACAAAGACGATAACGGCGAGGTTAAACAAGCTCTCATCCCCGTTAGTGACGAGCTTCAGATACATATTTATAGAGATGACAAGGGTAAATTTCAGCTTGAGTTTATCCCGATCTTATACCAAAGCGAAGATAAAGTTTTAGCCCTAAAAGTCGATAAATCAGTCTCTGAAGATATCTTTGACTACACTGGCTCTGGCACGCTAGCACTTGGTTTTAAAGAGGTTTTTAGCGGTAGCGGGATCGATTTTAAAAAGATAAACAAAGGCGATACGATCGCTATCGTTTATAACCAAAAACTACGCATGGGGCGCTCTTTTGGTACGCCTGAAATTTACGCAGCGATGATAGAGACTAAAAACAAACGCTATGTGATGTATAAATTTGAAGATAAATTTTATGATAAAAACGGCAAGAAAAATGATAAATTTTTGCTCGTTCGCCCTCTTGCAAACGCTAGGATCACATCAAATTTCACTCTAAAAAGATGGCACCCTATCCTTCAAAGATATAGAGCGCACCTTGGGGTTGATTACGGTGCTCCAAAAGGCACACCGATCAAGGCTGCAGGCGATGGCACGGTCAAATTTGTCGGTCAAAAGAGCGGTTATGGCAGAACCGTCATCATCTCTCACGCTGGCGGCTACGAGACACTTTATGCCCACCTAAACGGCTTTGCAAAGGGCATAAGAAGCGGCCTTAAAGTAAAACAAGGCACGCTAATAGCATACGTTGGCACAAGCGGAATGAGCACCGGCCCTCACCTACACTTTGGCCTCTATCTAGGCGGCAAGCCGATCAATCCAGAAAGCGCCATCAAGGTCGTAAAAAATATAGAAGATAAAAAAGAGTCGGCTAAATTTAAAGCAGTCGTAAATAGAGATGACGAGCTGATAAGACAAGCTCTAAGCAACGACAAAGAGTATCATAAGGTGGAATTTTTCCCTAACGTAATAGATTTTTAAAGGTAAAACTTGAGCCAAGAACTAGAAGAAGCAAAAGAGCTGATAGATCAGCACTTAGATGAAAATTTAGAAGACGGCGAGCTCTCTGCTTACGAGCTTGCCCAGCATCTTAAAACACTTAAAAAGCACGATGAAGAGCTTTTTGCTCAGTACCTTGAAAAACTAGATCCTGAAATTTTGGGTGATGTGGCGATAGAGTTGCCTGATCACATGCTAAAAGACGTGATCGACACGCTCCCAGCTGAAAAGATCGTAGAAGCGCTTGAAGAGCTAGAGAGTGACGATGCGACAGACCTACTTCAATACATCGAGGATATCGATGAGGACAAGGCTAGAGAGCTTTTTAACGAGCTAGATAAAGAAAATCAAAACGAAATTTTAAGACTTAGAAGCTACGATGAGGATAGAGCTGGTGCGCACATGCAAACAGAGCTATTTTCAGCTCATCTTGAAGAGAAGCTTGGCAGCGCAGTCGCAAGACTAAGACAAGAGAAGCAAGAAGGCAAACTAGAAAACGTCTCACAGCTTTTCATCATCGATAAAAATAGTGTCTTACAATACGCCATCCCGCTTGAAGATCTCATCCTCTTTGACTTCACAAAGACACTAAAACAAAATATCGAATCAACCCAGATCGACCACTACAAGCCTCACATGGCAAACGATATGGATCTCATGCAAGATGTCGCTGATATGTTTCAAGAGTACGATCTAAACGTTATCGCAGTTACAAGTAGCACTGGAATTTTGCTAGGTCGTATCACGTATGATGATATCCACGACTACATCCAAGAAAGCGCTACAGAGCAAATTTATAACCTAGCTGGCGTTGATGACGAGTCAGAAGAGGACGATACGCTATTTAAAGCTGGTCGTGGCCGTGCGGTTTGGCTTGGTGTAAATTTACTAACAGCACTTTTTAGCTCATCTATCATCGGACTTTTTGATGAGACGATCGCAGCTTACGTCGCACTTGCCGTGCTTATGCCAATAGTTGCTTCAATGGGTGGCAACACTGGCACGCAAGCACTTGCCGTTACGGTTCGTCGTTTGGCACTTGGCGAGATAGAATTTAAAGATGCAAAGAGCGTTTTAAAGCGTGAGGTGACGATCTCACTCGTAAATGGCCTCATCTTTGGCACTATCATGGGCGTCATCGCCGCTGTTTGGTTTGATAAAGGTATGCTTGGCGTGGTTATTGGCCTTAGTATGGTTACAAATTTATTCTTTGCTGGCTTTTTTGGCACGATCATACCTTTGACGCTAAGGCGCTTTAACATCGATCCTGCTGTTGGCTCGGCGGTCATTCTTACTACATTTACCGATGCGATAGGATTTTTTAGCTTTTTAGGACTTGCAAAATGGATACTACTATAACAAATTTAGAAATTTTACCTCTTGGTGAGTCAAAATATCTAAAGCCATTTAAGATGAAATTTAAGCAAAATGGCCTACAAAGAGACTGGGACTGCGTCAAAGTGATGAATAGCGTCAGCATATTTTTATATCACGAGCAAAAAGATGCATTTTTGTTTGTAAAGCAGTTTCGCCCAGCCGTTTGGTACTCGCAAGAAAAAGAAGGTATCAAAACAAGCGAGCAAGGATTTACTTATGAGCTTTGCGCAGGGCTTATGGATAAGGGGCTAAGCGAAGAGCAGACCGCTAGAGAAGAGGCAGTCGAAGAGGTCGGGTACGAGCTAAAAGAGATGGAGCGCATCACGATGACGTATGGCGCTTTTGGCTTTGGCGGCAACATGCAAACGATGTTTTACGCAAAGATCAATGAGAGCATGAAGGTAAATGCGGGCGGTGGCGTCGATGGCGAGGATATCGAGCTAGTTTTTATAAAACGAGAAGATATGATGAAATTTGCCTTTGACGAGAGCAAGGTCAAGGGCTTTGGGCTCATCTTTGCCTACTTGTGGTGGGAGAAATTTAAAGGCTAAAAAGAGACCTTTTTGATAAGCGCAAAGACAACAACCGCCACAACAAAAATGCCAACTAATATAATATAATCCGACATAAGAAACCTTTACGTTTAAAATTTGCACTATTGTAACTAAATTTTTAACAAAATAAGAACTTTATAACCGCACATATCGTAAAATAATCAAAAATTATAAGGAGAAAATGATGAGCGAAAATGAAACTCTTTTTATCAACCGCGAATTAAGCTGGCTACGCTTCAACTCAAGGGTGCTCGCTCAGTGTGAAAAGGGCATACCTTTACTTGAAAAGCTAAAATTTATAGCCATTTATATGACAAATCTTGATGAATTTTATATGATAAGAGTGGCTGGTTTAAAGCAGCTTTTTGCAGCTGGAGTGACGACAAGTAGTAGTGATGGCATGAGTCCACTTGATCAACTACGTGAGATCAGAAAGTACCTGCAAGATGAGCAAAATTTAGTCGAGGCTCACTACAAAAACACCGTTGATGCGCTTAGCAAAGAGGGTCTTTTTATCAAAAACTATGACGAGCTTGATGATAGCTTAAAGCAAAAATGCGACGAATACTTTTTCTCAAACATCCTGCCAGTTATCGTGCCTATCGCTGTTGATGCGACACATCCATTCCCTCACCTAAACAACCTTAGCTTCTCGCTTGCCGTTAAGCTTGCTGACATAGAGCATCCTGAAATTTTAAAATACGGCATGATAAGAATTTCAAGAGTATTGCCAAGATTTACCCAGCCAAGTAGCAACGTCTTCGTGCCAATAGAAACGATCGTTCACCGCCACGCAGAAGAAATTTTCCCAGGATATAAGCTTATTAGCTCGGCTGCTTTTAGAGTGACAAGAAACGCTGATATCGTCATCGAAGAAGAAGAGGCGGATGACTTTATGATGATACTTGAGCAAGGGCTAAAGCTTCGTAGAAAAGGGGCTTTTGTGCGTATGCAGATAGATAAAGATGCAGACGCTGATATCTTAGAGTTTTTAAATTTTCACATGAAAATTTTTCACAAAGATATCTACTTTTCAAGCATCCCGCTCACACTTAGCTCTCTTTGGGAGATAGCTGGGAGCAAGAACTTTAGCCACCTAGCAAACCCGCCCTACGCCCCAAAAACCCTGCCTCCATTTGGCAACGGCATCTCAGTTTTTGACGCCATAGACAAAGAAGATGTGCTACTAGTTCATCCATTTGAGAGCTTTGATCCAGTCGTTAGCTTTATAAGAGAGGCTAGCAAAGATCCAAAGGTGATCTCGATACGCATGACGCTTTATAGGGTCGATAAAAACTCACCGATCATCCAAAGCCTGATAGACGCTGCAAGCGACGGCAAGCAAGTAACCGTGATGGTCGAGCTAAAAGCGAGATTTGATGAAGAAAATAACCTCCACTGGGCAAAGGCACTTGAAGATGCTGGCGCACACGTGATATATGGCATCACAGGCTTTAAAGTCCATGCAAAAGTTAGCCAAGTGATCCGCCAGATCGGCGATAAACTCAAATTTTACATGCACTTTGGCACTGGCAACTACAACGGTAGCTCAGCAAAAATTTACACTGACGTTAGCCTATTTACGAGCAAAGAGGAATTTAGCCAAGATACGACCTCGTTTTTTCACATCCTCTCAGGATATAACAAAAACCGCCGTCTAAACGCCCTTAGCATGTCGCCCTTTCAGATAAAAGAGCGCATCATCGAAAAGATAAGAGTGGAGGTTAGCAAAGGCAGCGAGGGCAGGATCATCGCTAAGATGAACGCGCTAATAGACGAAGACGTGATAAACGAGCTTAGCCGTGCTTCAAACGCAGGCGTAAAGATCGACTTAATCGTCCGAGGTGTTTGCGGACTAAGGCCTGGCGTAAAAGGCAAAAGTGAAAACATCAGAGTTCGCTCGATCATCGGCAAATACTTGGAGCATGCTAGAATTTTATATTTCAAACACGCCAATCCAAAAATTTACATCTCAAGCGCTGATTGGATGCCACGAAATTTAGAGCGCCGCTTGGAACTTATGACACCTATCTTTGAGCCAAGACTGCAAGAGAGACTGCTTGAAATTTTAGAGCTTCAGCTAAGCGATAACGACCTAGCATTTGAGCTACAAAATAACGGCGAATACACAAAAGTAGCTAGACGCGAGGGTGAAAAAGTGATCTCTTGCCATGAAATTTTGGAAAACTATATCTCTAAAATTTATAAATCCGTAAAAAAAGACACCGACAAAGCCAAAGCAGATATGCTTGCAAGCAAGCTTTTAAAAGAGAGCTAAAAGATAAATGGCTTTTAAACTTAAATTTAAAAGCCATTTTTACCATAAATCCTAAATCTTAAATCCAAAGACTAATTTTAGTTTCTAGCTAAATTTAACTCCAAATTTAACCCGCAGTTTTAGCGAAAATAAATTTATTCAGATTAATACAAACTCTAAATTTGTTACAAAAGCAAAACCGCCTAGCAAACTGCGTCATCAGTAGCGATGGCTTGGCTATGCGCATACAGAAACTGGCATTCACGAGAAATTTATCACAATGGCAACTTTGTTTTAGGAGATTTTGTAAAGATTGGCGTGTGCGCGGATAGATCGCGGCGTTTTGAAAAACACAATGATCGCAAACCGCGAAAAGACAGACGATCTCGCTTAAATAGGTCATAGCTAAATCAAATTTCTAAATTCCCAGCCAAGTGGCTTAAATTTAAAACTCACCCTACTCCAAAGCTTTTAAAACTGGCTCTGGTTTTAGCTTTACGCTTGGGGCATTTTTGCTAAAGCTTATGAGATCCTCTGTCGTTTGGATACTAAAAGGTAGGCGCTTGAGGCAGACTTTAAAGATTTCGGCTGCTGCTATTGCGTCATTTAGGGCTCTGTGGTGGGTGTTGTTTATGCCAAGAAGCTCCTTTAGCGAGCCAAGGCCGTATTTTTGCGAAGCTATTGTTCGGCGGCTAAGATCGATGGTGCAGAGTTTTCTATTTAGCAGTATGCCAAGGCCGATCTCATTTAGACTATGCGAGATAAATCCGTAGTCAAAATTTACGTTGTGCGCGATAAAGACGCTAGTTCCAAGAAAAATTTTAAACCGCTCCAGCACGTTTAGCAAATTTGGCGCACCGACTAGATCGCTTGCTCTTATACCAGTTAGCTCTGTGATATTTTCAGGCACCGCACTAGCTGCTACAAAGCTTTCAAAACGCCCTATTTCGGTGCCATTTTTCATTTTTATAGCGCCTATTTCTATGATCTGGCCATTTGTCGTGCCACCAGTCGTTTCGATATCCACGACGCAAAATTCTTGCTCGCTAATATCTCTAAATCTCGTGCCAAGCTCGATCTCGTTGCTTTCATTTCTAGTGATGTCAAGCCCGAGAGTTCGCCACATATCAAGGTCTCGCACGTCAATGAGCGATGAAATTTCCTCGATATCGCTAAATTTTAAGATAAACTCGTGATAGCCTAAATTTTGCCTAGCTAAAATTTCAATGCTATTTTCTAAACGCTGTTTTTTTGGTTTCAAAACTCAAGCTTTATGGCGCGAATGGCTTGTTCGTAAGAATTTGATGAGAAGATATAGCTGCCAGCCACCAAGACATCAGCTCCAGCCTCTTCAAGATCAGGCGCATTTAGTCCATTTACGCCGCCATCTACTTCGATGAGACACTTGGCGTTTTTGCGCTCTATTAGCTCCCTTAGCGCCCTTGTTTTCTCAAGCACGACTGGCATAAATTTCTGACCACCAAAGCCGGGATTTACGCTCATTAAAAGCACCATATCGACTTCATCTATGATATGCTCGATCGCGCTAACTGGCGTGTGCGGATTTAGCACGATGCCAGGGCTAACGCCATTTTTTCTGATGTGATCGATGAGTCTCATTGGATGCTTCTCTTCTTCTATGTGAAAGGTTAGAAATTTTGGCTTTAGCGGCAAGAAAAGGTCAGCAAAAAATGAGTTATTTTCAACCATCAAATGAATATCAAGTGGCTTTGTAGCAGCCTTTGCAACGGCACTTACCACGACTGGCCCGATGGTTAAATTTGGCACAAAATGCCCATCCATAACATCAACATGCACCAGATCGCACCCAGCCTCGCAAATGGCTCTTATCTCAGCTGCTAAATTTCCGAAATCAGCCGACAAAATACTAGGTGCAACGTACATTTTAAATCCTTATTTACTTATAAAAATCACGCCAGTTTGGCTCTCTTTTGCATTTAATGTGGCAAAAATTCCACTGCTTGCCCTGTCAAAAAACATCTCATTTTCGAAAAATTTAAAGTTGCTAAGTTTTACCTTTAAATTTCTCTCGATGAAAATATCTAAAATTTTGCTTGCAATGATACTAAAAATTTGAGAAAATCCGCTTAAACAGCCACACTCCAGATCGCCATTATCTGAAAAAATAGAGCAAATTTTACCAAGCTTGTCCTTTTTAACACCAAGCAAAATTCTCATCTGTACGTCGCCATAAAAGAGCACGCAAGCCCGCAAATAGTCATTTTCGCCCTCTACATTAAAGTTGCTGATCTTCGCATCAAGGCATAAAATTTCACTCTCTATCAAAGGCGAGAGCACGTCTGTGACACTTGAGATCACAAGTGGCAAAAACTCAACCAAGCTTTTATTCATCTTTGTGGGCTCTATGTCGATAAGGCGCTTTTTAAAATAGAGCGTCGAGTCATCTTTGAAAAAGTCATCCATCTTTTTATATAAAAGTATCTTTGCCGCTTTTAAATTTGACGCAAGTGTCTCTGAGATGTTGCCCTCATTTAAGCCACAAATTGCCACTATAGCGCCACTTTTTTGGCTCAGCTCAGATAGCTTTATCAAAAAGCTAGCACCTATGGTATTTAAAGCGCCAACCGAATCAGACCAAAAAACAAAGAATTTAAAGCCTATCTTTTGCAACCTTTCGTGAAATTTATAGTCAAATTTCTGCACAAAAGAGCTATCTATGAGACCTGCCGTCTTGTAAATGACAACGTCACCTCTTACAAAGGTGCTAAACTCTTTTTTGCCTAAAACGATGTGGTTTAAGGTGCTGATGGTGTATTTGTAAGCTTGTTTGGCAGCGTTAAATTCTTCTACGCTTTTTACAAATTTACACTTGTAACACTTTTGCTCCAAAAGCGAGTTGATATAGTCTTTATACTGCTCGTTTTTGTTATAAATCACGATGGCTTCGCTGCTATCTGCTAAAGTATCATTTAAAAATAGCGTCGCAACTTTTTCATTTTCAAAGAGTGAAAATCTCAAAATATTTTTTGAAGTCTTTGCGACAAGCTCGTAAAAAGTATCGTCATAGTCGCAGACTGCAAACTCAGCGCCTATCTGCTTAGCGATGCTTGATAGATGCTCGCATGTGCTATTTAGCCAAAGTGGGCTAAAAAATGTGACATTTTTTAATGAAAGCAAAATGGCACTTATCTGCCTTGCGCAAATTTGCTCTATATCGGCCTTTTTGATACTTGAAGGGGTGATATTAACCTCTAAAAATCCAAATGGCCTAACAATGGCTAAAGAGCCCTCAAAAGTTACTTTCATTTTCTAAGAGCCTTTTTTAAATTTATAACCATATCAGCCGAAGCATGGACGCTAACATCGGTGATCCTATCTATGCCAAAGTCAAAAAATTTAGCAGTGCTTGCCTCATAAGAGAGCAAAATTTTAAAGTATTTTAAGGCCAAAACCTCTTCTCTATTGAGCCTGTCACTATCCCATCCCGCAAGCTTTAAAAGTACTCCAAATAGCGAAATGTCAAACCTTCGCTGCAAGATCCTATCAAAGCTCATATCAGAAAAGCCAACGATATGTTTAAGCGAGTGTGGATACTTCAAAAAGATCAGCTCGCAAAATATAAGCAAAATTAGCGCGTAGGCAGCTAGAAACAAATTTTTTTGATTTTTTAGCCCAAGATAGTTTAGAAGTTTGCTCCAGTCAGATAGAAATTTGGCATTAAACTCCATCATCGAGTGTAAATTTACACCAAAATTTTTATATCTTTTTGGAGATTTGATAAAAACAAAATAAGAGCAAATTATCATTTTTAGGTTGTCTATGCCTAGCGGATAAGCCATCGCATAGATATCTCTAGTGTAGTTTTGAACGCCAAAATCGCCTAAATTTACTATCGTAGCAAAGTACGCTTTAAAAGTCTCACTACCCCTAAAAAGCTCCATAGCAGCAGTGATGTCGCCCTCATCTAAGTGCTTTTGGCACTCATAAAAAACATCGGGCATTGTATAGATAAAATTTGAAATTTCATCTATTTGATTTTTAGTTAGCATTTTTGTTTTACCGATTTTTTATTTTGGGGCTATTTTAGCCTTAATTAAATAAAAAATCAACAAAACTTATAAATATAAATCTTCATTTTAAGCAATACTTTGGTTTTGTTTAGATAAAATCAGCAGAAATTTTTGTTTATAAGGAAAAAAAATGTCAAAAAGATGTGCGATAACTGGCAAAGGACCAATGGTAGGCAACAACGTGAGCCACGCCAACAATAAAACTAAAAGAAGATTTTTACCAAATCTTAGAACTATCCGTGTTACTCTAGAAGATGGCACAACAAGAAGAATAAAAGTTGCTGCTTCTACTCTAAGAACTATGAAAAAGCAGTCAAACTAAGAGATAAAATGAAGAGGAATTTATGTCTTTTCTCTCAAGACTTTTAAAATTCCTCAACTGGTCAAACTCCGCAAAACCAGAAATAAGCCTAGATACTGAGCTTTACGAACAACTAAAACCTTTTAGATTTCCACTAATTTCAGTGGTACTACTGTTACTTTTTGGAACACTGGGTTATATCTTTATAGATAACTTCTCTCTTATAGATGCCTTTTACCAAGCAGGTATGACCTTCACGACGGTCGGTTTTACCGAAGTTGCGCCCATAACTCCAAAGGGGCGAATTTTTACTATAACATTTATCCTTGTTGGCTTCATTATTTTTACGCTATCAATCGGTATCGTTGTAGAAGTTCTAAAAAGAGGCACATTAATTAGCATTTTAAAGGAAAGGCGTATGCTTTACAAGATCGCAAGACTAAAAAATCACTTCGTTATTTGTTATCACAACCTCTACACAATCGAGCTTAGCGCTCAGTTTCGTGAAAATCACATACCATTTGTAGTGGTCGATGACAGAGAAGATATCGCAGAACTAGCTCAAATTTACAAGTATCCATACTTCATAAAAGCTCAGCCTCACACTCAAATCGCCTTTTTAAAAACGCATCTATCAAGTGCAAAAGGACTAATCACTCTTAGCCCAAATATCGCTGACAATATCGCACTTATCGCATCTGTTAGACTTTATGAAAAAGAGATAGGCCGCAAAAAACCTTACCATATCATCACAAACTCCGATAGTGAAGATGACACACAAAGGCTTAAAAAACTTGGTGCTGATAACGTAGTCAGCCCATCTCGCCTAGTCGCACAGCGTCTAAGTGCCATGAGCGTAAGACCTGATATGGAAAATTTACTCGAGCAATTTCTATACACAAAAAGCTCGCCTATCGATATAGAAGAAATTCTTGTGCCTGACTACTCTTGGATAAGGTTTAAAAGACTAAAAGAGACACACCTAAGAAATATCACAAATGCTGACGTGGTAGGCATTAGAGACATAAATAACAAATTTATCCCGATGCCAAATGGCGACACTCTAATTGGCACAGGCACAAAGCTTTTAGTCATCGGTACAGTTGATGGCATACGGCTAACCAAACGCCTAGTAAAGAGCAAACATAAGCCAGAAGAGCTAAAATACGTTTAGTTTTTGCATTTTGTGATAAATTTGGCTTAACCAACTTATACTAGAAGCTTTTATAGATCTAAATTTAGATAGCCAAACATTTACAAAGCCTTGTTAAAATTTATAAATTTTTTACAGGAGCTACGTATGTTACACGAATACACTGATCTCATAAATGAGTTGAAAAAAGCTGATGTTCATTTTGCCGCACTTTGCAAAAAGCATGACGAGCTAAATGAAAAGATAGATAGCAAAGCAGCGCAAGCCTCTGAGCTTGATGCCTTGAAAAAAGAAAAATTAAAACTAAAAGATGAAATTTACGCTCAAGTTTTAAAATACAAAGAGCAAAAATAAGTAAAAGCCAAACTAACAATGGAGCCAAATTTAACTTAGCTCGTATTTTAGGCTTTTACTAGTCTACAAATTTAAAAAGCCCAAATTTCTTTGGGCTTACAAATTTTATATAGCTTTTATCATCACTTTTGTTAGAAGCTCTGAAAATTTAGCTGGATTTTCTAAGCTCATGCCCTCATTTAGCCTTGCCATATCAAGAAGCAAAGGCGCTATGTCATAAATCATCGCCTCGTTTTTCTCAAGTTTGGCAAAAATTTCATGATCAGCATTTATCTCCAAGATCGGCTTAACTTTTGGAGCATTTGCGCCTTGTCCCATCTGTTTTAGCATCTCTTGCATAGCGTAATCAGGGTCGTTTTTATCATATATTAGTACCGCAGCCGAGCTTGAGAGCCTTGAGCTTAGCCTAACATCTTTAACTTCGTCTTTTAAGATCTCTTTCATCTTAACAAGCGTGTTTGCAACCTTGCTCTCATCGACCTTCTCATCGTTTTTGATCTCGTCGTTTATATCAGCGTGTGAGACTGATTTTAGAGGTGTTTTATCAAATTCATTGACCATTGGCATGACGATCGTATCGATCTCTTCGTCCATTATTAACACTTCGATATCGTTTTTCTTAAAGCTCTCAAGAAGTGGCGAATTTCTTAGCATATTTTCGTTGTTGCCGCTGATGTAGTAGATCGACTTTTGATCCTCTTTCATCGCCTCTTTGTACTCTTTTAGGCTGATAAGTCCGTCTCTTTTTGAACTTTTAAATAGGCAAAGATCCAAAATTTGCTCTTTTTCAGCGTTAAAACCGTAAAGTCCCTCTTTTAAAACCTTGCCAAATAGTTTGTAAAATTTTATGTATTTATCGCGGTCACTCTCTTTTACTTTTGCAAACTCGCTTAAAATTTTCTTCACACTCTGCTCTTTAACGGTTCGCATGATCGCATTTTCTTGTAAAATTTCGCGGCTAACGTTTAGCGGCAGATCCTCAACATCGATCACACCTTTGATAAATCTTAAATACGGCGGCAAAAGCTCTTTTGCATCGTCAGTTATAAAAACCCTCTTCACATAGAGCTTCACGCCACTTTGATAATCAACCCTAAAGAGGTCAAACGGCTCAGTGCTTGGCACATAAAATAGTGTCGAGTACTCGATCTTACCCTCAGCTTTTGTGTGGATATAAAGTAGCGGATCGCTGCTGTCGTGTGAAATTTGCTTATAAAAGTCGTTGTAGTCTTGCTCTTTGAGGCTTGATTTGCTTAGCCTCCAAAGCGCATTTGCCTTGTTTATCTGCTCGTTTTTAGTCTCATAAGTGCCCTCTTTTTCACCTTCTTTTGGTGCGACATAGCTCTCTTTATCCATAAATATAGGATAAGGGATGTGGTTTGAATATTTTTTAACTATCTCTTCGATACGCCAAGAATTTGCAAATTCATCGTTGTTTAAATGCAAGATAATATCCGTACCAAAGCCATCTTTTTTAGCGTCTTCGATCTCGTAGCTTTTTGCATCAGATGTCCATTTATAGGCCTTCTCACTTAGTGCTCGTTTGCTTATGACTTCGATCTTGCTTGCCACCATAAATGCTGAGTAAAAGCCCACGCCAAACTGGCCGATCAGCGAGCTATCTTTCTTTGCGTCACCGCTTAAGCTTTGCATAAAACCTTTTGTGCCACTTCTTGCTATGGTGCCTAAATTTGCGATGAGCTCGTCTTTATCCATACCGATACCGTTGTCGCTGATGGTTAAAGTCTTGGCTTTTTCATCTACTTTGATATCGATCCTTGGAGTGCAGCTTAAGCTTTTATACTTTTCATCAGTTAAGCATAGGTAGTTTAGCTTGTCAAGTGCGTCGTTTGAGTTTGATATGAGCTCTCTTAAAAATATCTCTTTGTTTGAGTAAAGAGAGTGGATCATCAAATTTAAAAGGTCATTGACCTCGGTTTGAAATTCAAATTTATCTGCCATTTTCTTTTCCTTGTTTTAAATTTTTGGCAGATTATAGCACAAAGTGATAAAAATATACTTAACCTTGATAGCATTACTATCAAGTTTTTTAACAATTTTTTAAGCATATATGATAATTTATAAATAAAATAAAAATATATATTTAATTTTTATTATTTAAAATGCTATTTTGTATAGTATTTATTTAAAATAATGCAAATTTAGCTATAAATCTTTTACAAAATGTTGTTAGTCTGTCTTTCAAAATAAGAAACAAATACCGATATAAATGTATAACAAAGATCAAAAACCAATAAATTTACGCACTTGGCGGACTAGACAGCGGGAACTACAAAGAGACCATAAAAGCTGGCGCAAACGGCATTTGCTTCATGAGTTTAGCGATGAACAGCGATATGGAGCTTATAAAAAAGATAGTAAAGAGCAAAACGGCTAAATTTAGTATAAATTACATAAAATAATACGTAAAATTTTACTCATTTTTGCTAGCGATATATGTTTTTATATCAAATATAAGTAGCGTCACAAGCGATGGCAGCATATAGGAGTTTAGCACTAAAAGCAGCGACTTTGTCAAATTTGACTTTATTAAAGTCTCTATGTCAAGGCTGCTGTTGTAGTTAAAAAAATATAGCAAGGCAAACTCGCCAACAAGAACTATACGAGTGATCTTTAGCAAGATGTCATTTCCCGGTCTTGCAAATTTATCATCGACCACAAGCGACAAAGTGATCCAGCCAAGTAGCCAAATTGAGCAGGCTAAAGCATAAACAGTAATGCTTTCATCAAATTTTTCAAGTAGTAAAAATACCAAAGGTTGCAAAAATACAAGGCTAGCGATAAACCAAAGAAGTGAGCTAAAGGCTAGCAGGCAAACACAGCCAAAGATAGAAATGGCAGAGATAAAGCCAAAAACCTCTAACCCAAGATAGTAGGCCAGCGCATAGGATAAAAAAGAAAAAACAAGCCAAATTTTAATAACAAGTCACCACCTATTTGCAAAGGCAGTGGCTTTTAAATTTAGGCTATCTGTCAAACTCATTTACGAGATTTTCTTTTGTTTTGGGCGGAAAACTTTCATCACGTTTTCATCAGTCTCGATAAATGCACCCTCTATAAGATCAATGCAGTATGGCACCGCTGGAAATACAGGCTCCAAGCACTCTTTTATCGCCTTTGGCTGACCTGGTAAATTTATAATTAGCGCGTGGCCTCTGATGCCTGCTGTTTGGCGTGATAGGATCGCTGTTGGGACGTATTGCAAGCTTGCAGCTCTCATTAGCTCGCCAAAGCCTGGCATCATCTTCTCGCAAACTGCCTCAGTAGCCTCTGGGGTGACATCTCTCACTGCTGGTCCTGTGCCTCCAGTCGTTAGTACAAGGTCGCATCCTAGCACATCTATCATGTGCACGAGCCTCTCTTTTATGAGATCAAGCTCATCAGGGATCACCTCGTAAAAATACTCTCTTTCGCTTACTATCCAGCCGTCAAGCACCTCTTTAATCGCTGGGCCTGATTTATCCTCGTATGTGCCTTCGCTTGCGCGATCGGACATAGTTAGAATTCCTATTTTTGCTTTCATTTTTTCTCCTTTATTAGTAGTTTTCATTTAAAATTTTAGCAAGCGTCTCTTTATCTACGCTCTCATAAGCAAGCAGATATGAGCTTATCCTTGCGATCTGCTCGTTCGTGCCCTTTAAAAAGGACATTATCTCATCTTTTGCTTGTTTTAAAATTTCTTCCACATCGTTTGGATTTGGCACGAAAGAATTTCCCATGCCGTATTCATAAACCATCTTTGAAGCGATCTCTTTTGCTAAATTTAGATCGTTGCTTGAGTTTGAAAAGATGTCGTTCTCATCTATCTCTAGCTTGCACATGCCAGAGATTAAAACCTTTATGCGTGAGAGCATCTGCGACTTTGACTCGATCTCTTGCTCAGTCGCCATAAAGCGGTCTTCAATGAGCGAAATTTTTTCAAATTTCACATCAAACCAGTAAGCACTTAGCGCCTTTGCACCTTGGTAGATGGCTTGAATTTTCTTCTCGCTCTCGCTGTAGCTTAGCACCTTTTTTTTGCCGAGCAAGACCTTGTTTAAAACAGCCTCAAAGTCCCTCATCCTAAGCACGCTTTCGCCGTTTCTTAGGGCATTTATCGCTGCTTCATTTACAAGCGTGCTAAGTGCCGCGCCAGAAAAGCCAACGCTCATCCTAGCGATATCTTCAGCTGACACTTCGCAGTTTTTGTCTTTTAGATATGTATTTAGGATAGCCACCCTGTCGTTATAATCAGGCATTGATAAAAATATACGCCTATCAAAGCGCCCTGATCTAAGCAGCGCCTCGTCGATCATCTCGATCCTATTTGTAGCAGCTATGACGATGACGCCAGAATTGTCCTCAAAGCCGTCCATCTCGGTTAGCAGCTGATTTAGCGTGGCTTCTCTCTCGTCGTTTCTAGCCCCACCCCTGCTCTTGCCAACGGCGTCTATCTCGTCGATAAAGATGATTGAAGGTGCGTAAGATTTGGCTCTGCTAAATAGCTCTCTAACTCTTTTTGCGCCCATTCCGACATAAATTTGCACAAAACTCGCGCCATTTTGGTAAAAAAACGGCACATTTGCCTCGCCAGCAACCGCCTTTGCCACAAGCGTCTTACCAACGCCCGGAGGGCCTATCATTAGCACGCCTTTTGGCATTTTGATACCAAAATTTCTATATTTTTGCGGATTTTTAAGAAAATCAACTATCTCACTAAGCTCGCTTTTGACCTCGCTAATGCCTGCCACATCGCTAAATCTCACGTTTGAGATGACTGGCATCGCATTTTGATTTAGCACGCTTTCTATCTCAAAAGCGCCGTCCTTTTTGCTTAAAAGGCTCTCCTCTTTTTTCTTAATAGCCCTAAAAATATAGGAGTACCAAAGCACAAGGCAAACAAAGATGATGCTTCCCCAGACCATGCCAGGAGTGATATACTGCACGCTTCGCTCGACTGGGACCTTTTTGATGAGCTCTTTTATGTCTATGCCCTCTTTTATGATGGCAAAGCGGTTATTTTGCGCATAGAGGATGACCTCATCTTCGTCGATGACCGCTTTATCGATGAAATTTCCATCCATTAGTTGCATATATTGCGAGTAGGTGATGTTTCGTGGCTCTTTGCTCACAGCAAAAAGTAGCGCTATTATCAGAGCCACAGCGGCTATTATCAGGATGTTTTTCTTGTTAAATTTAAATTTTTGCATAATTGGCATCTGGCTTAATTTCATATTCGCTTACCTCCAACCACTCTTTTGTTATGTCGTTTTGACTAGAAATTTTAGCTTTGTTGTAAAACTGATCAAAACCCTCGTAAAAGTCGCCGTTTTTTTGCTCGACTAAAATTTTTAAAGTCCCATTACGTTTTTTTCTAAAATTTTCATTATTTTGCAAAGCAATGCCTTGTAAAATTTTGAGCCTACTCTTTGCCACGTCGCCACTAACGTCGCTTTTTAGCGTCGCTGAGTGCGTATCACGCCTAGGCGAATAGACAAAAGCGTGCAAATGCGTGATAGGAAACTTCTTGAAATTTTCCACCGCCTCTGCCCAAATTTCTTCACTCTCACCTGGATGGCCCACGATATAGTCAGTCCCCAAAGCAAAGCCAAGAGAGCTTAGCTCATTAAAAAGCTCTAAGTCGCTAAATGCGTTGTTTCGCCTGCGCATGATCTTTAGCATCGCCTCGCTCGTGTGCTGAAGTGCGATGTGAAGATGGCGCTCCAACCACTCCTCTTTTAAAATTTCCCTAAAGCTCTCATCTATCTGGCTTGGCTCGATACTGCCAAGTCTTATGCGTCTGATGCCTGAAATTTTGCCTAAATTTGCTAGCAGTTTGCCAAGAGAGCTATTTGTATCCTTGCCGTAACTGCCTATGTTTGTGCCAGTTAGAACGAGCTCATTATAGCCATTTTGAGCTAAAATTCTAGCTTCTTTTAAGATCATCGCCTCGTCCATGCTCCTAGCTCTGCCACGCACTGAAGGGATGATGCAGTAGCTACAGTTAAAGTTGCAACCCTCTTGTATCTTTATAAATGCCTTTGTATGATTTTCGTAGTTTGTGACGATGTTTTTATCGACTGAGTTTAAATTTCCAAGCTCAAAAAAGGGCTTTTCTTGTTTTAAAAGCTCGTTTAGATCGCTCTTTTTACTAGCTCCCAGCACTCCGTAAATTCCGCTTGCAAACAGCTCCTTGCCCTTACTAACCGCCCCACATCCTGTTAGTATGACCTTTGCCCCGCGTCTTTTTACGCCGTTTATATAGTTTCTAACGCCACTATCAGCCGAGTTTGTCACGGTGCATGAGTTTATCACGACGATATCAGCGACCTCTTCGTCGTTTGTGATCTCGTAGTCTTTGATGTAGCTCTTTAAAAGCTCGGTGTCGTAGATGTTTGTACGGCATCCAAATGTCTTAAAAAATATCTTTTGCATTAGATATTTTCACCCTCTTGCTCAGCGTGATCTACATGATCGCTTGGCGTTTCTTTCTTGCCTATAAACATAGTTTGCGTTGGGTAAGCTATCTTTATATCATCGTGAGCCAAAAATGCCTCGATTATCTCAGCGCTTATCGTGCTTCTAAGAGCGAGCGTGGCGTATGAGTTAGACATATACCAGCATGAGATATTGATGCCATAAGGCTCAAAAAATGTATAAATTCTTGGCTCTACATTTGGATTTTTGATGCTGTACTGACTTCTTAGCTTGTTCATCTGGCGTTTTGCGATATCAGTGTAGCCTTTTGAATATTTTTTTACTATATTTTTTGCTAGATAGGCGGCCTTTTTGTGATTACTATCAAAGCTTATCACGACATCTATGCCGTCCCAAACGGTCTTCATGCCGTAGTGCGAGTAGTTTGCGATGAGGTCTGTAAAGATATAGTTATTTGGCACAAAGATGATCCTACCTGCACGGCGGTTTGTCTTATAAGTTGAGTAGCTAACGTCTTCAAAAACGGTTAGGCGAAGCAGTGAAATATCTATCACATCGCCCACAAATTCGCTACCGTCATGATAGACTCTGACGCGGTCGCCCACGTGGATCGTGCCACCAAACATGATAACCATCCAGCCAAGCATGCTCATAAACATATCTTTCATCGCGATGGCGATACCAGCTGAGGCAAAACCTAGCACAGTTACTAGATATGTGACGTTTTCGATGTATGAAAAGAGTAGGATTATGATGATAACGGTGATGTTTAACACGTTTAAAAATTTATTGACCGTGTAAAATCTCTCGTTATCAGTGATCGTTCTTTTAACGATAAATTTAGCGATAAATGTTAGTCCGATCGTTAAAAGGATGACGATGGCTGTGTAGCCCATGCTTAAAAACTGAGCCTTTATGTCAGATGTCGTCATATTTACCGCTTCGTCCGCCCTTTTTTCATAGACGCTATAAGTGGTATCAGCGATCTGTTTTGCCGCTTTGAAGTCGCCTATCTCTTGCTTTGCAAGGTTTAGACTTGCTCTATTTTGCTCGCTGTCATCTATCAAATTTAGCCTATTTAGCAAATTCTCTTTTGCTTCAAGCTTCTCAAGCAAGGTGTCAAGCTCTTTGATGTGCCTTTGGTACTCGATCTTGTCGCTTCTTATCTTTTTGATGTATGAAAAGCCAGATATTAGCGCAACTGGGCTATTTATCCTAGGCGGTGTCTCCATTTCTGGTGCTGCTAGCATATTTGAAAATGGCGTTTTCTCATACTCTTTTAGCAAATTTATCTGCTCTTTTAGAGTTTGACTTCTCTTTATGAGATCGCCACCTCTTTTTGAGCCTTTATCAAGCTTTTTAAGCTCATTTTCATTTTGCTCTAGCTCATCAAGAAGCTTTTGATAGGTGTTGTAGTTGGCGTATCTTGTGATCCAGATGTTATTTTTTAGGGAGTTATCTAGGTTTGAAATTTCTTTTATAAGCTCGCTATTTTGTAAATTTTGTGAGACATTTTGCTCAAGCGTAGCGTTTTCTTCAGCATAAAGCGCAAAGCAAAAAACTAAAAAAACTAGGATCTTTTTCATTTAAATTCTCTCAAAGTTTCTAAAACATCCTCTTTTTTGACGTCATTTTTGATGATCGCACTGCCGATTTTATCTGCGATGATGAAATTTATCTTATCACCTTTTGTCTTTTTATCCATAAAAAACGCCTCGTAAAATGCATATTCATTTTCTATTTTGTAGCTTACAGGCAGATCAAATTTCACTAAAACCTGCTTGATCTCTTCTGCCTGCGCCTCACTCATGAGACCTAGTCTAACGCTTAGGCGATTTGCCATATTCATACCTATAGCCACCGCTTCGCCGTGTAAAAATTCCTTGTAATTTGTCTCATTTTCTATGACGTGAGCAAAGGTGTGACCGTAGTTTAGGATAGCTCTTAGCCCCTTTTCTTTTTCATCTTGCTCGACCACTCGAGCTTTTAAATTTATCGACTTTTCAACCAGCTTAGCTAAATTTTCATCGTCTAAATTTACGCTCTTTAGCCAGTTAAACATCTCTTTATCAAATGTTATCGCCATCTTTAAAGCCTCAGCCACGCCAGCTGCAAATTCTCTCTTTGGCAGTGTTTTTAAGAAATTTATCTCACAAAAAACTGCCTTTGGCTGATAAAATGAGCCAATTAAATTTTTACCAAATTTGTTATTTACGCCCGTTTTTCCGCCCACACTAGCATCGACTTGTGCTAGAAGCGTGGTTGGGATATTTATGAAGTTTATCCCTCTTTCATAAATGCTAGCAGCAAAGCCCGTCATATCGCTGATGACACCACCGCCAAGAGCTATGAGCGTAGATGCGCGGTCAAATTTACTAACAAAAAGCTGCTCTAAAATTTGCTCTATCGTCTCAAGGTTTTTATACTCTTCGCCGTCTGGCACGCTTATGATAAATTTCTCATCACACTTTAAAACGCTAAGTAGCTTTTCAAGGTGAAGGCCCGCCACTTTGGCATTTGTGACGATACCGACCTTGCCTTTTAGCTCTAATTTTTCAAGCTCATTTATATAAATTTTATAGCTTGAGCCCTTTTTCTTAAGGTTTAAATTTATCTGCATTTTTACTCACTTACCGGCACAAAAAGCTGTGCGTTTTGGCTTAGTTTTTTATAAAGTCTATTTAAATTTGTCGATAAAAAGGCAAAAGCGCTGCCATTTGCCACGCTCTTGCTAAACATCACAAAATGAAGCAGATCGTTTGTGCCTTTTAGCTTTACTAGCGGGTTTTTGAGGCTGTGATTTTCTATCTTTATGCGCTTTGAAAAGAGCGTGCTAATGCTCTCAAAGTGCTCTTTTAGCGCCTCATCGTCGCTATGTTTGTTGTCAAAATAGTAAAATTTCATCTCCAAATCAAGCTGCGCGCAGCAGTCTGTGATGACGGCTGATTGGTTTTCGACCTCTTGGCTTTGATCGCCCAGTATCACGCCCTCTTTTACCTTTGAGAGCAAAATTTTACCAGTTTTTAGCACTGGGATTTTAAGCTCATAAAATAACTTTTGAAATTTAAAAAAGTACCTATCGTCGCTTATGATTAGTCCGATGTCGTGCTTTAAAACGTCATCTTTTATCGATTTATTATCACTATTAAAATAATCCATCAAAACAAGAATATTTTTCTCTTTTATCGCCTTTAGCGTCTCTAAATTTTCGCCCAAAGTTGGGTTTATCACCCTAAAAATAAGGCGCTTGTTATTTAGCTTTGAGTGCACATACAGGCTATCTTCGATGAGTTTGCTAACTCGCTCTTTGCTCATTGATCTCATATCTATTAGCGTGTAGATGTTGCTACCAAATGGGCTTGGAAACTGCCCGCTCTCGCGTTTTATCGAGCGGTAAACGTTTTGAAGTACGTTTGGATCGCCAACGATCAGCAAGATGTCGCTTGGCTGTATCATCAAATTTGGCTTTGGCAAGATGATCTCATTGCCCCTGTAAATGAGCGCTATACGCCACTTTTTCTGCGCGACTGAGCTAATGTGACGATACATATATGAGCTGCCAATAGGTACCTTCACCTCCATGATCTCACCCTCGCTAAAGCCGATATTATCAGCAAAGACTGGCATATCTGGCAGATAGTCCATAAGCCTTGAAGCCGCGATATCTCTGATATCAACCACACTTAGGTGCTTGTCGCTCGCGAAAGTCTCCTTGCACTTTTCGTCTAGCTCCCACGAGTTCATGAAAATAGTCTCAGTTTTTGTGCTGATCTGTCTTAAATTTTCATAAACAGCAACCGCCTCTTTTTCGTTGTCGCTCACTATACAAAACTGGCTAAAATAACCGTCGCTTATGCTCTTTAGCTTTGAAAGGCTCGTTGGATCAAACTGATAAAATGTGAAATTTTCATAATTTGCCTTTTGGCTAAGGTCTTCGCTCGAAACGACGATATAGTGGTGCAAATTTGATTTCGCTCCAAGAAGTCTGCTTAAAAAATTTCTAGCAAAAGCTCCATCTGCGATTATTAAAATTTTTTTCATTAATTCTCCGTATTTTAAAGCCACATTATAACAAAAGGTCTTTAAAATAAGCTATTTTGGCTATAAATTTAGGAATTTACAGCCAAAAAATTTTTAAGAGATTATTTCAGAGATAAGTGTGTCGATGGCTAAATTTGTAGCCTTATTTATCGTGTCAAAAATAGTGCTTGACCTTGGGTCTGGGCAGAAAATTTCTTTTGTTATCATGCCTGATTTTAGCGAGGTGTTTGCGTTAAATAGCTCGTAAGCTAGCGAAACTTCGGCTTTGTCGCCCCTTATTTGCAGTGAGATGATACTAACTTTTAGCCTATAGTCCTTCGCATTTGGCGAAAATATCGGCTTTGCAGCGCAGTTTGAGTAAAGCCCTTTTACAAGCGACTTATAGATCATCTCGCTTGGCTCAGAGACAAATTTAGCGTCGCTCAGGTATCTTATCTTGTTGTTTTCAGCAACTATTAGAATTTTTCTAGTATCTACCATATCAAGGGCGCTCACGTTTTCTATGAAGACATTTTTTAGCTCTTTTTGCTTGTTTTCAGCTGAGCACTCTTTGTTTGAGTAGTGAATTTCATACATAGTTGCCACTGGCACGTCGGTCTTTAGCGAGCAGCCAAAAAATAAAAATGCAGCCGCAGCGTATATCAAATTTCTCATTTTTTGTCCTTTTTATCTGTATTTGGCACTGGATTTGTGAAGAAAAACTCGTAAGGGTTATCCTCAAGCCTTTGAAGCGCACCTCTAAACTCACGAAGCGTCTTGTCAAATCCATTTAAAAACTCGCTAGCTTCTCTAAGCAGCGGCGAGAGCGTGTTTCTAAGGTCATATTCGCCATCTTTTGCCTTTTTGGCGATGAGCTCTTGTAGCGAGCTATAGCCATTTACAGCTGAATTTGCTGAAGAAAAAACTGAGTTTGCGCTTGCTATTAGAGTGTTTAAATTTTTAGCAAGCTCTTTTGTGTCGGTTTTGTTTAAGCTATCAGTGAAATTTTTTACATTTTTAACGATGCTATCAACCTCGCTTAAGCCATTTTCATCGGTTAAAACCTGAGTAAATTTATCGATATTTCTTAGGATTGATTCGATATGAGAGATATTTTCAGCTGAGAAAAAGCCATCAACTTTATCAAGAGTTTGATTTATCTTTAAAGTGATGTTCTCAGCGTTGTTTCCAAGCTTTGAAAGAAGGCTCTCTTCAAGCTTTAAGATAGGCTTATCGCCTGGTTTAAAATCCTTCGTGCCTCGGCTTATATTGATACTAGCCACGCCGCTGATAGCCTGAACTTCGATGCTAGCCACGCTATCAGCCTTGATAGGCAGATCCTCTCTTATCTTCATTGTGATGTTTATAAGAGCGTTTTTGTCATCGACAAAATTTATATCGCTAACGCTTCCAGCTGGTACGCCGATAAATTTAACCGTAGAATCAACCTTTAGCCCGCTTGGCAGCTCGGTCGTGTGGATGTAATACTCTTTAAAATCAACTTTTGTGTTATTTTTGCTAGTCATCCACCAGATAAATATAGCAAACGCTGTAAGGCAGGCTATGAAAAACATGCCGACAATGGTATAAGAATTTCTATTTTCCATCTACTTTTTCCTCATTTTAAATAGCTCTTCAAGCGGGTTGTTTTCAAGATGCTCAAGCTCTTTTATATCTCCCTCAAAGGCTATCTTTTTGTTATCTATTATCAAAAATCTATCCAAAATATCAAAAATACTATCCGCATCATGCGTCACCATGACGACGGTCACGCCGATGCTATCACGAAGCTCTTTTATGAGCGCGTCCATCTGCCGTGAGCTAACAGGATCAAGGCCGCTGTTTGGCTCATCTAAAAATAGCACCCTAGGGCTTAGCACCAAGGCTCTTGCAAGTGCAGCACGCTTTTTCATACCGCCACTTAGCTCGCTTGGATAGAGCATTGAAACCTCTTTTTTAAGCCCCACTTTTTGTATCCAAAACATCGCTATCTCATCGATCTGGCGCTTGTTAAATTTAGAGTACTCATGAAGCAAAACACCCACATTATCAAGTATCGTCATCGAGCTATAAAGCGCTCCAAACTGAAACATCGTCCCACTTTTTAGCTTTATCTCTTGCTGCTCCTTTTGGCTACTTTTCCACATATTGACGCCATCAAACGTTATATCACCCTTATTTGGCTTTTTTAAATATATCATCGTCTTCATAAGCGTCGTTTTACCAGTGCCACTGCCGCCTAAAAAGCCGTAAATTTCAGCCTCTTTGACGCTCCAGCTCACATTATCGTGCATTATTTTATCGCCATAACTTGTCGTTATGTTTTTTCCAACTATTATCTCGTTCATATCTTTAGCCACATAAAAATTATCGCGAAAAATGCATCAAGCGCAATGACCCAAAATATCGCATTTACAACGCTAACGGTTGTCATAGCTCCAAGGCTTTGGGCGTTTTGACTAACGCCAAATCCCCTCATGCACCCAATGATCGCTATCACCGCGCCAAAAAACGGAGCTTTTATCATACCAACAGCAAAGTGCCTAAGCTCGACCATCTCGCGAAATCTATTTAGATAGTCGCTAAAGCTGATATCAAGTATCGTTTGGCAAATGATCATCTGCCCTAAGATGCTTATGCTATCAGCTATAAAGATGATGACAGGTACGCAAAGCACCATGGCGATGATGCGTGGCAGCACCAAGAAGTTAAAAGGCTCAAAGCCCATCGTCTTCATCGCGTCTATCTCCTCAGTTAGCTTCATAGCGCCAATTTGCGCGGTAAAGCTAGAGGCCGACCTGCCCGCCACGACGATAGCAGCGATGAGCGGGGCCACCTCTCTAAGCGTTAGCATGCCCATGATCTCTACTATAAATATACTTGCCCCAAAGCTTGCAAGCATCGCACTGCCAAGATAAGCAAGCACAACGCCTATCAAAAAAGCGGTGAGCGATACGATGAAAACGGCATTTACGCCGCCATCTTTTATATAGTTGCTAAATTCTCTAAACCTTAAATTTGCAGGATTAAATAAAATCCTTACGCTCTTTATCAAAAACTCGCCCAAAAACGAGCCAAACTCAAGCAAATTTACAAATCCCTCGCAAATTTTCTCCCCCAATCGTGAGAAAAAATTTAGGCTATTGTGAGGCGGCATATATTTAAAATCGATCTTCTCGTCATTTAAAAGATCGCTCATCGCCTTTATCTTCTCATCATTTGTGATGATCTCAAATTTCTTGCCATTTAGCGTGTTTTTTAAAAGGATCAAAACAGCATAATCAATGCTCTTTAGCTCGCTAAAGTCAAATTTAACATTGCCTTTAAGCTTTTGGATTTTTTTAAAAATGCTTTGTAAATTTTTTGCGTCTTTATAGCTAAACTCGCCTGCAAATTTTATGGTCGCAGTGCCGTTTGCTTCGGTAAAAACGATATCATTTCTCTTTTGCAAAAAGTTCCTTTGCCTTAAAATTTCTGGATTATATTATAATTTTTGTTAAAATAAAAAATCAAGAATTTTAAGGACTTAGATGAAATTTGAAGTTATAAAAAAAGATGGCAATGCAAGGCGAGGCGTCCTAGCAACCGCTCACAGCGTGATACAAACGCCAGTTTTCATGCCAGTTGGCACGGTTGGCGCAGTTAAAAGCCTAGATGCCTTTGATATGAGTGAAATTTTAGACGCAAAGATAATTTTAGCAAACACCTACCACATGTATCTGCGC
The DNA here is from genome assembly GCF_002913765.1 of Campylobacter concisus. Taxonomy (GTDB): domain Bacteria; phylum Campylobacterota; class Campylobacteria; order Campylobacterales; family Campylobacteraceae; genus Campylobacter_A; species Campylobacter_A concisus_BB. The sequence goes on along the minus strand of NZ_PPCH01000022.1, from coordinate 13,284 downwards.
CCTGGCAGCAAGGTCGTGCGTGAGTTTGGTGGACTTCACGGCTTTTCTAAATTTGATCGCTCGTTTTTAACTGATAGCGGCGGATTTCAGGCATTTTCGCTTAGGTCAAACACCAAAAACGACGATGGCGGGATAAAATTTAAGAGCCACATCGACGGCAGCACGCACTACTTCACGCCAAGATCCGTCCTTGACACGCAGTATGAGCTAGGCAGCGACATCATGATGATACTTGATGATCTAGTCGCCTTGCCTGCTGAGCCAAAAAGGATAGATCTAAGCATAAAGCGAACGATAAAATGGGCAAAAGAGGCGATTGATTATCACAAATTTATGCAAAGCAAGGGCATTGGGCTAAACCAAAATATCTTTGGTATCGTTCAAGGCGGCACCGACTATGAGGCACGTAAATTTTGTGCGCAGGCACTAAACGAGATGCCATTTGACGGCCTTGCGATAGGAGGTCTTAGTGTTGGCGAGAGCAACGAGGCGATGTATGAGACGGTTGAGGCGGTTATGCCATTTATGGATGAGCTTAGACCGCGCTATCTAATGGGCGTTGGCACGCCTGAAGATCTTGTAGAAAACGTGGAGCGAGGCGTTGATATGTTTGACTGCGTTATGCCAACAAGAAACGCAAGAAACGGCACGCTCTTTACTAGCTTTGGCAAGATAAATATAAAATCAGCCAAATTTATAAACGACCACGCGCCGATAGACCCAGCTTGCCAGTGCTACACCTGCAAGCGTTACTCCAGAGGCTATCTAAACCACCTTTTTAAGGCAAGGGAGCTAACATTTTTTAGACTTGCAAGCCTTCACAACCTGCACTACTATCTAAATTTAATGAAAGAGATGAGAGAGGCGATAGAGGTCGGCGAATTTGCTAAATTTAAGCGAAATTTCTACGTAAAAAGGAGCGCAGATGAGCTATAAAAGCGCACTTTGTGGATATTTTTATGGAGATGCATTTGACTACATCACGCTCATCTCGTCATCACAAAAGCAAGTTTTTAAATTTTTATTTAAAGATGGCAAAATTTACAAAGAAGATCTTGAGCATGAATGCGATAAAAGCACGTTTGAAGTAGCTATTAAGGGGATTTGTAACGAATATGCAAATAAAATTTTAGAGCATCAAGACGAGCTAAATGAGTATGAGAAAATTTATGCTAGCAAGAAAAATTTTGAGAAATTTATAAAAAGACACCACTTTTTAAAGTATGAGATAAGGAAATTTCAAAATAGCATTTCGCACTTTTACGAAGCCCTTGCGATCTGCCAAAGCGAGCAACAAGGGCTTAAAAAAGAGCTTAAAAACAGCATCCATGAAGCAAGCGTATTTAAAACCATAGCCAACGAATACGCCTATAGAGTTGAAGATATCTATACATTTATACAAAGTGACAAAAACGACAAGATCAACAAAAATATCTACCTTTTAACGCTACTTTCGGTGCTATTTTTACCACTAAATTTTATCACTGGCTTTTTTGGCATGAATACAAACGGCATGTTTTTAAGCTCATTTAAAGATGGCACGTTGATAGTCTTTGCCTTTATAGCGATGCTTTGCGTGCTATTTTTTATATTTTATTACAGATCAAATAAGGATATTAGTTAAATTTATTTATGCTTGGCAAGTTGATCCAACCTGCCAAGTAAATTTGAAGTTATTTTTTCTTAATGATGATTTTCTCACCGTCGCTATCAATGGTGATCTCATCGCCACTTTCAAGCTCATCTTTCAAGATCATATCAGCGATCTTGTCTTCAACTAGCTCATAAAGCGCTCTTCTAAGAGGTCTTGCTCCATAAACTATGTCAAAGCCAGCTTTTGCGATAAATTTCTTAGCCTCTTCGCTTAAAACTGCCTTGATACCGCGGTTGTGAAGAGTTTTTTCAAGCTCTTTAAACATGATCTCTACGATAGATATTAAGCCTTGCTCATTTAGAGGATTAAATATGATAGTGTCATCAAGCCTATTTAAAAACTCAGGTTTAAAGTAGTTTTTAAGCTCGTTTTTAACAGCTACATCACGATCTTCGCCCTTTAGCTCCATGATGAAATTTGAAGCGATGTTTGAAGTTAAAATGATGATCGTGTTTTTAAAATCAACCGTTACACCTTTATTATCAGTCGCACGTCCGTCATCTAAAATTCCCAAAAGTATGTTAAATACATCTTTGTGAGCCTTTTCAACCTCGTCAAAAAGTATGACTGAGTATGGTCTTCTGCGAACTGCCTCTGTTAGCTGACCGCCCTCATCGTAGCCCACATATCCTGGAGGCGCACCAAGAAGCCTGCTCACGCTATGTTTTTCCATATATTCGCTCATATCAAAGCGGATAAGCGCCTTCTCATCGTCAAATAAGAATTTAGCCAAAGCCTTAGCAGACTGAGTTTTACCAACGCCTGTTGGTCCAAGAAATAAAAATGAACCAATCGGCCTTTGACCCTCATTTAGCCCTGCTTTGTTTCTCTTAACAGCACGTGCAAGTGCGTGTAATGCGTCATCTTGACCGACAACGCTCTCTCTTAGATGCTCTTCGATGCGCAGATATTTTTCTTTTTCGCTTGTTAGCATCTTTTTAACTGAAATTCCAGTCCATTTGCTCAAAATTTCAGCCACAAGCTCCTCATCGACTTGATTTTTAAGAAGCACGCCCTCTTTTTTCATGTGCTCCCATTTTTCTTCAAGCTCATGTTTGTGCTTTTTGGCGTCTGCTATCTTGCCGTATTCTATCTCAGCAGCCTTTTGAAGATCGCCATTTCTTTTTGCTATCTCAGCTTGTGATTTTAAGCTATCGATCTCTTTTGTTGCTTTTGAAATTCCGCCAAAAACGGCCTTTTCGTTTTCAAATTTAGTATCAAGCGCTAGCTTTTTCTCATTTAGATCAGCTATCTCTTTTTCGATCTCGCCAAGTCTTTCTTTGTTTTTATCCGCATCCTCCATCTTTAGAGCTTCTTTTTCTACTTGAAGCGTTACGATCTCACGTTTTATCTTTGAAAGCTCGTATGGTTCGCTCTCTATTTGCATCTTAAGCTCAGCTGCTGCCTCGTCGATAAGATCTATTGCTTTATCTGGCAAGAAGCGGTTTGCGATGTAGCGGTCGCTTAGCCTTGCTGCGGCAACTAGCGCGCTATCAGTTATCGTGATGCCGTGATGAACTTCAAGACGCTCTTTTATACCGCGTAAAATTTGAAGTGCCTCATTTACACTCGGCTCTTTGACGTCTATTGGTTGAAAACGTCTTTGAAGTGCTGCGTCTTTTTCAAAGTATTTTCTATACTCTTTTAATGTTGTCGCACCAACAGCGTGAAGCTCGCCACGCGCAAGAGCTGGTTTTAGGATATTTGCTGCGTCCATTCCGCCCTCGCTAGCACCAGCTCCTACTATGGTGTGAATTTCATCTATAAAAAGTATGATGTTGCCAGCTTTTTTGACCTCGTCGATGACAGCTTTTAGCCTATCTTCAAACTCGCCTCTATACTTTGCTCCAGCTACAACTGCGCTCATATCAAGTGCGATAACACGCTTGTTTGCAAGGCTTGTTGGCACATCGCGAGCCACTATCTTTTGAGCTAGCCCCTCAACGATAGCTGTTTTACCAACGCCTGGCTCACCAAGCAAGATAGGGTTATTTTTGCTCTTTCTTATTAAAATTTGCATCATTCTAGTGATCTCTTCATCACGTCCGATGACTGGATCAAGCTCTTTATTTAGGGCTTTTTGCGTTAGATCGATACCAAATTTCTCTAAGCTATCAAGTGTATCATCGCCAGTTTGGCTATCTATCTTTTTACCGCCTCTTATGCTCTCAAGATTCTTTTTGATCTCTAAGATGTCGCAAAATTTGCTTAAAATTTGTTTGATCTCACTAAGCTCAAGAGCAGAGATGATCCAAGTATCAACAGCTACGTAGCTATCGCCCATGCTTACCATTAAAGCTTTTGCATTTTCAAGCGAATTTATAAGCTCTCTTGAAACTGAAACGTTATCTTTTGTAACGTTTGAGCTACTTGGGAGTGACGAGATCTTGCTTTTTATCTCAAGCTCGACTGCGTCTTTGCTTATATTCATCTTATTAAATACTTGATTTAAAATAGAATTGCTATCAGCAAGCAAAGCCCAAAAGACGTGAAGTGGCACAACTTGTGGATTTTTAGAAAAGATCGCTAAGCTAACGCCTTTTTCAAGTGTCTCTTGCATCTGCGCTGTTAAATTTTCTGTTATGTCAGCCATTAAAGCTCCTTAAGTTATTTTATAATGGCGGCATTATATAACTTTAGTCTTATATTGTCAAGTATTTTTATAGCCTTTGTCACTCTTTTTATATAATTGCTAAAATTTGCTGTTATAAATTTGTGTTAAAAATAGACAAAAGATAAAAATATAAGGTTAAATTTATGCTTTTTTTAGCCAAATGTTAATAAAATTGAGCCAAAAAATATAGGAGATATTTTGAACAAATTTACTAGATCTTTTGCGCTAAAAATAACAGGCGCCATACTCATCTCAAGCGTAGCAGTAAATGCACTTTTTGCTAAAACCGAAGATGAGGCGAGTGCGAAACTTGAAGCACTTTCAAAACTTACAAAAACCATCTCAACCGTTGAAAAATACTACGTTGATGATATTAAATTTAAAGAGATAATCGACAAAGCCATCGCTGGTTTGATGCAAAATTTAGATGCTCACTCAAGCTTTTTAAATGAAAAAGCATATAAAGATATGCAGGTGCAAACAAGCGGAGAATTTGGCGGACTTGGCATAACAGTTGGCATGAAAGATAGCGCACTAACCGTTATCTCGCCTATCGAGGATACTCCAGCTGATAAAGCAGGCATAAAGGCAGGCGATATCATTTTAAGGATCGATGGCAACTCAACTATCGGTACAACGATAGATGAAGCTGTAAATAAGATGCGCGGCAAGCCAAAAACTCCGATAACAATTACGATTTTGCGAAAAGGCGAGCAAAAGCCATTTGACGTAAAGATCATAAGAGATCTTATAAAAGTTGAGTCTGTCTATGCAAAAATGATAGAAAACGATAACATCCTTTATATACGCGTCACAAATTTTGACAAAAACGTTGTCACAAAGGTAAAAGATGCGATCAAAGAGCATCCAAAAGCAAATGGCATCATACTTGATCTTAGAAACAACCCTGGCGGTCTTTTAAATCAAGCTGTCGATCTAGTGGATCTCTTTGTAGATAACGGCATCATCGTATCTCAAAAGGGTCGTGAAGCATCTGAAAATGTAGAGTATAAAGCAAGCGCTAGCAAAACCTTATCAAAACTCCCACTTGTAGTGTTGGTAAATGGCGGAAGTGCAAGTGCTAGCGAGATCGTAAGCGGTTCATTACAAGATCATAAGCGTGCGGTGATAATTGGCGAAAACACATTTGGTAAAGGTAGCGTTCAAGTAATCCTACCAATAGACGATACAGAAGCGCTAAGACTAACCATCGCAAGATACTACTTACCAAGTGGCAGAACCATCCAAGCAGTTGGCGTAACACCAGATGTAGTCGTGCATCCTGGCAAAGTGCCACAAAGTGATGATAGCGCATTTAGCATCAAAGAGAGCGAACTAAAAGCACACCTAAAAAGCGAGCTAAACAAGATAAATCCAACAAGCGAGGGCAATAAAACTGAAGCAAAAGATGATAAAAATATAATCACACAGAAAAAAGTCGATGAAGACATTCAGTTAAAAACAGCGATTGATACGATCAAAATTTTAAAGATAAAACAACAATAATCTAAAGGAGAACAACATGCAAAAAAGAGAGCTTATCTACGAGGGAAAAGGCAAGAAAATGTACGCCACAGACGATCCAAATTTACTTGTGGCTGAATTTAAAGACGATCTAACAGCATTTGACGCTCAAAAAAGAGGCAACGAAGCTGGCAAAGGTGCGCTAAATAACAAAATCTCTACTCAGCTTTTTAAACTGCTAGAGAGCAAAGGTATCGTCACTGACCTTGTTGAGACCATCAGCGACACTGAGCAAGTGGTCAAAAAATGCGAGATCATACCTCTTGAAGTTGTTGTGAGAAATATCGCAACTGGCTCACTTAGCAAAAGGCTTGGCATAAAAGAAGGCACGGTTCTACCTTTTACACTTGTTGAGTTTTACTATAAAAACGACGATTTGCACGATCCACTAGTTACTGATGAGCACTGCATCATCATGGGCCTAGTAAAGAGCGAAAAAGATCTACAAACACTAAGACACACAGCAAGAGAGATCAACTCTATATTATTTAAATTCTTTGCAGAGAGAAATTTAAAATTAGTTGATTTCAAAGTCGAATTTGGTATCGACAAAGATGGCAACATCATCTTAGCTGACGAGATAAGCCCTGACAGCTGCAGATTTTGGGATGCGACAACAAACGAAAAACTTGACAAAGATAGATTTAGACAAGACCTTGGTAGCGTAAAAGTAGCTTACGAAGAAGTTTTAAGAAGAATTCTTTCTTAAGGACAAAGATGAAAGCTGTCGTAAATATAGCATTAAGAAGTGGGGTCCTTGACCCCGCTGGTAAGGCAGTGGAGCACGCGCTAAATTCACTTGGATTTAGCGGTGTTTCAAATGTCAGGATAGGCAAACAAATCGTTTTAGATATCGACGAGAGCGATAAAAGCAAAGCAAAAGAGCAGCTAAAAGTTATGTGTGAAGAGCTTCTAGCAAATACCGTCATCGAAGACTACGAGATCGTGCTATGAAAATAGCCATCATACTTTTTCCTGGCACAAACTGCGAAGAAGATACAGCTCACGCTTTTAAGCTACTTGGCTGCCAAACGCAGATAATTTGGCACAAAGAAGATAAGATCGATGCTGATCTAGTCGTTTTACCTGGTGGTTTTAGCTATGGAGATTATCTAAGAACAGCTGCAATAGCTAAATTTAGCCCAGCTATGCAAGCTGTAAAAGAGCATGCAAAAAAAGGTGGCTACATATTGGGAATTTGCAATGGCTTTCAGATGCTTCTAGAGCTTGGACTTTTAAAAGGTGCGATGAGAAGAAATGAAAATTTAAATTTCGTCTCAAAATACCACCATCTAAAAGTGATCTCAAATAACAATAAATTCCTAGCAAATTTAGCCAAAGACGAAGTGGTAAATATACCTATCGCTCATGGCGAGGGCAACTACTACACCGACGAAGATACGCTAAAAAGCCTATATGATAACGAGCAAGTCCTGCTAAAGTACTGTGACAGCCACGGCAATGAGATAAATCCAAATGGCTCAGTTGATAGCATAGCTGGGATTTGCGATGAGAGCAAGAGGATCTTTGGTCTTATGCCTCACCCAGAGCGCGCTTGCGAGAAAATTTTAGGCACAGATGATGGCATGAAGATGTTAAAAGGGTTAGTTTGGTAAAACGAACACTTTTTATCGCCCTACTCGCGCTAAATTTATTTGCTGCAAACACTGATGAAGTCAGCGTTTTTGACATGATGGATGAGGCAAGAGAGGATAAATTTGTAAATAGCCCAGGTTCAAAGCCACAAACAAAGACTCCAAGCGAAGAAGAAATATCAAGAAAGCTCGTCTCTCCACGCTCTATCGCCCCACAGCCAGAGCGTATCACTCCAGAGCAGATGCGAAATATCGTGCCGACAAACGAACCAGACATCAGCGTCCCTGATAATCAAGTCTATGACAAGATAAAAATAAAAGACCTCCTTTTAAAAGCGACAAATATCCCTAAAAATGTCGTCGTAGGAGAAATTTTTAGCGTTGAGATCGTAGCTGATACACAAAGTGACCTTGAGTTTGAGTTTGAGACACAGCTAGATGAGACAAATATCAAATGGCTAAACAAGAAGAATTTTCAATGGGTAAAAGGCGAAGAAAACAAATACATCGGCACTTTCTACCTTGAAGCAACGAGCATTGATGCAAAGACTTTACGAGTTAGCTTGGATCTAAAAAGAAATGGCGAGAACTATCAAAACTCAAACATAAATATCTTTTTACCAAAGCTAAAAGAGCTTAGAAGTGACGAGAACTACAACCACATCGTCGCTGACAACCTTGAGGTAAAGAAATTTAAAACGACTAAATTTGATGACATAAACAACATCATGGTCGTTGAAATTTACGGCAACAATGTCGATCTAAGCGCCTTTAATATCGAAAATAAAACGATCCTAAAGCAAGGCGTAGATACGATAAATGGCGACTTTAACTCGCAAAGTGCATATTATTTTGCGGTATTTAAGCCAAACAAAAAGACACTTGACTTTAACTACTACAACCTAAAAAAAGCTAAATTTGAGAGCTTTTCACTGCCTGTAAGCGTCGAAGAGGACGAGGTTAGCACGCAAATCGGTCTAAATCCAAAACAAAGCGAATTTAGCACCTACAAAGATATCACTATCTACTCTTTGGTCGCTATCTTTATCTTGCTAGCGATCTGGCGTAGAAAGCTAAGCTACTTCTTTGTAGCGGCCGTTTTTATAGCACTTGGAATTTACACTTACAATCCTTTTGGCAAAGCAGTGCTTAAGCCAGATGTGAGCGTCACTATCTTGCCAACTAAAAATTCAACCGTTTTTTATACATCTCGCAAAAATGAAAATGTTGAAATTTTAGACACAAAAGATGACTACTCAAAAATTTTATTCGCAGATGGTAAAATCGGCTGGGTAAGAAAGGGTGATCTTGTCAAAAATTAGAGCTTTTTTCTTTTCTATTGAATTTGTTATAAGCGTCGTTATTGTCGTACTTTTTATGTGGCTCTTTAACTCAAAAAATAGAGCCATAAGAAAATTTTGGGGCAGATCGCAGAGATTTTTTGGTGGATATAAGCTAGAAGTGATCGGTAAATTTAGCGACGAAGCAAATATCTTGCTGATAAATCACCAAAGCATGCTTGATATCATTGCACTTGAAGAGATCCATCCTAAAAATATCTGCTGGATCGCAAAGGCACAGATAGGCAAGATCCCGATCATCGGTAAAATTTTGAGCCTTCCAAAGATGATAGCAGTCGAGCGAGAAAATAAGCACTCGCTAATAAAGCTTTTAAGCGAAGCAAAAGACAGAGTAGAAAATGGCCGTGTTTTAGCGATATTTCCAGAAGGCACAAGGTCTCAAACCAAAGAGCTCTTGCCATTTAAAGGTGGCGCAAAGTTGCTAGTTGAAAAGCTAAATTTAAAGGTTCAGCCTATCGTAATCGTCGGAAGCGATGCGATGAAAGTGAAAGAATTTAGCTTTAAAAAAGCTGACATCAAGCTCTTTTGTCTTGATCTAGTCGATACCTCGAAAGAAAACTGGCTAGAGGCGACTAGAGAGAGCATGCAAAAAGTCCTAGACGAAAATAGAAAATAAATTTAGCTTTGTAAATTTCTTTTCTAGATTTCACATTTTAAGCAACCACATAAAGAGTTAAAATTAATAAGCGATAAAACAAGTGTTGGTGTGATATTACCTTATAAATTTAGGCAAATCATATTAGTAAAAAAGAATTTTATCCACCAGCGTTTTGCTAATATCTTTTAGAAGTTTTTATATATCAAAGCATGTATCCAAATTTGCTTTTTACCGCCACGAGCAAACAAGCTTTAGTAGATGGGCTGCTCTCTACATCATTTAACACAAAAATGACTACATCTTATAACACTTTGCTCATATTAGTTCAGCCATTTTATTATGAGCGTTAAATTTTATTTAAATCTAATGCTTAAATTAGATCTCTTGCTGGCTATTTTTATTAGCCATAAATATGGTTTGGGATTGCGGTGAAATAAAATAAAAGAAAAATTTAAATTATATAGATATGACAACTATTTGGCGGAGAGCTCCGCCAAATTTAGTTTTTCTTAAAAAATCTCAATATCTTTGCTTGTAGTTTAAACTGCTCTGAAAGCTCCATTATCGGATAAGCTCCAGCGTATTTTTTGCCACCAGGTAGGTCTTTGCTCACACCTCCGCGTGCCGCGATCTGAGCGAAGTCTCCGACGCTTACGTGCCCAGCTGAGCCACTTTGTCCGCCCATGACGACATTTCTGCCTAGCACTGTTGAGCCAGCAAGTCCAGTTTGTGAGACGATGAGGCAGCCATTTCCAAGCTCGCAGTTGTGGCCTATTTGAACGAGATTATCTATCTTTGTGTAGTTTGCGATCATCGTGCTTTCAAAGACGCCACGATCTATCGTCGTGCAAGCGCCGATCTCGACAAAATCGCCCAAAACAACGTTGCCGTTGTGATAAATTTTTACATGCTCGCCAGTTTTTGTATGCGCATAGCCAAAGCCGTCGCTGCCGATGACGCAGTTTGCTAGCAGGTGGCACTCATTGCCGATGACACAGTCATTATAGATGACGACGTTTGGGTGGATGATGCAGTTTTTGCCGATAGTTACGTTATCGCCCAAAAAAGCCCCGGCCATCACTATCGTATTTTCGCCAACGCTCACGTTTGAGCCTATATAGACATTTGGCATTATAGTGGCGCTCTTGGCGATATTTGATGGTTTTGGCTCGCAAAAAAGCGGCTTAGCGTAAATTTTACTAAGGATAGCAAATGCAAGGTGCGGGTTGTCGCACACAAGCGCTACCATGCCAGCTGGCACTAAGTCCAAAAGCGATTTTGTCACCAAGATAGCTCCAGCGTTTGAAGTGCTTATAAATTTGGCATTTTTCTCGCCATCGCAGTATGTTAGCTCAGCTTTATTTGCATTTTTTAAAGAATTTAGAGCAAAAATTTCAAGATCTTCTCCGCTAAAAGTAGCATCTACTTTTAAGGCTATTTCGCTTAGTTTCATCATATATCCATTATCACAGATCCGCCGCGCACGACATCAACTGGGTTAAATTTCTTTATCGATTTTAAAAAGCTCTCTACTCTGCTCGCATCATCAGCCACCATGACAACGATGTAGTTTTCGTTTGTGTTTGTGACGATGCCATTGTATGTCTTTAGTATCGCCTCAAGGCCGGCGAAATTTTCGCCAAGTGGGATTTTCACAAGGGCCATCTCTTTTTCGACAAATTCGCCACTTTCTATGACTTTGTATGTTGGGATGAGCTTATGAAGCTGTTTTACGATCTGCTCTAAAACCCTCTCATCGCCGCTTGTTACGATGCTTAGCCTTGAGAAGTTGCTCTCAGGTATCGGAGCAACTGTGAGCGTGTCGATGTTGTAGCCCCTGCCCGCAAAAAGCCCAGAAATCCTAGCCAAAACACCATGTTCATTTAAAACTATAACCGATATCGTTCTTCTTATACTGCTCATTTTTCTTCCTTGCTCTTTAATATCATATTATAAATCGCAGCCCCAGCTGGAACCATAGGAAGCACGTCTTCAAAGCGGTCTATCCTCACGTCGATAAGTGCTGATTTTTTACTCTTGATCGCCTCTTTTAAAGCCTTTTTAAACTCATCTTTGCTCTTACAAACAAAGCCAACGCCGCCAAATCCCTCAACGATCTTTGTAAAATCAGGCTGAAGGCTAAGGTCAGTCGATGAGTAGCGCTTCTCATAGAAAAATGTCTGCCACTGGCGCACCATGCCAAGGAAGTTGTTATTTAGGATGATGTTTATAACAGGGACATTTGTCTCATAAGCAGTCATCAGCTCTTGAATATTCATAAGTATCGAGCCGTCGCCTGTGAAATTTATGACTAGATTATCCGGCATAGCGCACTTTGCGCCGATCGCTGCAGGGAGGCCATATCCCATCGTGCCAAGGCCGCCACTTGTGACAAACTGCCTTGCGCGATTAAATGGATAAAACTGCGCCACCCACATTTGGTGCTGACCGACGTCTGTCGAGATGATAGCCTCAGGGCCTGCTATTTTTGCAGTCTCCTCGACGACCCATTGTGGTTTTAGCACAGTGTCGCTGTCTGTGTAGCTAAGTGGATTTAGCTTTGAATATCTATCTAAAATTTCTCTCCAAGGCGCGTAGTTTTCAGGCTTTGCTTTGACTTCGTCGTAAAGCTCATTTAGCACGTTTGCAAGGTCGCCAACTATCGGATAGTGCGCGTTTATGATCTTTGAAATAGAGCTTGGGTCGATGTCTACGTGGATGATCTTAGCGTGCTTGGCAAACTCGTCAGTTTTACCTGTGACCCTATCGCAAAATCTAGCGCCAAGCGAGATAAGAAGGTCGCACTCGCTAAGAGCCATGTTTGAAGCGTAGCTGCCGTGCATGCCCGCCATGCCTAAATTTAGCTCATCTTTTGCGTCAAGCACGCCAAGAGCCATCAGCGTTTCGACTGCTGGAATGCCTGTTTTTTGCATAAATTTACGGATGATCTCGCTCGCATTTGACGCGACCGCGCCGCCGCCTATATAAAGAAGCGGCCTTTTAGCCTCATTTATCGCAGCTGCCGCCTTTTTTATCTGCTTAGAGTTGCCTTTATATGTCGGCTTGTAGCTTGGGATAGAAATTTCTTTTGGATATACAAAGTCGCCAAGCTTTGATGTGATATTTTTTGGGATGTCGATGTGAACTGGTCCTGGGCGGCCTGATCTTGCGATGTAAAAGGCCTCTTTTATGATGCGAGGCAGCTCCTCGACGCTATTTACTAAAAAGTTGTGCTTGACACATGGACGCGAAATGCCGACTGCGTCGATCTCCTGAAAGGCGTCCGTACCGATCATAAATGTCGGCACCTGACCGCTTATAAGCACGATCGGTATGCTGTCGCTGTAGGCTGTGGCAAGGCCTGTGACTGCGTTTGTAAAGCCAGGGCCGCTTGTTACAAATGCAACTCCCACTTTGCCGCTAACCCTTGCGTATCCGTCTGCTGCGTGCACGGCTGCTTGCTCGTGGCGAACCAAAACGTGTTTGTAGTAAGTTTGTTTGTATGTTTCATCGTAGATATTTAAGGCTGCGCCGCCTGGATAGCCAAAGACTATATCAACGCCCTCTTCGTGCAAGGCCTCGCTTATCATCTGCGAACCAGAAATTTGTTTTATCATCACTTTAGCCTTTTGATAAATTTATCGCAAATTATATCCCAAAGCATTTTAAATCCATTTTAACTTTTTAGCGAAATTTGGGCGTTATCTTAATTTTTTTGAAAAAATTTTGAGTTAAAAAAGCGAAAAATACAAAATATTTTACATATATTTATACATATTATTTTTAGTATTTTAATAAATTTGGCAAATTTAGAGCAAAATTTAAAAAAGCGGAGGGGCGCCAATCCAGCCAATCCAGCCAATCCAGCCAATCCAGCCAATCCAGCCAATCCAGCCAATCCAGCCAATCCAGCCAATCCAGCCAATCCAGCAAATCCA
>NZ_PPCH01000021.1:0-18414 GCF_002913765.1 Campylobacter concisus | reverse complement strand
GGCTTTTTCTGCAAACGACAACACTCCAAAGGTTGTTTTTTGCTTGTAGTGAATTTGACTTATAATAGCTCTAGTCTGTGCTTCATTACCTTTTAAGACTCGTGCTGTACCTTGTTCTTGTCGTTCATTGAGCAAATAATTTACGCTGCCAAGTCCGCCACCGTCTCTAGTTGGTAAAAATTTAACTATCATCGCTCAATATCTCATATAGTTCATTTAAGCGTTCCAGTGATTGATTTATTAATGAGAGCGCCACTCGATCAAGACTCTTGTTTTGATTTAAACTCCTTGCTATCTGATTTAGGTTACTTCCTTGTCTCGATAGCTCCAAGATTAGTTCTTTAGTAATTGGTGTCTTTGTAAGTGGTCGCGAAAGCATCGAATTTATAGCAAATTTTGAAAATGTAACCCCACCTAATTTATCAAGCTTGTCTTGAATTTTTTCATTTTCGCTAGGTGTTAATCTTAAAATTTTGGTTATTGTTTTATTCTCTTTCATCATCATTCCATGCCATTAGAATAAGAAATGCCACTAAGCCACCCCAAAATAGACCTAAAAACCCAAAAAAGATCGTAAATTTGTAGTGATACTTCACAAAAATAAATCCATACAAAAAGAATCCTAATCCAAAAAATATAGCAAGATTAAGATACTGAAATCTACTCATTTTTACTACTCCTAAGCAGCTCTTTACAAAGGGGGTTAAGGGGGATTTTCCCCCTTACGAGCACCCGCAGTATATACAAAACCGTCAGGATTTTGTATATACAAGGGGTATGCTCGCCCAGCATTTTATTATGAAGCATTATAGCATAACTAGAATAGATTGCAAATAATATTTAGACTATGGTATAATCTCACACAAAAAGGAAAATTTTTGGAAAAGATAAAATTAAAGATTGAGTTATTATCCAAAAAGATTGATATAGTAAAAAGCAAACTTTTAGTATTTTCTGCTGGGATAGCTGGATGTTGGGCTTTTATATCTTCTCATTATAATAATGTTGATTTTTTGGTTATAATTTCACTGATTTTGATTTTTGTGTTCGGATTTGGAGTTGGGATGAATTTATTAAAATTTAGTGACCTGACGCAAAAGATTGATGAACTAGATAAGGAATTAAATAATGAATGATATTAGTTTAGTAGTGCCATTGGTATTGCTTGTAAGCTTCGTAGTTGCTTATTTTTGGCATAAGAGTGGCAAAAAGACACCAGATTTTTTTTAAATTTTAAAGCATTTGATGGATAAAGATATAAATAAAATTGTTAAAAAGTCGATATTAACTTACAAAAATCAAAATTATTAAAGGAATTAAAATGAGAAGTCTTTTTAAAACCACACTATTAAGTGTTTTACTGCTTACCAGCTCAAACGCAAAAGATCTATTAGACTTAGCTACAAATGGAGCTATTAGTCAAGGTGACGTAAAAACCCTAAACAATAATGAAATGAAAAATGTTAAGGGTGGATACTTAGTGTATTCAGATGTAATTGAACGTTTGAATATAGGTATTACAATAGCAATACCAAATGATGCTTTTGAATTAGGTGCTTATAGAGATGAGGAAAGCAAGAAACTACTTTATTTGTATCCTGATGCTACAAGAGGGCTATGTGGATATAATGAAAATAAGTGCTATGAGAATGATGCAACTTTTAGTCACTATGAAAAAAATAAAATGAGATTACTTCAATATGCTCAAGCGCTAGGTGAGTATAAATTATCAGAAGGATTTCTTTTAGCTTTTATTGTTAAAAGAAATATAGGTGTTTCAAACCTTGGAAAAAAATATACATATTTTACGTATCAAACAGCAGCATATAATTTAAAAGATGCAACCATACATCCGATAAGCTCAAGTGCAAATTTAGAAAATCCAATAGTAAAAGAACTTAGAGATCATACGCAATTGAATTTAGAAAAACAACTTGGCGGATTAAAAATTTACTAGGATATTTATGATGCAAATTTCTAATCTGTCGTCACCTCTTTTTGATCTTTCCAATGAAAATATCGCTAGAGCGATGGGATTTAAATTTCAAAACATTAATGAGATTTATAATGATAAAGTAGGTGAATTGAAGGCATCTGATTATTTAAAGCTTGATGATGCAAATAGAGCAAAGGTGCATGATAGAAATGCTTATCCACTTACGGGTTTTACAAATGGTAAAGAAGCAAAAGTAAGCATTATTGGTAAACTTATGGGGTATGATAATACTATCTCAAAAGAAGATATAAGGGAGCTTAAAAAATTTATAGATGATAGTGGTGTATTGGGACTTGAGAAAAACCCAGCATTTGAACCAAAAGGGATATTTAAAAAAGATACATTAAATAGTGAAAAACTTAGTGTTGATGATTTTATAGATCAATTTGCTAATAAAAATATCCTTTCTTTTATATCTTACGGCGGAAGTAAAACAGCTGAATTGCTTGATAGTGATATGAGTATTGATGAGTTTAAGGGCAAATGGGCCAAATTTGCTCTTGAGAAGCGATTTGGGGTAGAGCTTGATGAAGATCTTGCAAAAGAAACAATGAATGTTGTGAACGAGATTGAAATTCAAAGGGATAAAGACGAGATAAAAGAAAAAAAATTTAAACCCATACAAATAACCAAAAAATCTAAAACTTATGATATACAAGCCGATGAAAAATTTAAAGAATTTTATAAATTTATAAAAACCGAATTTGATAATGGCAAAAATATATTTGAGATTTTAGAAAAAATTGCAAAGACAAAAGTAGATAAAATCGCATAAAGGACTAAATTTGAAACAATCATTACTTCTAGCTTCACTACTCACTACTCTTGCATTAGCATCAGATCCTATCACGATAGATAGCCTTTATAAACAACAGGTTGGATTAAGAAGTGTTACAAATTTGTCTTTGCTTAGCAGTGGCAATCCTAACGTATACACAAGCACTCCAAATCTTGTGATAAATGGTGATCCAGTTGTTTGGGATGACACAAAACAGCTAACTCTTACCCAGACTCTTATGTATGCTCTTACTTCAAAGTTAGATGTTTTAACGTCTTTTAGCGGAAGTTACAAGAGAAGCGAGTATATGGATTATTTTACCCTAGAGCCAAAAAGTGAGAGCAAAACTCAGTTTGATTCTGTGTGGCTAGGGGTAAATTATAGAGGAGATAGAATTGGCGAGCTAGTGCCTATGCTTACTCTTCAGACAGCACTTTATCAAAGAGAGAGTGCGCTTAGACAGAGTAAAAATTTTAGCTTTAAGTCTTATTCAATAAAAGGCAGCCTAAAAGGATATTCTGATCCAGTAATTTATAGCATATATACTGGATTTGGCTACAACGCAGATAGAAAATTCGACTTTGCGAAGCTAAACTATGGCAATACTGTGTTCTTTGGTGGAGATTTGTCTATTGTTTTAAGCCCAAAGATCACGCTTGATCTTGGCATCGAGCAGAGATTTCAAACAGCAAATAAAATAAATGATAGAAAAACTACAAATCTTAGATCTATTCCAACGTATAGCGTAGGATCTACTTATAGTTTTAGTAATGACACTTCTATATCTATATCTGCTAGTATGGGTGGCTCTAGTGCAGCACCTGATAGCATATTTGGTATTAGCATTTGGCAAAAATTTTGAAAGCTATAATTGTGTAAGAAAGATTATTCGGATAATTTAGGCTTTAAATAAAATTAAAAATTTTACTAAAGGAGTTAAAATGAGAAGTCTTTTTAAGGTTGTGTTGTTAAGTATTTTACTAGTTGCTAGCTCAAACGCAAAAGATCTATTAGATTTAGCTACAAACGGAGCCGCTAATAACAGTGAAATAAAAGCTTTAAGCGATAACGATATGATAGATATAAAAGGTGGATATTACTTTTATAGATATCCTTCTTTTGATTTTTATGGAGGTGTTACTTCTTTTGCGTATATAGTATTAGAAGACGATAAAGATACCTTAGTTTTACCTAGCTCATCTACTAATAAAATATTATTGGCTATGACAAGGCAAGTTAATGGCAAACAAGAATTTTATATTAATACATATGACTTAACTACTAAAGAGAGAGGTACTTATATAGGCTCACAATATCATAAAATGGTAGATGAATTTAGGGCGCAATTAGGAAAATAATTTAAAATATGGCATAAATTTTGCTTCACGCTTTCAAAGCAAAGGAGCTAAGGTGATGAACAAAGTAAGCCTACTAAATAATAATATAAATACAACATTTAGATCCCAAACCCAAAGTCACAATCAAAATGATACTTTAGGATTTGACGAAGTCTTAAAAAAAACGTCCAAAAAAAATGAGGCAGAAAAAGAGATAAGGCCCACTCAAAATACCTTTGTCTCAGCAAGCACAAGTAGCCTTATCTCTTTAAATTTTAATGAGCTTCAAGCTTATGGCTACACAGTAGATAAGGCTGGCTTTATGGGAGCTGATTTTAATAAAGCAGCCAGCTTACCGCAGGACTTTAAAATCCACAAAAGCACACTTGATGAGCTTAGTAGATTTGCCGAGCGCAACCATGTGTTAAACCGCATCAAGAGCAAAGACGAGCAGATAAAGATCTTTGATAATATCGATATGGCTGACACCATAAAGCACTACTACAGACTATTTGATCAAATGACCTCTGCTTTAGGTGATGATAAAAAGAGCTACACCCTTGCAGATATAGGCAAACTACCAAAAGGCTACAGTACAAAAGGCACTCGCTATGATGCCAAAGGACATTTGCTAAAAGATCTATCAAACTCTACTATCTCAAATATCTACTCTAGCACTGATGAGCTAAATAGCGCTAAATCTCTTAGCAAAGAGCTTTCAAGTGCAGGCGTTAGGCTCATAGTAAAAGAGGTTGATTTTACGATGAGCGAAGCAAGTGATGAGTTTAGCTTTAACCCTGATATGTCGGTATATCAAGCAGATGAAGGTTACAGCAAAGAGGCTCTTTTTATGGGATTTTTGCGCAGCTCTAGACCACTGCCAAGTGATAGTGCAAAGACTAAGCTGAGCAGTGCTGCCTTAAATGATATCTCAAGCACTGGAGAGCATAAAGAGTACTTTGTGGATTTTGAAAAGGTGGGCAAGGACAACGAGAGCATAAAAGCGCTCATAAAAGAAAGACTTAAAGAGCTAACGCTTTTGATGTATGCAAGATCAAAGAACATTAGCGCAGAAAGTGTTGCCTCAAACGAATATGAGAAATTTAAGCCAACTAGCGAAGATATAAATTCTCTAGCAAATTCTTGGAGTGAGAAGTTAGGTAGGTTGTCTAAAACATATGTATAAAATTTTGGCAAAAATTCTAAAACTATTTTTTTGCGCAGCGGTGGCATCTTTGCCACTTTATGCTGGTTTTGCTGTTAGATCATACGAGGAGCTAAGAAATCAAGATGTAATCAGGCAAAACTATGAAGAGTCTTGTGGTGCAGCATCATTAGCAACACTTATTAATACGCTTGATTTTAAAATCATAACAGAAAAAGACGTCCTAGAGCAGATGGATAAAGGCGATAAAAAACTAAATACCGATATGGTGAGTTTTTTGCAGTTAAAGCAAGCTGCTGCTAAGCTATCCTATGACTCTGAGGGTTATCAGCTTGATCGTGCTACTTTTGAAAAGATAAACTTGCCAGTCCTGGTAAAGATAGAGGATGATCCTCGTTTTCCCCATTTTGTGGTTGTGATAAATCATCAAGGCGATTTTATAACTATCCTTGATCCAAGCTACGGCAAATATATAAGTTCAAAGGATCAGTTTTATAATATATGGGATAAACATAAGCAAGGGGGCTATGTCTTAATACTTGGTCCAAAGAACGATATACATAGAGAATATAAGCTCGACTTGCCTATAGACAATAAAGCACTATTTGATAAGCTCTAGTTTTTTTATCCATCAAGCCATCTTATTTAAAATTTGCTTCTTATCTATCTTTTGCATAAGTTCTAAGACGTCTATGCCTCTTTTTTCTTTAAATTTTAAAAGCTCTCTTGCAAAGAGAAATTTCTGATCCTTGTTTATATCATAGGTCTCATACTTTTTCTTAACCTGCATAGGTTTAAATTTCTTCTCAGCCTGCTCTTTAGCAAAATTTGCATTGTATTCTTGTTCTTCTTTGATTATCTGCTTTCTTTGTTCTTCAACATCTTTTGTTGCTTTTTCTCTTGCTTTGGCAAATAATGTTTTAAATTCATCTATGCTTAGATCAGTTCTATCTAAAAGACTAAGCGACTCCTTGTTATTATTTGGATAAAGAGAGGACATAGTTTCCATAAAAGCATCTAGTTCATCTTCCTCTTCTTTTGTACCAAGACCTATTAGTTTGCCCATCATGGTTGGTTTGCCGTCTATAGAGTTTGTAAGCAACCAGTCCATGTAATCTTGGAGTTCGCGAACTCTAAATTCTTCCATATTTTCTGGTTCTCTTTTTGCTGATAAAGCTCGTCTTTCTTGAATGGTGTAATCAGACAGCATATTATCAATTCGATTTATAGTATCTGCTATCCAGCCCTCTTTGCTTTTGTCTATATCTATAAATTCTTTTATAGTTTCGCTCCAGGGTTTAAAAAGATTCTTTGAGTAGTCAAATTTTTCTTTGGTAGCGTTTTTGTCTTGCTTGCCTTCTTTGGCTACATTTTCTATTGCATTTTCTTTTTTGATAGTATTATCTTGTATTGGTGTATTGCTAAGTCCGTTTATGCTAGTTATCATTTTCAATTCCTTTGAAATTAGTGGCCTACAATAAAATTTGTAGGCCACTTAAATTTTTACCAACCACCTAGGTCAGATTCCATTCTTCTTTTAAAAGCGTCTCGTAGTTGTCTAACAACAGCATTGTTATTTAATACAAAACTACTAGAAATTTTATGATATTCCTTGGTTTTTTCATTGTATGCTGCTGCACTGTAAGTAAAAAGAGGATATCTACCATAACGACTAGACTTTATCTCTCTTTTGACAGTATATGCGAGGTGGTAACCAGGGAGATTATATGCGCCTAATCCTTGCTTATATTCTTCTTTTATATATCTGCTGTCCTTGTTTTCTTCTATTACTGCGTATGCCCCAGATTCATTATATGAGAATTTTTCAGGACTTACTAGCTCTAGCCCACCTTTAACCTCACTCATACCTGTGACATCTAGTTTTTTAACATTACTAGAGATGTCACTCAAAGCACCAGCTGTAACCTTTGCTAGAAAATCTTCAGCATTAGCACCTGCAACTAAAATTCCGCCAATCATGGCTATTTTAAGAACTTTAAACATAACTTCCTCCTGTGAAAAGTTTTATAATAATTATAGCACTAATTTAGTTTTAATTGATATCAATTATTATCTTTTAAAACTTACCTATGAAAATCTTACTTTTCAATACAACTTTTAACAAACGCCTATTTTGCCGCATCTCTACATATACAAAACGATCATCTTAAGCTTTCTATTGCTTAAAGTAGAAAAATCACTTAAGAAATCGGCAAAAATTTGTTTTTAAATAGAGAAAACTTAAAAAAAATAACTAATTTCTACTACTACGCCTTTATATCAACATCTTTTTTTATACCAAGCATATCTACTAGGTATTTTCCAGCTGGGTTTTCATTTAGCTCTTTTACTAAATTTAAAGATGGCATGCTAAATTTCAAAAAGCTATCCATAAAGTCCTTGCTCTTTTTACCATCTTTGTCTATCTCACCAAAGAGTAGCTTTAGCATTTTTAGATTATGCTCCATCATCTTTTTAAATGAGAGTTCGTCTTCTTCATATCCCCTACGCCTATCTTCAGGAGTGCTGACAAAGCCACTTTCTAAGTCGATATAGACAAAGTCTCTTTTAGATCTGATGTAGTCTTGCATATATTTAGGCATGCCAGCTATGTCATTATCAGTAGCATTTATAAAGCCAGGTCCAAATTTCATCTCGCCCATAAGCTCGAACAGCTCAAATGCCCTATTAAATTCTTTACTATCTACGCTCTTATCATAGCCTTCTCTTTTGCCTTGTGCTGTTGTCTCGCCCTCTCTTACATCAAGGTTGTTGTTTATAACGGCTGCTATAAGTCCGCCTTTAGTTATTGAGCCATCTTTATTAGTGTATTTCTCTCCATGCGGATCCATAAATACACCACTTCCCACACTCTCCTTGCCGCCATTGTTGTTGTTAAAGATATCTGTTGTTGGCTTTAGTGGCTGTCTGCCGTCTCCTCCTTTAAAGCTTGGGTTGAAAAAAAGCGTGCTTATCATCTGCTTATTTGACTCTTTGCCGTTAAAATCAGCCGCAGCCGAGCCAAATTCATGAATGGAGTTATGGATCTTGGTTACTTGCATACTTTGGCGGTTATAAGAAAAGCCTTGAGGGAAATTTCTTATCTCATCTAAGCTAAAGCTATCTTTTGAGTTTAGTGTGTCTTCGCCAACTACTTGGGAGAGGATTTTGTAGGCATTATTTACAGTTTTTAGTATGTCGATGCTATCAAAAGTCCTTTGCATATAGTCAGACTGCGTCTCTATCCTTACTAACGACTCCAGCGTGCTTGAGTGAATTTTATAATCACTTGGTATGCCAGCTTGCTTATTAAACTCATCTGTAAAGTAGCCATCCTTATCTACCTTGTAGCCTAAAACTAGAGAGCTAGTTTGGTTGGTGGCTGTGCTAAGACTTGCCGCTTGCTTAGAATTTATGCTTGTTTTATAGCTTTGTGTATATGTGTTGTTGTTAAGTCCATTTAACATTTTCAAATCCTTCTTAAATAAAACCCTAGTTAAAACTAGGGTTGCAATCTCAATTAAAAGCCAAGGCTCATAGTTAGTTGATTTCTAACAGCTTTTGAATTTATTAGTTCGTTTGCTATATATGGTTTGTTTGTTATGGTTTTTAGTCTCATAAGTTGGCCATTTACATTTTTAAAGGCTGCAACAGAGTAAGAATATTGTGGAATGCTACCAAAGCCATAAGGCTTATTCACCTTTGTTGCTACAACACCTAAGTATTCATCATTGCTATAATTAACTTGATTCATAACTTCTTGAAAATTACTTTTAGCATAGTATCCACCAGAACAACCATCTGGCATGTTAAGCCCACAAGATACCTTGTTGTCTCGTTCATATGGAGAAAAATTAACAAGTGCTACGGCTTGAGAAAAATTTTGTGTTTTTGAAAGATTATAAATTTTTATGCTATACCCACCATTAACTTGCTCTAGATCCAAGCTATTTAGTGTTTTCACACCAACTGAATTATTATCTGCGGCCCCATTTGTAGCTTTAGAAAGCAAATCATTTGCAAAGGCACCACTTAACATTAAAGCACTAGCTAGCGCAACTTTAAATAGCTTTTCCATTTAAACTCCTTGTTAAAAAATTGTTTTATTTTAGCATATTTATTGCTTTTTTACTTTTAAAATCTTCCATTTTTTCTCTGATGATCGATCTTAGATATTGGGTTCTATTTGTTCTGGTTATATGTCCCATTTCGTCTAAAAAATCCAGCTCTTCACTAGACAAAAACATTGTCGTTCTTTTGTCGGCAGGATTGGCACTTTTTGGTCTGCCGCCAGTTTTTTTAGTTTCTTGCTTTTCGTCTTGTTCTTGAAAGCTTGCCGTGCTTAGTTCGTTTAGCTCTATCTCTGTAAGATCTAAATTCAATTTTGCCATTATTTATTATCCTTTATGTAATTAACGACTTTTTGATACATATCTATAAATGACTGATATTGTCTTTTTGAGAGATTGCTTTCATTGTATAGCTCTAAAAAACTTAGTCCAGTTGTCATAGCATTTTCAAATATTTTAGAGCTTTTTAAAATAAGAAATTTTGTGCAAGCTATATTAGCAGCTTTTATCATTGCTACTGTTTCTTCTAGCTCTTTTTGAGAAGAGACATCTGTTATAAGACCTAGTGTTTTGCAGCCAAGAGGTTTGATCTGCGATATGGTGCTTGCTGCTCTTTTAATGGAATTTGGATTAGAAGTAATGGGAACAATAACAATACTACAATGTTTTAGTATCTCTAGCACTCCAGCCGAGGCAAATCCTCCAAAGTCATACATAGTATTTGGTTCAAAAATGCACTTATCTAATATTTTGCCATCTTTGTAAAACTGTGGCACCACAGAGTCATCATTACTTTGCCATTTTAGTCCAAGATCTTTAGCCAAACTAAAACTAAGCGGTGTCTTTCCAACCCCACCCTTTAGTTGTAAAACTGCTAAATTCATATTAATCCTTTTTATCATATAATATGTTAAAAACATATTATATGATAATTATGTTAATATAATATAAAACATATACTATAAATAAAACAGTTGTTTTTATGCTTTTACACTCTCGTATCTACCTTTTTATAAAGCCTATCTTTGCTAGATAGTTCTTTAAATTTTAGGTCGTTTTCAAGGTAGGTGATGTTGTAAATTTCTTTAGTGGTGATGCTTTTGCCGTTTTCAAGTCCGATTAGAAATTTACTTGTAAATTTATCAGAGAGGTTTTTAACGAGCTTTGCCCCAAGCTCTTTTAGGCTAGATATCTTCTCATCTTGCTTTATGCCTATATCTTTAAAGTCAAGTCTATTTAACTCTACATCATTCATGGTTTTGGCATCTAAATTTATACTTGCTCTTTTACTATCTTTGTCATCTTTGCTTATTAGCTTGCCAGAGTCACTATAAATTTCTTTTACCTCTAGCTCTCTTCCGCTATCAAATTTAAGCGTGATCGTGCCATTTTTGTTTAGCTTCATAGCTATTACGCTGTCTGTGTCCTTTAGAGCAGCTGCTGCCTTGCTCGTATCACTCTCAAAAGCATGCTTTACTCTTTCTAAATTTTCTAGGTTAAATTCGAGTCCAGTTGCCTTTTCAAATTCACTCTCCATAGCGATCATATAAGATGACTTTGTGGTTTTTAGCTTTGAGATGAGATCATCTGCGTCTTCTACATCATTTTCTTTTAAATTTTTGCTTATCCACTCTACATCTTTGCTGTGAGCGCTAGACTCTTTTTGGTAGTCGTTATAAAATTTCATAAAGCTATCTTTTTGATAGCCTGCGTATGAAAAGCTCTCATCTTGTTTAGGCCCAGAAGGCTTTATGATAGGGTTAAACTCGCTAAGCTTTTTCTTGCCGTCAAAGCCAACTTTTTCATAGGCAAAGTTGTTTAAACCGCTCTCTTCGTTAAATATCTTATTATCCCTAAGATCTACCCAGCCGTCTTGGTCTGCATGGTCTTTGAAAAATTTATTAGTCTCTTCTTTGTCTATCTTTTGGTAGCGATATTCGGCTGAAAATAGAGTATAAGGGTTTGAGTTATTTAAACTAACTCTGTAATCAACCGTGTTTTTGCTAGCAAAGTCCATAGCCTCATGGCTTAAATTTCTAATATCTTTTTTGATAAAGTCGTTAAGGTTTATCTCGCTTACAACTTCGCTTAGTTTGAAAATTTTCTCATTTCCGTCTTTATCGTAGCCTCTAACTTTTAGCTTATCAAAGTATTTA
The DNA here is from genome assembly GCF_002913765.1 of Campylobacter concisus. Lineage (GTDB taxonomy): Bacteria > Campylobacterota > Campylobacteria > Campylobacterales > Campylobacteraceae > Campylobacter_A > Campylobacter_A concisus_BB. Next base: position 6,912 of record NZ_PPCH01000021.1, on the reverse strand, counting down.
TCACCAGAATTTATCACTCCGTCCTTGTTGCTATCAAAGTTAAATAAAAATCCATTTGCATCTAGCTTGCCTATGCCTAGTTTGTCATTATCGTTATAAAGATCCAAAAAGACCTCCACATCACCTCGCGAAGTTTTTATCGTTTTTTCATAGGCATAGTCATTTAAATTTGTAAATTTAGTATCTGCTGCAGCAATGGGCTTAATGGGAGTTTTTGAATTTATAGATGAAAAATAGGTGCTAGTTTGATCCACTTTCCTTAGCGCTGAGGCATCTTCGCCAAAGAGATATTTGTTTTCAAAGTCCTTTTTGTCCCAGTTTCTTCTTTGTATATCCACATAAGAAAAAGCATCGTTTGCCCCACTATCTGCTCTAGCATACTCTGACTTCACGCCACTGGTGCTAGCGCTTTGGATGATAGAGTAAGTGCTATTTGAGATAAGCTTAGTAGCGATGTCTTTAAGCTCAGACTTTAAATTTGTATTGTCTAAAGTTTGCACTCTATCTACGCCAAGAAGAACCCTTGAATAGATCATATCTTTGGGTAAATTTATATTTATGGGCTCTAAATTTGGTGATATATTCATTTTAAATCCTTTTAAAATATATATCTTATATCGGCAAATATAAAAAATGTTTAGTAGTATGGGAGCTGGAGAGCCAAAATGGCTCTCGCTGTAAGAATTACTGTTTTTCTCTGATATCAGCAACAATTCCTGTACCAGGAACGCTATAAACACGTAATGTATCGTTTTTAAAATTCAGGTTAGAGTCATTCTGATCAGGATTCCTTAGATCGTTTAATATCTTATAAACTAGATTCATATCCAGGTTCAATTGCGTATTATTTTGATGAACTGGCATGGTTGTAGTATTTTTATTTATATAAGAAAACATATCAACCTTATAACTCCAAAAGTAGTCTTTAACGTTTAAAAGGCTATGTACTTTTAGGCCGTTATAAACATCATTCATATCTAGATCATCTTGTTCGTTACTGTCTAATCCTAGCTCAACCCAAGGTTTTGGATTTGCATTTTGATCACTATCTATAGGCGATACTTGATGGCCATTTTTACCGAAAGAAGTTTTATTGCTGACTAACCCTTTCCAACCAACTTCATATGCTTCACCCATTTCATTGGCTTGAATATATACTGGTTCATCTGTTGGAATTGGTTCGCTTGTTCTTGCTTGGCTAAGTCCACCAGTCAATCTTGTAAACTCAGCATTTAAATAACCATTTTTATCAATATACACTTTCATAAATGGCTTATCATTTCTTAAGGGATCTCCAGCTCGTCCATGATTAATCCTATTTAAAAAAACAATTTTCTTATTATCTTTTTTTAGATTTTCAAGAATATTACTATTAAGCTCTATCTTGGCGGCTACACTATTCGATGACCATAAAGTAGTCTCATAATATGTTAAAGCATTGCATTTAACTTTTTTATCACCACTTATACATAAATAATCATCATCTGCTAGTTTAGAAGCATTTTCAAAATCTAGACTTGGATCATTTTGGCTTTTATTAACCAAGATTGTAAAAAGTCTAGAACTACCACTTGAAATTGGCACAAGTGCATCTCTTGCATTATTTATGTTTGGTTCTCCTGGCATAGCCACATATCCAAAAGCCTGAGAGCTTAAAGCCACCATTACTGAAATATTTCTTAATATTGTAAAAATTTTCATTTTAAATCCTTTTTTATAGTATGTGTGTTGTAGTTATTATCTCCAACACTTATTAAAGTGCTACAACCAATTATGTTCAGCACAACTAAAACAAGAAAAACTATCTTTTTCATTTTTTCCTCCTAAAAACAATGAGTAAGATATGAGTGATTTTAATTGAATATTAATTTGCAGCACACTATAATTGGATTGCTTTAATTATCTGACAGTGTGTTTTTAATATCCAATTTATATTAAATATTTTACATGCTGTCCTCCTTATTTTTTATGTTCCAATCTAGATAAAACACATGCCAAATACATAAAAAACTTGATATTTATGTATTTTTAAGATATAATACCTAAATTGTTATTGACATTATACTCCAATAATGTGTATTAGTCAAGATATTAACTTAAAAAATAGGTGTATATTTATGATTACTCAAAAAATAGGCGATAAAATAAGAGAGTTAAGGAAAAGCCAAGGTATGAGTCAAAAAGAATTTGCTAGAGCAATTGGTGTCTCATATGGAGCATTACAAAGTTATGAATATGGGGATATTGAACCTAGAGAGATTATATTACATGCAATAACTGCACGTTTTGGTCTTCCGCTTAACTACTTTAATTTGAATACCAAAAGCTCGATGATAGGATACAACATAAGTAGGCTTGCAAGAGATGCCGAAACTAAAACAATCTATCTTAATTTTTATGATAATGTTAGAGCAAGTGCTGGATATGGCTCGTATAACGATGACACCGTAGCCAAAAAAATACCCATAAGTGCACAATTTTTAAAAGAAATATTACAGGTTCCTGTAAGAGAATATGATGTTATAAGAGCTATGGGTGATAGTATGGAGCCTTTTATAAAAGATAATGATATGATTTTAGTAGATAGAAATGAAACTGTAAAAAATGGAGATATTGTAATTGCCATCTTGGAAGATAGTTTATATGTAAAAAAATATTTATTTGATCCAATACAAAAGATAATTAAACTAACATCACTAAATAGTTTTTACCAAGATATCATTATTGAGCCACAAGAACAAATTCAGTTAAATATTATTGGAGTTGTCAAAGCTAGATTTAATATAGATACAAGTATTTTTAGATAATATGTTATATATGTTATATATTGTATTAACATATATAACATAGTTATAGATTAATTAATATCAAAAAGTGTAGGTTCTGTATCTTTTATAGTCTCTGCATTTTTAACAGCTATTTCAAGGTCTTTAATTGTATTAAACCAAAAGAAATTTATATCTGTTCCTGTTTTTGAAAAAAGAACCCTAATTTTTCCTTCATCGGAGCTTGTAGATAGAATTCTCCTTATATTGCTATCAATCATCACATATTTATCGTTAAAGCTAACTAGCTTTCTATCAAAAATCTCGATCTCTCTTAGTCCAGCATTAGTTAAATAGCTTTCATCTCCACCAAGCTGTTTTAGGTTGTCTAGTTCCTCAGAGGTGATAAATTTTATACTAAACGATAAGACTTTTTTTCCTTTTTTGCGTTCAGGATATATGCCTAGTATTTTAATGTCGGTCAGTTCATTTATTTCCTTTTTGGCCAACTCTAAAATATCAAACTGTAAATTTCCCCAACGCCTTTTGTTTTTTGGGACTTCTAGCCAATCGCAAAACTCTTCTAATTCAAATTCTTTTTGCCTTGTTATATTTCTCAGATCTTTTAGAATTTGATATATCCTTATTGAATATTTAGAAGTCATATTGATAATATTTTTAATTTGGTATTTTGTAAAACTTTCAACTATTTTTAATAAATATGGGCGCATATAGTCATTAAATTTAAATTTGATTTCTCCTGTATCCTTGTCGTATTTAAAAACTTGATAAATAGGGTATGCTTCCCAGACCTTTTCGGTTTCTATCTCATAGACCTGCTTCAAAAGTGTTCTACAAACCGATTTTACAGTTCTAAAATCTAAATTAGTATCTTCACAAAAATCTTGCCTATCAAGTGTAATTTCTTTAAATTCATCGTCATTTTTGGCATCGATCGTAGTAATAGTGGCCAAAAAAACCTTCATTTCAGAGAGATTAAGCTTGCTTCTACCCTTTGTTATTTTATCACTATGAACGATTATATTGCGATTTTTCATAACGCTCTTTTTTGTGGTTTCAGAATGAAATTATACTATTAGTGTCTTTAATTATACTTTATAATAATATATAGGATAATTCTCTTGCAAAGAAAGGATAATTGCTTACAAAGAGCGGATAATTCTCTTGCAAAGAAAGGATAATTGCTTACAAAGAGCGGATAATTCTCTTGCAAAGAAAGGATAATTGCTTACAAAGAGCGGATAATTATTGCATTCTAAGCCCCTATTTTAGGGTATAAATTTAGCCTACAAATTCTTCAAATTTATTTTTATATCAAATTCAAAAGCTCTTTTAAGAAAAATCAAAACATAATAAATTTTTTATGTTAAGATGAAATTCAGTCTATAAATTTCTGGTTCATAAAAAACAATATTATGAATTTAATCTTCCGCTTTTTTCAGACGCAGCTTTTTCTCAATACATAAAAAATAAAGTATACTACATATAATTTATAATGTAATTTTATTGTTAATAATATGTTGTGCAGCTTTTTCTAAAAAGAAAGACCGATTGCTAGAAATTTTTGCAATAGCGGCTAATACCTTTTCAGATATTAAAATATTGACTCTTTTTTTAGTATCTTCTACAATAGGTTCTATTATATCATCTCCTACTGAAAGCAAATCTTCTATCATGCATCCAAAGGCTTCATCTAAACTAGATATTGCCTCTATTCTTGTTTTTCCAACACCTATAACAGTTGGGTATTCTGCATAGTGTGCTTCATATTGACCACCATATATTTCATCATTAGGCATTTTTACCATTACCATTTTGTATGGTAAATTTAAGTAGTACTCCTTATTTTTTTTCATAACATTTTCCTCTTTACCTTGTATGTTGTTCATCTAAGTATTGTAAAAACCTATAAAAATATATAGGCTTTTACAATACCTACACTTTATAGGTATTGTAAAATTTTTTAAAGGCTCGTATGATTATCGTACACTTCTAATACTATTCTTACATAAGCTGGATTGACAGGATTTGCTTTTGGTATTACTATAGGCAAATGACCTTCTTTTCTAAAGGTATGATGGCTACCTGCATTTCTTTTAATGCAATCATAACCGATTGCTTCTAAAATCTTTTTCAGATCATCAAACCTAACATTTTTTATAGATTTTCTAATCTTTTTAACTAATTTATCAACGCGGTCTTCATAGGGCATATTCCCTCCTTCTTTTAATTTATAGTATTATTATATCGTATGTATTTTAAAATGTCAAATCAAAACGTGTGTATTAAAAATATTTAAGCATAATCTTATAAGTTTTTATGCAATAGCAAATACTACATTCCTATTGTTAAACGTCTTTTTTGACGGATAATCTCTACCATCCTTTGCCTTTCAGGCTTTTTTAGCTCTCGTTCAATTTCATATCCACAAGTGGTAATAGCTGCTGCAGTTTGCTTTTCCAGGCTTTCTCTAAATTTTCCGCCATATTGGTTGTTAATTCGTTGTATGCTTCCTGAAACAACTTCTCCATATCCTCCAAGCTTTTGTTTAGTGTCTCTTTGATTGTCAATAACTCTGTTTCCAATAAGATATAATTGTTTTGCAAAACTTTGTAATCGTTCTCTAATTTGTGATATTCCGCTATTAAATATTCGTTCTTGCCATTCTCTAAGAGCTGATTTAATTCGATTTTGATATTCCCTATCTCGCTCTGCTCTTTGTCTAAGTTGTCTAGTTCGTTCTTGTGTGTTAATAATATATTCTCTAGCTCTTGTTTGTATTTCTCTGCTAAGTCGCTGTAATATAGAGACGTTCTCGCTTTGCGCAAATTCTCGTAAGCTCCTTGCAGCTCTATATTTTCGTTCTGCTTGTTCTTTATCACGTCCTGTAATTTCAGAATTTCGTCTTGCAATCTCTCTATCTCGTTCAATAATTCGGTCTCTAACGCCGTCATTTACAGACCTCCATAATTCAGTTGTAAATATTGAGTTCCGTCCTTCATCTGTGATAGTGTTTGTGGTGGCAACACTAGATACCTCTCTGCTTTGCCAGTTGTTTTGTTGGCTTGTTCTGTTCGATAATTCACTGGAATTTGCCACTCGTTTAGCACTTTGTTCTCTTCTCTTAATCTCTCGTTCTCTGATTGATAATATTGTATTTCTGTCCGATTGAGCCAGAAACACGCTAAAAATCCTAGGCATAGAGATATCATTGCGATTGATAACACCAAGCCATTGAATATTTTTTCCGTTAAGCTTGGAGTAACTTGCTGTATTATCTCGCTTCTTATGTTCGCTATTTGCGATATTGTCGGAGATAGCCTGTTCTTTATATCGTTTTTGATTTCGTTTATCTCGTGTCGATATGAATTTTTCAAGTCTTGCTCTATTTGCGATACACTCTGCTTGTGTATCTCTATTAGCGTATTGTTGAATTCGTCTTGATTGGCTTTCGCCGAGTTCGCTAAGTCCTTTAAGGTCTGTGAATTCTGCACTGTAGATGCCTCCTTTTAGTCTAAATGGTTTTTTTTGATTTGGTATTTTGATACTTATGCCACTTTTTGGCTGCCTTGTAACTTCGTAGCCACTAGAGCTTAAAAGCTCTATTAGATGCGTGCGATTTATTATTAATCCTTGTGATACAAGATCTTTTAATTGATTGTCTAATTCTATAATTGTGTTGTGCTGCTCTATCGTAGCTTTGTGACGGTTCTGGTTATACTGATTTTTTGGATCGTCTGGGCTGATGAAATTATATTCATCGTTGATAGTTCTTTTCCATAAGTTAATATTTGTGCGATCACGCTTATCATAGTATGGGTTAAAACTTTTACCACTCACTAGATCAATTTTAGGGATTAGAAAATTTAGCTCTAGTCGTCCATCTTTATCGCTATGCTCTACCCAAAGAATATTTACTCGATCTTTCATATAATCACCGAGTAGATGTCGTTCAAAGTCTTTTATAATCTCTTGCTTTGTTTCATTGCTTATGTCACTGGCTTTTTCTGCAAACGACAACACTCCAAAGGTTGTTTTTTGCTTGTAGTGAATTTGACTTATAATAGCTCTAGTCTGTGCTTCATTACCTTTTAAGACTCGTGCTGTACCTTGTTCTTGTCGTTCA
>NZ_PPCH01000020.1:0-23155 GCF_002913765.1 Campylobacter concisus | reverse complement strand
AAAATCACTTGGTGAGATAGAAGCAAATACAAATGTATTAGCTCAATCAATAAACGAGATGAGTGAATCAATCAAAGAGCAAAGTGAAGGTATCAATATGATAAATCAATCAGTTGCTCAAATAGATCACCTAACAAAAGAAAATGTAGTAATTGCAAACCAAGCAAACGAAGTCACATCAGAAGTAGATGAGATGGCTAAAGCCATAGTTGAAGAGGTTAGGAAGAAGAGGTTTTAGTTTCTTAATAAACAAACTTAAATTTGTTTAATGCAAAATCACTCAATAAACCCCAACCTAGTTTAAGCTGGGTTGGGGATTGATCTTTTAAATTTAATCATTTATATATCTGTTTTAAATTCTAGACTTCAAATTTAATCTTGGTCTTTTATATTTTTCTACTCTTGCTTGTAATGTTTTACAAATTTTAAAATTTATGAACGAGCACATCACGCTTCTAAATTTAGTGGCGAATGGCTATGAGCCCTAAATTTAGTAAGTTGCTAAGGCGAGTGAGTAAAGTTTTAAAATTTGCAAAAAAAGCTTTATTAAATTTATAAACTCTTTTATCCAAAAGGGGGACAAAGGGACTTGAATTACGAAGCCGTCCCCTTATCCCCCTTTTTAAATCCCCCAAACCCCTCGCACGTTAGAGGTGCATGCAATTGTGCTTTGCACTGCATGCGAATTAAAACTCTAGCAAGTTTAAATTTAGGATATGGTGTGTTTGCTCATAAATTTTAAAATTTTAGAGATATTTATTATTTTATATATAAATTATATGTATTTTTATTTGTAAAATTTTACAAAATTTCAAGTCTTGCGCTGATGTCAGCAACGCCTTTTGAGTACATTGCAGAAGTGACTATCGCATCGGCATTTGCATAATCTTTTACATTTGACAAATTTACGCCGCCAGCTGCTAGTATCATAGTATTTGGTGAAATTTCATCTCTTAAGGCTAGCACGTTTTTGATAAGCTCTGGGCTAAATTTATCACACTGCACGACGTCGCATTTTGCCTTTAAAAGCTTGCTTGCCTCATCTAAATTTTCAGCCTCGACGCAGATCTTTCGCTCGACCATTTTGGCTTTAAATTCTGGCAAATGTGAGATAAATTCATCAAAGCTAGCGTAGGCTTTTATGTGGTTTTTAAAGAAAAGAACGCTGTCACTAAGTCCAAGTCTGTGCATACCGCCACCGCCTTCAAGCACGGCTTTTACGCAAAATTTCTTTGCAAATGGGAAGCTCTTTCTGGTTGCTAAGACTTCGCATTTTTCATTGACGCTTTTTACAGCTTTTGACATTTTGTTTGTGTAGGTTGCGATGGCGCTAGCATATTCTAGTGCGACTTGGGCCAGTTTCCAAGCCTTATGCACATCTTCGTAGCTACCATAAATTTTTATGATCACATCGCCAGCCTTGCAAATTTGAGAGTTTTTGACAAAAATTTCGCTCTCGCAGCCAAGTAGCCTTGCTATGCTTGCTGCCACATCTACGCAGCTAACGCAAATTTCATCACGCGAGTAAATTTCAAGCGAGGCTTTTTTGTCGATATCTTGAAGCGACGTAGTGAGGTCAAAGTAGGGTAGGTCCTCGTTTATGTAGTCTAAAATTTCAGCGTCGCTTAGTCTCATTTTATGCCTTTTTTGAAGCGGTTTTTGCTTTTACGATCATCTTTTTAAAGATGCCGTTGTCGTAAAGTCCAGCGTGGTAAAGCGCAAAGCATGTAAATGCGATGCCAGAAGCTACGTGGAATTTCTTAACAGATCTATTTTTCATAAAAAGTGCGCTTAGGCAAACAGATGCCAAAGTGACGCTCATGCCGACCTTTGCTACTTGTCTGTGGGTGTTTAGATCTAGCAGTTTGCCGCTTATCTTTATATCTTTTCCCAAATTTTCTCCTTTAGTTTTTGCCCCAGCAGCTTGTGTTTTTGATGCCTAGACTCTCTGGGTCAAATTCTGGATTTTTACCAGCTTTTCTTTGAGCTTCGTAGTCTCTTATCGCTATTATCACCACTTTTGATAGTAAGAAAATAGCGATGATATTTATCGTAGCCATAGCGGCCATCGTGATATCAGCGATATTCCAAGCGAGTTTTAAGTTCATCTGAGCGCCTATAAATATCATAATCACTGCAGTAATCTTAAATGCTAGAGTTAAATTTTTGCTTTTTGTTAGAAATTTCATATTTGCCTGTGCGTAGTAGTAGTTGCCGATGAGCGATGTGATGGCAAATAGCACTACTGCAAGGGTCGTAAAGTGTAGTCCAAAGTCGCCAAAATACTCTTTCATCGCTGCTTGAACAAGAGGCAGGGCGGTTAGCACTTCGCCACTTACGCCAGTTTGTTTTGTAAGATATGCCTGAGAAAAAAGCACGATCATACCAGAGGCGACGCATATCGTCATATCGATAAAGACAGCCATTGCTTGCACTAGACCTTGTTTGACTGGGTGGCTTGTGTGCGCCGCAGCCGCTGCATTTGGCGCTGAGCCCATGCCAGCCTCGTTTGAGAAAAGTCCTCTTTTTATGCCTATTACGATTACACTTCCAGCAAATCCGCCAAAGATCGCTTTAAAATCAAAGGCACTTTCTATGATCATCTTGATAACGGCTGGAATTTCTTTGAAATTTAAAACGATCGCTATGATAGCTAGCAAGATGTAAGTAAGCGCCATGAAAGGCACGATATATGAGCTAACTTTACCGATGATGTGGCTCTTGCTAAAAAACATCACAGCTGTAAATGCTGTAAGGATAAGTCCGATGCCAATAGGCAAGCCGCTTTGTGCAAAGGTGATGTTGCTGCCTGCTTTGTCGTAGTAAATTTCAAAAGCAGAGGTCATGGTGTAGCTTTGAAGTCCATTAAAACCATAAGCATAGGTTATGATGAGGATGATGGCAAACAAAGAGCCAAGCCACTTTATGCCAAGTCCGTTTTTTATGTAATAAGCCGGTCCGCCTTTAAAGCCAAAGACATCTTTGGTTTTATAAATTTGAGCCAAAGTGCTCTCGATAAAGGCTGAAGCTGAGCCTAAAAATGCCATCAAACACATCCAAAAAAGTGCTCCTGGACCACCTGCGACGATGGCAGCTGAAATTCCAGCGATGTTGCCGATGCCAACGCGCGAAGCAGTCGAGATCATCAGCGCTTGAAACGGCGTTAGATGGTGCTTGTTATACTTATCCTTTTTCTCTACCAGAACTCTGCAAGCTTCAAAGAACATCCTAAACTGCACAAAACGGGTAAGGTAGCTAAAGTAAATTCCAGAAGCTACAAGGATGATAACCAAAAAATATCCATATAAAAAGTCGTTGGCTACATCCATTTTGCCGTTTAAAAAGTTTAAGAAATTCTCAAACACCATCTATCCTTTCAAATTTATTTTGACTTGATCTTCACGCCCTTCATTGAGTTGAGCAGAAGCCAGATCGTCGTGCCATTGTGAAGCATGGCAGTTGCTATTGGATTTAGCATGCCAAGCGTTGCGGCACTTAGTATGGCTGTATTTACGCCAACGGTTGAGCGGAAATTTGAGCTAATTAACTTCATAGTTTTATTAGCAAGCTCTTTTGCAAGCGCCACGCTCATGATGTCATCTTTTAAAAGGCTTATATCAGCTGTTGCTTTAGCGATATCAGCACCTTTGTGCATGCTGATGCCAACATTTGCTTTTGTTAAGCTTGGCGCGTCATTTATACCATCACCTACAAAAGCGACCTTTTTGCCTTCACTCTTTAGCTCTTCGATGATCGCTGCTTTGTCCGTTGGCAAGCACTCAGCATAGACCCTATCAAGTCCCAGCTCGCGCGCTACCTCTTCAGCCTTGCTCTTTATGTCGCCACTTAGCATAACTATCTCTTTTACGCCAAGATTTCGTAGTTTTGCCACCATATCTTTAGCGTTTGCTCTCATATCATCTTTCATTGCTATGACGCCAACAAGCTCTTTGTCGTATCCTACATAAAGCAGGGTTAGACCGCTTTGTAAAGCCTTATTTATAAGCGTTTCGTGAGCTTTAAAGCTTATCATCTCATCATCTTCTAAGAAGTGCCTACTACCGATAACGACCTCTTTGCCGTGCATCGCAGTTTTTACGCCGTGAGCCACGATAAATTCAACCTCGTCGTGGTGAATGTGGCTAAATCCACGCTTGTTTGCAGCCTCAACTATCGCTTCAGCTACTGGGTGGAAGTAGTGCTCCTCGGCACTTGCGGTTAAATTTAAGATATCAGCCTCTGAAAAGCCATCTTTAAAAGAGTAAATTTCAACCACACTTAGGCGTCCGTGAGTTAGAGTGCCGGTTTTGTCAAAGACAAATGTATCAACCGAGCTTAGAGCCTCGATCGCCTTTGCGCCTTTTATGAGGATGCCGTTTCTGCCAGCTTTTGAGATGCTTGACTTAAACGCAACTGGGGTAGCAAGCTTGAGCGCGCAAGAGTAGTCAGCTTGAAGCACGCTTGCAACGCTGTTCATATTTTTATTTATAACATACGAAAGCCCAGCAAGAGAGAGTGTGACTGGTACTAGTTTGTCAGCTAGTTTTAGAGCTTTTACGCCGATGGCTGATTTTTCATTAAGTGAAGTTTGGATGTACTCTTTGATCCTTGCGGTTGCGGTGTCGCTACCTACGTTTTCAGCCCAAATTTTGATCCTGCCTTCATCGACAACAGTGCCACTTATGACGCGGTCGCCTCTAGCTTTTGCCACGGGTTCTGCTTCTCCAGTCATTGAGACTTGATTGACGTCAGCATTACCCTCGACGATGTAGCCATCAACGCCTATCGTCTCGCCAGCTCCGACTACTACGATGTCGCCTTTTTTTAAATTTTCGGTTTTTACCTTTTCAAGCGTCTTTTCGCCGTTTAAATTTCGCTCGACCCAGACCTCTTCGATGTTTGGTTTGGCTAGCTCTTTGATGAGATCATCACTTCTGTGGCTAGCACTTTCTTCCATATATTCGCCGATATTTATCATCAAATTTGTGCTATTTGCAGCCAAATGATCACCCATTGCAAGGCTTGTGCCAATAGCAGTTGCCTCGAGCACTTTTGAGGTGATACCCTCGTGCCTTAGCTCTTTTGCGCCTTCTATTAAATTTGGAGCTGTGGCATAAAGAGTCACGGCTGATTTTAGAGTTTTGTTACTCATAAATGGCGTTACGCCAAGTGCGGCAGCAGCTTTGTAAATATTTGCTTTGCTAGGCAGGCTCTCATCTTTTGGCTTGGTTGGAAAATCATAGCTCTTTATAAAATCTAAAATTTTCTCATAGCTCTTATCAAACTCGACGACGATGCTTTTTGCGTATTTATTTACACGCACGCTTCTTGCATCGGTTCGCTCTGAGATCGCAGCCTCGATAGCGCTGACATCGCTTCTGGCATTTAGGCTCTCGCAAATAAACCTCGCTCTGTTTTTGCTCTTATGAGCTAGAGTGACCTTATTTTTGTGAGTCAAGTTCAGCTTTGACATCTTCAAAACGCTCTTTTAGTTCTTCTATGCCAGCGTTTATTAGCTCGCCACCTTTGATGATCGCTTTAAATACGCACTCTTGTGCTTTTGGATTAGTTAGCACATAAGCTGCTATGCCGCCTAAAAGTAGGCCTTTTACAAAGCCAGCTGCGTTAAAATTTTCAGGTACAAATGGTAAATTTTGAGCTGCATTGTTTATTGCATTATCAACTGCACTTGGCTGAGTTGCTGCTGTGTTATTTGCTGCTACTTCGTTTGCGTTTTCTTCATTGATATAAGGGTTATTCATTATTTACTCTCCAATTTTATTAGTTCTTCAGCTATCAAAAGACCGCCTATGCCAGCTGCCGTAAAAGCTGCTGCGTTTAGATATTTTTTTTGTGCTATCAAATTTGAAGCGTGAATGCCAACAGCACCTACAAAACCGCCAGTTACTGCGTATTTTACTATCTTCTTAGCGACATCTTTTTTAGTTGCTCTGTTGTTTAGATAGTCGTTAAAGCCAAGTGCAGCCGCACCCATGCCAGCGATTAAGGCTCCGCTGATGAAGTGATCAAACGGAAGCCTTGTATTTGAAAGCGTAAAAAGATTATTTTCTTGCATTCTCTATCCTTAAGCTATATCGTTTGGTGTGATAGCTTTTGGAGCTGCTGGCTTTTTAGCGCGTGGTTTTCTTGTTTTTTTAACCACTTTTTCAGCCTCTTTTTCTACTTTTTTAACGCCACGTTTTGCTTTTTTCTCTTCTTTTACCATGAAGTCTTTTGCATCTTTTGCGACATTTTTGCCTTTTTTATAAAGATCTTTTGCAGCCTCTTTGCCTTTATCTAGGCCGTCTTTTGCGCACTCTTTGATCTTATCTCTTTTACTCCAAGCAACTACTGCTAAACCGCCTACTGCTAAACCTGCTAAAAATGGTAATGCCATTTTAAATCCTTTCTTTGTTTGATTTTGTAAATTATTCATCTTCTCCATCCTTATTTAAATTTTTGCTAACTACTGAAATGCCCAATGCCCCAAGCGCAAGCCCGCTAAAAAACGAGAAATTTGGGTTGTTTGTGATCTTTGCCAACTCGCTTTTATCAGCCTTGCCACTTGCGATATTTTGCAAGCTTTTAGTTATTTCATTAAAGTCATTTTGATAGCTTTCTAAAATGTTTGTTATGCTATTTTGCTCAAAATTTTGTGAAATTTCATTTAAATTTAGCTCATTTTTTGCCCCAGCTCCGCTATAAATTTCTTTTAAGCAGTGCTTTAAAGAGGCGATATATTCATTATTTGAAGTAGCCCAAAGTCTAAAAAATAGATCTTTTAGCTCCTCATCATCTAAGCTTTCACAAAATTTTTCATACATTTTGTTTAGCTCATTTTCATAGTTTAGTGCCTCTATCAGCGCATCTTCTTTATTTTTTGCTGGCAAAAAGATGGCTTCATTTTCGCAAACAAGCTCATACTCATGCGCACTTGCAAATTTCTCTATCAAAATGGTAGCATTTTTTCTCACGCTTGCGATTTGATCAAATACTTCGCCAAATGAAGCTAGACTTTCATATAGCCTAAGTGCGTTTTTTTCGCTCGTATAAGAGGCGTTTAAAAGCTCATTAAGCATATTTTACTTCTCTTGCTACTTCATTTACTTTAGCTGAAATTTCTTCTAAATTTTGCCCTTTTAAGAGATCCTCCCAGAGATTTTTAGGGAAAATTTCATGATCGTATTCGATCGTTACAGAGCCGATTATCTTATTAAATTTAACATTTTTTATGCCATTTATCTGAGCTATCATGTCATCTAAACTGGCTAAATTTACGCTACTGCTTAGCTCTTTTATCTTTGGGCTAACTCTTACTCTTAGTCTGCCATTTGTGTGGGCTATCATCGAAAAATAGCTTGCAACTTGTGCTAAAGTTTGTGTTTTTATATCCATTTTCATCCTTTTATTTTGTCTGCGTATTATCTAATCTGTAACTTAAACAAATCTGAAATTTTTTTGTCTTTCATTATCAAAAAACAAAATGAAATGATAAATTTAAATCCCATTTTTTGCTTGACAATCACTGCAAATTCCATAAAGTATCATCTTGTGAGACTCAGCATTAAACGATCTTTGGCTACAAATTTGATCTTGTCTTTGCTCTATCATCTCATCTTCAAAATCAACCACTTTGCCACAAATTTCACAGATCAGATGATCGTGAGAGGACTTTAAATTTAACTCGTAATTTTTAACACCATTTTGCTCAAAACTATTTGCCAAATGGTGCTCTTCAAGAAAATTTAAAAAGGTATATATAGAAGTCATTGAAATTTCATTTTTGTAAGTTTCATAAATTTTTTGACAAATTTCTTGAGCATTTAGATGTGACTTGCTTGCAAAAAGCACACGCAAAATTTGCTCTTTTATCTCAGAGCCTTTTTGATTAAAAGCTTTTAAAAACTCGTTAAAATGCTTGTAAAATAGTTCAAAGTCTTCCACAAAATCCCTATCAAATTGATAATGAATGTAAAGATTTTACAACTTTTCTACTAAAAAATGCATAAAATTTATTACAAATTCTAAGTAAAGTATTTTATAAGCTTCTTTTGGTATAGTTTCGCATTTTTTAAATCAGAATTAAGGAACGAAATGACTTACGACGAGCTAGAATTAGACGCCGTTTTGTTAGAGGTTTTGGAAAATAGAGGCAGCTTTGACTCGATGGATGACGAAGAGCTTTACGAGCTTATCGAGCAAGTCGCGCAATATACAGACGGCGACTACGAAGAGGCGTTTGAATATATGACTCAATTTTCTCCAATCCCTAAAAAACGCTTTGTATCACTATTTATGGTTTAGCAAAAGGCTAAGCCATAATCTTTCTAAATTTATAAACTAAATTTCTAAAATCTTTAAAATATAAAAAAGAGAGCTTGACTCTTCTAAAAGAGCCAAGGCATGAGGTTATTATAAGAAGTATTTTGAGATTATCTCTTTAAATTTGATTGTGTATTTGCTAGCTTTTGGGCTGTTGTTGTAGATATCTTCAAAGTCATACATTCTCTCATAGTAGTCGTTTGTATCTTGTGCGTTTATCTTAAGTCTTGCCACATCTAAGCTAACGCCCACAAAAGCTCCACTAGTCTTGCCACGCTCCTCGACAAATGCTGAAATTTCAGGCAAATCGCTAGTGATCGCTACTTCGTTACCAACGCCGCCAGTTGCCTCTGCTTTTAGGCTGATCGTATCTTTTGCGTTAAATAAGCTTGCGTAGGCTTCTGAATTTTTAAACAAGATGATCATATCAGCCGAGCTATATCCTAGCTGAAGTCCGATGCTGCCAGATGTGTAATTTACAAAAAACGGGCTTGACCACTCGCCATCGTCGTTTTTAGCGATAAATACGCCTTTACCTTTTGAGCCAGTGATGATCGCGCCTGCTTTTGTCACATCTGGGATGATAGCGATGGCTTTGATGCCTGTAAATTTAGTATTTGGTTTTAAATTTCTAGTGCCAAAAGCGTTTAAAATGTTTATCGCGTTTTTTAATTTTTGATTTTGGATCACGTCAGCGTTTAAATTTAACGCAAAAAATGAGCCGATCAAAAAGAGCAAAGTTAGAATTTTTTTCATCAAATTTCCTTATTTAAAATTTTTGTTATTATAGCCTAAAATAAACTATTATTTAAAAATTTATTAATGAAATTTTATGAGATTTCATTATAAAATGCCCATTTTTAAGGAAAAAATATGAGCTTAATACTTTTTGTGGAGTACGTCGGTATCGCATCAGCTGCGCTTAGTGGCTTTTTGTTTGCAGTAAAAAGAGAGTGTGACTGGCTGGGCGTCTTTTTGTCTGCATTTTTGACCGCACTTGGAGGCGGTATCGTGCGTGATATGCTCGTTGGCAGAGCGGTTTATTCATTTACTCACTACATGCCAGTAAGCGTCGTCATCTTTATGCTTGTCGCATCTAGGATCACAAATTTGCATATAAAAAGAGATGGTTTGGAGAAGAAATTTGTCTTTATCTTTGCCGATGCGATCGACGTTATCTGCTTTTCTATCGTCGGTGCGATGGTTGCCATCGAGTATAGCTACAACATCTTTGGCGTCATGATGATCGCTTTTTTTAACGGCGTTGGTGGCGGTATCTTAAGAGATATCTTGCTAAATGAAGTCCCATGGTTTTTACGCACCGGACTTTACGGCACGATAAGCCTTGGCGTGGGGCTTGCTTACTTTATCCTATATCATCTAGGCCTTACCAACATATTTTTTACCATGCTTTTGCTAGCTGCTGGCATAACGGTCAGGATGTTTGCATTTTATAGAGGCTGGAAGCTGCCTGATCTATGAAATTTAGCGAGTTTTTTGATATCTGGGTCAATGAAAACTACTATAAATTTGGCGTGAATATCGGCAAAAAGGGCGACTTTTACACAAATGTAAGCGTTGGCTACCTCTTTGGCGCCTGCCTTGCAAACTACTTTATAAAGCTACTTAAAAATGGCGAAATTTCTAGCTCTTGTAAGGTCGTGGAGATCGGCGCAAACTCAGGCGATATGCTGGCTGATTTCGCGCAGGGCATCTTTACGCTTGAGCCAGAAATTTTGCCAAATTTAGAGTTTATCATCATAGAACCTCATGAAATTTTACGCAAAAAACAGCTTGAAACCTTTAAAAATCGCTTTGATAATGAGATAAAAATAAAACACTATAAAAATTTAGGTGAGTGCTTGTTTGATGAAATTTTTGTCATCTCAAATGAGCTGCTTGACGCATTTGGCTGCGAGGTGATAGACGCAGATAATATGCTTTTTGTGGATAGTGACTTAAAATTTCACTGGCAAAAGGCAGATCAAAATTTGCTAGCCCTTGCAAAGAAATTTGGCATAAAAAAGGGCGAAATTTCAACCAGCTACGCTAAATTTGCGCTTCAGCTTGCAAATGCGGCTAAAAAGGTGAGATTTTTAAGCTTTGACTACGGCGAGTTTGAACCAAAAAATGAGTTTAGCCTAAGAGTTTTTAAAGATCATCAAGTTTTTTCTTTGTTTGAAATTTCAAACCTCGCGCCATATTTTAAAAGCTCTGATCTAACTTATAGCCTTTGTTTTAAGCAGGTAAAAGAGGCTTTCTCTCTGGCTGGCTTTTTGATGCTTAAATTTAAAAAACAAAATGATGCTTTGGTTAATGATCTTGGCGTGGATGAAATTTTATCTTTGGTGCTTGAAAAAGGCAGCAAGCAAGCCTATGAAAATGTCACCAAACAGGCGAAATTTCTACTCTCGCCTGAGTTTTTAGGTGAGAAGTTTAAATTTATAGAGTTTTTAAAGAGCTAGCCTAGCGATATCAGCGTAATCCGCCTCACAAGCCTTCAAAAGGTCATTTGGTGCTATCTTTATCTGCTTGCCTCTTACTCCAGCGCTTACTAGCACGTACTCTTGCTCTTTTGCTCGCTCATCGATGAATGTGGCAAATTGCTTTTTCATAGCAAGTGGCGAGCAGCCGCCTCTGATGTAGCCAGTGATCTTTTCTAGGTCTTTTAAGTTTATAAGCTCGCAGCGCTTGGCCCCGCACGCATGAGCAAGTGCTTTTAGATCAAGCTCCAGATCGCCTTGCAAGCAGGCAACGACAAAATTTTTAGGCTCGCACTGGCAGACGATCGTTTTGTAAATTTGCTTTATATCTTGCTTGGTGCTAGCTGCGACGTGAACGGCTGAAAGGTCGTTTAGATCGACTTCGTATTCAAGTATCTCGTAGTCTATTTTTAGCTTGTCTAAAAGCCTAGCGGCGTTGGTTTTATGTATCATCTTTTCTCATTTTTGCGAATTTTTTGTATAATTATAGCCAAAACTTAAAGGAGGAAAGATGGCTGAAGAAGTTGAAGAGAAAAAAGCAAAAAAGGGTGGCAATGGCGCTTTGATGATAATCATTATCGCGATATTTGTTTTATTGCTAGTTATCGGAGGGCTAGTGGCGTTTTTGA
Source organism: Campylobacter concisus (assembly GCF_002913765.1). Classification (GTDB taxonomy): domain Bacteria; phylum Campylobacterota; class Campylobacteria; order Campylobacterales; family Campylobacteraceae; genus Campylobacter_A; species Campylobacter_A concisus_BB. The sequence goes on along the minus strand of NZ_PPCH01000020.1, from coordinate 11,721 downwards.
TGCTTAGTTCTGATGAGCCAAAAGATGCAAATATGGCGCAAACACCAGCTCAGACTCAAACTCAACCAGCACCCGCTCAAAACAAAGCAAAACGCGGTGGAAACGACTATTCGAACATGGGACCTATATATCCGCTTGATCAGTTTGTCGTAAATTTACTTAGTGAAAATGGCTCGAGATTTCTTAAAACTAAGATCGATTTAGAGCAAAGCGACGAGCTACTAACTGCCGAGCTTGATAAGAAAAAGGCACTTTTAAGAGATATCATCATAAGAACGCTCTCTTCTAAAACTTACGAAGAAGTAAGCACTGCAAAGGGCAAAGATAGGCTAAAAGACGAGATCGTCGGCAAGCTAAATGAAGTGCTAAATGATGGCTACATCAAAAACATATTTTTTACTGATTTCGTGGTGCAATGATAGGCATCGATATCGTTAAAATAGATAGAATTTCAAGACTGAAGGCTCGTCACGGCGAGCTTTTTTTAAAGAGATTTTTAAGTGATGATGAGATTGAGCTAGCAAAAAATGATGCGACTTTGGCTGGATTTTGGGCAGCCAAAGAAGCAGCTAGTAAGGCCCTTGGCGTGGGCATCAGCAAAGAGTGTGGCTTTTTAGACATTATGCTCAGCAAAGACGCAAGAAACGCACCAAAGATAAAATTTAGCCCAAGAATTTATACAAATTTTAATATCAAAGAAGCAAGCCTTAGTATAACTCACGACGGCGGATTTGCCGTAGCTGCAGTGATGATAGTGTGAAATTTGTCTGTTTTAAGAATAATCTATTTTTGTATACTTGAACCGCTAAATATTAGGTTTTATGATAAAAATGGCAATATAATAAAAGCTACAAACCGTCGGCATCTTTTGAAAGTCATATAGAATTGGAAAATTTTGACTTAAATATACTTAATAAGATTATAGAACAATGAATATGGCAGATTTAAATATTGAGAAAAAATTTTTACCATGGATTTATTATTGGATAAAAGAAGCTTCTGATATAAAACAACAAAAAATGCATTGGCTAAATGAGAACAATATTGATGGCGGAGTGTCGTCTTATGTTGAATTGGTGTGCTCGCTTTTTGATGATTTAAAATTTGATGACTTTGTAGAAAATACGGCATTCACTTTAGGTTTTTCGGATGAACTTATAAATTTATTGCGTGATTTTAGAGATGAACTAAGAAATTATATTGCAGAAGATGATAATGATGATGAAGCGATTATTAAAGACCCAAATTGGCAGATCGTCGTTAAAAAAGCACAAAATGTCATAGTTGCTTGGAATAAATATAAGCAAGTGTCTAAAAATAACCAAAATTTGCAATAAAATCTTTAATATTTTTAGGAAATGATAAAATTGGAAATACTTGGAGCGTGAAACCCTTAGATGCTAGAGAAGAAGATGACACATATAATATTGGTACCATTATTGTTAAATAGGGCTGAATAATGAAAGAGATTTGTGTATATAATAAAAAATTACGAGTTAGACATATAACTATGCAAATTAGGCAAATGGTGGAAATTTTAATTAAAAATTCACAAAGTGATAATAAAGATTATAAATTTTCAGATGAAATTTTTTATTTTGATGATGGTAAAATGGGAAGTTTTGGCTTTGTTTATGAAAGCAATGAGTATATTGGTGGCGGTAAGCATATTTCGGACGTAGAGTTTTATGATGCTGATGGAACACTTTGTGTGGCCACTATGTTTGCATACGATAATAATTTTGTTGATAGTGTTGATATTTGGAAAGTTGATTTTTTCACCACTTATAAAGATACCAACAAATGATAATGAGTTTTTTATACCAAATGAAAAGTTAAAAATAACTACCAAGTAAAAGATTTGGTTATTTAATATTATATAAAAGAAGGTTTAAATCCAAGAAGATGGTGTTGATAGAAATATTTATCAGCATGTATAAATTTGAAAATGATATGAGCTAGACAATATTATAAAAGGTGAAAAACAAATAAACCGTCTATACATGCCCCGATAAAACAATAAATTTTTAAATTTGGTTGGAGATTTTACAAAGCTAGAGGGAGCAACAGTAGATGAAATTATTTCAAGAGTTCCAAAAGATTGGACAATGTTGGTTCAAAAAAAAGGGAATGGTATAAGATTTATTGATGAGGCTGGTATTGAAAGAATTAGAATTCATGGACCTGATCCAAAAGCCCCAATTGGAACAAATTCAAATTCTGGTTGGATATTAAGAATACAAGATAAAAATAAAAATTACTTAGATAATTTTAGAAATATTGGTGGCTATAAGGCTAATGAAACATACATACCAATTTATGGAAATTCTATTTTGGAGAAATAAAATGCTAGCAGAAAAGGGATATTTTTTATTAAATTTATGCAGAATAGCTTCTTTATGGCATCAAGATAAGTATTTGGTTGATCCATATACGGATAAATATGAAACAGTAGAAGACCTGGTGCAAGATATATATAACGCTTGCGAATATGCGTTATATCCTAGAAATAAAATATATTTTTCAAAGCGAGAGATAGAAATCATAAGTCACTTCAAATCATTTATGGATAAGAATTTTGGAATAGATTTTTGGAATGAAATAGAAAAAATAGATAATAAAACTTTAGTTTATTCAAACAAAACTTGGATAAAAACAAGAGAATTTGCCGGTGCAATCATAAAAAGATTTGGTTTTAGTATAGAAAATTTTAATTATGAAAACTTTTAACCAGTTTTACAATAAATCTTTGAAGATGATCTAAATTTTAGAGAGAAAGAGAAGAGATATTATTTTGCGTTCAGAAATTATGTAGTTGAGTTTGCTGGTTTTATTGATTTTAAAATTTATAAAAGCGAATTTAGAAAAATCTTTAACGACTATCAAGATCTAAGTATCAAAGCTACCGGAGTAGATACGCAAGCAGACGGCTACGTAGTTTGTCCACATTGCTACAACGCAGAGCAGGTAAGTGCAGAGCTAGGCGTCATAAAGTGTGAAAAATGCCACCAAGAGTATAACAACCCACTTGCTAAAAATTGTCCAAGTGGGATATCGGTGCTTGATGAGTAAATATAAATTTCATCATATATCAAGTAGTCACATTATATGGTTTGGTTTTTATTTTATGGTATTAAAATGATTTTTATTGGTCGGTATAATGATGTTATTAGATGCAATAAATAGGAGTAGTTTTGTGGTTTATAATAATTTTTTGACTTTATTGAAAGATTTTGCCAATGATAAAATAGATGCGAGCACTTATCAAACTGAATTCTTTAAGTTATTGCAAAAAGATGACGGTTTTTTTAATAAATATTATGACGTTATGCAGAGTTTATTTTATGATGTGGAAGAATATTGCCCAATTAAAGAACTAAGAAATACTGATGAAATTGATGAGATTACATTAAAAAATAGCACAATAAATGCACTAGATCAAATAACACTATAAGCTCAAAAACATCTTTTTGAGCGCTTTATTCTAAGTGACTGCAAAATCGATAAGCAATAGCTCTAAGCTGGGATAAAGTGGTAAATTTCTCGTGAGTTCTTTTTGATATTCGCTAAAAAATCTTTTATCTTTTGATACAAAAGTATAAATTATCTCTTTATGGTTTTGTAGATCATCGTCATTTTGCGCAAAAAGCATACCGAAACTATCTCTACATCCACTCAAGCACTTGCGTGATATCTTTGGCGTAAAAGCACTTTAGACCTTGTGCGTCAAGCGGTTTATTTGGGATGATGGCGTTTTTAAATTTCTGCGTTTTTGCCTCCTTTAGTCGCTGATCGAGATTGAAAATCTCTCTTATCTCGCCATTTAGACTTAGCTCACCGATGAAGACGCTGTCCTTGCTGATGGGGCGGTTTTTGAAGCTGCTGATTATCGCTGCGATGACGGCTAGATCGGCAGCGGTCTCGCTTATCTTAACGCCACCTGAAACATTTATAAAGACGTCGTAGTGCCCAAGTGGAATTTCAAGCTTTCGCTCAAGAAGTGCGAGTAGCATATCTAGGCGGTTTTTCTCAAAGCCAGTCGAGCTTCGTTTTGGATAGGCACTTTCGCAAACAAGCGCCTGAATTTCGATGCTAAGCGCCCTTGAGCCTTCCATTATGATAGTGATCGCGCTGCCACTCATCGCCCCGCCGCGTGTGAAAAATTTGCTTGAGACCTCATTTGCGCTCACGAGCCCTTGCTGGCTCATCTCAAATATACCAACCTCGCTTGTCGAGCCAAAGCGGTTTTTAAACCCACGCAAAATTCTCAGCTCTCTGCTCGCGTCGCCCTCGAAATAAAGCACCACATCGACCATGTGCTCAAGCACTCTAGGGCCTGCGATCGAACCCTCTTTGGTTATGTGTCCGATGATGAAAACGCAGATATTTTGGCTCTTTGCAAGCCTCATTAGCTCAAATGTGATCTCGCGAACCTGCGTGATCGAGCCTGGCGCGGAGGTTATGTTTTGGCTATAAAGCGTTTGTATGGAGTCAATGACTAGCACCTTGTAGTCGCTCTTTTGCACTTCTAGTAGGATATCTTCTAGGCAAATTTCAGTTAGCAGGTATAAATTTTTATCCACAGCATTTAGCCTATCAGCTCTCATTTTTATCTGGCTTTGGCTCTCTTCGCCGCTTACATAGAGCGTTTTTTTGCCGTCCTTTGCTAAATTTGAGCCGATTTTTAGAAGCAGGGTTGATTTGCCGATGCCTGGGCTGCCGCCTATAAGTACAAGCGAACCCTCGACCACGCCGCCACCAAGAACAAGGTCTAGCTCGCTATCTTTGGTGCTAAATCTCGTGAAATTTTGAATTTCAACTTCGTCGATGCTTATGGCTTTGCTAGGTGCGCTAGCGATTTTTGCTATCTCTTTACTTATCTTTATCTCTTGCTGGCTAAGCTCGACAAAGCTATCCCAAGCCCCACATTGTGGGCACTTACCCAGCCACTTTGCCTGTTGATTACCGCAGGCTTGACACTCAAAAACTGGCTTTGCTTTTGCCATAATATATCCTTTTTAAAATTTCAACTACTATCACTCCAAAGACCGCTCCGATCATGTCAGCTACGATGTCAAGCAGGCTAAAGCTCCTGTTTGGCAAAAATGCCTGAACGAGCTCTATTTGCACGCCAAAGGCTAAAAGTATGGCTAAATTTTTTAAAATTACAAACTCATAGCCAAGGTAGAGCAGTATATAAAGGACGAAAAAAGCTAAAAAATGGTTTGCTTTGTCCCACGAATTTTCGATGATCGCAGGACTTTTTGAAGTAAATGCAAGAATATCAATCGCCAAAAGAGCAGCGAAAAAGCAAATTTTACTAAGAAATTTTACCCTACTCAAAAATGGCGTCCATCAGCTCGTCTAAAAACTCGTCTGGGTTAAATTTGATGATATCATCCATGCTCTCGCCAACGCCTATATAAAATATAGGTAGCTCAAGCTCCCTTGCCACGCCAAATAGCGCTCCGCCCTTTGCAGTACCGTCAAGCTTTGTGATGATGACGCCATCAAGCGAGACGATATCGTTAAATGCCTTTGCCTGCGCGACGCCAGCGTTGCCCTGCGTGCCATCAAGGATAAGGATCTTGCGGTGAGGCGCCTTTTCGTAGGCTTTTTTGCTGATACGAACGATCTTGTCAAGCTCGTTTGCTAAATTTGTCTGGTTTTGAAGCCTGCCAGCCGTGTCTAAGATGACGCGGTCGATGCCTTTTGCAAGAGCCGAGCTGATCGTGTCGTAGGCAACAGCTGAAGGATCATGTCCTTGCTGGGTGGCGACTATTGGCACATTTAGTCTGATTGACCATTGGCGAAGCTGCTCGATCGCCCCAGCTCTAAATGTATCACAAGCGCCCAAAATGACGCTTTTGCCGTTGTTTTTATATAAATTTGCTAGCTTTGCGATGGTTGTTGTCTTGCCAGCGCCATTTACGCCAAGGATGAGATCGACAAATGGCTTATCAGGCTCGATCACACGCTCCTTTTCGTAAATAAAATAGCTACTCATAACGCGTCTAAGATCAGCTCTGCTCACTTCATCTTGTGGCGGCAGATAGTATAAAATCTCCTCCACGATCTCGTAAGCCACGTCAGCTTCTAGTAAAATTTCTTCTAAGCTCTCTTTGTCGATCTTTTTTGACTTTTTAGCCGAGCTTATCGCTCCAAAGGTCTTTTCAAAGCCTCTTTTTAAAAACTCAAGCATTATTTTATGGCCCTATTTATGTCAGTTTCGAGCATCTCTTCAGGCACAAGACCGATGTAGCCTTGAGCGTAGTCGCCATTTGCTTTAAAAAGTGCAGATGCAGGGAGTCCTTTGATGCCGCCCATCGCCTTTTCAAATAAGAAATTTCCCTCGCCAACTGCGATATCGTATTTGATCTTATATTTTTGAGCAAATTCTTTAACCTCGTCCTCGCTCTTGTCTTCAAGCAAGATAGCAACGATGTTTAGCTCGTTTTTAAATTTCTCACTTAGGTTGTTTAAAGATGGGATCTCAGCCTTGCAAGGTGGGCACCAAGTAGCGAAAAATACGTAAAGTGTCGCTTTTTTGCCATCTTTTACGTCAAAGCCATTGCTTCTTTTTGTGATCTGCATAGTTGTGCCGTTAAGTAGTTTTAGGCTTATATCTTTTACTTCGTCACTTTGTGCGTTCTCGCTTATCTTTGGTGTGAGCGTATCTTTGCTTAAATTTTCATCTTTGCTGGCATTTTCTTCTAAATTTTTACTTTGCACAGCTGGCTCGCTACTGTTTTGCTCGCTCTTTTGGCTTTTGTCGTCGCCGCATCCGAAAAATGCAAAAAGACAAAGTGATGTTATAATTGCGCGTTTTAGTGTCATAAATTTCCTTTTGAAAAATGTTTCAGGATTATACAAGAAAGAGCATAAAATGAGCGTTAATTTAGAAAAAAACGAATTTAGAAAAAATGCAAGGGCAAATTTGATAAAGCTTGCTAAATTTAGAGCAAAATGCACGCATTATAAGGCGGTAAAAACACTTTTAAATTTGATAAATTACACAAATTCTAAAAAGGTACTCTTTTACTTGCCGCTTAACTACGAAGTCGATGTGCTTAAAATAAGACGAAATTTATCACATAAATGTGAAATTTTTGCCCCTTTTATGGTAGGTCTTAGCTTAGAGATGGTAAGATTGCGACTGCCATTTATAACTTATAAATTTAATGTCAGACAGCCATCTGGCAAAAAAATGAATAATGTTAAACTCGATATGGCGGTAGTTCCAGCGATTGGGGTTGATGGAGCTATGGCAAGAATAGGGCACGGAAAAGGATTTTACGATAGATTTTTTGACACTTTGCCCGTTAAGCCAAAACTGATAGTTTTCTTAGAGGTAAAAGACTTCTACACCAAAGATGTGCTCTCGCAGGTGCACGATGCGGTAGCAGACTTTTATATAACCCCAAGTAAAAATTATATAAAAAGAGGAATAAATGATAGAGGTTTTAATAGGCTTAGGAGCCGGTGTGGTGGGCGTTGGAGCAGGGTATCTCTACGCCAAAAAGATAAATGATGCAAACTACAACATATTTTTAGAGCAGGCAAAAGCAAAGGCAAAAGCCATCGAGTATGAAGCTGAGCTAACGCTTAAAAACTCTAAAATTTCAGTGCAAGAGGCTGAATTTGAGGCTAAAAAAAGATACGACGACAAGACGACAAAGCTTCAAAAAGAGTATGCAAGTAAATTTGATGAGCTGACCAAAAAAGAGAAAATTTTGCTAAATGAGCAAGAACTCTTAAATGAGAGCAAAGAGCTTTTTGAAAAAGACAAGCAAGATGCAAAGGTCACTTACGAAGAGGGTTTAAATTTAAAAGCAACTTATCAAAACAAAGTAGAAGAGGCGATAAGAGTGCTTGAGCACGCTGCTGGCTTAACGGAGGAAGAGGCAAAAGAGGTCGTGCTTAAAAAGGTCGAAGAAAAGTCACGCGCCGACATCGCTCACATCGTTAGAAAGTACGAAGAAGAGGCAAAAAGAGAGGCTAAAAAGAGGGTTAATTACATCTTGGCGCAGGCTACGTCAAGATTTGCCGGAGAATTTGCGGCTGAACGTCTGATAAATGTCGTAAATATCAAAAACGATGAGCTAAAAGGCAGGATCATCGGCAAAGAGGGACGTAACATCAAAACCCTTGAAATGGTGCTTGGCGTTGATATCATCATCGATGATACCCCGCATGCTATCATCTTAAGCAGCTTTAACCTTTACAGGCGTGCGATCGCTACAAGAGTGATCGAGCTTTTGGTGGAGGATGGCAGAATTCAGCCAGCGAGGATAGAGGATCTTCACAAAAAAGTGACTGAAGAATTTGAGCAAAGCATACAAGAAGAGGGCGAAAACATCGTCATGGACCTTGGTCTAAATAAAATTCATCCAGAGATAGTAAAACTAATAGGCAAGCTTAAATTTAGAGCAAGCTATGGTCAAAATGCCCTTGCTCACAGCCTCGAAGTAGCTCACCTCGCTGGCATCATCGCAGCTGAGTGCGGTGGGGATGAGAAGCTAGCAAAAAGAGCTGGCATACTTCACGACATCGGCAAAGCGCTAACTCACGAGTATGAGGGCAGCCACGTCGATCTTGGAGCTGAAATTTGCAAACGCTATAAAGAGCATCCAGTCGTCATCAACGCGATCTATGCTCACCACGGACACGAAGAGGCTACAAGTATCGAAAGTGCAGCTGTTTGCGCAGCTGACGCACTAAGCGCAGCTCGTCCAGGAGCAAGACGCGAGGTGCTTGAGAGCTTCTTAAAACGTGTCGAAGAGATCGAAAACATTGCAAAAAGCAAAGAGGGCATCAAACAAGCTTATGCGATCAACGCCGGTCGTGAGATCCGTGTCATCGCAAATGCTAAGCTTATAAACGACGATGAGGCAGTGCTTGTGGCAAAAGAGATAGCTCAAGAGATCGAGAGCAAAGTGCAGTATCCTGGTGAGATAAAAGTAAGTGTCATCAGAGAGACTCGCGCTGTTGATTTTGCGAAATAACGGCAAGATATGAAATTTCTTTTATCATTAATAATATTTTTCTCGCTTGGCTTTGCCAGCGAGGAGCTCGTGCTAGACTCAGCAAATTCGTTTATAACGACGATGAGAGGTGCTAGAAACGCCCCCATAAAAGAGCTCATCGAGCAGTCAAAAGCGACGATCATCTTTCCAAGTGTAAAAAAGGTCGGTTTTGTGGTCGGTGGCATGGGCGGAGATGGTATCATGGTCGTTGGCAACATCAACTCGCCAAGTGAAATTTTGCCAGTTAGTATAAGTGGCGGCAGCATCGGCATACAGCTTGGCTATGAAGATAGCTCGCTTGTGCTATTTATATTTAAAGATAGCATCATCTACGACATAAAAGACGCCAAGATCACGCTTGATACGAAGCTTTCAGTAGCTTTTGGCGATATCGGGCGCAATTATAATAAAGTAAGCGACTTTAAATTTTCAAGCGACATCTATGCCTACGCTGCAAATGATGGATTTTTCGCAGGAGCTAGCTTTGGCGGAGCAGTGATAAGCGCAAAGGATGAAATTTTAAAACAAAGTGGCTACGCATACGAGCAACTAATATCTTCAGCTTCTAAGCTTTTGGGGCAATGATGCAAGATATAATAAACTCAATCTCAACTTACGGCTACGTCGTGCTATTTTTTTACAGCCTTGGTGGTGGTATGGTTGCGCTTATCGCCGCTGGGATATTAAGCTTTGCTGGTAAGATGGACATCACTCTTAGCGTAATCGTCGCTGCCGTAGCAAACACGATCGGCGATACTTTGATCTTTTACGTCGCAAGGTTTAATAAAAGCTCACTTATGCCTTATGTAAAAAATCACAAAAGAAAGCTTGCCTATGCTGGAATTTTGGCAAAAAAGCATGGCGATAAGATAATATTTATCAAAAAATTTATCTACGGCGTCAAAACTTTGGTGCCTATCGCACTTGGGCTTACAAAATACTCTTTTTATAAATTTAGTGTTATAAATTTGATCTCTTCAGTGCTTTGGGCGGTGATCGTAGGTCTTGCAAGCTATAAAGCAGGGGATTATTTTATGAGTGTGAGCAATTATCTTGGCGAGCATGGCTATATCATGCCACTTGCCATGGTAGGCTTGTTATTAGGTATTTGGTTATTTTTACAACACATTACAAAAAGGAGAAAAGCATGAAAAAGGTGATATCTGCTCTAATCGTAGTTATCGTGATCGTTGTAGGCGCTGTTTATTTCGCCTCAAACAAGGTCGAGGAGAACTATCAAAGGATAGTTGATAGACTAAATGATGTGAATGGCTTTAAAGTTTCAGAAAATAGCTATCAAAAAGGCTTTTTTGGCTCAAAAGGATCGTTTGATCTTATCGTTTCAAAGGATCTTTTGAAAAATTTGGCTGGCAAAGATGTAGATGAGGATCTAAATTTCAAGGTAGAAAATGAGATTTCTCACTCAGTGCTTGCATTTGTAAATGGCTTTGATATCGACTCAAAAATTTCTATACAAAATGAGGCGATAAAAAATATCGTAGCTTCATTTCTTGGATCAAACGTCGTCGCAACGGCTAAAACAAAGGCTAGCGTAAGTGGCGATAAAGATGTAAATGTTAAATTTAGCGATATCGACTTTAGTGACAAGCAAACCATGAACGTTCATACAAAGGATGTGAAATTTGGCTTGAAACTGGACGCAAAAGATAATGTAAATAGCGCAAACTTGGGTCTTGAGAAAGTTTCATTAAAAGATCTTAATGAAGAAAATAAAGCAGAAGTTAATCTTGAAGGCGTCGATATAGATACAAGCTACACTGTGCCAGTTGAAATTTCAAAGATATTTGAGAGCAAACTAGCTCCTTACGTAGCAAAGGCTAAGATCAAAAAACTGGCATTATTAGATGAAAAAGATGGTAATGTTGCTTTAGACGATCTTGAGTATAGCTCGAAATTTGAAGTCTCAAATGATCTTGGTAGCTCAAATGACGTGGTGAAGATAGGTGCAGTTGCTGTTAATAAAGTGAAATTTACAGATTTTATCTTAGATAGCAAAATAGCAAATATCAACGTGCCAACTATAAATAATATACTTGATAGACTAAGTAATGTAAATGTTGATACAAATGAGAGTATCTTTGCTGGGTTAAATTTGGACGAAGTAATGGGTCAAATTTTAGAGAAAAATCCAAGTGTGAAAGTGGATACATTAAGCTTTAAAAATGGCAATAATGCGATAAATTTAAAATTAGATGCTGCTATCAATGGCTTTAAAAGCGGAGAAAGTCAGCTTGCGATCTTTGATAAGCTATCACTTAATGGCGAGCTAAGTGTGGATGAGACTTTGGCTAAATTTTTTGATACGCTCTTCCCTGAGATGACTCTTATCGAGCCAACGCTTATATCTGCTGGATATTTAAAAGAAGATGGCAAAAAAGTAGTAAGTAAATTTAAGTACGATCCAAATAAAAAAGATATCATTTTCAATGAAAAGGTTGGACTTCAAAATTTCTTTATGGGCTTTTAAAAAATAGCCTGATTTTTATCTACTTTTAAGCATCACTTCTATATACTTCACTTTCTGTTTTGCAGAACGCAGAGCAGAAAGTTCTTTTAACTTACAATTGTTAAACTATTAGTCAATCTTTGAAATCTAAACAAGTGATCGATTGAGCCAGTCTATTATGATTAAATAATAGATTAGACAAACTAATATAAAAACTAAAAGTTTTTT
>NZ_PPCH01000019.1:0-1142 GCF_002913765.1 Campylobacter concisus | reverse complement strand
AGATACTTCTTTACTAGCATTACCAGCTTGATCAACGATCTTAGCTGTTACGCTTGAAGCTTTACCATCAACTACTGGTACTTTGATCTCTACATATCCAGTTACTCTGTCATTGTAAGTAATAGTATGTGTTTTTTCCTCACCATTTACAGTGTAGTGGATCACATCATTTTCTTCAGCATCACCTGGGACAGAAATTTGAGCTTTTGTGCTAGTGCTATCACCATCTTTGCTATTTTCAGCTTTATTTAGCTTGCCATCTTTTGGATTTACATCTTCAACAAATGTGATTGTTGGTTCTGATGGAGCTATTAGATCAGCATTAACTACTACAACCTCTGAGAAGTCTGAGATATTTCCTGCTTTATCTTGTGCTCTTGTAGTATATTTATACTCACCATCTCCTAGTTCAGGTAGTTCAAATTTCCAACCACCATGATTATCAGCTGTGACTGTTCCTATAGCTGTTTTCTCGCCATTTAACTCACTAATCTCATAGATAGTGATAACTGAATCAGGCTCAGCATATCCTTCAAGAGTTGGTGTGCTATCATTTGTTAGAGCAACTTTTGTTTTAGCGTCTAAAACGTTGCCAGTTTGGCTATCTACATTGTCATTTACAGCGTCTATTACAGGAGCGTCTGCAAATGTATCAACATCAAGTGAAACTTTATCAGATGTTGATTTATTGCCTACTTTATCTGTAGCAACTGCTTCAAAGTAGTGCTCTCCATCACCCATAGCTTCAGTTGGGGTAAAGCTCCATTTGCCATTAGCATCAGCTACTGTTTTACCAACTAGAGTTTTTTCTGTAGTTGTGTAGAAGCTTTCGTAAATTTCTACTGTTGCGCCTGGTGCTGCACTACCTTTGAATGTTGGTAGGTTATCGTTTGTTAGACCATTTTTAACATCGCCATTTACTACGCCACCAGTTACATCATCGATGATCTCATCAATTGTTACTTTAACAGTGCTTGAAGCCTCACCTATAACCTTGCTATCCTTGCCTGGGTTATTAGGGTTATTTGGATTGATGATCTCTGCTGTTACGTTGTTATCTTTACCTGGGTTTAGATCAACTGGGATATCAATCTTACCTTTATCGATATCATCTTGGTTGATTGGTTTTTCAGTCTTTTTAC
>NZ_PPCH01000018.1:0-1713 GCF_002913765.1 Campylobacter concisus | reverse complement strand
CTCTTTAGCTCTTTAGTAAGTTTGTCATCTTCATAGATATTTATATCCTGTGCTGACATATCTTTACTTATATATAAGTAGCCACTTTTATTTACTAAGGCATCATCATGATTTAGACTAGCTTTAAAGCTCTTCTCTTTTATAGCATGCTCAAACTCATATATGATTAGCTTGTCATCTTTAAATTTAATATATAGAGGTATCTTTATATCTATCCTTATATGGTTTTTACCATATACGCTTTTGTATTTAAATTTATCCTTCTCTCCTTCAAGATATGCAAAAAATACTATAGTATGACCACCTTGCTTTAGCTTGTCTAGATCATCTTTTTTTATAAGATCTGAAATTTTAAATCTTATCTCTTTACCCTTTTTATCTTTTAGCTCTACCACCTCTCTAGGTTTTTCTTTAGATACTTCGTTATACTCTATGCTCTTTATCACCATATATCCCCAAAGTACCTCTTTATACCTCTTACTACCTTTTTCTTGTTTATATATAGCCTTTAGGCTTATCTCTTCATTTGTCTTAAATGGATACTCATTATCAGAGACTACATTTACTATATGATCTGTTATATCTCTTAAAGATACCTTGTTTGTATAGCTAAAGCTAGCACCACTTTTATCTTTATATCCTATAGATATGATAGCTGTACCAGTGTAGGCATGTATGCTTTTAGTATCATAAATTTTACTTAGATCAGATGAATAGACTATAAGCTTAGTATCTTTCTTATCATTTCTATCTATAGGTATATTAAATGTAGCCCTATATGAGTTTTTGATATCTGAGTCTTTATTTTTAACTAAAGATGTACTCTCATATATACTCTTATCACCGCAGTGGTGAAGATATATCTTATCTATATCACTAGCTTCACCTTTTTCGTTTTCAATGATGAGATTATCTAGTGTTAGAGCAAGGCTTGAGCTAGATGTTGATGTAGGTACTACATTGTTACCAAGAGCTAGACGAAGCTTCATATCAAACATAGCTGAGTCTTTATCATCTCTAAGGGTAAAGTTATTCTCCTTAGCGAAATTTAGAATGTTGAAATTTAGATATTCATCTTTAGATGAGGGTAGGGGGAAGTGGCTCATCTTTACAACACCATTTTCTAGCTTGTACTCTATCTCATCGCTACTTTGCCTTATGCTAGTAAAGCAAGCACCCTTTGTCTTGTTTTTATCATCTTTGCCATCATCGTTTTCTTTATAAAGGATCACACTATCTGACTTTGTCTTTGCGTTTTTAAATTTGATATCTCTATCAGATGAAGCGCCCTTGTTCTCTTTTTCGTAAGAGTCAAATTTAAAGTCAGTGAGTATTAGCTCGCATAAATTTAGCTTGCCATAGTTTGGTCTGCTAGGGTTTAGCTCTTTTGGGTTTAGCTCGCTGCAGTCAAATTCGCTTTGACTGGCTAGCACGATGGTAAAGTTGCTCTTTTTAGGCTGAAATATCCTAATAGGAGTAGCCGTCTTTATAGGGCAGAGTATGAGCATATCCTCTTGCTTATAAAGCTCTTCTTCTCTTCTTTTTAAAAGCTTATTTATCCTTGAAGCGTTAGACGTAGAAGAGGAGGTTAAATTTACGCAGTAGATATTTTCGGTACTAAATTTATTTGATGTTTGGGAGGCTAAAAGAGAATTTAGCTTATCGGCAAATGGCTTAAATAGCTCCTCGCACTTTGAAGCGGTGCTGTTTGAT